>CAKZOB010000093.1 GCA_937135955.1 uncultured Anaerolineales bacterium | reverse complement strand
CCGGGCTCGTAACTCGACGAGATGCGGAGATCACGTTATTTCTCGAGTGATAGTCGCTTATGCGACCCAACCCATGCCACACGATCCAGTCTCATGCAGCCATTCGTGGCCGCAAACTTTGCAGCGGTAATAAGACTCATCGGCTGCGCCCATCATCGATGAGACCCTTCTACCGTCCTTGTATTCGAGATTTGCGTGAGGCTTGGTACTTCGCGATGCGCCAACCAAGGCCTTGCAGTCATCGCACATCGACGCAGGTGCTGATGCATCAGTCATGTTGATAGAGATCCCTCATCAGACTTCTATTGGAGTCGTCTTCCAAACATCCTGCGCCAAGGCAATGAGCATTCCGTGGCGCTTCTCGATGGATGCGGCATTCCACGCAGGAAAAGCCTCTAGTTTGGCGTTGATCCGGGAAATCGATGTGTTCTGGCCGACCTCGGTCAGCGCCACCAGACTGCGCGTCAGGTAGTTGCCGCTCTTGCCGTACACTTCCTGCTTGGCCTTGTAGTAATCATTTCCCGCGACGATGTTGATCGGCTTTTCCAGTAAGGTTAGATTGCCGAGGCGATTCTTGTAGTCGTCGTAGGCCGCGTTCGGGTTCTCTGCCGCCCACGTGGCGCGCAGTTCTGCGATCGGATTGTCGGGCAGGATGTGCTCGATTTCCAGCTTGGTGAAGGGCTCCAGACTGCCTGGAGTCTTCAGGCCGCTGAACGCCATCTCGACGTGCTGGGTCAGCCGCGCCAGCAGGTAGCGGGTGCGGTACTGCTGCATCGAATACAGCGTGAAGCGCTTGAGGGCATCGGCGAGCTCCTGCGACTTGCCCGCCATGTTCTTCTCGAAGCGGTCGGCGACGAAGGTGTTGAGCTGAACCTTCTGCTTCACCGGATCAGTTGTCTCCGCAATCGCACGCAGCTCGTCGGCCCATTGTGAGAAGCTGCGCTCCAGATCCTTGGTCGGCGTCTTGGTGAAGATGTAGTAGAAGAGGAAGCTCTCCAGTTGTGCGACGAAGTGATCGAACAGCGGCTTGGGGAAATTCGCCGCTGCCAGCAGCAGGACGTAGTGCAAACTGAACGCGCCACCAGTCAGCCGCTTGAGACTGTCCATCGCAAGGCTGGGCTTGCCGTCGTTGCCCAGCCCGTTCGAGAACGCGAGATAGTGCTCGACGTTCCGGATGACCTTTCGGACGAATTCGAAGGGCTTGTTGGCGTAATCGCACAGCGCCGCGTTGTCCTTGTCCACGAACCAGTCGTAGATTTCGTCCTCGCGCACCACCGCGTCCCCACGCTCGTTTTTGATGACGTAGTTCGCCATTAGGAAGTAGCGCAGAAAGCGCAGCGGCTTTTCCTTCTCTCTTTCCAGCGGCTTGGTGATCTTCTTCCATTCGTCCTTGAGCTGAGTGAACTGGGTCTGCTTGACCTGCGTGAACAACAGGTTCTTGAGCAAGTCCATCGGGTTCAGACCGACGCCGCGCTCGTTGATGGTCTCGAAAATCTTCAGCGCGCTGCTGACGTCGGTCGAGATCTGGATGAATACAACGTTGTTGGCCAGATAGCCCCAATACTTCTTTAGCTTGGCCGTGTCGTCGTAGTTGTCCTTCAGATAGCGATACAGCGTGCTATAGGCGTTGACCAGATTCTCGATCGAGCCAAAGGTACCGATGCCTGCCGATTGAATGCCCGCACGCACTGCCTGCGGGTCGGCGTCGAGTTCCACCAGCCTGGTTATGACCTCTCCCGCATTCTCATAGCGCGGCTCCAGCTTCAAGCTGGTTCGTGTTTCCCCGTCGCTGTCCGTGTAGCTGGTCGAGATCAGTCCACTGACGGTCTGCCACTGCGGCTCACCCTGAAACAGATGCTTGAGCGCGCAAAGCAGAAGGAAGAAGGTGGTTAGGAAAGGTCTGCAAAACCTCCTCTCAGCCCCTCATGATGAGACAATAGC
>CAKZOB010000092.1 GCA_937135955.1 uncultured Anaerolineales bacterium | reverse complement strand
CGCCGAGCGGGGGTGAGGTCAACCAGCAGATCACACCTGAGCTTACTTCTGCCCATGGTTCTGCTGGCTGGTTTTGACGCGATTACCCTGGGGGATGAGGGCTATCGCCCACAGCAAAGTCGCTGTCAACCTTTGCTCGCACCCAGGCCAGGCCACATCTAGCGTACTCGTCAGAAGGCGCTAAGATCGCTCTGAGCGTAGCACTGATGAGAGACCGTTTGAAGAGACCGTTTGAAAAGCCCCCTCAACCCCCCTCTGAGGGGCGAAGGGGAGACAGGCCAGATTTTTTCCCCTCGCCCCATTGAGGGCGCGGGGTGGCGCACAGCGCCGGGGTGAGGGGTTACCAAATGGTCTCTCAGTGACTCGGCGGGAGCGGTATGGCCTGGCGGCGCATAGGCACGGGCGGACGCGAAGCACACGTCAACCGGATACGCACAGAGTGGGTGCGCGCCGGAGCCTGGGTGCGCTATGGGCCAGTCGCGGCCACCTGCCTAGGCCTGCGCCCGCGCCAGACTTATGGGCGGGGCGTGACGGGAGCTGCCGGCCTCGTGGGCGACGCACTGCTGTTCAGAGGATGGCGCAACAGCGCCTGGGATGTACGCCTTCCCCTGGACGCAGTGCGACGGGTGAGCCTGGTCACGGTGCGGTTGCGCCTGAGACGACGGGTGCGCGCGTTGACCGTGCACGGCGACACTCCCGACGGCTGGCGCGTGACGACGCTGATCGGCCCCGCCCTGGCCGACCTGGGCGCGGCGCTGGCGGAAGCCTGCGATCTGCCCCTGCACGACGCCGGTGACGGACGCGACGACTTCGGCCCCGACCGCGCTCTGCGGCTATGGCAGGATATCTACGGTGAGTGGCACGCCGACCGCACCGCCGACCTGTACCTGGCCCCTGACCGTCTGCTGTTCGACTGGCGGGCGGTCGCCCCCCTGGCGGCGCTGCAACGGCTGGATGTGCATCAGATGGGACGGGACAGGGCACTGTTGCGCGTCACCTATGCCGGGCCGGACGGCGCGCTGCAGGTCGAAGGATTCGAGGTGCGCGGAGCCAGGCGCTGGGCCGAAGCGCTGGTACGTCAGAGGGATGTTCCGCTGGAAGTGCACCGGGGCCGCAAACGCAAACCGGATTTGTCGGACTATTAAAGGATGTCCACAATGGAGATCGTCGGGTTGGCGGCAGCGCTGGCAGCTATAGGCGGCGCGCTGCTGTGGGATCAGGGCACACAGCGCCGTCACGTGAAACGCGCCCTCGCCCGTTGGGAACGGGCGGGAAACACGGTGCAGGTCGGGCCGATTGGCACCATCGCGGAAGGTGACCTGCTAGAGGGCCTACCCCTACGCCGCGCATTTGGAGCGCTGGCCGTAGTGAACGGGCAAGTGCGCTTCGCTGGACATCGGACGGCGGCGCTCGACGCGGCTTTCCCGCTGACCGCGTTACGTTGGATGGGGCTGCGGGCGCGCGTCAAGAGCACCTGGAATCGCCGTGTGGAGACGCCCGAACTGACGTTGCACGCCGAGACCGACCTAGGCTGGCATGTCTATCGTTTCCTGGAAGGGGCACTGGAGGCGTTCGCCACTCAACTCGCAGCGCTGGCAGGGTTACCCCTTCAGCAGATGGACGAGGTGCGCGAAGACTTCGGCCCGGCCCCCGCTGTGCGTGTCGAGCCGGACGCCGCGACCGTCTGGCGTATCGCCCCCCCTGACCAGCCCGATCCGCACGCCCTGCCGCCAGACTGGCAACAGTCCGCCGGGCTGCTCTACCTGGCCCCCGACCGGCTGCTCTTCGAGCGGGCATACGCGATTCCTCTGGCCCGCATTCATCGCCTGACAGTGCTGCTGCCAGGGGCGACCCACGCGGGCAATCCTTTTCCAGTTCCCCTACTGCGCATTGAGCACGAGGGAGCAGGCGGGGAAGGACGAATAGTCGGTTACCTGATCGCCAACGCGGGCGATTGGGCGGGCGTGCTGGAAACGCGCGCCCCCGTGCTGGCCGAATGGCGCGGCGTCGAGGCTGATAGATAAAAAATGTCTAAAAAAGGTGACAACCCTATTGCAGACTTTTGCCGAACGCGGCACAATGGGGCTAACAGCGGGTGTAAGCAGGGGCCGAACCAGCGAGGAGGGGGATTATGAAACGGCTTCCTGAAGTACCAGGCCCAGGCGAAGACGGAGACCCCGCCAATATGCAGGCGGAAGCCATGCACACTCCGTCCCCCGCAGGGGCAATGCCAGGCCAGGGTGGTGGTATGTCAATAAGGGTGGAACTGACGCACCAGATGCTGGACAGGACGGAGGCTATCGAACGCGATATGCTGGCGCAGTTGCGGCGCGGCAGTCACGATAGCCAATCGTTTACAATCGCTCCTGTGGGGATGGGCGCTATCGAGCGCCTGCGCGATACCAGCGTAGAAAACATCCCGCACGAAACCGTCATTGATCCGGCCCAGGACAACGCCGGCTCTCAACTCGAACTGCAGTGAACTCGTAGCGAGAGCAGATCAGAGAGCAGTTGAGGAGTCCCGATCCGCAGTTTATCTCATCCCCGAATCTCCCTCCGCGCAAGGAGAAAGGGTCACGGGATGAGGTTTTCAGATGGTCCTTCTCAAGATGCCGCCCGACTCAGGCGGCGTTTTTCTTCTTACCCGCCGGGCGCTTCGTAGCCAGCGGCCAGGGCGCGCGCATCCGTGACCTGCTCCGGTGACCCCACCAGGAAACGGAACAGCGCCGTGAAGTGCGCGGTCGTGCCCGCCGGCCAGACCCCCTCGCGCTCAGTGCTCACAGCAGCGTGAGTCACGCCCACCAGGTCGTCGTCGGGGCCGATCAACGCCACATCTACCAGCGGGTAGTAGAGATCAACGCCGCTGTCGTTCTGCGCCGTGCCGCTGACCACATACAGGCCGTTCTCATCCACCCCGCGCGTCTCGATGATGACGGGCAATCCGAAATGTCCCCGCAAGGTCGGTTGTTCGGCGGGGGTATACCACAGCCAGCGCTGCGTATCGGCATAGCCTTCTGGCGCTGCGAATGCCGCCCCCACATAGAAAACCTGGCTCGGCGGGATGTCCGTCATCAGCGGGGCCGCCGACACCTGCCCCAGCTTGAGGTTATCCGCATCCAGGGGATAGATGAGCGCATCAATCTGGCTTAGATATTGCCCGCTGTCGTTGCGCACTTCGGCGAAGAAATAGACAGTGCCTCCGCTCACCCCTTCACTATGCGCCAGGACCGTCAGCCCATCGCGCTGCTTGAGGCCGGGGGTCAGTGGCACCAGTTCGACGCTGGCCGCTTCCTCTTCGGTAGGAACGGGAGTGTTGGAAGGTGTTTCGGTAGGGGCGGGCCTGTCTTCACCCTGGCAGGCAACCAGTATCAGCACTACCCCCAACAGCACCATCAGCCGGTGACACATGAACATCTCTCCTGGTGACTCGGACCTGTCGCGCTCATTATATGCCAGGTGTGCCTCAAGACACCTTACCGTTACAGCACGCCCTCCACCCCTGTTGGCATCTCATCCCAGGTACGGCCTTCCAACAAGCGTCCCGTCTTATCTTTGCGCACGCCCCCCCACTGTTTGAAGAAGAAAGGCACCTTAGCGGCAATGCATTGATCGCGGATTTCTGTGACCCAGGCTTCCTGCATAGGTCGTGCCTTTGGCCCCGACTCGCCGCCTACAATAACCCAATGAATGCCCGTCAAGTCCAGATTAGGCAGGGGGCCAAGCAAAGGTTCAAGGGAAAGGAACTTGATGGCTGCTCCAGTCTGTCGCAGATGCTCAATGCGGTAAGTATAACGCTGACTCTCCACACTGACGCCCATCCATATATTCGGTGCCCAGGGCAACTCGTCATTCAATTCAGACAGGCGCTCTGCTCTTTTGGTAAGTACCTGGAACTGATGCCAACAAGCCTTACGCATCACCTCAAAGACCCTGAGAATGAAAGTCAATGGAACATCTTCGTGAAACAGATCACTCATGGAATTAACGAAAATGGTTCTAGGAGTCTTCCACCGTAACGGCAGCTCAAGCACATGTTCGTGCAGAGTCAGCGCGAAACCGTTTGCGTAATTGGGGTGTCCCATCGCCTGCAAGCGCAAAGCCATGCGTTCAGCGTAGCAATGCTTGCAGCCAGGGCTAACTTTGGTGCAACCAGTGATAGGATTCCACGTTGACTCTGTCCATTCAATTGCCGAGCGGTCAGCCATGATGTCACCTCTTGAGAATATCCTGAGCGATCTTGACCGCAACTTTTGCTCCGCGAGGGTTGCCAACGGCAAAACACAGAAGATAGAGCGGATTATTGCGCGAATTGAACAGAGGCAGAGGATTCTCGGCCACGCCTGCAAACACAGTTCGCAGCCGTCTTATCATATAGTCGGCTATTGTGTCAAAGTCGCCTACCTTATGTCGTTGAGTCTCTGGTCCAAATAGGCCTATCCTGGTCGTAGTCTGGTAGAAAGTCTCGTACCAATCTTCGGCTCCAAAGAAGCGGTTCAAGGCGTTTCTGACGGCTGGATCAATGTTACCATCTCGCCTTAGCAAACGATTCACCGCAATGCCTAGTGGGAATAAGAGCCATAGGTCAATTGCTTGTGTCCGCGCGATCGCTTCAATCGTCTGCCATTCAACTTCCATGCCATAGGGATCGAGGAACAACACAGCACGGTGTCGCTCCCAGTTTTTGTTATCGCACATGTCTTGCAGATAAGAGTTTGCCTCGTCATTGACCAGGACAATGTCTCGGGCAACCTCAGGAAACGCGGTTCGCAATTCTCGCAATTCCTTGAATCTGTTCTCGTCCTTCTCAATGAAAATATACTTATGGAAACGCGGCTGAACCTGTAGAGCTTGGCGAGCAGAGCCTTCCAGAAACCGCTGCGATTCAGCCTCCACAAGTTCTGGAAACATGAGCTGTCCTGGCTCATCATCTCGCCTCAATGTCCGGTATCCTGTGCCTGCAAAAGCGTCTATATAGGCATAACGAAATTGTTGCTTTTTCATGATCGTGGCATAAGCTCTCAGGTAGTTCGCCACTCGTTCTAACTTATCAGCGGTCCAGTCTCCGCCAAAGCTGTGCGGTGTTCCAGACATAAGGAACCTCCATTAAAGAAAAAACGATGTAAAACATTTGTTCTTTTCAATTGTACAACAACAATTAACGACTTGGGCGCCATTCTTTCGGCTTCGGGATAGAAAGACTACTGTCCACCTGCTGCCCGCAGCGCATCAATGGCGCGGCGACGTTCCAGCCGCCCGGCGAAGTCGTATAGTTGCCGCTCGTACTCCGTATCCATTAACGAGGACGAGAAGATGAAATCCGCCGACGAGCGATTCATGGCAACAGGGATATTTTGCAACACCGCCAGGCGCAGCAACGCCCGCACATCGGGGTCGTGCGGGTGCGTTTCCAGCGGATCCCAGAAGAAGATCAGCACATCAATGGCGTTCTCGGCGATCTTCGCGCCCACCTGCTGATCGCCGCCCAGTGGCCCGCTCAGAAAGGCGTGCACCGGCAACCCCAGTTCCTGCCGGAGCAATGTGCCTGTCGTGCCTGTGGCATACAGGTCGTGACGACTGAGCTTGCCCTTGTTGAAACGTGCCCACTCCAACAAATCCTGTTTGCGGTCGTCGTGAGCGATCAGCGCGATGCGTTTGCGGGCGGGCATGAGACTGATCTGATGGGTCATGGCACACCACCTTCGCAGTGAACGACACCGCGCCGATCTAAACACAGAATCGAACCGGAAGCAAAGGGCCGCCAGCGCACAGTGACCCGCTGGCAAGGTGCTGCACGCTGGCGACCGACACCTGCTTCAAGGCGCGGGCGCGTCGTCGTCGGCGGGCAAGTCCCAGGAGCCGCCGGTGACTTCGATAGCGCGCCGCCCCACAATGCGAATACGGCCCATGTTCTCCAGCCGCAGCAGATGATACTTGACCGTGGACGGATGCAGCACACAGCCAGTCGCAATGTCCCCCACCGACGGCGACAGGCCATCATGACGGCGCTTGTACTCCACGATGAAGCGGAAAACCTGCTCGCGCGTGGTCGGATTGTCTCGGCTCATAGGCACCTCTTCGCCGCGATCGGCACGCTGCTGCTCCGCAATAGCCGGGACTGTTCTCCTGTGTCGCTCATGGCACCACCCCTGATTGTGCAGTCACAGCGTAGAACATTTGTTCGTTTGCGAGATTAGTATAGCGGAAGGCGGGTCGCCCTGTCAACGGGGCGCTGTCATTGAGACTGAATCATCATGAATTTCTAACAGGAACTCAACCTTCGTGGAGATTCTCACGCCAAGTTCGTCTTACCCTTGTGGCGAAATCACCCTCAGAGAATCCCGCTTCTCCTGCCCTCGGCGTCTTCGCGATTCATCCCCTTGCCGCGGACGGTCAGCGCGTGCTCTCTCTGACCGGTGACACGACCGGCGCGTGTAGGAGCGCTTCAGCAGCGGGCGCGCGACGACGCAGATAGGTGTTGTGATTGACCATTATCACTCCCAGCACTGTCAGCGCGCCCCCCAGCAACAACCAGCCGGAGAACGGCTCGTGCAGGATGAGCACACCGGCCAGCGCCGCCACGATCGGGTTGAAGTTGAAGTAGCTACTGCTGCGCGTCGGGCCGATCTCGCGAATGGCCAGGTGCGTGACCAGGAAGCCCCCTGCTCCGGCCAGCATCCCGCTGTAAAGGATATTGGGAATGTTGGCAGGAGGAACTTGCTCAGCAGAAAGCGTGAGCAGCCTCGGCCCGGCCAGCAGCGATAGCGTCAACGTTGTGAGAAAGTACTTCCAGATGCCCACCGGTAGACCGCCCATGCGATCCACCGCCGGCTTGGCCAGCACGTTGGCCAGCCCATCGGCGACCGCCGCCCCCAACACCAGCCCGCTGCCCACCAGATCATCGTGCGAAAGCGCCAGGCCGTTTTCCGCCCGACTGAGCACCACCAGCGCTACACCGACCAGCGTCAGCGCCACGCCGGTCAGTAGCCGCCAGCGAACCTCCACCATGCCCAGCGCAATGCTGAACAGCGCCGTCCAGGTGGGCAGGGTGGCGAGCAGCAGCGCGGTATTGGTAGATGTCGTGCGCTGCAGCCCCAGCACAAAGCCGATCTGATAGAGCACCGGGCCAGTAAGCGTCAGGACGGTTACCAGGGCCAGGTCGCGCCGCGACAGGCGCAACGCGCCCCTCTGGCGGGTGGCGAAGATCAGCACCGCGGGCAGCCCCACCAGAAAGCGCAGCGCGTTGTAAGTCAGTGGCTCGATGGCCGCAATGGCATTCTTGACAACGATGAAGTGAAAGCCCCAGATCAGCACCATCACCGACAGCAAAAAGTCGGCGCGGCGCTGCCGGACAGTGGCGACAAGTCCTGGCAAAGTTACATCCCCTGTACACGCGACAGCCGAAGCACCCTGCCGATTATAACGCATTCCCCGGCCAGAGCTTGCGCCACCCGAAGCGGAGCAGCCAACAGTCCCCGGCAAGCGCCCTCCCTCTCTGGGACGGCTTATCATTACCCACATCTTGAGCCGATGGCCCTCAACCCCCGGCCCCTTCTCCCGCGCTGCGGGCGAAGGGGAGTGCCTGGCCGAGAGAAAGTAAGTCCCCTCGCCCAACGCTGTGGGCGAGGGGATTTAGGGGTGGAGACTTGTGGGTAATGCATAGCTGGAACAGAGTTCACCGCAGAGGACTACCGTTGTCTCACATTAGAATTCCCTGAAAAGCGATCCGCAAAACGCCATTGCGCTGTACAATGGGGGGCGTGATGCGACTTACCCACCCAGGGAGTGATTGTCCGTGAATACCTGGCCGCCGGTCGAACCGCCATTCTCACAAGCGCCAGTGACGCGCGAACCGTCGCGTTTGAAGATTGCTGCGCGCGAAATCATTCAGCTCGTGCTGGTTGTGCTGCTCGTGCGCCTGGCCATGGACACCCTGCTCCCGCGTTATGTGGTGGACGGCGCGAGCATGGAGCCGACTCTCTCTACCAACGAGCGCGTGATTGTGGATCGTGTGAGCATGTTGCTGGGCGGCCCGGCTCGCGGCGACGTGGTGGTGCTGGACTCCCCGCGCCAGGACGAATTGCTGATCAAGCGCGTCATCGGCCTGCCCGGCGAGACGGTCACCGTGCGGGCCGGGCGCGTGTATATCAACGGCGAACTGCTCGAAGAACCCTACGTGCTGGAGTTCTGCACTTACCCTTCGTGCGACGGCACCTGGGAACTGGGGCCAGACGAGTATTTCGTCCTGGGCGACAACCGCAGTCACAGCCTGGATAGTCACACCTTCGGGCCGGTGCCCCGCAGCGCCATCAAAGGCATTGCCCGCCTGCGCTACTGGCCGCCGGACGACGTATCACTGTTTACCGCCCCACATTATTGACAGTTCACCGCGGAGACGCAGAGAAAAACAGGGCAACTCTCTGCCTCATCGGCTTGGCTTGCGCGCCTCAATGGCCACCCAGTCGCCCAGCGCGCGCCGCCGATACGGTTGCAACCCAACTTCCCGCAAGGCCGCTTCGACTTCGTCCGCCTGCTCCTGGATGATCCCGCTGAAGATGCCGACTCCGCCAGCCCGCAGCACGTCGCCCAGTCCCTCGGCGCACAGGGCGATGATGACTTTGGCCAGGATATTGGCAAGCAGCAGGTCGAAATGGTGCGGTGAGTGGCGCAGCACGTCCAGGCTGCCCTGCTGCACGGTGAGTCGGTCACCCACCTGATTGTAGGCGGCGTTCTGCAACGTGGCCTCGACGGCCAGCGGATCGGTGTCCAAGGCCAGCACGTGCGCCGCGCCGAGCTTGAGCGCCGCAATGCCCAGAATGCCCGACCCGCAGCCCAGGTCGAGCACATCCAGAGCGGGGCGCTCGGCCAGCAACTCTTCCAGCGCGATCAGGCAAAGCTGTGTGGTGGGATGCGTGCCCGTGCCGAAGGCCATGCCAGGGTCGAGCACCAGCACCACATCGTCGGGGCGTTCGTCGGCGGGAGTCACCCACTGTGGACGGATGTACAGCCGCCGCCCCAGGCGCAACGGATGATAGTGTTGTTTCCAGGCTTCGGCCCAGTCTTCTTCCTTGACCACCCGGAAGACCGGCTCCGGCATGGGGTAAAGTTGCCCCATGTGCCACAATGCCTCGCGCAACTGCTGTTGGGCAGCTTCGGCGCGTTCGTCAGCGGGAAAATAGGCGCGCACAATCAGGCGATCGGCGGGCGGGATTTCGTCCGGCCACACCTCGACGGGGAAGCCCGCCTGCTCGATGGCCACGCCCTGATGCCCGTAACGGGCCAGCAGGTCGGCCACCGCCTCCGCTGCTTCGCCGTCCACTTCCAGAGAGACTTCGATCCAGTCCACGGTTTCCTCGCAGGGCAAAACGGGGACCCAGCCCCGGCGCAGGCGAAGTTGTAAATATTTAGTAAAAAACTCTGTTTTTTATGATTATAATGTTGCTTGTAACGAAAACTGTGCTATGATGTAGATGACGGGGTCACCATCGAAGCGTGCTGAACCCAAATCGTAGCCCCATCGTGACCTAACAGGCCCCGTCCTCCTCCTCAAAGTGATACGCGCAAGAGAAACGGGCTTCCAGCCGGAGGCCCGTTTCTCTGTCTATTGTCTGGGCACTGCCCAGCCCTCAATTCCCGGTGAAGAAGTCGGCCAGGCGGTCGCGCAGACCGCGCGCCTTCTGCGGCGTCACCTCGTGCCCCAGCGTCCGCCCCAGTTCCTCGAACAGGCGGCGTTGCTCTTTGGTGAGCTTGGTTGGCACCTCCACGTTGATCACCACCAACTGATCGCCCCGCCCGGAGGTTGTGCCGTCGCGCCGCAGCTTGGGCACGCCCATCCCGCGCAGCCGGATCACGTCGCCGGACTGCGTGCCCGCCGGAATGGTCAGTTCGGTCTCGCCGTCTACGGTCGGCACCTTGATGACATCGCCCAACGCCGCCTGGGCCACGTTGATAGACACTTCCAGGATGATATCGTTGTTGCGCCGCTCGAAGAACTGATGGCGGTCAACGGTCAGCACCACGTAAAGGTCGCCGGGCGGCCCACCGTTGGGGCTGGGTTCGCCCTCACCGGCCAGGCGGATTTGCATCCCGTCGTCCACACCCGGCGGCACCTTGACGGTAAGGGTGCGCGTGCGCTGCACCACGCCCTGCCCGCGGCACTCGTGACAGGGGGTGTCAATCACCTGCCCACGCCCTTTGCAACGCGGGCAGTCTGTCACGTTGACCATGCTGAAACCGAAGGTCTGATGCACCCGCCGCACCTGACCCGTGCCGTTGCATTCCGGGCAGGTGCGCGGCTGTGTGCCCGGCTCCGCCCCGTTGCCGCCGCAGACGCGGCAGGTCTCGCGCCGGCTGACGTCCAGATCGATCTCCGCCCCGAAGACCGCCTGCTCGAAGCTCAGGCGCACCTCCTGGCGCAGGTCGCGGCCCTGCACCGGCGCGCGCCGCCGTCGCCCCGTGCCAAAGCCCCCGAAACCGAAGCCCCCCAGTCCACCGAAGAACTCTTCGAGAATCTCCTCCATGGTGGGAATGCCACCCGTGAACCCACCGCCGGGCATCCCACTGAGGCCCGCATGTCCGAAGCGGTCGTAGGCGGCACGCCGTTCGTCGTCGGAGAGCACCTGATACGCCTCGTTGATCTCCTTGAAGCGCTCTTCGGCGTCGGGCGCGTCGCTCACGTCCGGGTGATACTGGCGGGCGAGCTGCCGAAAGGCGCGCCGGATGTCTTCCTTCGACGCGCTGCGCGGCACGCCCAGAATTTCGTAGTAATCGCGTGGCATGGTGCGTTCCATTCGGGGTATTCCTCAGCGCTACAGATTCTATCCCAGTGCGGCGCGAGTTCAAAGGGCAGGCTGGCCGCTAAGTCACCGCCAAGGCGCAGAGGACACGGAGAAGAGCGTATCGGAGTGGATCGCAAATTCCTCCGCAGTCTCCGCGCCGGAAGATTCTCGTAGTCTTCCTCTCTGCGTTCTCTGCGTCTCCGCGGTTCAAAAACTGTCCTCAGGCTGCGAGCGTGGCGCGGCACAAAAACAGCGCACAGACCCCCCAGGGCCTGTACGCTGTCCTGTACCTATGCTGGGGCTACGACTCGGTGTAGTCGCCCTCGATCACGTCTTCGTCGGTGCGCTCGCCGTAGCCGCTGCCATCACCAGCAGCCGCCCCGGCCTGCCCATACATCGCCGCGCCGATCTGCTGGAAGGCCAGGCCCAATTCTTCGGTAGCCCGCTTGATCGTCTGCGTGTCGTTGCTCTCCATCGCCTTGCGCGCCGCCTCGATCTTCTTCTCGACATCTTCGCGCGTGCTGGCAGGGATTTTATCGCCATACTCGCGCAGGGCCTTCTCGGCGTTGAAGATCATCGCGTCGCAGTTGTTGCGCGCCTCGACCTGTTCGCGGCGACGGGCATCTTCGGCGGCGTGCTTCTCCGCCTCTTTAATCATGCGCTCGATCTCGGCTTCGCTCAGGCCGCTGCTGGCGGTGATGGTGATCTTCTGCTCGCGGCCAGTGGCCTTGTCGCGCGCGCTGACGTTCAGGATGCCGTTGGCGTCAATGTCGAACGTCACCTCGATCTGCGGCACGCCGCGCGGCGCAGGCGGGATGCCGTCCAGGATGAAGCGGCCCAGGGTCTTGTTGTCGGCGGCCATAGGACGCTCGCCCTGCACGACGTGAATCTCCACCTGCGTCTGCCCGTCGGACGCCGTGCTGAAAATCTGGCTCTTGCGGGTGGGGATGGTGGTGTTGCGCTCGATGATGGGCGTTGCCACCCCGCCCAGTGTCTCAATGGACAGCGTCAGCGGCGTCACGTCGAGCAGCAACACTTCCTTGACCTCGCCACCCAGCACGCCCGCCTGGATCGCCGCACCGATGGCCACCACCTCGTCCGGATTGACGGTCTTGTTCGGCTCTTTGCCGAAGAACTTGCGCACGGCCTCCTGCACGGCGGGCATACGGGTCATACCGCCCACCAACAGCACCTCGTCAATGTCCGAGGGCTTCAGGCCAGCGTCGGCCAGGGCGCGCTTGCACGGCTCGATGGTGCGCTCGATCAGGTCTGCCGTCAGGCTTTCCAGCTTGGCGCGGGTCAGGGTCATGTTCAGGTGCTTCGGCCCGCTGGCGTCCGCCGTGATGAAGGGCAGGTTGATCTCGGCCTGCATGGTAGTCGAGAGTTCCTTCTTGGCGTTTTCGGCGGCTTCCTTCAGGCGCTGCAACGCCTGACGATCCTGGCGCAGGTCAATGCCCTGTTCTTTCTTGAACTCCTCGGCGATCCAGTCAATGATGCGCTGATCGAAGTCGTCGCCACCCAGGTAGGTGTCGCCGTTGGTAGAGCGCACCTCGATCAGGCCCTCGCTCACATCCAGGATCGAGATATCGAACGTCCCGCCACCCAGGTCGTAGACGGCCAGCGTCTCGTCGTTCTTCTTATCCATGCCATAGGCCAGCGACGACGCCGTCGGCTCGTTGATGATGCGCAGCACTTCCAGGCCGGCGATGCGCCCGGCGTCCTTGGTCGCCTGACGCTGACTGTCGTTGAAGTAAGCCGGCACAGTGATCACCGCCTGCGTGACTTCCTCGCCCAGGTAGGCTTCGGCGTCCTGCTTGATCTTCTGCAGGATCATCGCCGAGATTTCCGGCGGGCTGTAGACCTTGCCGCCCATGTGTACGCGCACGTCGCCGTTGGGCGCGGCGCTCACCTTATAGGGCACCACCTTCAACGCCTTCTGTACTTCCGGGTCGTCGAACTTGCGCCCCATGAAGCGCTTGATGGAGAAGATGGTGTTCTCCGGATTCATCACGGCCTGACGGCGGGCAAGCTGCCCCACCAACCGTTCACCCTGCTTGTTAACCGCCACCACCGAGGGGATCAGGCGTCCCCCTTCCGAAGACGGGATCACGGTCGGCTCGCCACCTTCGATGACGGCCATCACCGAGTTCGTCGTACCCAGGTCAATGCCGATGATTTTGCCCATGTGCGTTCACCTCGTTCTCAAATGTCAGTGGATAATTGCTCTGCTCTGCGTTCCGTGCCAGGTTAGCCGCCCTCATCCTGCGACGCGCACCAGGGCCGGACGCAACACCCGGTCGCCCAGACGATAGCCGCGCTGCAGCACCGCCGTGATCGTCCCGCTGTCTGCCTCGCTGTCGTGATCCACGCCGATGGCCTCGTGCAGGGCCGGGTCGAAGGGCTGGCCCAGGGCCGGGATTTCTTCCACCCCCTCATCGGCCAGGAAGCGCTCGAACTTGCGCAGGATCAGCGCGATCCCCTCGAACCACTGATTGCGCTCGCCTTCCGGCACCGCTTCCATGGCGCGGTAGAAGTCGTCGAGCGTCGGCAGCAGTTTGAGCAACAACTCGCCCGCGATCACCTGGGCCTGTTCGGCCCGCTCGCGCTCGACGCGCCGCCGATAATTCTGAAAGGCGGCGCGCTCGCGTTGCAGGCTGTCCAGGTATTCACCGGCGCGGCTTTCGGCCTCTTCGAGGCGCATCGTTAGTTCAGCCACATCACCCTCCACGGTGACTGTCTGCTCCGCTGAGGCGGCAGGCCCGTCCGGATCGGGGCCTTTGCCCGCCGGGACGGTCTCCTCGCCAGACAGCGTCGCTTCGGCTGCAACCGCTTCCTCGTCCGGGCGTAGCTCTTCGTTCCGAGGGGTCTGTTCGGCAGTCAATCCGCTCTCCTCCCACGTCTCGCAGTGCAGGTATGCTCACAGACCGTTTGAAAAGCCCCCTCAACCCCCGGCCCCTTCTTCCTCTAAGGGGCGAAGGGGAGGTGGGCAAGGTTTTCCCCCCTCGCCCCAGTGAGGGAGAGGGGTGGCGCACAGCGCCGGGGTGAGGGGTTATCAAATGGCCTCTCACATTGATAGCGTCCGTAGTGTAGCGGATCAGTAATAGATTTCCATTAGCAAAACAATGGAATCGCATCAAAAGGTGTGAAGTTGGTCAGAAGGAGGGGAAGGCAACAGATCAGTCGGGTCGCGATTCGCTATACACGTCGTCCAGCAGGCCCGACATCAAGCCAGCCACATAGCGCACCGCGCTGATGGCGCGCCCATAGCGCATACGGGTGGGGCCGAGCACGCCCAACGCTCCATGCGCCTGGCGTGTCCCGTAGCGGCCCAGCACCATGCTCAGATGACTCAGACTCTCCCAGCGCCCCTCCCCGCCAACCAGGATGCGCAGATCGGGCTGATCGGGAGCCAGCATTTCGCGCAGGATGTCTTCCAGCAGGTCTTCTTCTTCCAACACGCGCAACACCTGCTGCGCTTCGTCATCGGTGAAGGACGACAGGCTCTCGCTCAGGCCATAGCGCACCACGTCGCGGGCCGTTTGCAGGTTGGTTTGCCGCATGGCCTCGGCGACCAGCTCGGCGATCTCGCGCGTCAGGGCATCCGGCTGCTGACGGGCTTTGGCCTGCACCTGGTCGGCGGTGAGACCGGCGCAACTGGCCGTGAGAATCTGCGCTGTGCGCGAAAGCACCGTCTGCGGCACCGGTTCGGCCAGCGTCAGAATCTGCTGATGCACTACCCCGCCCTGCAACACCAGCACCATCAACACCAGCCGCCCCTGAGTGCTGATCAGTTCCAGGTGCTTGAACTGATTCTCCACCGGACGCGGCGGCGTCACCAGCGCGGCGGTGCGCGCCGTGCGCGAGAGCACCATAGCGGCAATGCGCGGCCATTCGTCTACATTGAGCGTGGCGCTGGCAAACTCGCGGGCGATGCGCTGCCGTTCTTGCAGGGGCAGATTGGCCGCGGTCAACAGGCGGTGCACAAAGTAGCGCAGTCCCTGGCGGGTGGGCACGCGCCCCGCCGAGGTGTGCGGCGCGTAGATCAGGCCGTGCTCTTCCAGCACGCCCATTTCGTTGCGCACGGTAGCGCTGCTGACCTCCAGGTCGAAGCGCTCGACCAGCGTCTTGGAGCCAACAGGCTGCCCCGTGCGGATATACTCGCGCACGATCAACGACAGGATACGCTCCTGGCGCTCGGTCAGCGCAGGCAGATCGTCCGGTGGCACAGGGTTAAGCGATGGACTGCGCAACGGCATAGGATCAGGTGACACGGCCACAACTCTACGGCTCTGTTCGTCGTGTCAGAGCATAACATCAGGGGTGCGGGGCGTCAATGGTTAGTCAACGACGCGCCCTGCTCCCCCAAACTCGCCGCCAGCAACGCCTGCCGATCCACCAGGCCCAGCGGGCGACCGTCCGCGTCGGTGACCACGATGCGCTTGCGCCCCTCGCGCAACATCAGCGCGATGCCATCCGTCACACTCATCTCTGGCGGAGCAGTCAGCGCGCGTTCGGACATAATATCGCGGGCGAAGACATCCCCGCGGGGCACCTCGCGCCCCAACATACGGCGAGCCAGTGCCTGCAACACACCCCCTCGCACCGGCGGAGCCACGCGGGCCACCAGGTCGCCTTCGGTGATGACGCCCACCGGGTGGCCCTCCTCATCGAGCACCACCACATAGGTGAAGCGTCCCTGCAACATTTGTTGGAGCACATCCACCAGGTCGTCGCTGGTCCGCACGGTAGGCACCTGAGGGATCATCACCTCGCCCAGCGTATTGCCAGCGCGGGGAGCGGCTTCCTCCTCCTCGGCAACGGCAGTTCCGGCGGCAGCCCGCAGCACATCTACCCGGCTGATCATGCCCATCAGTTTACCGTTAGCGTCGGTCACTGGCAGGCGGCGCAATCCGCGTTCCAGCATCCGCTGCACCACATGCCCCAGCGCTTCGTCGGTGCGTGCCGTGACGACCGGCGCGGTCATGATGTCCTGCGCCGTCTTCTCGCGGCGAATCTGCCCCAGGAAGGCGCGCAGGTCTTCTTCTTCCAGCCGCCCTGCAACGGCCAGACGGGCAGGCATACCGGCCTTCTCCAGCAGATCGGTCTCGGTGATGATGCCCACCACACGATTTCGGGCGTCCACGACCGGCACCGCCTTGAACAGCTTGCCCAACAGCAGTTCGATCACCTCCAGCGCAGGGGCATCGGGCGAAACGGTGAGCACCTGTCGCGTCATGACCGCGCTGACCGGCAAATCAGCGGGCAGCGGGTGCAGGTAGCGGTGCGTGTACTTGACAATCTCGATATCTTCCAGGGTGATCAACCCCTCGCGCACCATCGGCCTCACCAGCGCCAGCGCCCGCTCGATGTTTTCGGGCGTGTCCACCACGATGATGATCATGGGCAGATCCATCGAGAGGCGCTCAATGCGCCAGGTATGGATCAGGCTATGCGCACCAAAACCGGCCTGCCCGCGCACCACGGTTGCCCCGGCGATGCCGTTCTGTCGCAACGTCTCCAGAATGCTCATGTAGAGCGAGCGCCCCCGCCAGGAGTCGCTTTCGCCTACGTAGATGGTCAGGCGCTTGCCCGCACTCGCGCTGTGCATGAGATACTCCCTCGTCTACAATTGCCGGCCTATGGCCAGGCCAATGAACGCACCGGCCAGGCATAACAGGTTGGTGCCCAGGATGTTGCTCAGCGCGCCCAGCCAGTCGCCGGATTCCAGCATGAACATGCTCTCGTTGGCATAGGTCGAAAAGGTGGTGTACGCCCCGAAAAAGCCGACGGCGACCAGCATACGGACGCGCGGGTCTATGCTGATCTGCTGCGCCGACCATCCCAGGAACACGGCCAGCAGCAACGAGCCGCTGACGTTGATCACCAGCGTGCCCCATGGGAAGAGCGCCCCCAGTCGCCCCGCCACCCAGCCGCCGACCCAATAGCGCAGGTTCGCGCCCGCAAAACCGCCCAGGCCAATGAGCAACAGGGTTTCGAAGTGTCTGCCCGTCACGCGCTTCTCTCACTCATCATACGCCAGAACATGCCGCGATCCAATGTCGCCCGTCCACACACAAAAAGCCCCTACCGCGTGTGCGCACGGGTAGAGGCTATCAGTCAGCCAGGGACATTTCGGCCAGCAGGGGTTGCTGGCCCAGCGAGCCTCATCGCTGCGGGCCACGAGGCCCGACCGATGAAGTTTTAGCGGAGATCGGCGCGGTTGTCAAACAATGTTGGGTGCGAACAAAGGGCGATTGCTTCAAACCGCTTGCCGCTTTACCTCACCCCCAGCCTCGCTTCGCTCGGCGAGGCGCGCCAGCGCCGGGCGGCGGTGAGGTCAATGCCCCCGCGTCAAGCCAATTGCTGACAAACCTCTATGCGCATCCTTTGGGCGTTTTTGACCAAAAGACCGCTTGGCAAGTCTCGCCATATCTCTTATAATCATGACAGTTATCCGAATAGATCGGGTGTTGAGGGTTTTTCACCGGCCATGATCACCGTTGCACGTCTGCAGGCCTGCGCTTGTATCTGTCTGAACTCTCACAGGCAACGCTTGTGGCGTGGCGCTATGGCCTGAGTCGTATCCACCAGACAGGGGTATCGCGATCGGTCACGCAACAAGCGTGACCGATTTTTTTGTGCATCTTTGGCACGGTAGCCAGTCATCATAAGGAGCGTAGCTGATGACCATCGCCCAGAACCAGAAAATGAATATCGCGGAAGATGTGACGCAACTGGTGGGCAATACGCCCCTGGTGCGCCTCAACCGCATCGTCGGCGACGCCAAAGCAACCGTAGTCGCCAAGCTGGAATACTACAACCCGGCCAAGAGCGTCAAGGACCGCATCGGCCTAGCCATGATCGAAGCCGCCGAGCGCGACGGGCGCATTGGCCCCAACACCCTCATCATCGAGCCAACCAGCGGCAACACCGGCATCGCCCTGGCGATGGTCTGCGCGCAGCGCGGCTACCGCCTGATCGTCACCATGCCGGAGACGGTGAGCAAAGAACGGCGCAAGGTGCTGCGCGCCTTCGGCGCAGAGCTGGTGCTGACCCCTGGCGAGAAGGGCATGGCCGGCGCGATCGAGGCGGCCAATCGCATCGCCGCCGAGAACCCCGACTCCTTCATCCCGCAGCAATTTATGAACCCGGCCAACCCCGAAGTGCACCGCCGCACCACCGCTGAGGAAATCTGGCGCGACACAGCGGGCCAGATAGATATCTTCGTCGCGGGCATCGGCACCGGCGGCACCATCACCGGCGTGGGCGAAGTGCTCAAGGCGCGCAAGCCAGACGTGCACATCGTCGCCGTAGAACCCGCCGACTCACCGGTGCTCTCCGGCGGGCAGAAAGGCCCCCACCCTATCCAGGGCATCGGCGCGGGCTTCGTGCCGGACGTGCTCAACACAAAGATTTACGACGAGATCATCACTGTCACCGGGCCAGACGCCTTCGCCACCGCGCGGCGCATGGCCACCGAGGAGGGCTTGCTGGTGGGCATCTCGTCCGGCGCGGCGACGTGGGCTGCTCTGCAGGTTGCTCACCGTCCGGAAAATGCCGGCAAGCTAATCGTAGTGATCATCCCTTCGTGGGGCGAGCGCTATCTCTCGACCCCCCTGTTCGACGATCTGGGCGACTGACAGTCTGCACCTCGCCGGGAAGCGAGTGGGAGGAGCATCACCATGTTGAAGACCATCCGCGAGGATATTCAATGCGTCCTGGAGCGCGATCCCGCTGCCCGGCACTGGCTGGAGGTACTCGTCTGCTATCCGGGGCTTCATGCCATCTGGCTGCACCGGATCGCGCACCGTCTATGGAATATGCGCCTCAAGTTGCTGGCCCGCCTGATCTCGCACGCCGCGCGCTTCCTCACCGGCATCGAGATTCACCCGGCAGCGCGCATCGGCCCGCGTTGCTTCATTGATCACGGCATGGGCGTGGTCATTGGCGAGACCGCCGAGATCGGCGCGGACGTCACGCTCTATCACGGCGTGACGCTGGGCGGGGTCAGCCTGGAGCCAGGCAAACGCCATCCGACCATCGAAGACGGCGTCGTCATTGGCGCTGGAGCAAAGGTGTTGGGAGCTATCACAGTGGGCAGGAATTCACGCATAGGAGCAAACGCAGTGGTCGTCAAAGATGTCGAGCCAGATATGGTCGTGGTAGGCATTCCCGGCAAGCCGGTCAAACGCCAGGAGCCGGAGCCGTCGGCGCACCGGCCCGACCTTCGCCATGACGTGCTGCCCGATGTGGTCGCCGAACGGCTCGACCGCATCCTGGCCCGCCTGGACGAAGTAGAGCGCGCCATTCACCAGAACGGCCACGCTCGCCGCGACGACGACGATACAGCGAGCATCCAGGCCGACACCTACGACCTCTATGTGATGGACTACACCATCTGAGCGAACACAAACCGCCAGGGCCTGGCATGTCCCTGGCGGTTTGTTGGCAACTTCTGCCTGGCGTGGCTTATTTCTTGCTCGCCTTGACCGTGATCTGCTTGGGCTGCGCCTGCGGCAGCTTGGGCAGCGTGATGTTCAGCACACCATTCTCGAAGGAGGCTTCGACCTTCTCCTTGTCTACCGTGTTGGGCAGACGCAGGCTACGCTGGAACGCGCCATAGCTGCGCTCGCGGTAGTGATAGCGGTCGCCCTCTTTCTCGATGGTGTCGCCCATCTCGCCGCTGATGGTGATCACGTCGTCTTCCAGCTCGATCTTGACATCCTCCGGCTTCATGCCCGGCAGGTCAATACGGATGACGACTTCCTTGTCGTTCTCCACCACATCCATCGCCGGGCGCAGCAGCGGGCGGCGCGTATCGCTATCGAACAGCGACGGCCAGCCGCGCCACAGTTCTTCGAACCACTCATCAATCACGCGGAACGGGTCCGCCAGGGCAGTCTCACGACGTGGATTCCAGCGAATCAGGCTACGCATCTCTCATCCCTCCTCGCGTCCAGCATAGTTGTTTCCTTCCAACTGTGTCGCCCTTATGATCAAGCAATCACATAAAAACAACATCAGCGCAACGCAAGAATCGGGTCAAAAGTTTGGCAAAGGTGCGTAAGAAGTTGGAGGATCAGAGCCATCGTGTCTCTCCAACCCCTACGCCCGAACGGGCAATTTGTTCTGAGGTCAGACCCACAGGGAAAGACAGACGAGAATACAGCCCCTGGCCGCGCCCTGCGCCCTATCGCCGCTATCCGTCAGCAGGTGGGGCAAACGACTGTCGCTCAACCAGTTCGACCGGCAGGATGATATGCTCAGCTTCAAAGTCAGCGTTCTCGATCCAGCGAATCAGCAACTGCGCTGCCGTGCGTCCTTTCTCTACAGTAGGTTGACGGATAGTAGTGAGCGGAGGACAGGTGAGGCTGCTCACCGCGATATCGTCGTAGCCGATCAACGAGAGCTCTTCTGGGACGCGCAGGTTGAGTTCACGCGCGGCCTGCAACACCCCGATCGCGATCACATCAGCCATAGTCACAATCACCGACGGCTGCCACCTGGTGTGCCAGATGGTATGAAAGCCGTTATAGCCGCCTTCAGCATCACACTCGCACTCAATCAGGCGCACGTCCGGGTCCTCCAGCGACAGGCCATATTCGGCCAGGGCACGCGCATAGCCGGCAATGCGCCGCTGTAATGTACCAGCGTACTTGTGGTAATCCCCATGATGCCCGGAGCGAATACCGAAGATCGCAATCCGTCTGTGCCCTCCCCGCAAGACATAGGACATGGCCGCGTAAGCGCCCGCCTCATCGTCAATGTTCACGCAGGGAATGCCTGGCGTGGGATCGCTGTCTACCATGACGAAAGGAATGCCCCGTTGCTGGAGCACAACCATTGTTCCGCGGAAAGTTTCCAACCCCAGCGTTAGAAAGCCGTCAACCGCAGCACGCAAGATCGCGCGCCGCAAATTTCCTTTCAGCGGGGGCACCAGCATCAACGACAGGCCGCTCTCGTGACAGACTTCTCCTACTCCCTCAATGAACGCCAGTGTGTGCGGATTGCGGGTGATAATTGGGATTGGCTGTGGCACCAGAATACCGATGCAACCCGTACGGCGGGTTTTCAGGTTGCTCGCCACCGGATCGGGCGCATAGCCGACCTCCTCGGCTACGGCCAGGATGCGCTGTAGTGTCTCTTCGGACAGGCGCTCCGGGTAGTTGAACGCAAACGACACCGCCGTCTTGGAGACACCCGCCCGCCTGGCAATTTCGGAGATGGTGACTCTAGCCATCGGCGTTCCGCACAGGTGTCAGGACTAATCCCCCACACTGTGGCAAGTCCAGCACCAGGCTACCGCAGTCTACAGCGAAACGGTAGCCGGTCAGCACGTCTTGCCACTCCCTCGCCACCGGCACGGCCCGCTGTAAGGGAATGCGCACAGCACGCCGCGCCTGACGCGGGTTCAGCACCACGACTACATGATCGTCCTCCCACGAACGATGATAGGCGTACACGGCGTTGAAAACCCGCAAGGGCACAAAATCACCGCGCGTCAGGGCCGGATGCGCCCGACGCAGCGCGATGAGCCGCCGGTATAGTTCGAACAGCGGCATGTTCCACCGGGCTTCGTCCCACACCATGCCCCCGCGACACCCTGGGTCATTGTCCCCGCTCATGCCCACTTCGTCGCCGTAATAAACCATCGGGATTCCAATATACGTCAGTTGGAAGATCACCGCGAGCCTGACACGCTCCAGCTCACCCCTGCAAACCGTCAGGATGCGCGGCGTGTCGTGACTGCCCAACAAAGTCAGGTGAAAGGGAGCAGACGCGCCGTGCTCCTGGCGCAGCAGGGCCAGTTCGTAATCGAAATCCTCGGCGTCCATATGGTCGAAAGCGCAGAAATCCAGGATCAGGTCGCGCAGGCGATAATTCATGACGCCATGCACTGTATCTCCCGCCAGCCAGGGCCTTGCCGCCCGCCAGACTTCGGCCACGATGTAGGCATCGGGCTTCGTGTTGAGCACCTCCTGACGGAAGGCGCGCCAGAAGTCCAGGGGCACTTTCCAGGGCACATCAAGCCGCCAGCCATCGGCCCCCTGAGCAAGCCAGTAGCGGGCGATGCTCAGCAGGTAGTCGCGCACTGCCGGGTTGGCATGGTTCAGCTTGGGCAGGAAAGCGGCTCCACCGCAGGTCTGGTAGGAAGGCGGTTCCTTGACCAGGGGCCAGGAATCGACCAGGAACCAGTCTGCATAGGGCGAAACAGCCCCCCTGCTCAGCACATCTTCAAAGGCCCAGAAGCCATCGCCACAATGGTTAAAAACGGCATCCAGGATCAGGCGTATTCCCCGCTGATGGAGTGCGTTCACCAGCGCCCGAAAGTCGTCTAGCGTGCCCATGGCCGGGTCAACTTGCAGGTAGTCAGCAGTGTCGTAGCGATGGTTGGTGTACGCTTTAAAGAAGGGAGTCAGATACAGCGCACTGATACCCAGCCGCTCCAGATAGTCGAGCTTACTCCGAATACCGGCCAGGTCACCCCCAAAGAAATTATCGCGTGTGGGGACACTATCCCAGGGCACCGTGCCGGGCGGATCGTTGGCCGGGTCTCCGTTACAGAACCGCTCTGGGAAAATCTGGTAGAAAACGCAGTCACGCACCCACGAGGGAGCTTCCCAGGTCTCGATCATCATGGTTACCCTTTGACTCCCGTCTGAGCGATGCTCTGGATGAACCAGCGCTGCCCCAGCAAAAAGACCGCCAGGGTAGGCAGGGTGGCGGTCACAGTGCCCGCCATCAAGACCGTCCACTGCGTCCCATAGCGTCCCTGGAACATAGCCAGACCGAGCTGTACCGTGCGCATATCCGGATCGTTGGTCACCACCAGGGGCCACAGGAAATCGTTCCAGCCGAACATGAAGGCGAAAATGCCCAGTGTGGCTAGACCGGGTGCGGAGAGTGGAACGATGATCCGCCACCAAATGCCCAGCCGCCCCAGGCCATCAATCATGGCAGCTTCGTCCAATTCCTGGGGAATGCCCTGGTAGTATTGCCGCAGCAAGAAGATGCCAAAGGCACTGACCATACGCGGCACAATCAGCGCCGCATATGAGTCTACCCAGCCTAACCGGTTGATGATCAGGTAGGAGGGGATCAGGATGACATGAAAAGGCACCATCATCGTCCCCAGAAAGACCAGAAACAACAGATCGCGGCCAGGGAACCGCAACCGCGCAAAGGCGTAAGCGGCCAGCGACGAGAAAAACACTTGGCTTACCACGATGCCACCGGTCATGACGATCGAGTTGAGATAGTAGCGGGCAAAAGGAGCGGCTTCCCAGGCCCTGGTATAGTTGGAAAACTCAAAGCGCGTGGGTAATAGATGTGGCGGCTGGTAAGTCAACTCGACTGGCTTGAGTGAAAGGGTAACCATCCACAGAAAAGGGGTCACCATGACCAGAGCACCCGCCAGCAAAATGAGATGGATCGCCAGCCTATCCCATCTGCGCCTGGTTTTCAGGGATAAAACATTCGCACGAGTGCGCGCAATTGCCAGATTCATACCCCCACCTCGCGCGTGCCGAATAGTTTCCACTGTACCAGGGTGGCCGTGAAGACGATGGCGAAAATCACCCAGCCCATGGCCGAAGCCGTTCCCAGGTTGAAATAGCGAAACGCCTGCCGGTAGAGCAGCAACCCCACCACTTCGGTCGTCCCCAGCGGCCCGCCGTCGGTCATGACGTAGACAACATCAAAGATCAGAAAAGCGTCAATCACCGACATGATCACCAGCAGCAAGGTAATCGGCGCGATGAGCGGGACAGTGATATGGCGAAAGCGTCCCCAGGCTCCCGCCCCATCCACCGTAGCCGCTTCGTAGTAGTCTTTGGGGATGTTCTGCAAGCCGGCCAGATAGATGACGATGTTGAATCCCAGCCGCTTCCAGACGCCGACCAGGATCACCACACGCAGCGCCCAGGTGGGGTTGCGCAGCCAGGAAGGGGAGGGGGGCGCAATTCCCAGGCTGCGCAGGAACACGTCGGCATAGCCGTTGCCGGGATTCATCAGGTAACGCCACACCACCGCCGCGGCTACAGTGGAAGTCACTACTGGCAGGAAGTAGATCAGGCGGTACAGATTCTGGCCGCGGATACCAGAGTTCAATAGGACAGCGATGATCAGACTGAGCACCACCCCCAAGACAGTGACCCCCGCCGTGTACTTCACCGTGACTCCCAGCGCATTGCGGAACATCGGCGACTCGACAAGTTCACGGTAGTTGCTCAGGCCGACGTATTCTCTGTGAGAGCTGAAGCCGTCCCAGTTCATCAGGCTGAGGTAACCGGAATAGAACAGAGGGTAGACGTTGAAGAGGGCAAACAACACCACCGCCGGGGCCAGCGCAATCATCGCCGCGGACAGGTCGCCTCGCCGGTTGGCACGCTGCCATCTCGCCCGTACATGGGCTGCTGTAATCATGGCTTGTCCTCAAAAAAAAACAGGGATGGATGACAATAACAGGGGGTAGCGCGCACTACCCCCTGGCGCTTCATTGTCAGCGGAGCAGGCTGTTCACAGCAGCTTCCGCCGCACTCAATGCATCCTCGACGCTCATCTGCCCATACAATGCCCGCTCGAGCATCGCCGAGAAGACATCCGATAGCTCTGCATACTGCTCGACAGGCGGGCGATTATGAGCATACTGCTGCATCTCCACAAAGGGCAAGAGCCGCGGCTCTGTCTCGTTCAACCAGGCGCGATAGGCCTCGTTGGTAGCCACCGAATCCCGCACGGGCATGAAACCGGTAGCCTGATCCCACTCCAGTTGAACCTCGGTGCTGGTAAACCACTGGATGAAGTCCCAGGCGGCCTGTTGCTTTGCCTCGTCCTTGGCCATGATGAAAATGTGCTCACCACCCATGTTGGTGGCAGGTTGACCATCCGCGGGATACGGCATCTTAGCCGTTGTCCACTTGAACGGCGCTGTATCGGCCCAGATACCCACCATCCAGGAGCCGTCCATCACCATGCAGGCCTGACCCTGACCGAACAGACCCCAGTCCGAAATGGTATAGGCTCCTGAGTCAATCAGATCGAGCCAGAACTGCAGGGCACGACGCCCGGCGTCGGAATTGAAAGCGGCTTGGGTGAGGTCGTCGGTGAGGAATTCGCCTCCCGCTTGCCACAGATAGACCTGGAATTGCCAGGTCAGACCTTCGCCCGGCTGAGTGAACAGTTCCATCCCTACCACGCCCTGCGCCGGATTAGCGCAGCGAGCAGCGTAGTCGGCCAGTTCTTCCCAGGTCGTCGGAGGCGTGTTGGGGTCCAGCCCGGCGGCCTCGAAAAGGTCCTGGTTGATGAACAGTTCCAGGTTGTTCGTGCTCACAGGCAGCCCGTAAATCTGGTCGCCGTAGGTATTGACAGCGAGCAACGCCGGATAGAAATCGGCAAGGTCCACCCCCGCCGCCTCGATAAAACTGTTGAGAGGGACAAGCGCCCCAGAATTGGCCAGGTAGGGCATCCAGACCATATCGGCAGCGGCCAGGTCGGGAGCATCCCCCCCCACCACTGCCAGTTGCAGCTTGGGAAGCAATTCGCCCCAACCCACGAAGACATTCTCGACTTCAACATCAGGGTGTTCGGCATTGTAGCGATCTACCAAAGCCTGAATCGTCTCGCCGTTCTTGCCGTCCCAGTAGTTCCAAAAAGTGAGCTTGATTGGCTCCTGGGCCAGGGCAGAGCGAACGTCGAAACCGGACGGCAATCCTGGAATGGCAAGCAGCAGGGCGATGATGCTCAACAGGAAGAAAGTGCGTTTCATGCCTTTATCTCCTCAACACTCAAAAACACGACTGGAAAGCGCGCGGCCTCGCATAAATCCCGCCAGCAGGATTCTCTGAGGTACCGCAGGAAATAAGTAAACCGGTTTACTAAACCGATTTAATCACATTTCGTACCGCTTGTCAATGAGCACAAGCCAATCATTCGGTTTTCAGAAGAAGAGACTCTGAGCAGCCAGCTCTCGCCCCCGGCAAACCGCACAGTTTGCGTAGGAGAGACCTCCTCGTAGGAGTCAGTTGCTCACCACAAAAGAGAGGAAAAGAGACCTTCACCCCCGCCGCGCCACGTGCTCATACGCCGCGAGCGTGGTTTCTGCCGTCTTGCGCCAGCTAAATTCACGGGCGCGCGCCAGACCAAGGTTGCGCTGCCGCGCCGCGTGCTCCGGTTGTGTGAGGAAAGAGAGAATCGCCCCGGCCATGGCGCGGGTGTCGCCGGGCGCGACCAGAAAGGCAGCGTCTCCGGCCACTTCGGGGATGCATGACGTCTCACAGGCGACAACCGGCGTGCCGCTGGCCATGGCCTCCAGCGGCCCCAGCCCGAAGCCCTCAAACAGGCTGGGGAAGACGAATACGCTCGCCAGCCGGTAGAGCGCGGGCTTGTCCTCCTCCGGCACCGGCCCGATCCAGCGCACGTAGTCGGTCAGGCCCAGTCCGGCGATGTAGGCGGGCAGGTCGGGGAAGCGCGGCGTCCCCCAGGTTGCGGGCGTGTGCCCAGCCAGCACCAGCGGCACCGCTGACCCCAGCGCTTGCGCCACAAACGTGTAAGCGGCCAGCAGTTGGCGCACGTTCTTGTGCACCGCATACGAGCCGAGATAGAGCACAAAGGCGTCTACATCGTCCAGGCCATAGCGCGCGCGCACTTCCGCGTCGCGCTCTGCCCCGATCTCCGGATGGAAGACGCGATCGGCGGCCAACGGCGTCACTGTCACCCGCTCCGCCGGAACGCCAATGCGCGCCACGATCTGCCGCTGACTGTCTGCCGAGAGGGTCAAGAGATGATCCGCGCCGCGCGCTGCCGCCCGCACCAGGCTGGTATAGAGCCGGTTGCGCAGGCCAACGTTGTACTCGCGCACCAGCAAGGGGATCACGTCCAGCACCGTGCATACCAATGGCGCAGGCGATTGCAACGGCGGCCCCCAGTAGGGCACGTGCGCCACGTCGGGTCGTAGACGGGCCACGGCGCGCGGAAAGGCGCGTTGCTCGAACCACACCTTGCCCAGATGACCGCCAAACCGCCCTGGCATGGGCAACACGTCCACCGAAGACGGCAGCCCGTCCAGCACGGCCATGTGCGCTGGGATCACCAGCGTCAGGCGTAGATCAGCAGCGCACGCCGACAGCGCCTGCGCCAGGTGCCGCACATATTGCCCGCTGCCTGTGTGCGGCTGATCCCAAAACCAGCCGTTCAGCGCCACATGCATGGAAAATTCCGGTCGAAGCGCCCCAGAAGACCACAGCGTCCGCTGTACAGACGCCTGCCCGCCCTTCAGATGTCCATTGCCTGCAGGGCATCGGCCAGCGTGGCCCGAAAGATGAACTCGTGCCCGTTATGGCCAAACCCGCCCAGGCTCAGGGTGAGGGCGCGCAGATAGGGCGAAGCGCCTACCACGATCACCCGACAGACACGCGGATCGCGCATCAGGCGCAAAGTGCGCAGTTGGGTCAGCAGAGCGGGCCGGATCACATCCAGTTCCGACATGTCCAGAATGCCAGTCACGCATTCGTCCGCGCTCAGGCTGACGAAAAGCGCCTCTTCCGCCTGCGCAGCGGCTTCAAGGTCTTCCGGCAGGATATGCCCGGACAGGCAGTAGTAGAGCGTACCCTTACGTCCAAATGGTTTGAGATCAATTGGCATGAGCTTCTCACCCGATGTCGCATCTGCCTGCTGTATTGTAACACGTCCTCCCCCCAGACAATGAGTCTGTTGCCCGATTTTCACGCGGTTTTCAAGTGCTGCCTGGGTCGCGCCCTGCCTGCCGAACGCGCGGCTCACGGCTGAATCTGGCGCGGAGTCCATAGCCCAGTATAATGCAGGCAAAGATAGTGCAGGGATGGCGGCGTGCAATCATTCACCATTTCCTTCGGCGAACAGCAGGCAATAGCTGTGCGGACCACCCCCCAAGCCACACCAGCCGAGGTCCTGGCGGCTCTGGGACTACCCCCCTATCGTGGCGTGATCGTGATTCACGGCGGAGCCGGGGCGATGGGGCGCAGCACGATCCCCGCTGTGCGCGCTTTCCTGGCGGATGCGGTCGTGCCGCTGGCCCAGGCGCATGGGCTGCTGATCGCCGACGGGGCCACGCAGACCGGCGTTGCCCGCCTGATGGGCGAGGCGCGGGCGGCTGCCGGGGCGACCTTTCCGCTGCTGGGCGTCGCGCCGCTGCGCTACGTCACCTACCCCGGCGGGCCAGCTCCCAGCAAAGAGCGCTACCCCCTCAACCCGCATCATAGTCATTTCATCCTGGTCGAGGGCGACGGTTTTGGGGTGGAATCCGCTCTGTTGGTCGGTCTGCTGCGGGCAGCGCGCGTGCCTGGCTTTGCGCTGATCGTCAATGGGGGACAGATCGTCATGCAGGAGGTGCGCGCCCAGGCCGCCCAGGGCAACGCCATCGTCATCGTGCGCGGATCGGGGCGCGCCGCCGACCGCCTGGCCGATACCGCCAGCGCCGAGCGGGCCAGCCTGGCCCCAGGGGCGCGGCTCTACCTGGCCGAGGTGCGCGCTCCGGCAGCTTTCGGCGCGCTGGCTCGGCGCTTGCTGTCGCTACCTCCCTCGTGATGAAATCAATGACGGGCGCTGCCTGGCACCCGTCATCTTGTTACGCCTCTTACCACAACTGTCTGCGCAATGTCTCCGGCCCGGTCACGCCGTTATTGACGGCGCGCGGACGCCCCCGCCGGTCGAGCACCACCGTCGTGGGGACGCTCAGCACGCCCCACCGATCGGCTACCTCGCGCTGCTCCAACGCATTGACTTCAAGCACCTGCACCCGGTCGCCCAATTCGTCCAACAGGCGCTGTAACGCCGGGCGCTGTTGCATGTGGCAGGGCGCGCACACCGGTGAGCTAAAGTAGAGAATGGCCGGTATGCCAGGCCGCAGCTCGCTCAGCAACGGGTCGCGGTCGGCGATATACCGTACCCGACGCAGTTGCCAGCAGCGCACAGCCCAACAGGTCACCCCCGCCAGCACAGCCAGAGCCAGCAACATCCCCAGGCGTTCGATCATCGCGCCCCCCGCAATGGCGAGCGGTCGAAGCCGGGGACGCCCATCCGATTCAGCCAGTAGTACAGGGTGCAGCCCGCGCACCATCCCGCGAACAGGTTGAGACTGGCCAACACGATCACCAGGGCAGCCAGCGCCCAGCCTATCTCCAGGCCGGCGAAGACCGCCAACGCCGCCAGCGTCACGCAGGTGCCGCCCAGCAGTTGGGCGAAGCGGTGCGGCTCTGGGTTGTCGGGGATGAGGTCGGGCCGGATCACCCCCAGCGGCACCAGCAAGTGACGATAGACGCGCGTGAACAGCCCCCAGGCCGGGAACACCGCCGAGAGCAACATCACCGCGGCGGTGAATGCCAGCAGAGCGGGTATATCCAGCACAAAGGCCAAGACCAGCAAAGCTATGGTGAAAACCTGGTTGGTGCGTATCTGATTGTGATCTACGCGGCGCGAGTCAGTCATGGTGTCCTCCTTGTAATGAGCGCCATTCATGCAAAGAACAAGACCAACGTACCTCATCGCGCATGATGTCCCGTTCGCGATCTGGCGAAGATATTCGCCATATCGGGGACGCTGCCGCGCAACTCAGCCGTTGGCCTTGGGGAAGTCGGCGATCCGCTCTGTCCGAAGCTGTGTGCGCTAGCGCCCCCGCTTCAGACAGATACAGCGAAAGTGAGTCAGCATGGTGACAATCGTTCCTGTTACCATCAGCCCTTCACATGCTATCTGCTCAGATTGTAGGCAAAGCACGCGATCGTGTCAATGACTGTTGAAGGATGAGTCAGGGGATTGCATCAAACAAAGGTTGACAGCGACCTTGTCCCGCCCGATAACCCTCATCCCCCAGCCCCTTCTCGCGCGCTGTGGGCGAAGGGGGCGCACCTGGGCGAGAGACAGCAAGTCCCCTCGCCCCGCGACGCAGTCGCGAGGGAGAGGGGGGTTAGGGATGAGGGGTAGCAGACTGCCGCAAATTGCCTGTCACATCTTGCACGCCCCCTGAAGGATTGAGACAGCAAGCACCTCCATACAAAACAAATCTTCGGATAGCCTGGCGGCATCCGAAGACTTTCAAGCTCATTTAGAGCTTGCCAGTGCCGTTAGCGCAGGTAGCGGTCGGCCCCCGCCATCAACAGGGTCATGATGTCGCGATCCCACGCCTGCATGAAGATGCCGAACTCTGCCCGGTCGTAGTGATCAGGATACCAGGCTTCGATGAACAGGTCGGAGTCCTTGTCCGCATAGAAACGCGCCACCGAGGCTTTGTCGTTGAGGGTATTGAGCATTTCCAGATAGCCGAGTCTATCCCGCTTGGCATTATCGTTACACCCAAAGATGGACACAAACAGAATACCGCCCGCCAGCCGCCGCACCAGGAAATTAGGTTGGCTCTGGTGCCTGGCCCTCATGATGTCGCCATCCTGGCTGATCTGGTAACCCAGAAATTCCAGATGCACGCCAATTTGTTGCATTGCGTCCGCACTCATTGCTACGTCTCCTTTTATACCAGATGAAGAGGCCAGGCAGGCACGCTACCGCTTGCATGTCGGGCCTTTTCTTCATTATATGCCCGTCGGCGTCCTGGGGAAACCGGTGCTCGACCGAATTATATTGTGCCGTGTTGCCAGACAGCCGACTACTCAGCAGGGATCACCCCCTTGCACTTCGGATAGCTGGGGCAGGCATAGAAACGCCTGCCCTGGTACGCGCCACGCCGCGCCACGCGCAACACCATAGGAGTACCACACTTAGGACAGAGCGGAACTCCGCTGGCGACGGATACCCTGGCCCTTGGAGATGGAGCACGTTTGGCCGACTCTGGTGTTGTCTGCGCACTCTGCAGGTAGGGCGCTAGCTCTGCCTCCAGGCTGCGAACGTCATAGGAGGAGGCGATTCTTCCTCCATCCAGTACTCCACCACCCCCACGTGCTTAGAGTTGCTCTTTCTTGTCCCGCCTACGCCGAAAAGCGCGGCCAGGCAACCGGGACTTCCATTGACTCCCATTTTCCTTTCTCCCATGGCAGGATGAGATGCAAGTAGTTCCATTCGACCAACAAGTCTATGTCGTATTCGGCTGAGCTTCCCCACGCGCCACGCTGCCCACGATGCGCCCGTTGAATGCACCATGTGCCGCCCAGCCAGGGCACACTCTTCCCGGCACGCGCGCAGTTCTTCCGGAGTCGCGGGCGCGCAGGGTTTTTCGCCCTTCTTCTGACGCTCTGCTACACCGTCCGGCTATAGAGATATTGGGGAGCGCCTTCGCGCTTGAAGTCCATCTCCAGCAGCGGCAACGTGAAGTCCCAGGCGAACGAGACAATCTCGCGGTAATCGTGCCGCAGCGCCCAGTCGCACAGCGTCATCACCAGCAACCCTTTGATCGGGCGCTTGGCCCAAACAAAAGCGTGCACGCGCTGCGGGTCGTCGCGATCCTGCTGCATCAGCGCGTAGGCTTCCTGGCCGGTGACCAGGAAATGCAACCGTGCCGTCTCGATCTCCACAATCTCTGGCACGCTGTTCCAAAAGCCCGGAGTCATGCGATCCCACTCCTGGCGGGCGTTCTGGTAACGGCCCAGGGGCATGTGCCAGCCTTCGATCTGCGCCGGATCGAACGTCCTCAGGTCACTCGCCTGGTAAAAGACACGCCCCTCGCGCGCCGGTAAAACAATGCGCTGACCCGTGTGCGCCCGGCTGAACTGATGATGCTCGTAGAGGGCGGCGTTGGGTTCGCCGTCGGCCACTGTGATCCGTTTGCAGCGGATGGCCTGCCCGATCTGCACGACGTAAGTCAGCAGCGCGCTGCTCAGGCCAGCCTCGGCGAAGTCCGGATGCACAGTGAGCTTAGACAGGTTGATGTGATAGCCAAACGGTTCCGGTTCACGCCCGATGAAGACTTCCGCCTCTGCCCCCACCTGCCCGTCTACCTCGGCCACCAGGGGGATGCCGTCGCTGCCGCGCAGCAGGTTCGCCAGATGCACCGCGCACATCTCGACGCTGGCCCAGGGGCCACCGTTCACCCAGCGCTCGAACAGCGTCAGTTCTTCATAGTCCCCCGGCACCCATTCGCCGTCGGGTGTACGTCGCCGCCAGGTGTCAATCGTCGCGTTGTGTAACGCCGAGATGCTGGCCGCATCGGCCAGGGTCGCCTGGCGCACTGTGATCTGCGACATGGCATGTGTTCTCCTGTGATCTGCAAACGGCGCAGCGCTAGAGCAAATCGGCCAGGCCGATCTTCGGGTCGCGCCGGGGGAACAGCACGCGCAACAGATCGGCATACCGTTCCGCATACCCCATGCTCAGGTTGTCTATGGTGTACCAGCCTGTCATCAACCGCACGACCGAGGTCGAGGGCGCTTCCAGCTCGACGATCTCCGGCTCGCCCATGCCCAGGAAGGCTTCGGCCTGCTCCTGCTCGGTGGTGATGATCAGCCGGTAGGGGCGCGAGGCAAAACGGCTGTTCAGGCGGCGCGCCTCCAGCGTCGGCTCCAGCAGGTACAGCGCCAGCGCCAGGTTGTGCAGGCGCAACAACCCCGCCCCGGTGAAGAAGCGCAGCCGCGCCCCACGTACCAGCGCGTGCTGCATGAAGGCGCTTTGCGGGTGCACGAACAACCCGATGCGATCCACATTGAAGCTCTGCGCCATCCGCCCGATCTGCGCCAGCAGCGCTTCGACCGCGTCCGGATGATCGCCCGCCGCTTCGATCACGCTGAAGCGGGCCGCCTGCGTATCGCGGAAAGTATTGACCGGCCCCTGCGAGACCAGCCGCGCATAGGCCGCCAGCCGCCCGTCCACTTCGGCCACCAGGAAGTCATCGGCCTCGCCGCGCCCGCTGCGCAGCAGATGCTCGATCTGCCAGACCCAGGTGTCCTGGTCGCGGGCGAAAACGTAATGTCCGCGCGCGCTCTCCTGCGCATAGAGCGCCTGCACGACCGGCAGGTCATCACTGTAAAAGCGGCGCACCGTCACTTCGCGGCTGCGCGCCCCCAGCCGTTCGGCCATACGTCGCTCGTAACTGTGCTCCTGACTCCACTGCCCCGCCCGCAACGCCCCCTCGGTGCTGATCTCGGACTCGAAATTGGTCAGGTACATTCCCACAGCATAATCGTACCCCCAGCTATCGAACAGCCAGGGGTCGCCGAAGCTGAGGCCGAGCACATATTCCCGCTCGGACATGCGCCGATGCAGGGCCTCCAGCAACAACCCCTCGTAGCCGCGCCCCTGGTATGGCTCCAGCACGCTCAGCAGGCTGATCTCGGCGGTCGGCAAGATGCTCTCGCCAATCTGTATCTGCCGCGGCAGCAGGGTCGCGTGCGCAGCGATTTCCCCTTCCTGATCCCCATCAATGACCAGGCAGTTGGCCGGGTCGAACCCCGGCTGCGTACCGTACCAGGTCGCAACTTGCTCGTACTCCTCCGCGCCGTAGGTCAGGCGGATATGATCCAGGATGGCTTCCTGCTCTTCCGGCCAACGCACCGCTCGAACGTTCATACTCTCCCCCCGCCTTGTGTGCGTCGCTCAGCAGCGATTATACAGCACCGACCGCAGGGCGCTACCCTGACGGGACAAGGGTGCGTGCAAAGGTTGTCAGCGGCTTTGCTGTGCCCGATGGCCCTCATCCCCCAGCCCCTTTTCCCGCGCTGCGGGCGAAGGGGAGCCTCGCGCGAGAGACAACAAGTCCCCTCGCCCCGCGACGCAGTCACGAGGGAGAGGGATGCAGGGGTGAGGGGCAACAGACTGCAGCAAACGGCCCTCACAGTTTGCGCGCGCCCTCCAGGGTCATCGCATCAAAACCAGCCAGCAGACCCAACGATAGGCAATCAACCCCATTCATGCTATATTTTGGGGGCAAACTAATTGTATGGGCATTGCGCGCAGGGGGCAGGCGTTCAGCGTTGTCCCACTGGAGGGGAAGGAGCCAGCCAGAAATGGGTTCGAAAACCTTTGAAGTGACCGAGGCCACCTTTGAGCAGGAAGTGCTGAGATCTGAACTGCCGGTTCTGCTCGACTTTTGGGCCGAATGGTGCGCCCCGTGTCGGATGATCGCGCCGCTGGTGGATCAGCTCGCCGAGAAGTACGAAGGCAAGCTGCGCGTCGGTAAAGTAGACGCCGACCAGAACCAGAACCTGTTGATGCAATATGGCATCATGGGTATCCCGACCCTGATGCTCTTCAAGAATGGCGAAGTGGCGGAACGGATCGTCGGGTTCATGCCCCTGCCCGCCCTGGAGCCGAAGATCGCCCGACACCTGGACTGAGCATCGCGGAGGTACTCGGCGCTCAAGCACGGCCCGTCTTCCAAACGGACCGTGTTTTTGTTTCCCGTCCCTACCAGCTTACCAACGGTCCGGCCACCACGCGGAAGAACCAGCCCGTCGGCGCGGGGAGTTCTGGCCCTTCCCCCTGCTGCACATGAAAAGCGGCGGACTGATAGCCCGCGCGCAGCCCGACCATCACCCCCACGCGCCATATGCGCACCACGAGATCGATCCCGATCCCCCCGCGCAACAGGAGCGATCCCCAACCCGTGTTAGTTGGCGCGCCTTCGCCACCTTCGGGGCGCAGCGAGACTCCGCCGCCCATGCCGCCCACCCCCGCCAGCGTATAGACGCGCAGGAAGCGCTTTTGTACCAGCACCATCCCCAGGTCGAGCGCGCCTTGACCGACCCCATAGGAGGCCGCTTTGCCCTCTGCTTCGTGCACGCCTCCGCTGCCACAACCGCTTCCTTCCAGCGTCAGCCGCCCGGCAGTAAGCAACGCGCCGCCCCCACCTCCGCGTAGCGGCGCTGCGCCAGGCACACCCATCTCTTCCAGCCAGGGCCGGACATCCGTCAGGCGGAGCGCGTTGTCGTGCAGAGTCGTATAGCCTGTTAGCGTAGCCCGTCGTTTGGGACGTTCTGGCGAGGTGCCAGACACACCAGCGCCAAAGAGCAATATCCCCAGCAACCGCCCTAACGCGATCATGATGCGCTCTCCCTCCTGATTTGTGCACAGTCTTCCACAGCCTGTGCACAATCTGTCAGCAGGTTATACCAGTTCCCCTGCACACGATGTCTACAACTTATTGTACTCGAAGGCAGGAACGCCGGGACTTTCCCGCGTTGCGCGGCTACGTCTGTGCTCAGGGCAAAAAGCTGAGCAGGAGAGCGCAGAGCATCAGCGTCTTTCTCTGCGTCCTCTGGGTTTCTGCGGTGAATTTCTTCTCAGGCAAGCAGACGCCTCAGCCCAACCACACCAGGTACAGGATGATCTTCTGGTCGCGGTAAGCGAAAGGTTGAGCGTCGTCGAGCAGAGGGGAAGTGTAGTAGATCGCCCGCGCCTCTCCGCCCGCCAGCGACATGACATACACCCTGCTGCGCCGGGCGACGCTGTCATTTTCCGACCAGACTACGCGAGTCTGCGCGGGATCAACGGCATAGGCAACGCCCAGAGGCGCTCTGTCTGTGTCATCAGGGGCTGGATCGGGTTCCACGGCCACCAGGCGACTGGGAGTCTCGCCCAGCCTGCCGATATACAGCCCCGACTGCCCCCTGGCGCAGGCTGAATCGGCGATGGCCCGAAAGAGGATGCGTCCGTCCTGCAGCCAGGTAGGGCGATCCATGAACAGCCCCTCGACGACAAAGGCCAGCGGACGCCCCCCTCCCTGTGAGAGGGAATACGCGGGCAGCCAGCTATCGTCGGCCAATCCCAGCGGGCCAGTGCGACACGCCCCGCGGAAGCGCGCATTCTGCCAGGTGCTCGCCGCGTAGACCTGTTGCGTCCCGTCGGGCGAGCGCCAGGGTGCCCAGGGCTGTTGTACCTGTTCCGCTTCGTCCGGCGGCAGAGCGGTGAACTCCCGCGCGACGGGATCGTATACACGGTAATGCGGCTCCAGGCCACCGGCTGCCCCCAGCCCCAGATAAAGCACCACCGGACGGCCATCTGGCAGCCAACCCACATCCACATCGAGACCGACGGGCACACGCAGCAGCTCGACCGGCAAGGCCGAGCCATCCGCAGGGGCGTAGCTGGCGACCGCGTGACGCTCCGTCTGCACCACGTAGGCCACCGCGTCACCCGCCGGTGACCACTGCGCCCCCAGCAGACGACCGCCCGCGGGCAGTTCGCCGACAATGTTCGCCCGTTGCGCGTTCGCGTTGAACACCATCACCGCGCCCGCGCTACCATAGAGCAGGCGCGTCCCGTCCGGGCTGGGCAGCAGCGGCCAGACCTGTACCCCGCGATCAATTTCCAGGGGCGTGCCTGCGCCGTTCAGTGGCAACAAGACCAGCCGCCGCGCTTTGAGACCCTGAATCAGCGCCAGGGCAGGTAGAGGAGCGGAGGAAACTTCCGGCGTAGAAGCGCTGGGCGTCGGGAGAATCAGACGGGCGGCGGGCGCAGAAGGCGTATCGGCGGGTCGCATATGCAGGGCCGCTCCGCCGAACAAGGCCACGCTGCCCGCCACAGCCAGCCAGTGCAGCGCTCGTCTGGCATTCACGGTTGCCTCCCTGCCCCAACTGCGCGGCGAAGACGTCACCGCCCCAGCACGCCGACCCCTTCTTTGACGCGCGTGCCCACCAGCCGCCCGTCGCGCAGTTCGTGCACGATATCGGCTTCGGCCATCACCTGCGGGTCGTGCGTGACGATCACCAGCGTGACGCCGCGCTCTTCCACCATCCGGCGCAACAATTCCAGGATACGCCGTCCGGTGCGCGTGTCGAGTTGGCCGGTCGGCTCGTCGGCCAGCACCAGTTCGGGGTCTTCCGCCAGCGCCCGCGCGATCGCCACGCGCTGCTGTTCGCCGCCCGAAAGTTCATAGGGGCGATGATGCGCGCGGTCGCTCAGCCCCACCCAGGCCAACGCTTCGTCCACGCGGGCTTCGCGCTCGTCGGGCGGCAGACCGCGCATCCGCAGCGGCACGCCGACGTTTTCGCGCGCGCTCAGCAGTGGCATCAGCCCGAAGCTCTGGAAAACGAAGCCGAGCTTGTGCAGGCGCAACGCCAACAGCTCGCGCTCGTCAAGCTGCGCCAGGTTGCGGCCCAGCACCCATACTGTGCCCTGCGTGGGCCTGTCCAGACCGGCGATCAGGTTGAGCAATGTCGTCTTGCCAGAGCCAGAGCGCCCCACGATGGCCGTCATGCGCTGCGGCCAGATGTCGAGCGTCACATCGTTGATGGCGTGAATGTCCTCGCCGGCCAGGTGATAGACACGGTGCACGCCCTCCAGGCGCACCACCGGTTCCAGGCTGCTAGAGTAGCTGTGTGTCTCGCTGATCATCCCTCGCTCACTCCTGTTCCCTGTGATCCCCGTTGCGGTGCGCGTGTTCCGGCCACACGCCAATGTGATCCTCATACAGATGCAGGCGCACGCGGTCTTCCAGGTCGAGGGCTTCGATATACGCTTCGGGCAGTTGCAGGCGACCGGCGCGGTCGAGGATGGCGTACTCTTCCTCGTGAATGGCGATGTCGCCTTCGCGCCGCCGCAGAATCTCGGTGCTGGTACGCCCGTCGCGCATCCCCACCACGCGATCGACTCTGGTCGAGACGGTCATGTCGTGCGTGACAATGATGATCGTCACGTTGAAGTCGGCGTTCAGCGCGCGCAGGGCGTGGAATATCTGCTCGGCGGACTGATTGTCCACTTCGCCCGTCGGCTCGTCGGCCAGCAACAGGCGGGGGCGGTTGGCCATCGCCACCGCAATCGCCACGCGCTGCTGTTCGCCACCGGACAGGCGATCCGGGCGGTGCTTCATGCGGTCGGCCAGCCCCACCCGCTCCAGCAGATCGGCGGCGCGGGCGCGCCGTTCGCGAGCGGGGAAGCCCGCCAGGGCCATGGGCAGCTCGACATTTTCCATCGCGGTCAGGTAGGGCAACAGGTTGCGCGCCGTCTGCTGCCACACAAAGCCGACCATGAAGCGCCGATAGCGCACCTGATCGCGGCGAGTCAGTTCGAGCAGGTTGTAGTCGCCCACGCGCACGCGCCCGGCAGTGGGGAAGTCCAACCCGCCCAGGATGTTCATCAGCGTGGACTTGCCCGACCCCGACGGCCCCACCAGCGCCATCATCTCGCCTTCGCGCACCACCAGGTCCAGCCCCTGCAGCGCCACCACTTCCAGATCGGCCACCTTGTAGATTTTGACCAGGTTGTCGCATTCGATGAACACCGGTCGGGCGACATTGGCGCTCTCGGCGGCAGTTTGCGAGGTTGGTTGTAGTTGGTTCATGTCACTCTACCCTGTCTGTTCCCCATCAGGCTGTGCGGGGGCGGCCTTTAGCATTTCGCCATCCACAATCCGCAATCCCCTTCATTCCTCCCCCAGCCGCAACACCTGGTTGACGCTCATACGCCGCAGGAAAACCGCGGCCACGCCCATCAGCGCGGCGAAGGAGACCAGCAGCGCCAGCAACAGCACGCCCAGGTCAGCCAGCGGCAGACGCAGGGTCTCGCTGCCCACCAGCGCCAGAAATGGCAGTAGCAAATAGGCTAGCCCCGCGCCGATCGCGCTGCCGATGAACAGGGCCGGCAACACCAACGCCATCTGTTCGATGAATAGCAGCCGCCAGATATGGCTCGCGTCCCACCCCAGAGAACGCAGCACGGCGAAAGTGAACAGCCGTTGCCGGGCCGTGACCACCAGATAGAACGCAAAGTCCAGCAGCGTCAGCGCCAGGCTGATCCAGAAACCGGCGAAGAGCATCCCCGCTACCGCGCTGGGTAGCGGCTCGCGCTGCAACTCGCCATAGCGATCCCAGGCCCACAGCGTCCCCGTGACTCCGCCCCCCAGCGCGGCGATGGCCGCCCGCAGCGCGTCGGACGGGGCCTGGCGGGGCAGCTCCAGCCAGGCTTCGTTATCGGCGAAGAAATACGCCGTAGAGGCCGCCTGATTGATCACCGGCTGCAGCAGGTCGCGGTGTGTGACCATCACCGGCACTTTGGCGTCCACCGAAGGGAAGTCCTCGAAAACGCCCACTACGCGATAGCCCAGTTCCACCGACCCACTGCCCAGGTTGAGGATCAGGTTACGCTCGTCGCCAGGGGCGAGCGGCTCGTCAGCGGCGGTGCGCGCGCCGAACTGCCGGGCGAAGGTGGCGTTGATCAGCACCGGCAGCCGGTCGAGGCGCGGCTCGTTGACGGTGATGCTCGGTTCGCGTCGGCGTCCGCCCAATTTACCCATGCTGTAGTCCAGGCGCAGCGCGGTTGGCCCGTCCACTTCCGTGACCTCGCCGCGCACGCGCTGCATGGTCACGCCCTGCACCAGGCTGCCGCCCGTGATCTGCGTCCACGAGGCGGCATAGGGATTGGCGACAGTCGCCTGCGTCCAGACGTTGGTCTCGTCTTCGAAACTTTCCAGGGTGCGCGCCGTGCCGAAGGCATCCAGGGTGGCCAGGCGATCCAGGTAGATCGTGTGCTGGAAGGCGTCAATGTTGCCCTGTTCGCTCGCCAGGGCCAGGCGCATCAGCCGATAGGGCTTGTGCCCACCCTCCGGCAATTCGCCCGCGAAGGTCAGCCATTCTTCAACCGGCGTGGGCGGCATCTGCTGCGCAGTCTCTGCGCCGGGCGCGGCAGAGACCGGCACGCTCCCCGGCGGCAAAAGGCGTACGCGGTAGGGGATGCCCAGCGCGTCTTGCAGGTAGGCGATCAGTTGCACGGATACCGGCGGGTCTTCTTCGATCCACTGTGGCAGCGAATAGACCTGAGCCGACAGCCGCACCGCCTCTTCGGGCAACTCCAGGCCGGGCGGCGGAGGCAGAGTCACATCGCGCAGCGGCGCAACGAGCGCGCTCAGGTCGGCGAAGGTCGGCGCGAGGTCGTTGTTGAGCACCATGTGATGCAGGGTCTCGCCCTCGGGCACGCCGGGACCGCGTACGACGAGCGGGATGCGGATGTCCTCCTCGTAGGCCGTTCCCTTCCACGGCACGAGGTTGTGGTAGGCGTGGTGCCAGCCGTTGTCCGAGGAGAAGGCGAAGTAGGTGTTCCAGAGCTGGCCCAGCTCGGCCAGCCGGGCGCGCAGCTCGCCCAGGCCCTGGTCCACGGAGGCCAGCATCCGCAGCCACTGACGGTA
>CAKZOB010000091.1 GCA_937135955.1 uncultured Anaerolineales bacterium | reverse complement strand
GCGTCCCGCTATCCAGAAAACCGACACCCGTGACCACACCGAAGGTCTGGATGAGGGCGATCTCCGCGCCAGTGCTGGTGTTCCAGACGCGCACCAGCCCGCTCAGTCCGCCGCCCGCGTCGGGGTTTTCGCCGCCGCCAGCCACGCGCGACCCATCCGGGCTGAACGCCACCCGCCAGACCGGCGCACCATGATTGAGCGTCATCAACGACATGCCGCTGCTGACGTCCCACAGGCGCACTGTGCCATCCAGGCTGGCCGAAGCGATGCGGTCGCCCAGGGGGCTGAAAGCCACATCCTGCACGCGATCGGTGTGCCCGACCAGAGTGAGCGACTCGCTTTCCAGATACACATCCCACAGGCGCACCGTGCCATCGCGGCTGGCCGAGGCCAGCAATGTCCCCGCCGGGTTGAAGTCCAGGCCGGTGATGGTGCCGCCGTGTCCACTCAGGGCGGCGCTCTGCGTCACCTGCGCCGCGTTGCCCGGCCCGATCGGCCCCAGGGCCAGCGCCGGTGCGACGGCGGGCGCTTCGGCGATGCCCACCCCTTCTCCGCTCACCTCCGGCTGCGCTTGCGGCTGAGCGGGCGGTGTGGTAGGCGAAGGAGCAGGAGCCGGTGCAGGAGGTGTGTTGGTTGCTGGCCCAGGGTTGACCGTCACGTCGCGGTAGACCTGGTTGTTGCCTTCGTTACTCTCGCCCACCGCATTCTGATCGTCCACAGTGACGATGATGCGGGCGATGCCCGGCGTGCGGAAGACCACGATCAACCCGCCGGGGCCGGGCACATCAACCGTCTGACCGGGAGCCAGGCCGGGCACGTTGAAGTAGTCTATCTGTCCGTCCGGTTTGTCCACGCGCACACGGAACGGCCCGGCGATCTGCCCACCCGCGTTGCGCACCTGGATGACGAAGTTGGCCTGCGCCGTGCCATCCGCGCCCAGTTGCACCTGCGTCACCCCCTCGAAGAGCGGGATGAACAGGTCGGGCAGTGTCGGCGTGGCAGTGATCCCCGGCTGGGTGGGTGGGACAGTCGCCGTGGCGCGCGGCGTCGGCGAGGGCGGTACCACAGCGGGACGGATAGTTCTGCAATCGCCCAACTGCGTGGTGTAGGCGGCTGCCGTCCAGCCGAACGTGCCCGCCCACGAGACGTACCACCAGCGCCCGTCGGAGCGATCAGCATAACCGGCAATCAGCGGTTCGTCGCCAGCATTGAAGTTGGTGATGATGTCATATTCCGTGCCAGGGCCAGTGCGCAGCCGCAAGCCCCCCACATTGACCCGCGCCCGGCAGACCGGGTTGAAGACAGTCGGCGTGGGCTGCAGGGCGGGAAGCGTGCCCACGCCCCCTTCTCCTGGCGAGAGCTGCGGCAACACGGTGATCGAGCGCTGCGCCGGTTGTCCCACAATCTGCCCGCTATATGCCTGCACAGCCAGAATCACCGTGCCGGGTCGGTCGGGCTTATAGTCCATCACCACTTCCACCACCGTCGGGCTGACAGCCTCGGCGGGCACCTGACTGTTCACGCGCACATTGTTGGCCAGCAGCTCCACCAGGGTCACGCCGGAGGGGCTGGTCGCCCGTGCCCGCACCGGCACGCTCTGCCCCACAGTGAACGTCTGGCCTTGCTGCGGTTCCAGAATCTCCACCACCGGGCGCTGAACAGGCGGAGAAGCGGTGCCGCCTGGCCCCTGTTCGCCGCCGATCTGTAGATTGCAGGCCAGCGCGGCCAGGATCAACACGATGATCACGCCAGCGAGGCGAGTATGAGCGATACGGCTATACATAAGGCGCTCCTCAAGCGCCCACGCGAGGGCGCATGGTTGGGCAGACTGTGCATCATCCTGCATTGTAATGCAACTTGGGGCGGCGGCAAAAAGATAAAAGATGCACAGACCTTCATGGGGGACAGAAAAGAAAAAGGGAAGGGGCGGGGACTCCTTCCCTGGGTGTATCGCTGGACAGCGCGGTGGATCAGGTGGGGGTAGGGAGCATACGGGTCTTTGCGCGGTCCGGGCGATACGCTTGAGCAGCGGGCATAGCGCCCTCATTCATCACCATACTGCCGCGTCATTAAAACGCCATAAAAGACTTGTTCAGGTTGTCTCAGGGTTGTGCACCGCCCGCGTCTGACAGCACACGCCCTGGCTACGGACTGGCGGGGGTCAGCGTGAGCGCAGGACTGGGCGTCGGCGTGGGATTCAGCGCTTCGATGGTCACGCTCAGTTCGTCCGGGCTGACCGTCACGCTCAGCGCGCTGGTGTCCTGCAGCCCCATCAACATGGCCTGGGGCGTGACCTGATGATTGCCCGCTGGCAGGCCACTCAGGTTGACCACCACGCGCAGGTTCTCGCGGTTGGGCAGGCGGTTGAGCGGCCCGCTGACGAAGACAGTGACCGTATCGGCCAGGCCCGTCGCGCGGAATTGCGTGGGGTCCAGGCCGGTGACTTCGACCGGCACGTCTTCGAACTGCCGCGTGCTGATCTGCGGTTCGATGACAATAGTGACCTTGATGATCTGGTTTTCGGGCACGGTACTCACGCCTGGGGGCAGGTCTACGGGCACCTCCGTCGTGAACGTCTCCGTGCGGTTGGTCAGGTCAATCGGCGCAGTGCGCACCAACCCTGGCAACGAGCGAATGGCCGCCAGGTCGCCGGTGAGGGCTACGGTATCGGGTATGATCTCGGCGTAACGCACCACGTTGTAGCCGGGCGGAGGGTTGCCAGTGATCTTGGGCTGCACGGGCATCTGGAAGACATCTTCGCGCGGTTGAATGGGCACATCGCAGGAGACGCTGGCAGGGTCGAGTTCGACATCGCGCACGCGCAGACCGCCGCTCTGCACAGGGATCAGGCTGACCACCTTGGAGACTGGATTCAGTTCGTCGGCCAGATCGAGCCGCGCTTCTACCGCGGAGACTTCCGTCACACGCTCAGCGCTGCCCCGCACGATAGCCTCTGTGGCGCTACACGTCAGATCGGACGGGTAGGTATAACCCAAGGGCGGATCGCGCGTCACCACCACGCGAATCGCCACGCGCTTTTCCACTTCGTGATCGATCTTCAGCGTCAGTGTGCTGGGGCGCAGCGCCACCACCCGCCCATGCAGCGGCGAGGCCACCTCCGCTTCCAATTCGATGCGGTATTCGCCCGGCTCTCTGAGATGGCGCAGGTCGGCAGTGACCAGAATATCGCCCGGCGTGATCAGGTCCCATTGATTGCGCTCGGCGCGCACTACGGCGGTGACAGTGGAGATATCCGGCGAGCGGCTCAGCACGAACCCTTCGGGCAGCTCGATGCGCACTGGCACTGCCTGCACCTCGCTCTGCTCGACCGGGTTGTTGGCCATGTTGGCCGCCACCCAGATCATCAACGCCAGCAAAACCGAGATGCTCATCCATCCCAGGTTGCTGAAGAACGATTGCACGAGCGAATGACGCCGCATAGTCAGTAATTCCGTTTCACGCGCCCAGCCCCGCTCATGCCGCGCGGCGACCAGAGCCGTCGCGGTTGCGCAGGCGCGTCAGTTCGTTGCGGGCACGGTTCCACAGCGGCGTCCAGGGCCAGGCCGGAGCCTGAGCGCGGCTGCTGGTATAGAAAGCGCTGAGGATGGTACGCAGCCGGTCGGCGTCCAGGCGACGGATCATGCGCCCGCGATTGGCCACTGAGATACGCCCCGTCTCCTCCGAGACGATCACGCACAGCGCGTCCGACACTTCGCTGATGCCCAGCCCGGCGCGGTGCCGCGTGCCCAGCTTGCGATCGGTGAGGTTGCGCCCCGACGACAGCGGCAACACCGACGCAGCGCTGACCGCCCGCCCGCGCCGGATGATCACCGCCCCATCGTGTAGTTCGGTCTTGGGCCAGAAGACGGTCAACAGCAGTTGAGGGCTGATTTGTGCATCGAGCGGCACGCCGGTGTTGATGAACTCGTCCAGCGCGTCGTTGCGCTCTAGCACGATCAATGCGCCGTGCCGCCGTTCGGACAGGCGCGCCGCCGCCGCGCAGATAGCATCAATGATCTGTTCTTCAGCGGTGAAGGCGGGCTGACGGCTGAATAGTTGCGCCAGGCCGGTGCGCCCCACCCGTTCCAGGGCGCGGCGCAGTTCGGGCTGGAAGATGACCGGGATGGCCACAATCGAGGCGGTGATGATGTGATTGAGCAGCCAGCGAAACGCAACCCACTCGAAAATGCTCGCCAGCAACGCCATGAGCAGCACCACCAGGATCGTGCCGCGCAGCAGGGGTACGGCCTGTGTGCCACGAACAACCAACGTGACAGCGAAGATGATCGCCGCCACCACCAGCACATCCGGCACGTCGCTCCAGCCGAATGTCTCCAGTGTCCAGATCAGTCTCATGGTCTATCACGCAATCCCTCTGCCCACCATGTCCCGCGCTTCGCGCCAACCATACCACATTCCGCCCTGGCCCAAATGAGGAGTGGATGAGAATCCCCTGGCCCCTGCGCTAGCCGCTCAGTTGTTGCAGCAGGCGACGATAGTCGTCTACCCGTTCAGGGTTCAGCGCGATGATCTGCCGGATGGTGATGATGGCGTCGTTGTGCAATCCAGCCTCAAGCTGCAACTCGGCCAGTTCGTCGAGCTGTTCCACCGCCTTGCTGACATTGCCTGTCTGCCGGTAGACGGCGGCCAGTCGCGAACGCAGGGCCATATCCTTGGGGTAGCGCGTGACAAGTTCTTCCAGCACGCGGATGATCTGCGCCGCCTTGCGCTGCTTGGCATACAGCCGCAACAGGCCGTCCAGCTCGCGCACGGCGGAGACCGCGTCGTTCAGCCGATAGTTCAGGTCAACCAGAGCGCGACGGGCGCGCTCGTCCTCAGGGTTCATACGCCGGATTTGCTCGTAGGTGCGCATGGCCTGCCGCAGATCGAGCCGGTTCACGTCAATTTCACCCAGGCGGTGCATGATCTGAATGATCTGTTCGTCGGGCACGCCCACGCGCTGACCCAACTGAATGGCCGCCTGATAGGTTGCTCGCGCCGCGTCGAGATCGGCAAGCTGATAATAGGCATCGGCCAGGTCAATGCACTCGCTGAGCAGGTCGTTCCAGCGCTCTTCTTCTTCCAGCAACTCGATCAGGCTCTGGTGCAGCGAGGTATCCATGGGGGCAATCTTGAGCGCTTCCTGCAAGATAGCCATAGCGCGCTCGTTGTCGCCGCGCAGGCGATAGGTCTCGGCCACCAGGTTGTACTTGGCCATGGCCGCGGGGATGTTGTTGCGTTCCAGTAGAATCTGCCCGATGCGCCAGTGAATGGGCAAGTAGTCGGGCGCGCTCTCCAGCATGAAGTGCGCCTGATCCATCGCCAGGGTGTAGCGCCCTTCGCGCATGTATCGATCGATCAGGTTCAGCCCCTCGGTGACGCGGTCGTCAATATACAGCGCGATGCTCACCAGCGAATCCGGCTCTTGCAGGGTGATCGCCTCTTCCAGTTGGCGACGGGTCCTGGCGATGCGCTGTTTCCACGAGGGGCCGGTCAGCATTTCCAGGAAGCGCACGTTGAGTTCGCGCAACTGATGATCGTCGGCCTCCTCAACGCTGGCCGTCAGCCGGTCATAGGTTTCAGCAAGCTGCACCGCCTCATCATCGTGCTGCGCCATCTCGATATCGGCTATGCGCATGGCCTGGACGAGGTAGCGAGCAGCGGCGCGCGGATGGTTGAGCGTGGCGTGAGCCAGGCACAGCCCATGCAGTGCACCCGCTGCCAGCGACGGCTCGGATGCCGCCCGGTCGAAATGGGCAATCGCCTCGTCCAGACGCTCCAGTTCCAGCTTGAGCGCACCCAACGCCAGGTGTACACCCGGATGATCCAGGCCGGCAGCCTGCGCCCGTTCATAGGCTCCAACCGCTTCGGCATGCAATCCCTGTTGCTGATAAGCGATGGCCTGCGAAGCATATACGCCCGCTTCGTCGAGGTCGCCAGTGGCAAAAACCTGCGTAGCGATCGCCTCCAGGGCGCGTTCGATCGCTTCGCCCAGGGGGCCGCGCGGGTCAGCTTCTTCTTCCATCCGACCGCCGCTGAGCAGTTCGTCCACTTCCTCGTCGGAGAGTTTGAGCTGTCCCGTACGGGGGAGGTCTTCGAATTCGCCCATCTCTTCAAGGTCTATCTTGATGATGTCCGGCGAAATGAGCGAGCCGGTGCGAATGGCCTGCAGAGTATTGAGCGCCTGCGGGTTGTTAGGATCGAGGCGCAATGCCCGCTCCACTGCCTGCATGGCGATGTCTTCGCGGTTGGCACGCTGGAAGTTGAAGGCCAGCGTCAGATACTCGCGGATGGCATGCTGCTTGCGCCCGATCTTCTCATAGGCCAGCGCCAGCCGCTGATGGATGCTCACCAGACCGGCGGTGAGACGGGTAGCATGTTCCCAGTTGGCGATGGCCTTCTTCAGGTCGCGCTGCTTGAGATACAGGTCGGCGACGTTGATGTACTGCTGCGCTGCTTCTTTCAAACGCCCCAGGCGCTCCAGCACGTCAGCGCTGCGCTCCAGTGGGACGGGGTCGTCGGGGGCCAGTTGGTGCGCGCGCATATAGACCTTGAGCGCGTCTTCCAGGCGACGGGCCTGCAGCAGGGCCAGGCCAAGGCTGTTATGCGCCGCTGGATCGTCGGGCATCTCCTTGACGGCGCGCCCATAGGCCGCGATGGCCTTGTCCCACTCATGATCCCAGGCGGCAGCGTGACCCATATTCATGGCTTGTTCGTAGATTTGACGGTTGCCTGGCATCTTCCCCATTACCCCTTCGCTGAACTCCTCACACCGCGCCGGATGGCCGTCTGAGGAACCCTGTCGCCTGGGAGACCGTTTGAAAGCCCCCTCAACCCCCGGCCCCTTCTCCCTCTGAGAGGCGAAGGGGAGACAGGCCAGGCTTTCCCCCTCGCCCCATTGAGGGCGAGGGTTGGCGCACAGCGCCGGGGTGAGGGGGTATCGAATGGCCTCTGAGAGTATCTGCCAATCCCTCAACAGGGTACTCCGCGGGGGTGCAACGCCCTACACCCCCGCGCACCACCATGCTACGACGCAGGCTTCCAGCCGTGCCCTGTCATTTCTTTTTATCCTTCTTGCCGCCCTTTTTCTCAGTGAGGTCTTCCAACACCTCGCGCCCGGCCAGCAGATAGACCAGGATGGCCTTCTGGGCGTGCAGGCGGTTTTCGGCCTGCGGGAACAGGCGCGACTGCGGCCCATCGGCCACCTCGTCTGTGATTTCCTCGCCACGGTGCGCGGGCAGGCAATGCAAGACGATGGCGTGTTCTGCCGCGTGACTCAGCAGCGCGCTGTTGACCTGATAGGGCGGGAAAATCGCCCGGCGCTGCTCCGCCTCGGCTTCCTGACCCATACTCGTCCAGGTATCGGTGTAAATCACATCCGCGCCCGTCACCGCGGCGACCGGATCGTCGGTCACTGCGACCTGCAAGCGCCCGCGCGAAAGCTGCTGCGCTTTCTCCAACACCGCGGGCTTGGGCTGATACCCGGCGGGGCTGCCAATGCTCATCTTCATGCCAAACTGCGCCGCGCCCATCAACAGGCTGGTCGCCACATTGTTGCTGTCGCCCACATAGGCCAGGTGCAGCCCTTCCAGCCGCCCGAACTCCTCGTAGATGGTGAGCAGGTCGGCCATAGCCTGGCAGGGATGGTTGTAGTCGGTCAGGCCGTTGATTACCGGCACCGGGCTCCAGCGGGCCAGTTCCAGGATGTGCTCATGCTCGAAGGTGCGCGCCATGATTGCATCCACATAGCGCCCCAGCACCCGCGCAATGTCGGCGATGCTCTCACGCTTGCCCAGCCCAATTTCCTGGGGGCTGAGATAGAGGGCGTGCCCGCCCACATGCTGCATGGCCATCTCGAAGGAAACGCGCGTGCGCAACGAAGGCTTCTGGAAGATCATGCCCAGCGCTTTGCCCGCCAGCAGGGGCGGGTTGCCCTCGCGCTTGTGCTGTTCTTTGAGCGCGCGCGCAGCATCCAGCAGGAATTGCAGGTCGGCTGCCGTCCAGTCGGCCAGGTCGAGAAAGTGCTTCACGGAACACCTCTTTCAGAGTTCAGAGACGAAAACCTGTGCAGACCCCGCATATTGCTCGCAAGTATAGCACAAATTGGCCGTGCCTGATTCGCCTGCGCGTCCACTTCTGGGGGACCGACACGTCAGATTTCGCGGACATCCCAGGGAAACGAGGCTCACCGTGCGTAGACGCACCCAGCGGGGGGCAATAGTTGCCTAAACGAAAGAACGGATTAAGATAAGGTGAATAATGTTAACTGTACTGGCGCGCCCCATCACTCTGACATGGCTCTGGCCTATGGAAATTCGCCTCTACCGTCCCGACGACGACCCGGCCTTGATGACGCTGGAGCGCCTCAGTCCGCGTGGCCTGCCAGAGCCGTTCGTGCACTATCGTCAGCGCTTCATTGATCGCGCCGCCCTCTTCAGCGATCACGTGCTGCTGGTGGCCGAGAATGCCGGGGAAGTCATCGGTTGCGTAGCGGCGGGCCTCAAGCGCACCCATATCGGCGGAGAGCCGGTATCGCTGGGTTACGTCTTCGATGTGCGCACGCATCCGGCGCGGCGACGGCAGGGGCTGGGCACGGCGCTGGTGGTGGCCATGGACGATCACCTGCGCGAACTGGGGATGGACGGCGTCTATGGTCATATTGTGGCTTCCAATGTGCCCTCGTTACGCCTGTTCGCCAAGCTGGGCTACGAACGCCTGCGTCAGTTGATCATGTTGTTCTATCAACCTATGCCGGCGATCATGTTGCCGGAATGGATGCCGCGCCATGTGCCCGATCCGGCTGCCGGGCAGGCTGGCATCCAGGCAGTACATGCCTGGCGCGACCTGTACGTGCCCGATGTGGCCGACAGCCTGAGCGCTTTCGGGTTCGAGCGGTGGAGCATTGACCTGGGCGGTGGCCGCTGTGCTGGCCTCAGCCTGTTCGATCAGAGCTACGTTTTTCAACAATGGCCTGCCGATCTGCCCTTTCCTTCTGCGGAAGAAATGCGCAAGCGACGGCAGGCCAATCTACGCCTGTTCGACGAAGTAGGCATCCAGCACCCCGACCTGTTGCGCGCGCTCTTCGATGTGCTGCGCGACGAGGCGGTCGTCGCGCGGGTGAGCAAGCTGTCGCTGCTGCTCGACCGCACCGATCGTGTGCCCGGCTTTCTGTTCGCCGAAGCCTCACAGCAAATGGATTACTGGATGGTTTTCAAGTCCTTGCGACGAGGCTGGCGACCTGCCTGGCAGGATGGGCCGATCTACATTGACACGCGCGAACTGTGAGCGGGAACACGTAGGGCAAGGGACTCTACGTGGATATGCGAGAGGAATGGCACCAAATGAGTTTCTTCTCTGATCTGTCCAAGGACATCAGTGGCAGGTTCGGAATTTTGTCTTTCAGCTACAGTGCCAAACCCAAAGCCAAGCGGGGGGACAGTTCTGGAACTTCATCCTCTGGCGACGCCAGCAACTCCGGAAAAAAACAAGCCCAAAAGAAGGGATATTTATTACGACAAAGAAGAAGAAGGGGTTCTTTATTGCCCTCGGGTAGAACGCGACGAGGTGGTATCGTTCGACGCGTGCAAGGCATGTCCCTATCACGAGGGGCCTTCGTTGCGCAATTTCTTCCTGAGGTCATGTCTGTTCGATAACAAGTAAGGACAAGGTGAGGGATAAGCCGTCTCCCAGATGGAAAAAAAGGGCATTCGCCATCTCGGAAACAAGACGAATGGCCGCTTTCACCCCGTCTGTCACTCGATCCAGAACGCCGGCCACAAGACATCGAGGAGATGACCAGGGAAATCCTGGATGAGCTTGACGAAATCCAGGACAAGCTCTACCGCATCAGAAACACCGTCTCTAGGATTTCCAGAGAGGTGAAGTTCAGAAACAGGGACGACTTTCGTTTCTGATCGGCCTATTTCAGCGTCGAGCCAGCGCGCCGACCTCGCCCGCCTCTGTCGAGGCGACCTCGCCCGGCGCGCGATCGGTATCTGGCAGCCGCGCCTGCATACTCCACGGCCCTGTCCAGATCACCTGCACCTGGGCCAGTTGCCCGCGCCAGTCGCGCGAGTCATCGTTGAAGAAGACCAGTTTGTTCTGCGGCGTGCGTCCGCGCCACTTCCCTTTCACCTGATCCTCGACCAGCACCTCAACGGTCTGCCCCAGATAGCGCCGGTTGATCTCCGCGACGATCTGCTCTTGCAGCGCTTCCAGCGCGGCGTGACGGCGCTTCTTCTCCTCGGCAGGCACGTCGTCCGGCATGGTGCGCGCGCTGACCGTATGCGGGCGCGGGCTGTAGCGAGCCAGGTGCACTTTGTCCAGCTTGAGGTCGGCCAGCAGAGCGTAGGTATCCTGGAACTGCGCTTCTGTCTCGCCGGGGAACCCCACGATCACGTCACAGTGAATGGCCACATCGGGGATGCGCTCGCGAATGCGGGCGATCAGCTCGCGATACTGCGCCACCGTGTAACCGCGCCGCATTCGCGCCAGCACGTCGTCGTTGCCCGCCTGCACGGGGACTTCGATCTGCGGCATGACGCGCGGCAACTCGGCTACTGTGTCCAGCAATTCGTCGGTCATCCAGTTCGGATGACTGGTGAGGAAGCGAATACGGTAAATGCCCTCCTGCTCCGCCACATCGTGCACGATGCGCAACAACTGCGCCAGGTTGGGGCCGTCGGGCACATCTTTGCCGTAACGATCCACGATCTGCCCCAGCAACGTCACCTCGCGCACACCCTGACGGGCCAGGCTGCGCACGTGCCCGACGATCTCGCCCACCGGACGCGATTTCTCTACCCCGCGTCGGTAGGGGATGATGCAGAAGGTACAGGCGTGTGAGCAGCCATAGACCACTGGCACATGGGCGCTGACCAGCGTCCCGCGCTCGGTTGCGGGCAGCACCAAGGCGCCATCCTCGGCGGCGAAATCCTGCAGATAGTCGCGAGCCTCACGAGCTGCTTCGTCAAGAGCGCGCGCTTCTCCCTCGGCGGCGCGGTCGCGCAGGAACTCCACCATCGGCGATGGGTCAGACGGCGGCAGGAACACATCCACGTGCGGCAGCTTCTCGCGCAGCCGCAACGGGTCTTTGACCCCAACCAGACAGCCCATCAGCCCGATCACTTTGTCGGGATGTGCTCGCTTCACCTGAGCCAGCTCGCGCAGGCGGCCATAGGCCTTGTCTTCGGCAGACTGCCGCACGACGCAGGTGTTGATCACCAGGATGTCGGCGTCGTCGGGGTCGGCGGCGGCGCGGTGACCCAGCAGCTCCAGCTCCGAAGCCAGCCGTTGCGAGTCGGCGACGTTCATTTGGCAGCCCAGCGTCCAGATGTGGTAGCGCATGGCAGTTCCTCATTGACCAGACTGGCCCAGGATATTTCGCAAGAATTTTAGACAAATTCGCCGCACAATGCCAGGGCCGTTTTTGTGAGGGTGCATGCAAAGAGCGCTCGCACAAAAGACAGCAATTCCCCTCGCCCCGCTTTGCTCACGCCTTCTGGCGTATAATAGGGGCTATCGGGGGCAATGCGCATGGCCCAGGCCACTTTTCGCTTCTACGCCGAGCTAAACGACTTCCTGCCGCTTAATCGCCGTCAGGTGCCGTTCGTGCACCGCTTCAACGGGCGCGTCTCGATCAAGGATATGATCGAGTCCCTGGGCGTGCCGCATACGGAAGTTGATCTGATCCTGGTCAATGGCGAATCGGTGGATTTTCGCTATCTGGTACAAGACGGCGATTATGTCAGCGTGTATCCCGTCTTCGAGTCATTCGACATCACCCCGCTGCTGCGGGTGCGGCCTCGCCCGCTGCGACAGCCGCGCTTTGTACTCGATGTGCATTTGGGACGGCTGACGGGCTACCTGCGCCTGTTGGGCTTCGATGCGCTCTACATCCCCGACTGCGACGACGCTACCCTCGCTGCCATCTCGCGCGACGAGCGGCGCACGTTGCTCACCCGCGACCGCGGCCTGCTCAAACGCCGCCAGGTGACACACGGCTACTGTGTGCGCGCCACCAACCCGCGCGAACAGGTGCGCGAGGTGTTGCGCCGCTTTGACCTCTACCGGCTGATTGCGCCGTTCACACGCTGCATTCGCTGCAATGGGGTGCTACAGCCGGTCGCCAAACAGGCAGTCATGGATCGCCTGCCGCCCCACGTGCGCGACAATCACAACGAGTTTCGCGTCTGTGCCGCGTGCGGACAGGTCTATTGGCGCGGCTCGCACTACGACCGCATGCAGGCACTGATCGCCTGCTGGCTAGAAGACGAGCCAGACAACAGCGAGCCAGAGTGAGAATCGAGGTCGTAGGATCAGCGCACCCCTGGCCGTGTCTTTGTTCCGTCACTCTGTCGTGGGGGTTTGACCCCCCAAATCTGAATGTTCCCGCACTTGGTGATTGTTCTGTTCTGGTATATCCTGAGGGCAGGAATGGTGTGCCCGCCAACGGCTTTCGCACATCTGTTCTACGTGGTATAATCTGGCTAGACCACACGTAGACGTTTGTCTGAATTGACGATCGGGCGCGGCCAGAGTGTGCAGGACAGGGGCCGGTCTATGGTCAATCCATTTCGCAGAGGTAGCAAAGACGAAGAAGACCCCGATCCGCGCGATCCTCGTGCGGCAGGAACCGGGCGTCCTTCGGTGAGCGGGGGGAGCAGGCAGCCGCCTGTGCCTTCAAGTGGCCCGTTTACCCCTGCGCGCCGCGCCCCGGCTTTCGAAGACGAGGAAGAGACGCCTTCTGGGGGGCGTTTTAGCTGGTTCAATCGGGATAAGGGGACTGAAGCCCCTGAACCGCGCGCCCGTCCCGCGGGAGCCTTCCAGCCGCCAACGCCGGATCGCGGCAGCAAAGCGCGTCAGAGCGACAAAGCACCTGAGGAAGACAAGGAGAAGAAAGGGCCGCTGGGGTTCCTGCGACGCAGTAGCAAGGGCAAAGACGAAGAAGGCGAGCCAGCCCCCCGCGCCGGGCTTCCTGCTGGCGGGACGACCCGCGATCTGGGACGGCCTGGTCTGAGCACTCGCGGGCGTGAGGAGTTCCCCTCCAGTTTCTCCAGTGCCCCGGAGCGCAGTCGGTCGGTGCCGGGCACTGGTCCGCTCTCTCCCAGCGCTCGTTCCGACGACCTGCCCCGTCGTCCGGGGGGATTGGAGCGCAGTTCGTCGCCTCCTGGCAGCCCTTACACTCGCGGACGTGAAGAAGAGCCATCGCGTCCCCTGGGCGGGACCGACCGCTTTGGGTCTGGCGGTGCCTTCGGCGTCCGCGATCGGGGCGACGAGTCAGCTCCCCGATCCTTTGGCGGCGGCACCTTTGGTACATCCGGCGCGCTGAGCAGCCGCGATCGGAGCGATGAGCCGTCGCGCCCCTTCGCCAGCCCAGATCGCACCTCTCCTTTCGGCAGCCGCGAGCCTGGCTCATATTCCAGCGACTTGACCCGCCCCGATCGGCTGGGACAGACCGCGCGCCCCAGTCCGGAGCGCACACCGTCGGCGGCACCCGCCCGTCCGCTGGTCACCCGTCCTCCCGACGAACCAGCCCAGAAGCCAGAAGAACGCAAGTCGCGCATCCCGCTTCTGGGACGAAGCAAGGGCGCTAAAGAAGAGAAGCCCGAAGAAGAAAAGAAGCCCGCCAGGAGCAAAGCCGAGGCTGCGTCGGAGAGCCGTTTTGCCGCCTCGGCCAGCAGCCGCTCCAGTCAGGGGACGCTTGCGCCTGCAGGGACGCGCCGGACGGGCGCGGAGCCACCCGGCACGCGCCGGGATACCGCCGCCACACCAGCGAGCCGGGCGCACAGTGCTCCCGCCACTGCCGAACCCGCGCGCCGCTCGCGCGCTGAGGCAGCCGAGCTGCACACACCCGTCCGCCCGCTGCCTGGCGGTCAGCGCAAGGGTGCGTTCACCTTTCACCAGGGGTTTGACTTCGATCGGCGCATTGACATGATCGGCGTGGTGCTGCTCGGCTTCGCGCTGGTGTCCTTCTTCGCAGTCTTCCCCTCGCTCTCGTTCGGTCTGTTACCAGAGCCTTCCGGCGGCGTCATCGGTGCGCTCGACCGCCTGCTGGGGCAATGGTTTGGCTGGGGCAAACTGGCCTGGCCACCCTTCGCTTTTGGGCTGGGCGTGCGGTTAATGGCGCGCAGCTTCGAGCAAACGGGCTTCCCCATCAATATCGCCCGCATCCTGGGTGGCGTCATGCTCTATGGCTGCGTCCTGGCCTGGTTGCATATGCTCTTCCTGATTGACGATGTCGCCCCGACCGTTGAGGCATTCCGCCCCATTTCCTACAGTTTGGCCATGGATCAGCGCAGCGGCGGCGGCTGGGTGGGGCATCAAATTTACATAGCTCTGCTCAGTCAACTGCTCGACTGGGGCACTTTCTCCGTGCTGATCGCCTGGCTGATCATGAGTCTGCTGCTCACCTTCGATCTCACCATCGCTGAGCTATGGGGCTTTGTGGCGGGAGTGTTCGCTTTCATCCGCTTGAGCCCCGAAGAACGAGCGCGGCGACGCGAAGCGCGCCGGCTGGCCAGGGCGCGCACGGTTGAGGTGGCACGACCCGCCACCGCGAATAGCCCGGTGACAGTTACGGCGACACAAGGCGCGGCAGCATTGGCTACTGCTACTACTGACGTGGAGAAAAAGCCCGCTGCGTCCCCCGCCGAAGCGCCACGTCCTCAACCGCGTATTGCGCGCCGCGGCGCGCAGGCCGACGAAGAGGCCGCCGCGCCCGCAGCGACACCAGCGCCAGCCAAAGAACCGACCGCCCCGCCCGCCTCCGCGCCCCGTGCCGACGAGCAACGCCCGCCTGAGCGGAGACCGCTCCCTCATCTGCGCAGCTCAGCGGTGACAGTGGGCGACGCAGAGCCTGCTGAAAAGCCAGAGCGAGTCAGCCCGTTCGCTGCCGCCCTGAGTCCCAAACCGTCCGCTGAAAGTGCCGATGAGCCGCCGCGTCCCGCTGATCCCCTGCGCCGCCGCGAGCCGGAAGTCACCCGCGCAGATCGGGCGCTGACCGCCGATGAGCAGACGGCTGGCTTGCCCGTGCGGCCCTCTTCGCTCAAGCAGCCCGCTGCTGAGGCGGCAGAGCAAGAGCGCTTGCCAGAGCTACCTTTGCCGGGGCAACGCTGGACACAAACGCCTCCGGCTGCCGGTAAAGCGCCCGCAGCGACTGACTCCGCCGCCGCGGTTCCAGCCCGGGGAGGTCGTCTGGGGAAACTGTTCCGGCGAGGCAAGGCGGCTGAAGAGGAAAGCGCCCGCCCATCGGATGGCGGGGAGGAAAAAGTTACTGCGGAAGAAGCCCCAGCACGCCGACGCGGGCTATTTGGGCGGCGCGAGCCTGAGCCGAAGGCCGAGGACACGACGGTAACCGCTGCGCCCGCCCAGACGGCGGCTGAGTCGTCGGAGCGCAGGTCGGGGTTGTTGGGCCGGATACCCTTCCGGCGCGGCGCGCGTGAGGACGAAGACAAGGCGGCTCCGGCGCACGACGCCAGGCCCGCCGCCGACACACCGCCCGTCGTGGCCGACACCCCCGCCCCCGCGCCGGGAGCGGGCGCGCGCAGACCGTCGCTCTTCGGACGGGTGACGGAGCCTGAGGACAAAGAAGAAGAACCGTCCGCCGCCGACAAACCGCCCGTTGTGGCCGACACCCCCGCCCCCACACTTGCGCCAGGAGCGGGCGCGCACAGACCGTCGCTCTTCGGGCGGGTGACGCGGCCTGAGAGAGACGAAGAAGTCCCAGCCGCGCCATCTGACCCCGACGACGCGACACCGGCGCGACCGGCAGAGCGACCGCGTCCGTCTGTGGAGGATGTGGCCGGAGCGCTCGGCGCGGCGGCGCTGAGCGTAGCACGGCCCAGCGCCCCGCCAGCACGCCCAACCGTTCCCGACAAGCCCTTTATTCACGCGGAGGCGGAGGAAGAAGCACTGCCCCGGCCTCAGCCGCGCGCGCCATTGTCGGAGGCGCAGCCTCCGTCGCCCTTCCGCCCGCCGAATCGTGGGCGGGACGAGCAGGCGACCCAAACCGACGAGACTCGCCCGGCGGACGAAGTCCCCGCGCCCGGCACGGAGCGCATGGCCCGTCCAGCGCATCCCGAACTGTTGCGCATGCGCAGGATGATGTCCGGTGCGAAACCCGGCGTCGCGCCGCCCGGCAAGCCCGCGCCTCCGGCGACAGAGACCGCGAGCAAGGACGAAGCCCCTGCGTTAGACGCTGCAGCCACGCAGCGGGCCGAACCCCCCGCGCCAGGCATTCTGGAAACGGCTCCCGAAGCGCAGGCGACGCAGAAAGCCGCTCCGCCGGAGGAAGCCGCGCCACGGCCAGTGACGCCCGTCCAGCGAGTCGCGCCAGAAGCCGCTCGCGCCGAGGTCAGCGCGGGAGGGCGTGCCGCGCCCCCCGCCGCCGCGCGACCGTCTACGCCGCCGCCGGTGATCCGTCGCGATCCGCAGCCCGTCGCGAAGACCAGCGCGGACACCAGCAGTCCGGAAGCGCGTCCAGCCGCGCCCATGCGCCGCCAGATCGCCTATGAACTGCCAGACTTCCGCAAACTGCTCAACCGGGGCGAGGAGAAGCGCGTCAACGACGAAGTGTTGCTGGAAAAAGCGCGCATCATCGAGGAGACGCTGGCCAGCTTCAGCGCGCCCGGCAAGGTGGTCGAGGTGAACCCAGGGCCGGTGATCACGCAGTTTGGCGTCGAACCGGACTATCTGCTCACGCGCAGCGGCAAGAAACAGCGCGTCAAGGTCGGCTCGATTGCTCGCCTGGACGCCGACCTGGCTCTGGCCCTGGCCGCCAAGTCCATCCGTATCGAAGCGCCGGTGCCCGGCAAGAGCATGGTAGGCATCGAAGTGCCCAACGACGAAGTGGCGCTGGTCAGTCTGCTGGACATCATGGAAGCACCGGAGTTCACGCGCATTGACTCCAAACTGCGTATTGCCCTGGGGCTGGCCGTAGATGGCACGCCCGTTGCCGCCGACCTGACCGCCATGCCACACCTGCTCATCGCCGGGACGACCGGTTCCGGCAAGTCGGTCTGCGTCAACGCCATCATCGCCTGTCTGTTGCTGCAGAATACGCCCGACGACCTGCAATTCATCATGGTGGACCCCAAGCGCGTCGAACTGACCGGCTACAACGGCATCCCGCACCTGGTCGCGCCGGTGGTGGTTGATCTGGAGCGCATTGTGGGGGTGTTGCAGTGGGTGCAGCGCGAGATGGAAACGCGCTATCACAAGTTCGCGGCGATCGGGGCGCGCAACATCCTGGATTACAACAAGAAGATCGGCCCTGACCAGCGCCGGATGCCCTACTACGTGGTGGTCATTGACGAACTGGCCGACCTGATGATGCTCGCGCCGGACGAGACCGAACGCTTGCTGGCGCGCCTGGCGCAGATGGCCCGCGCGACGGGCATTCACCTGATTATCAGCACGCAGCGCCCCAGCGTGGACATCATCACCGGTCTGATCAAGGCCAACTTCCCGGCGCGCATTGCCTTCATGGTGGCGTCGTCAGTGGACTCGCGCGTCATCCTCGATCAGCCCGGCGCGGAGAAGCTGTTGGGACGCGGCGACATGCTCTTCCAGTCACCGGAGGCAGCCGCTCCCGTGCGCATGCAGGGGGTGTTCGTCTCCGACGAGGAGATCGCGCGCATCACTGGCTTCTGGAAGGCGCAACTCATCCAGAAAGGCGGCCCCGATGCGCTGGCCGCGGCCAACCGCGAGCTTGCCTTCGGGTCGGTTGACAGGGGGCCGGAACTGCCTGGGCGTCGCCGCTCCAGCCGACCCGCGGCGCAGCAGACCCTGTGGGAAGACCCGGAACTGACCGGCGACGATGGCATGGGCGAGGACGAACTATACGATCAGGCTGTGGAACTGGTGCGCAGCCTGAAGAAAGCCTCGATCTCGCTGCTGCAAAGGCAGTTGCGCATCGGTTACACGCGCGCCGCCCGCTTGATTGATCGCATGGAAGAGGACGGCATCATCGGCCCGCCCCAGGAAGGCAGCAAGCCGCGCGAAGTGATCAAGTTCGACTGAGCGAGAGCAGGGCCAGGGGACGAAATGGTTCACACTCCCTGGCCCGCTTTTGTGTCTGGAGCGGGTCGCGCGCTTTTCGCCTTCACCCCCAGCCCTTTTTCCCGGGCGTGGGCAAAGGGGGCGCTGCGACAGAACAAGGCCCCTCGTCCCGCGACGCAATTGCGAGCAAGAGAGGGCCTTACCTTTGTGAAAGCTCATCATACCCCCCAGTGATTGGATATCACCGATGACTTGTCGCTGCATCACGATCCTGATCCTTGGCCTGCTCATCTTCACCGGTAGTCTGCTGATCTCTCCCCTCAGCACGATCGCACAGTCGCCCTCCAGCGGACCGTACACGCAGGTCGTCACGCTGGGACGCGGGGCGGTGCGCAGCCTGGCCTGGTCACCGGATGGGCAGATCATGGCCGTAGGGAGCACAGTGGGCATCTGGCTCTACTCGTCCGCGCTGGAGCCGCTGGGCCTGCTCACCGGTCACACGCGTGCCGCTTACGCGCTGGACTTCAGCCCGGACGGGGCGCAACTTGTCAGCGCCAGTCACGATCGGACGCTGCGCGTGTGGAAAGTCGGCACGCAGACAGCGCGCGCTGTGCTCGAAGGTCACACCGATCTGATCGTCGCTGTGGACTGGTCGCCGGATGGCACGCTCATCGCCAGCGGATCGTATGATCGCACTGTGCGCCTGTGGAAGGCGGCTACCGGCACGGCCCGCGCCGTTCTGCGGGGGCATCAGGGGTGGATCAGCGATGTCGCCTTCAGCCCGGATGGCACAGCGCTCGCCAGCGCCAGCTACGATGGAACGGTCCGCGTGTGGGATGCCTCCAGCGGCGAAGTGCGAGCGGTCTTGCGTGGGCACAATGGGCCAGTGCTGGCAGTTGCGTTTGTGGACGACCACACGCTGGTCAGCGCCGGCTGGGATGGCACCCTGCGCGTATGGTCGTTGACTACCAATCGCCAGATGCTGGCGCTACAGGCCCATGACGCGGTAATCTACGATGTGGCCTGGTCGGCGGAGCGGGCGCAGCTTGTCACGGCCAGTTGGGACGGCACAGCGAGAACCTGGCGCGCGGATGATCTGCGTCCGGTGCAGACGCTCAGCGGGCACACAGGCCAGGTGCACCGCGCCCTGTGGAATTCCGACGGGACACGGCTGGCAACGCTGGGCTGGGACGACACGGTGCGCGTCTGGGCTATGCCCGACGGGGAAGTCAGCGGCGCGCTCGACGCGCACATGGACAGCATCGAGACGCTGGCCTGGAGCACAGACGGGCGCGTGTTGACGGCGGTCACGCTGGATGGGCGCGCCCTGCTATGGGATGCGGCAACGGGCGACCTGCTGCGGGTGACTGCGGGGCAGGCTGTCGCCCCAGTCCGCACGGCGACCAACCGCACCGGCGCGCGCCGCGCCGAGGTAGACGCGGCGGGTGTAGTGCGCGTCTTCGACACGGCGAGCGCCGCGCTGATCGCCGAGCTACCGGGGCGAGCCAACGCCGTCAGTTGGAGCGCCGACGGACGGCTGGCGGTCGCCCTGCGCAACGGCACGATTGCAATCTGGGTGGAGTTATGACCGGACAGAAACGCTGGTGGAAAGCGGTAGGAGCGCTGGAAGCGCTGTCGCTGGTGGCCTTTGGCGTGGCGCTGGGGCTGGTATTCGCAGCAGGACTCGATCCTGTGGCCCTGATTATTTTGCTGGTGCTGGCCTTCTTCGCCTACATGGCGCGGGGCGTGTGGCGGCAAGCCCAACAGGTGCGCCCCGTCGAGCCGCCGCGCACCTGGGCGATCACCGCCATCGCCAATCTGATCCTGATGGCGCTAGGCATCGGCTCGTTCGGCTGGTATCTGGCCGGAGCGGGGGCGTTGGCCTGGGTGCCGTTCCTGATCTTCATGGCGGGCATGATGGCCCTGCGGCTGTGGCGGCGCGACGTGACCAACAAGCTGTACGCCTGGCGCGGCCCGGCCCTGACCCTGTTGCAGCGCGGTGAGTATCGGCAGGTCATCCGCGCTCTGGAAAGCGAGGCGACCGCTGGTCGCGGCCACCCGGATAAGCTGGCGATGGTGGCGCTGGCCTATATTGAGCTGAACAAATGGGAGCGCGCCGAGCAGTTGTTGCAACAGGCGCAGCGACTGGCCCCCACCTATCTATCGGTCAACGGGGCGCTGGCCTCGCTGCGACGACATCAGGCGCGCTATGCCGAGGCGGCACAGATTCTGCAGGATGCGTTGGCCAGGCAGGATGATCTCACTTCGCGCTATTACCTGGGGCTGTGCCAGTACCTGGCAGGGGACACAAAGAATGCCCGTCAGACGTTGCAGGCAGTGGCGGAAGCTCCGCTGCTCTTCCGGCAGGGGCAGGTGATGAGCGCCTACCTGTTGGGGCAGATGGCCGAAACCGAAGGAGATCGCTCAACAGCGCAACGTTGGTACGAGCGCATGGCCGAGGGCGCGCCGAAAGTCTTGCCAGTGCTGGAAGAAGAAGCACGCCGTCATAAAGACAGCGCCTACGGCGAAACGCTCAAAGGGCATGTCAAGGCCATGCGACACCTCGTGGCGCAGCATCAGCCCACCCCTGAGCAATAGGCCATCGGGTCTTTTTTGTTGTGAAAACGTTAAGGATTGTCAAGGGAAATCGGCAGCTTGTTTATGCTCTGTGAATATTTTGTGAAACCTTTTCAAGAGGGATTGCAGCATCTGGAGTTGCATGTTACTATGGGGTCACCATCAGGATGATCAATCCATCATTAACGATCCAAGGAGGTCTCATATGTTGTATCAACCGCGTGAAGAGGGTCAGGGTCTCGTAGAGTATGCCCTCATCCTCGTTCTGGTCGCCGTGGTCGTGATCATCATTCTGGCCCTGCTCGGCCCCGCCATCGGCAACATCTTCTCCCGTATCGTCTCGGCCCTGTAATCGTCCGCGTTTCATCACCCTCAAAGCCCCGCTCCGGCGGGGCTTTGGCTTTTGAGCGTGGGGGAGCGTCTGACAGCCGTATAGGACGACAGTCCTCTTTTGCGCTACACTTGCTCTGGCGACGCGCAGAAGCTAAGGAGAAACACGATGCATTGGTGGGTGAAACTGTGGCCGCTGGGGCTGCTCCTGATGATCCTGTCGCTGACAGGCTGCGACACATTAACCGGCGCAGCCGAGATCGAGCAACTGGAAACACGCAACGCCCAACTGCAGAGCACCATTGAAGCGCTGGGGACACCGCTGGCGACCATCGCCGCACTGGAAGAAGCAGCGACACAGGCGGTATTGCTGGAAGCACAGCTAGCTGCCGCCCAAAACGAAGCGCTGGCCGCCAAAGCTACCCTCACCGTGCTCCAGTTGACCGGCGGCGCAGTAGTCCCCACCCCCGCACCTCCGGCGGCCCCGCCTGGCGACCAACCCTTTGCTCTGCTCACCCCTGCCGCTACACCTGTGGGAACAGGCACGCAGTTTTCGCAGACAGTCACCGCCACCGGGCGCGACGCTCAGGATTGCCCCGTCGGTGCCACGTCCGTCTTTCCGCCGGATACCCGCACCATCTACGTCATCACGCGCGTCAACTTCCTGCCCGCCGGCTCCACGCTCAGCGCTCGCTGGACGGTCAACGGCGAATTGTTCTTCGACGACACCCGGTGTTGGATACCCGACCGCAATTGGACGGATATCTGCGCTTATTGCTCGATCGTCCCGGAAGGCGCTACTTTCGAGACGGGCGATTGGACGGTTGAACTGTTCCTCGACGGGCAGTTGATGTCGCAGGTGCAGTTCCGCGTGGCCCAGCCGACAACCAGCGCAGTCGCGACTCCTCCCGCAGCCATGACGCAATGAGCGGCCCGCTCGCCCTGGAATCAACAGATCAAGCACCGGAGCGCGAAACAGGCGCTCCGTTTTTTGCCCATCTACCGCTGTGAGAAACAGACCCGGCGAGAGGCTCTTCGGTTCGGCCCACCCCCTTGACATAAAACCCATCAGTTTTATAATGAACTATACAGTTTCCGAGAGGAGCACCCATGATTCGCGGACGTTTTCGGCAGCAACAGTGGCAGGTGCGCCAGGAAGCCATTCTCGACGCGCTGGAGCACCTCTTCGCCGAGCGGGGCGTGGCGGGCGTCACCATGGACGACCTGGCCGAGGCGGTGGGCATCAGCAAAGCGACGCTCTACCAGCATTTCGCCAGCAAAGACGCCATGCTCGCTCACCTGCTAACGGCGCACTACGAGCGCTTCATCGAGTGGCTGGAATCTACCGCCGGGCAACCTCCCATCGAGCGACTGTGTGCCACCATGCGCTACTTGATGTCCCGCCAAATGATGGTACTGCGCGAGGTGATGGCCATAGGCAGAGAACAGGTGTTGCCTGTCTTCCACAACGATGCGGAACTGCTCGCCCAGCATACCCGCACTCTGGGCCTGCTGACCGAGATCGTCCGCCAGGGTCAGGCCGACGGCTCCATCGCCGCTGACCTGGCTCCTCAGGCCATCATCGGCGCGATGTGGGCACTGACCAACATGTCGGCACGGCAGTCGCCAGGGGCGCAGGCGTTACCGGACGCCTTGGACGAGACTGCCTATGCCGAGCAGATGCTGCTGCTGTTCGCCCGCAGCCTGCGGCCCATCTCCTGAAGACAGCGCCGCCTACTCACACCTGGCGCGTTCGTGACTGTGCGCCTGCAACGTCTTGCCGCGATCAGAAAGGATGAGTGTGTATGTCTACCGTTGGTTCCGCTTCTGGGCAGGAAGCAATGAGTGCCCCCGCCCACACTCCACACGATCGTCGGCGCTGGTATGCGCTGCTGATCCTCAGCCTGAGCCTGACGCTGGTGATCATGGATGGCACTATTGTCAACGTGGCCATTCCCTCGATCAGCCGGCAGTTCGACGCCTCTTTCCGCGATGTCGAATGGGTGAACACCATCTACTCGCTGGTCTACGCGGCGACGCTGATCCTGTGGGGGAAAATCGGCGACCAGTACGGACGCCGTCTGCTGTTCCTGATCGGCGTCGTGCTTTTTGGCCTGGGATCGGCATTGGTAGGCGCTTCTTCATCTATCGAGATGCTCGTCGCCATGCGCGCGCTGCAGGGCGTCGGGGCGGCGATCCTCAGTCCCAGCACGCTTTCCATCGTCACCACGACGTTCAAGGGTCGCGAACGCGGCATTGCCTTCGGCATCTGGGGAGCCACGGCGGGCGTAGCCGCTGCCCTTGGCCCGCTGATGGGCGGCTGGGTGATCGATCATGCCTCGTGGCGCTGGGCGTTCTACATCAACATTCCCATCGTCGCGGCGGCGTTTGTGGGGTCGCTATGGGCCATCCAGGAATCGCGCGATCCCACCTCCCGCCGCTATTTCGATGTCCCTGGCACGCTGCTCGGTGGTCTCGGATTGGGGGCGCTGGTCTTCGGCATCATCGAAGGGCAGGTCTATGGCTGGTGGAAGCCGGACGAGACTTTCTCTGTCCTGGGGTGGGAATGGCCATCACAGGACATTTCTATCGTGCCTATCTCCATCGCCCTGGGCGTGGTACTGCTGGCGATCTTCGCGTGGTACGAGAACCTGCTCGAACGACGGGGCAGCGAACCGCTCTTTGAGTTTGGCCTGCTGCGCTACCGCAGCTACAAGTACGGCATGATCACCGGCCTGATCGTCAACCTGGGCGAGATAGGCGTGCTGTTCGCCGCCTCGCTCTATCTGCAGGGCACCAAGGGGCTGAGCGCATTCGACACCGGCGTGGCGCTGTTGCCACTGGCAGTCATGGCTTTCATCGGCGCGCCGGTCGCCGGTTCGTTCTCGGCGCGCGTCGGCCCCAAATGGATTGTCACAACTGGCATGAGCATCGAGGTCATCGCCCTGCTGACCCTGTTCGTCGTCGTCGAGCCATCTACATCCACCACGACCATTGCCCTGATCCTGGGACTGTACGGTCTGGGGTTGGGACTGGCGATCGCCCAACTCACCAGCCTGGTGCTCTACGACATCCCCGCCCCCAAGGCGGGCACTGCTTCCGGCGGCAACAGCACCATCCGACAGGTAGGAGCAGCGCTGGGCATTGCCATCATCGGCACAGTGCTGACCACAGCTATCGAGCGCCGGCTGACGGATGACTTTGCCCGCACTGAGACGTTCGCGCCACCTGTGTTGGCCATGCAGGATATGTTCCTGGAGATGGCTAAGCAGCCGGTCAATTTCGACTTCGCCGAGATTCTCAGCGGGCCGCCTCCCACCGAGGGGCACGGCAGCATGAGCGCCCCGCTGACAACTGCGCCGGGCGCGGATAGCGCTCAAGCGCCTGTCATGCCAGAGAGCGGCAACCCTGCCTCCGGCGCGACAGGCGGGACGCCGACCGGACTGGATATGCGCGCGCAGGGAGCAGAGGTTGGGCGTATCGTGACCGATGCCCGCACCAACGGCATGGCCTACGCGGCGCTGGCTGCGGCGCTCTTCGTGGCGACGGGAGCGATCAGCTCGCTGATGCTGCCCAATCCGCGCGAACAGGTCCTCGCCCGGTCGCAGGCGGAAATGTCGGTCGTCGCAGAATGAGTCCCTCCGGGCCAGGGGGATACCGCCACTCTCGCCGGAGTCCCTTGGCCCTTACGGCCTGTCACAGTTCGCGCGCGCCCGATGGCCCTCATCCCCCGGCCCCTTCGCCCGCGCTGCGGGCGAAGGGGAGCGCTCGCGCG
>CAKZOB010000090.1 GCA_937135955.1 uncultured Anaerolineales bacterium | reverse complement strand
CAGCGGCGGCAACGGCAATGCCTACATCGAGACGACTCTGCCTGGCAGCGGAGAGTTCATCATCGTTGCCACACGCTACGGTCTGGACACCGGCACCACGACCGGTCGCTATACCCTGACGCTGCAGGGTGGGAGCGGCCCAACCAATGTATCTTCCCCCACGACCACTGGCCCCGTGGAGGTCAGCCCTGGTGTTTTCTACATGGGTGACCTGACGCTCGGCGAACCGGTCACCGGCACGCTCGATGATGCCGCTTATGCGCAGGTCTACTCGGTGGAGTTGCAGGCTGGCTCTGAGTTCGTGGTGGTCATGTACGCGGCAGAGGGTAGCCAGCTCGACCCCTACCTGATTTTCGGCACCGAAGCCGGTGATGTGCTGGCCGAGGACGATGACAGCGGCGTACAGGCCGAAGGGGGCAAGTTCGACGCCCTGGTGCAGGTGACTATCCCCCAGGATGGCGTCTACCTGGTTGGTGCCACACGCTCCGGCATGGAGGTGGGCAAGTCCAGCGGGGCTTACGTCCTCTATGCGGGCATCCCCGGTGCGACACCGGTTGTGCAGGAAGAGCCTGTGCAACAGGAACTGCCGCCAGGCATGGCCTATATGGGTGAGATCGCAGCCGGGGCGAGCATCTCTGGCACGATCACCGCAGATTCGTTCTTCCACATCTACGAATACGCCGGCACAGCGGGCGAGCAGATCACCATCACCATGACTGGCACGGGTGGCCTGGATGCCTACCTGGGCATTCTTGACCCTAACGACAATGTGATCGCCGAAGATGACGACAGCGGAGGTGGCACCAATGCGCAGATTGCCATCCGGCTGCCGGAAAGCGGCAGCTATCTGATCGTCGCCACACGGGCGGGCCTTGACGAGGGTTCGACGACCGGCCCCTACACGCTAAAGATTGTGCCCGGCACACCGCCGCCGCCCTCTGGCACCGGCACGGCAACGGGCGGTTTCGGCGGGTTGCCGGGGCGCGCTCTGGAATCTGAGCAGGGCACACTCTATCTGCGCGGCTTCGGCGCGACGGACAACGATGCCAAGTGCACCGAGCTGGCCGTCTTCAGCGGGGTATGCGTCAGCAGCACTGTGCCGGGTCGCGAAGAGCCGCTGCCCCTGCGCCAGAGCCGCATTATCATTGTCCGCTAGCCTGCTGCGGCGCGCGCTATAGATAGTCTGAAACAGGGGAACCGGCGCCGGTTCCCCTGTTTTCGCTCTCACCAGCCCAGTTGGGCTTTCAGGCGTTCGATCACATTGAAGACAATGGGACAGCGCCCCGCGTCCTCCAGAATGTGCTCAAGCAGCCAGCGGAAATCGGGCGTGAAAGCGGGGTAGTGAAAACAGGCCAATGGCCGGTGCGCGTAGACGCTGCACAGGTTATCGCGCAGGAAGGGGCAGGGTACGCCGCGCAGTGTCGCCCACTCGCCCAGCGTCGCGCCTGCCGACCGATCTACGTAACGTGTCAGCACTTCGGCGGCAGAAGCGCCCCTCCCCGCCGCCAGGCGCTCGACATCGGCAGGCTCCAGCCCCACCGTCAGCGTGCGGCAACAATTGGCACACGCCTTGCAGTCTATAGAGCGGCTGACGTCGGCGACGATCTGTTCGACGAGGGCGTCTAGCTCGGCATCGGAGCGGCCCTCGCGCTCCCACATAATGTCTACGAAATGGGCAAACGCCCGGTTATCGTCGCGACGCTCTTCGGCCAGCGCCGCGATCCGGTCGAGATCGGTTTCCAGCGAAACCATACATCTGTGTTAGCGTTCGTCGGTTCCGCGCTCGCTTTTGGTTCTTTCGGCCCGCAGGGCCAGTTGATCGAGAATCTCGGTGAACGTCTCGCTGAGGAAGTGGGTGATTTCGTCCGATTCCTCCAGTTCCTCGCGGGCAACCTCGCGCATGGTGGCGATGAACGTCTCTTTCTGGATGATCCCCTGCTGGATGAGCAGGCGAGCCAGCGCCTTGGCGATGACGAATCCATCAACGCCGCGCGCGCCCAGGCTGGCCAGCCCCCCGAACAGGTCGCCGAAAATCTCTTGCGTGGTGCGAATATCTTCTTGCACGCGCCTTCTCTCCCTGCCAATTGCTATGTGGCGGACGTGTGCGCCTGATTGTAACGCGAAGAGCGCGATTCTTGCGAAGGAATGATCATCTGGGGTGCGTGCAAAGGTTGTCAGCGACTTTGCCCCGCCCGATGCCCCTCAACCCCCAGTCCCTTCTCTCGCGCGGCGGGCGAAGGGGAGTGCCTGGGCGAGAGACAGTAAGTCCCCTCGCCCACAACGTTGGGAGAGGGGATTGAGGGGTGAGGGGAGACTTGTGGGTAATGCATAGCCTGCACTCCGCAGAGCTTGCCCCGCTGCCCTCGCTCGACTAGACTCACTGCCAGTCTTGGCGGCAGAAAGAGACGACGATGATGCTGGATCGGCGCACACGGATTGTTCGGGGCGCGCTGCGCCTGGCGGGGGCGGTCACGCTACGCCTGTTGACGCGCACGTGTATCAGCGGGCGCGAACATCTGAACGTGCCCGGCCCGGTCATCTACGCGGCCAACCATACCTCTACCTTCGACGCGCTGTTGCTCTTTGTGCTGTTGCCGCCGGATACGGTGTTCGTCGGCCCCGGCGATTTCGAGTTGCTGTGGCCCGCCAACTGGATCGTGCGCCGTGCCGGGCTGATCCTGATGAAACGCGGCGCAGTAGACCGCGAGGGCCTCAAGCAAATGCTGGCGCACCTGCAGGCTGGCGGGCGACTGGGTATCTTTCCGGAAGGTGGCACCTGGGAAAAGCCGATTGATGCGGTCAAGTCCGGCGCGGCCTATCTGTCGCAGGCAGCGCAGGCGGCGATTGTGCCGATGGCCTTCGGCAACACCTACCAGGTGTGGGGGCGCATCTTGCGGCTGCGCTTCCCCCGCCTGACGGTGACCATCGGCCCGCCGCTGCCGCCTGTCCCGCCGAGCGCCGATCGTCACCGGCGTCAGGCGGAACTCGACGCGGCGTCGCTGGCCCTGATGCAGACCATCTACGCCATGCTCCCGCCGGAGACTCAAGCGCACTACGACCGGCAGGCGCGCCTGCGCTTTCGGGGCGAGCTGCTCTTCCGGCCCGACGCGCGCTACCTGCCCCCAACGCCGTCACTCGATGCGCTGGCCGAATTGGTGGCCAAGCCCAACCTCTTTAGCCCACTGCGCTATAATGCGCGGCTGCCGGTGCGTCCCTTCGCGCGGCAGGGACACTTCGTGCGTCCGCGGGCCATGAAGCGCGCCGCCGACGCTCTGAGCGCTGCGTTTGCAGCAGGAGACTTCGCCAGCTACCTGGAATATCGCCTGGGCGAGGCCAAAGCCGCCGAGATTCGCGCGGCGCTGGCTATGATCAGCGCCGCCATGGACGACGCCGAGGCCGATGGGGTACGCGTCGCGTTTCGCGCTCATGTCTGCGAACAGGCCGACGACCCCGCTAGCGCTTCCCCCGCGGTGTAGAGCCATGATGGTGAGCCTCTTCATTTCGGTGTTGATTCCGCTGGCTTTCATGCTCGGCATCTGGGCGCTGGAAATCTACGCCCAGAGCCGCCTGAGCGTGGTTGCTCTGGCGATAGCCTGGGGAGTGGGAGCTTTCGGGCTGGCGAGTCTCTTCCATAACGCGCTGCTCGACTACAACGTCCTCAACTTCGAGCAGGTGGCCTTGCTCAGCGCGCCGGTGACCGAAGAAGTGCTCAAAGCGCTGTTGATCGTGGCGCTGGCAGCGCGGCTGGCCCTGACCTATACCGTAGATGGCACGGCTTATGGCTTCGCCATTGGTACAGGCTTCGCCATGGCCGAGAATATAGACTACGTCGTCAGTCACCCCGACCGCGCTTTGCCTATTGCCCTCACACGGGTGCTCTCGATCAGCCTGTTGCATGCCTGCGTCACCGGCCTGGTGGGCACAGCAGCGGGTAGCAGCCAGTATTTGAGCCGGCGCGCGCAACGACAGCGCGTGGGCCTCAGCCTGGCCCTGGCGATGCTCCTGCACGCCGCGTTCAACAAGCTGGTGCTCGATCTGGAAGGATTGCCGCTGCTGATTGTCGCCCTGGGCATCGGGCTGATGGGCACGGCGCTGATCGTGCTGCTCATCCAGCGTTCGCTGAGCCTGGAACGGCGCTCCCTGGCGGCAGAACTGGCGCAGGTGACCAGCGCGGGCGAACTGGCGGCTGCTGCCAACCCCCAGCAGATCGCCCAGGTGCTGGCCCGTTACCGCGGCACCATAGACCGCGAACGCGCCGAAGCGATCCGGCAGTACGTCGTCTTGCAGGCGCGGCGGGGGATGCTGTTGCGCAGCGCGGCGCTCAACCAGCGTCTGGATGTGGCCGCCTATCTCGACGGCGAGATCGTGCGCACTGAGCAACAACTCAGCGCCCTGCGCAGTTCGATGGGCCTCTACACCTGGGTGTGGCTGCGCACGGTGTTGCCCAGCGAAGACAGCCGTATCTGGCAGCAGATCAGTCAGCGGCTGGGGGCGGACACGCCCACGCTGGCGCTGATCCTGCATCTGGACGAGCGGCGCACCCAGACCCCGCGCCAGGAAATTGAGGGTCGCAAGACGTTGTTGCGCATGAACCCGCTCTTCCACGACTTACAGGACAGCGAACTGGAGGACGTGGCGCTGCTGCTCAACTGGCATATGTTTCGCAGCGGTCAGGTGGTGATCGAGCCAGGGGTGCCCAGCGACAGACTCTATCTGGTGGCGACGGGCAGTCTGGTATGGAGCGCCGTAGACGATGATGGGGTCGAGACGATCCTCTCGGCCTATGCCCGCGGCGACGTGTTCGGCAAGCTGGGCGTGCTCGACGATGAGCCAGACATCACCCGTGTGCGGTGCCTGGAAGACGTGACCGTCTACACCCTCTCACGCGCTGACTTCGCCGCGCTGGTCTATGCCAAGCCACAGGTGGGCCTGGCCATGATGCGTGAACTGGCCAACGAGATTCGCAACCTGACCCTGCTGGCCATGTGGTTCCACCGCACCAGTCAGGGCGGGGCAGAATACGCGCCGCAGCAGGGATCGGCCTGAGCCACGCCGCCCAACTGCGCATTTGCCACCCGCGGCGAACCAAGGCGGATTTCTGAAGTCCTTTCTTTGGTGTGAATTTTCGTGACATCACCCCTCAAACTGAGTGCGAGCAAAGGGTCTCAGCGATTTGCTCGGTGGGGAGGTGTTGACCTCACCCCCGTTCGGCGCTGGCGCGAGGCTGGGGGTGAGGTCAACCGCAGCGCAGCAAACGGCCTGTCACAGTTTGCGCGCACCTCTCAAATGGGGTGCATTTCAGTTGAGTTCACAAGACCCGACAAGCCCGAACGGGTCTGATGCATGATCAGCCGACCGTGAGCTTTCGTGAAAGGCACCTACCCTCGGCCTCGGCTCGTCGTTGCCTTCTGGATCGAAAACAACTATATTAAGAGAAACACAATCTCGAATGAATCTTGGCCTTATGTTGATTGCCATAGAGAAGCTGAATCGAGGCGACTTGGAAGGGTATCTGAACGGATGGGCTGATGACGGGCTGTTTGTCTACCCTGGCGATTTTGATACGGGGGATTCCGTGCTGCCTGGGCAGAAGCGCCAGCCGCAACGTGAAAGAGCGAGGGTGCGCGAGTCGCAGCGCCACCCGAACGCGCAACAACCGTTGGGCAAAGTTTTCCTGGTTACGTAATACTGAGATGAAACGCGCTGGTACGTTCCAGGAAGGAGCCATCTGTGAGCAAACTGGCGTCGCTGTTCGCCATAGTGCTAATGGCAGTGACTGAGGGGGCATTTCACACCTCTGCCCAGGGACAATTCGGCCCTACCATTTTCGCCTTCGACTGCAACGTGTCTACCGTCACCCTGACCGAACTGGAAGCCGGCGACCTGACGGCGACTCTGTCGTGGCATATTGCCCATGTAGGCGAGGGGATGCGCGTGGCCTTGCACACCTATCAGGGGCGAGCCTGGCAGTCGGTGGAGACGCCCGATCCCCTGTCGCCTGTCGGCAGCCTAACCGTGCCCCTGACCGCGCCGATGAACTTCGGCCCGCCGACGTTCCGCCTGAGCGTGCTCGATCGGAACGGGGCGACGCTCGACGAGCGCACCCTGATCATCCCCTACGATCCCGACTGGCTGGCCGCGCTACAACCGGCCATCGCGTCCTTCGGCACGCCTGCGCAAAGCCTGGCCGCGTCGGTGCTGGCGACAGGACAGGCGCGCGTGGAAGTGCACTGGGACGTGCGCGACCGCTCGCCGCTGACGGCGCTCGTCTTCGATCAGGTGTTCGCCGACGGGCAGGTGCAGAACATCGAACTACCGCGCGACCATTTGTGGGTGCCCTCGCAGGGCACGGGACTGGTGGCCCCGGTGTTGCCTCCGGCGGGCAATGAGGTACGGCTGCGCCTGTCGTTGGTGCACGTGATCAGCGCGGAGGTGCTGGACGAAGCGGAGATTGTCTTGCCGGTCATCGGCACGGCCATGCCGCCCACGCCCGGCCCTTCGCCCGAACCGACACCCACCCTGCCGCCCGAACTGCCCAACCCTGGCGACCTGGCCGTTCGGACGGAGTGTCCGGAAGCAAGCGCGCCATCTCCCCGCGAGTGGATAGACGGGCCGGGCATCCCCTCGCCGGACGGGCAACGTCTGGTCTATAGCGCCAACCCGCTCAACGACGCCCGCCTGATCATCGCCAACGCCGACGGCACCGGGCAGATCGTCGTCCCCGCCCCCGATCGGAGCAGGCCCCTGGGCATCCGTCCGCGCTGGTCTCCGGATGGGCAGCGCATCGCTTTCGCCAGCCTGTCGCTGACTCCCGACGGCGGCGGGACAATCTATGTCGTGCGGGCAGACGGCACCGATCTGCGCCGCGTGGCGACCTACACGGGCTTTTACGACGATCTGGCGTGGTCAGCCGATAGTTCGCTGCTCTACTTCAGCAGCGCAACGGCAGAGGCGGCGAGCGGCTACCGCGTTTACGTCGTGCGTCCCGACGGACTGAGCGCGCCGACCGTCTACGCCGAGGGTTGCGGGGTGTATCAACGGGCAGCGCCGTAAGAATTGACAGCGATCAGTTGGCCCTGGTCAGTTGCCAGTGATCAGCGGTCGGTGATCGGCCATCAGCGAGCGGGAGTCAGAGACCGTTCGCCATTCGCCAAGTTTTCCTGAGATCGTTTCTGATCAGGTGCAGGAACCTGCTCTATGACCACGCCCCTGTATGTGTTCGTCAGCTCCAAGATGCAGGAACTCGCTGCCGAGCGGCAGGCGCTGCGCGAGTTGATCCCCGCGCTGAGCAACGATGTGGTGACGCTGCGGGCCTGGGTGTTCGAGGAAGACGCTCCGGCGACCGATCGCTCGATCCGTCAGGTCTACCTGGACGCGCTCAAACGCTCGGCGCTCTACATCGGCCTGTTCTGGAACGAACTGGGCGAATGGACGCTGGACGAGTTCGAGCGGGCGACGGAATGGGGCATTGACCGGCACATCTACGTCAAGAATGTGGCCGCCGACCGCCGCGACCCCCGCCTGCAAGCCTTCCTCGACGCGCAGAGCAACGTCATCTCCGGCATTACTCCCAAGTGGTTCACCACTGTCGAGGACTTGTGTCAGCAGGTCAGGAAATCTATCGAGGTCTGGCTGCGCGACCGGCTGCTGCGGCGTCCTGGCGATACCTCTGCGACGCTGGCCGAAGTCAGCGACGATCTGCCCGACCTGCCGCCTCGCCTGATCGGGCGCGACGCCATGCGGGCCGAGGTCCGCTCGCTGCTGGAACAGGGCGCGCGCGTGCTGTTGCAGGGGTTCGGCGGCATGGGGAAATCGGCGCTGGCTGCCGCGGTAGCCGCCGCCTGGCTGGACGAGGATCGCGGCAAGGTCCTGTGGGTGCGTGTCGGTAGCGAAGACGCCGACACCGTGCTGGAGGCGCTCGCCCGCCCGCTGGACAACGCGCAGGCGGTGACCACGGTCACCGGCGCGGAGAAGGCCAAGGCCCTGCGCAGGCTGCTGACCGATGCTCAGATATCGCTGATCGTGCTGGACGACGTGTGGGAGGGAGCCGCGCTCAGTCAGGTGCTCAAGGCCGTGCCGCGCCAAGTGCCGGTGCTGGTCACGGCCCGGCAGCGCTACGCCCTAGATCACATCATCGAGGTCGGGAAGCTGGAAGCGCGCGACGCTCTGCACCTGCTGAGTCAGCACGCAGGCCAGCCATGTGATGACGACGCGGCCCGCGAGCTGTGCCGTCAGGTGGGTTATCACCCCTTCGCGCTGGAAATCGCCGGCGAGACGTTGAAGGTGGATCGCATTCGCCCCGCCGACCTGCTGCGGCGCATCGCTGCGGCCCCGCACGCCCTGGCCATGCCGGAAGACTTCGCCGAGGAAGGCCGCACCAGTATCAGCGAGTTGCTGACCGCCAGCCTCTACGCCCTGGACGAAGCGACCCGCGAAGTCTTTCTCGCCTTTGGTGCGCTGTTCGCTCCCCAGGCGACTCCTGACTTGCTGGCGCGCTACATGGGGCGCGACGAAGACAGCGTCCGCGAGGCGCTCATCACACTGGGGCGGCGCGGGCTGGCCGACCGGTTGCAAGAGGCGACCATCTGCTACCGGGTGCACGATCTGGCGCACAGTTACGCCAGGGCCGTGCTGACCGGGCGCGGCGCTGATCCGCTGGCGGTGATCGCCGCATGCCGCGCCTACGCCGTCGAGCACGAGCACGACCTGACTGCCCTGGACGCCGAAATCAATAACCTGCTGGGGGCCGCCGACGCCGCGCGTCAGCAGAATCAGCCCGACGCGCTGATCGCCATCATCCAGGCGCTGTCCGGGTCGTATCTGACCGCGCGGGGACATACGCTGCATTTCCTGGAGTTGCTGGATGCAGCCATCGAGGCGGCGGCACGCCTGGGGCCGGATCGCGACGAGGTGCGGCACTACCTGCTGGGCAAGCGCGGCAACGCCTTCTACGACCGCGGCGATCTGTCCCAGGCTCTGCATCATTATCAACAGGCTCTCGACCTGACGCGCACGTTGGGGCGGCAGGATCGTCAGGCGCTGCTGGTGTGCGCTGTCGGCAAGGTGCTGGCCGATCAGCGCGACGATCGCGCAGCCGCCCATTTCCAGGCAGCCTACGAGATCGCCAAGGCCCTCGACGACAGTTTCCTGCTGGGCTTTGTGCTGGAGCACCAGGGCTATCATGCGCAGTCGCAGGGGGACTTCGGCGCGGCCCGCGACTATTTCGCCGAGGAAGTAGCGCTGGCGCAGCGCATCAACGATCCAGAGACGCTTTTCTACGCCCTGCTGAATCTGGGTTCGACCGAGCACGACCTGGGACATTGTGAGGCAGCGCTTGAGCATCATCAGCAGGCGCTGCAAATCGCCCGCGATCTGGATAATCGCATCTGGACGGCGTATGCGCTACAGTCCATGGGCGAAGACTATCACCGGCTGGGCTATGACGTACAGGCGCAGCAGTGTTTTTCGCAGGCGCTGGCCCTGTTCCGCGAAAGTGGCCTGAAAGCCAAGGCGGGCGAAGTCGAGGCGTATATGGGCCAGGCCGGTTATCCCATCGAATAGACCATTGGGAACGGCAGATGAATGAGTAGAAGGGAAGAGGGATGAACAGGGTTAGGGTTATTTCGCAGTGCAGGGCCGTGTTGCTGATCGCTCTCAGCGCTGCCTTGGCCGTGACGGGCATTGGCGCGGTGAGCGCCCAGGGCAACTACAGCGTGGTGATCCTGGTCGTTGACGATTTCGGTAGCGTTGATTTGGCGACGCTCGATCCTGGGCAGTTCGACGCGACGGATTCCTGTACCATCAGCCTGGAAGGGCAGGCTTACGCTGTGCGCGGCGTCTCAGCGACGCCCCTGACACAGTCGCATGGCGACCTGGTCTACCAGCAACTTGAACAGTTGCTGGACGACTTCGGCGCGGGCGACTTCATCGCGCTGGCTCCAGTGGACATCCAGGGCGTGTCTACCGAGATCGCCGCGCAGCGCATTGTCACCGCCATCGAAGATCATCCGGCGGACTTCTACATCATCAACATGAGCTTCGCCATCATTCCGTGCGAATACCTGCAAGCCTTCGCGCAATACGAAGCTCAGTTGACAGACTCGCGCAAGGCCAAAGACGAGAATCGCTACCGCAACCTGTTCCAGCGCGCCGTCATCTTCTACAACAACACTGTGTTTCCGGCCATGTCCAGGCGGGCGCAGAATCTGCAGGATCTCGATCCGCTGCAAACCCTGTTCGCCAGCCTGGGCGACCGAGCCATTCCCGTGGCGGCGGCGGGCAACTTCGGCCTGGATTTCCCCTTCTGGCCGGGGGCGTGGAATCAGGTGGTGAGTGTCAGCGCCAGCAAAGGGCAGGGCTTTCACGCCAGTCCGGCCTGGGATAAGAAGTCGGACGCCCCGCTGCTCGACGCCGAAGTCGAGCGACCGGGCAAGAAGAAGCGGATCTCGAATTACGGCGAGGTGATGATGCCGGGCGAGTATGGCAGCCCCTCCGGCGCGGTTTCGGGCACATCGTTCGCTGCGCCGCGCCTCAGCGCGACGCTGGCCCTGTACCTGTCCGCCGTGGGGCCGGACAATTGCCGGAACGCGAACGGCGGCCCGGCGCTGGCCTATGGCGACTGGGACAATCTGGCCCTGCAACAGGCGGCACAGCAGTATTGCCCGAATCTGCTGCCCTACCTGCCCTGAGTCATAGATCGGGAGGCTGCTCCTCTCGCTCTATGCTTCGGATGCGCGGGGCGTAGATATTGCGTAAGAAAGGTCGCTGACTCGCAACTCTCGCCTGGGCTGTGTCGTATAGGAGTTTAGACTGGTGCATCGGCCATGACCGGTGTATGAGTCACCGTCGCCAACGGCACATATGCCTGTGAGAGGATAGAGCCATGTCTGAGAATACCATACCACCCAAGCCCGAAGAGATGGGTGAACATCTTGACCAGGAGATCAAAGATACGGTGCACGACTGGGCGCAGAACCCCGAAGCAAGCCGTTTCGAAGACCTGGACGAGCGTATTGACGAGAAGCTACGCCGCCGCATCGCCAGTTGGGTTGGCGCGCCCGAAGATGCCGACTGGAAGACAATCGGGGCCAAGATGGACGCCAGCACGCGCGAGGCCATTGGCCGCTGGGTCGGCGCTGAGCCAGACGCGGACTGGGGCACCATCAGCAGCCGCATGGAAGGGCGCATCCGGCACGGCATTGCCCGTCTGGTACGCGCTGCGCCCGCCACACCGGCCACCGAAACAGAGGCGGCAGCGGAGGCCAGTTGGTCAGACATCGGGGCCAAGATCGAACGCGACGTGCGCGGCTGGATCGGCGAGATCGTCGGCGCGGGCGAGCAGGCCGACTGGAAGACGATCGGCGATCAGGTGCTCGACCAGGTGCGCGTGGCGTTCAACAAAGTCGCTCAATCGGCCCGCAAGCGCGAAGAGAGCGCCCCTGCGAGCCAGGTGACCCGTATCCCCATCGAGGGCGAGGAAGACCGCCCGCCCGCGGTCACCGATGAGAAGCCCGCCGGCCCGCAGGAGTAACCAGACAGCGCCTCCCGAAGAGGTGTTCGCTTCGGGAGGCGTTCTTTGCTACGCTGGCGCTGAAGCGGCCACCCAGACACGCTGTCAACAGGGCAAGCCGTAGCGGGCGCTCAGTTCCGCCGACAGACCCAGCGCTGCCGCCAGGAAATACGCCAGCCACCACACCCCCGCCTGCACATCGCTGAGCATGGCGCGCTCGTAGCCGGTGTGCGGGTCAATCATGGGCGGCCCCACCAACGCCAGCACCCGCGCCCAGCGTCCCAGGATCATATCGTCGCTGCGCGAAAGATAGCCGGTGTTGAGCTGCGCCGTGCCGGGCCGTTGTGCATTGAGCGCTTCCGTCAGCGCCAGCCCCAGGGCGTGATAGTTGGGCGGGACGAGCGATCCGCGCCCCCAGCCGGAAGCGGCACTGTAGCTCACCCCGCTGCCCAGGGACAGCCCAGACGACGGGCCGGCAGTGTGCGCGTCCACCACCACTGCGCCGTGGGTGGGGATGGGCAGCGCGCAGGTCAGGCGGGCCGCGCCATGCCCAAAGAAGCCGTCTGGCGGGCCTTCTTCCTGATCGCTGAAGACGAACAGGCAGCGCTGATTGTGCGCAGCCAGGATGTCTTCCACGCTCTGCAAAGCCGTTGCTGCCAGCAGGGCGGTCAACACGCCCAGGCTGTTATCCAGGCCAGTGCCCAATACCTGTTCCCCGTCCTGCAGCGGGTGCACGTCCAACAGCACCGTATCGTGCCAGGCGAGTCGTCCACGTTTCGCCTCGAAGTGTAGCGCTTCGCGCCCCTGGCCTTTCCACGAGACCAGCGCGCCCGCCGCTCCTACCACCAGCCGCCCATCCTCGAAACGCACTGCTTTGGCGGGCACACGGTATTCCCCTGGCGGAAAGCGATTGGCGCAGATGGGGAACAATTCGCCATCGTCGAGCGATTTCACGCGGAAGGAAGGCCGATCCATGTGCGCCACCACCACCAGGTCGGCGGCGGGCTTCTGTGCGCCGAGCCACAACGCGCAGTTACCGGTTGCCTCCAGGTTGGGCAGCCAGCGGTCGCCCAGGCTCAGTTCACCGGCCAGCGCGGCGATGTCGTCGCCGATGCCGCCCGGCAGGGCCGCCCCGCTGGACGGCGCGTGTGCCACCAACAGGCGTTCGAGCAGCGGCCAGAGGGCCTCTGTATCGCGGAGAGTGGGCATATCCGCCAGGCGGGTACGCAGGGCGGGCAGGGTCTGATTGATCAGGGTCACAGGCATGGTTCACCCCCGTCTCAGGGCGGGCAGCGGGCGCGACAACACCGCCGCCAGCAAATCAACCGTATGAGTCAGATCGTCCAGGTGAACGATTTCGAGCGGCGCGTGCTTGCCCCGCAGCGGCAACCCGATCACCGCGCTGGGGATGCCCAACCAGGTTGCCACCCGCGCGTCGCTGATCAGTCCGCGGATGGCGTCCTGCTGAGTCGGGATGCCCGCCTCTGCCGCCACGCGCAGCAGGTATTCGCGCAGACCTGGATGGGCGTGCCAGCCGTTGAGTCCACTCACATACAGGAACGAAGTCAGCACCGGCCCGTCCCCCAGCCTCACCATCCCCTGACCGTGTGTCTCTGGGATGTCGTAGCTCAGCGTGCCATCCACGAAGAGCGCGACATCCGGCGCGACGGCCCGCAGGGCCGCCAACGCTCCTGCGCAGGTCGTCTCCTCTTGCACGGTGCCGATCAGCGTCACCTGGCAGGGGAGCGAAGCGCCAGTCAGCCGCTCCGCCAGCGCGATCAGGGCCGCGCAACCAGCGCGGTCGTCCAGATGGGGCGCGGCGAGCAGACGGTCACCCAACCGTAAGGTCTGTGGCGCGTAGGTTACCGGCATCGTCACGCTGATCTGCGCGACTCTCTCCGGCGCTATCTGCACATACAGTTCATCTTCGCGCACGGTCTCGTCGCCGGGGCGGGCCTGGTGCTGCGAGCGGACGCCGATCACGCCTGGAATGTCTCCGACGCACACCGCCGCTCCCGGCAGCGCTTTGAGGTTCACGCCGCCCATCGGCACCACGCGCAGGATGCCGGCGTCGCTCACCGTCTTGACGGCAAAGCCCACGGTGTCCAGATGCGCCAACACGACCACGCGCGGCCCGTCAGCAGGCCCGCCCAATGGCGCAATGACATTGCCCACAGCATCGAGGCGCACTTCCTCCGCCAGCGGTGCCAGGCGTTCGGCCAGGGCGCGCGCGATGGCATCCTCGTGACCAGCGGGGCCAGGGATGGCGGTTAGCGCCTCCAGCAGCGGCACGAACTGAGCCGGATCGGTGTCGGGCATAGCCTGCTCGCTGGCCTAACTCACGGCACGGCGGAACAGTTCATAGACGCCCGCCATGTTCACGTCGGTCACCACGTCTACGTTGGGGGCGCGCCCCAGCAGACCGAAATAATCCACCACCGTCTGCCCGCGCGTCTGCCGACCCTGTACCTCAACGGCCACATAGTGCTGTTCGTGGGCGTGGATCAGGTCGGGGTCGAGCGCGATGGCCATGGCCAGGGGGTCGGGCAGCAGGTAACCGGGGACGCGCGGATGCTGACGCAAAAAGGAGATCGTCTCGCGCGTGGTGTCGGCGACGAAGCGCGCCGCCGCCGAGTCCTGAGCAATCAGCGCGTCGTACTGTGCCCAGCTAAAGGGGTGGTAAAGCGTGGTCTCCCACGAGAGCATGGTCGCCAGCGGGAAGGCTTCCAGGACGATCAGCGCCGCTTCGGGGTCGCAGTGAATGTTGAATTCGGCGGTGATGTGCGGCGCGGTGTTGCCTTTGGCGGCGATGGTGCCCCCCATGAAGACGAAGCGCCCGATCTTGCGAGGGAAATCGGGATCGAGCCGACAGGCGAGCGCTACATTGGTCAGCGGGCCGAGCGCCACCAACGTCAGTTCGCCGGGGGCTGCGTCGGCCAGCCGCACCAGGGCCACGGCTGCGGGTTCGGGTTCGGTGGGCGGGTATTCGGCAGGGCGATTGCGGTAATTGCCCAGGCCATCTTCGCCGTGTACGCGCACTTCCGGTTGCCAGAAGCCGGGCACCAAGGGCGAGGCCGCGCCGCGATACACAGGCACGCGCACGCCTTTGAGACTCAGCACTGTGAACACGTTGCGGATCACCCAGTCTACATGGGTGTTGCCGGTGACCGTGGTGATGGCTTCGACGGTGACCCCAGGATGAGCCAGCGCCATCAGGATCGCCTGGGCGTCGTCTACACCGGCATCGGTATCTATGATCAGCCGCATGAATGCACCCTCGTTTCTGTGAGCAACCTGTATACCTTGCCAGCCTTCAGCACAAGAAGCCCGCTGCCCTGCCTGGGACGCCCTTGCCTGCCAACCTTCAAGGGCGGACAGCCATTGAGAGCATCTCGAACACTTAATTTTACCTCACCCCCGCTTGGCGCTCACGCGCCTCGCGCCGAGCCGCGCAAAGCGAGGCTGGGGGTGAGGTAAACTGGAGCGAGCCAACCTTTAGAGGCCACTTGATAACCCCTCACCCCGGCGCGGTGCGCCACCCCTCTCCCTCAATGGGGCGAGGGGGAAAACCTGACCCGTCTCCCCTTCGCCCCTCAGAGGGAGAAGGGGCCGGGGGTTGAGGGGGCTTTTCAAACGGTCTCTTACGCTTGCTCTAGCTCTGTCCGCCCCTGAACCTGCCAAGCCGGCTTCGGAGGAATGTTCTCAGGCGAGCAGACCCCTGCCTCTGTAGTAACGAGATGACTTCTCTATAGAATTCTTGACATCGTTCCTGGCCTCAGGGTATATTGGGAGCAACCCCTTGGGTAACAGATTTTACGAGTTCATCAGGAGATGGCAAATGACCCGCCCGAAGTTGCTAACGCTTATACTGGTATTGGTGATGGCCTTGACGGCCCTGGTAGGAGTTTCTTCCACTACCGCCCAGGACCAGCCGCTGCGGATCACCCTGGTGATCAACGGCGTGCTTGGCGATAAGTCCTTCTTCGACTCGGCCCAGCGTGGCATGGACAACCTGATCAACGATGGCTACAACATCCAGGTCAACACCATCGAGCTGGGCATTGACCCGGCGGGGTGGGAGAGCGGCCTGGGCGACGCCATGGCCGACGTGGAGAACTACGATGTGCTGATCGTTGGCACATTCCAGATGGGCGAGTTCCTGGCCAAGCGTGTCCACCTCTATCCTGACAAGTACTTCATCTTCTTCGACGATGCGGTGCCCTACGACAATCCGGAGTTCTGCGTAGAGGGCTGCAAGAACGTCTATTCGGTGCTCTACGCCCAGAACGAAGGCTCGTTCCTGGCGGGCGTCTACGCGGGGGCGATCACCACCAGCGGCCTGGAAGGGACGAACCCCGAAGCCGTCATCGGCGCGATCGGCGGGCAGGACATCCCCGTCATCAATGACTTCGTGGTCGGCTACGAACAGGGCGCGTGCCTGGTGAATCCGAATGTACAGCGCATTGTGCAGTACGCCGGTGGCTGGAACGACCCGGCCAAGGGTAAGGAAATCGCCCTGGCCATGTATGAGCAGAAGGCCGATATCGTCTTCCAGATCGCGGGCGGCACGGGTGTAGGCGTCTTCGAGGCGGCCCAGGAGCAGGGTCGTTACGCCATTGGTGTGGACTCCGACCAGGCGTTGATCATCCAGGATACAGACCCCGATCAGGCACAGCACATCCTGACCAGCATGTTGAAGAACGTGGACAACTCGCTCTACCGCGCCATTGATCTGTTCCTGAAGGGCGAGTTGGTCTTCGGGCAGGCCGAGGTGTTGGGCATTGCCGAAGGTGGCGTGGGCCTGGCCCAGAACGACATCTACTTCGACAACACGCCGGAGAACATCCTCGACCTGATTGACGCGGTAACCGAGGCCGTGCTCAACGGCGAGATCACCATCAACACCGTCTTCGAGGATCGTCTCGACCTGGGCTACAACCTGGCCGAGGTAGGTTTGCCTTGCAGCGAGATGCCCGCAACCGACTTCGATCCGTCGGAGTATCTCAAGTAGCGGTGTCCAGTTGGTGGCGCGTTGGGGTGAGCGGAAGCTCGCCCCAATTTTTATATCAAGCTGTACACAGAGCCATGATTGATTGGCTTAGCAATCCCTCACAGGCTACCCTTACGGCGCGCTCTACCCCTCATTGCTGCCTCTTGTCTGGCGCGTTCGTCTATTGCCTCCCCTTGCTGGTATGTGGAGTTGCCCATGGCACTGCTAGAAGCAATTGACATCGTCAAAATCTACCCCAACGGCGTGCTAGCCAACGATGGTGTGACGCTGTCCGTCGAGCAGGGCGAGATTCACGCTCTGGTGGGCGAAAACGGGGCCGGCAAAACCACGCTGATGAAGATTCTCTACGGCCTCGAACATCCGACGTCGGGCGAAATCCGCCTGCGTGGCCAAAAGGTGGAGATCAGCAGCCCGCAGGACGCCATCGATCTGGGCATCGGCATGGTGCATCAGAACTTCATGCTGGTGGACTCGTTCACCATTGCCGAAAACATCGCCCTGGGGCGCGAGACGGCCCGCGCGCGCGGCTTGATGCTCGACCGCCCAAAAGCCATCCGCGATACCGAAGAACTCTCGCGTCAGTATGGCCTGTTCGTTGACCCGACCGCGCGCGTAGACACTGTCCCCGTGGGGATGCGTCAGCGCGTGGAAATCCTCAAGGCGCTCTACCGCGGCGCGGAGATTCTCATCCTCGACGAGCCGACGGCGGTGCTCACCCCGCGCGAGACGCAAGACCTCTTCGCCGCCATTCGCAACCTGGTGAAAGAGGGCAAAACAGTCATCTTCATCACGCATAAACTGCGCGAGGTGATGGAAATCTCCGACCGGGTGACGGTGATGCGCGACGCCCGCAAGATCGGGACAGTGGTCACCGCCGAGACGAGCATCCCCGAACTGGCGCGGATGATGGTGGGGCGCGAGGTTTTCATGCAGGTGGACAAGCCGCCTGTGCAGCGCGGCAAACCGGTGTTGCAGGTGCGCGGCCTGACCTATGTCAGCCCGACCGGGCGCACCCTGTTGCACAATGCTACCTTCAACGTCTACGAATCCGAGATTCTGGGGGTGGCCGGTGTGGAAGGCAACGGGCAGACCGAGCTGGTGGAAGTGCTCACCGGCCTGCGTCCGGCGACAGCAGGCGAGGCGTATGTAGATGGCCGGTCTGTGCTGGGCTATGGCCCGCGCAAGGTGCGCGAGGCGCGTGTGGCGCACATCCCCGAAGATCGCCTGACGAACGGCGTGGCTGTCAAGGCCTCCATCGCCGACAACCTGATCGTGGATCGTTACTATCGCTCGCCCTTCACCCGCGCCGCCCTGCTCGATCTGAGCGCGGTGCGCACCAACGGCGAGGAGCTGATCCAGCGTTTCAACATTCTGGCACCCAGCGGAGAGTTGCCGGTCGCGTCACTTTCGGGCGGCAACATGCAGAAGGTGGTGCTGGCTCGCGAACTGTCGTCATCGCCGCGCCTGCTCATCGCGGCCCAACCTACGCGCGGCGTAGACATCGGCGCGATCGAATACATTCACCAACAACTGGTTGATCAGCGCACCAATGGCCTGGCGATCTTGCTCGTCTCAGCAGATTTGCAGGAAGTGATGAAGCTCTCCGACCGGATCATGGTCATGCACAATGGCGAGATTGTGGCCATCCTGCCCAACACACCCGACCTGACCGAAGAACAACTGGGGCTATACATGCTGGGCGCAGAACGGCAGTCTGCCGAAGAAATGGAGCGATACCAATGACCTCACGGGCATCTTCCTCCAAATTCACCGGACAGGCAGGCCGCCCCTTTCTGCGCCGTATAGCGTGGTTGTACGTCATCGGCGCACTCTGTAGCCTGCTCATCCTGGTGCTGGTGAGCTACAAGACTTACGGCCTGAGCGTGGGCATGTCGCCTGGCGAGATGCGCGATGCCATCCAGGCCACGCCCAACTACCTGAGCGTGCTGCTGGTCAATGTGCTGGTGGGCGTCAGTGTGCTGCTGCTGGTGGTGCAGTTGCGCGTTGATGCGCTGCGCGTCCTGCTGACGGTGGCCGTGGCGCTGATCTTCGGGTATCTGATGACGGCTTTCTTCAACCTGGACGCCGCCAACCGCTTCATCCAGGGCGAATTTCAGGTAAAGATACGCTCCGATGCCCCCTCGCCGCTCGACCTGAGCTATGGCGATTCGCTACAGGGGGAGTTCAATAACCCTGCCGACGCGCAGCCGCTGACCAAAGCCGAGTACACGTTTGCCGGAGGCGCGGGCCATGAGGTGACCATCCTGGCCTACGCTGCCGAAGCCGACTCCGACCTTGACCTGCAGGTCTCGTTGCTGGGGCCGGACGGGGAAGTGCTCACCAGCGGCAACGAGGCGACCCGCCGCTTCCTGCGGCAATACGACGAGTACCTGAAGAGCGAGAAGGACGCGGTCATCAAGGACTTCGTATTGCCCGCGGATGGTCTGTATACCATCGTGGCGGAGCCGGAAGGCGCAAGCGCCGGCGTGCAAGGCGCTTTCGGCGTGACGCTGCTCTCCGATGCCAAGCCATCGGTGGGCCTGTCTTATAACAGCCCCCCTGTGGGCGCTACCTTCAACGCGCCGAAGGTTGCCGAACCGCTCAAACAGGCGCAATACGACTTCATTGGCAGGGCGGGCGACGTGGTCTCAGTGCTGGCTTATGCGGCGCGCCCCAATATTGACGTGGACGTGCAGGTGTCGTTGCTCGCGCCCGACGGGACGGAAATCGGCGCGAACAACGACGCGACAGCCGATCAGGTCGCGCTCTTCGCACCCGACCTCAAGAGCACGCGCGATGCGGTGATCCAGAACATCACCCTGCCCGCCGATGGCACCTACACCGTGCGGGTGCAGCCGGAACCGATCACCACTGCCACCAAGCTGAGCGAGACGTTCAAGGCCACCAACAAAGCCTACAACGCCTTCCTGCTCGGTCCGCTCAGCCGCCTCAACCGCTGGCTGATCTGGGTGCGCGACGCGCTGACGCTGATCATGCTCGGCCTGGCGATTGCCATTGTCTTCCGCGCCGAGCAATTCAGCCTGGGAGCAGAAGGGCAGCTCTATTTCGGCGCGCTGGTGTCGGGCGTGATCGGTTTGTCGTTTGGCGATGCGCCCAAAGCATTGCTGGTGCCCATCGCTCTGCTTTCGGCAGCGACGGCGGGCTTTCTGTGGGGGCTGTTGCCTGGCGTGCTGAAAGCCTACCTGGGCGCGAACGAGCTTGTCTCCACGCTGATGCTCAACACCATCGCCACCCGCTTCTACGAGATGGTGCTCACCTGGCAACTCAAGCCCGCCGACGCCGGTTACATCGCTTCGGACTGGATTCCGCCCAATGGTCTGCTGACCCCCATCGTGGATATCAGCGGTGATCAGTTGACCATTGCCGTGTATCTGCTGATCGCGCTGGTGGTGATCACCTGGCTGCTGATTCAGCGCACGCCGATCGGCTACGAGATTCGCATGATCGGCGCGAACATCAAGTTTGCCGCCTACGGGGGCGTCAACACGCGCCGCACGATCATGCTGGCCATGGCCATCAGCGGAGCCGTGGCCGGGTTGGCGGGGGCGCACCTGGCTATGGGCGTGCACCGCAAGCTGATCCTCAACATCTCGCTGGGCCTGGCATTCGAAGGTGTGGTGGTGGCCCTGTTGGCCCGCAACAACCCGCTGGTGGTGCCTTTCACCGGCCTGCTCTATACCTACCTGCGCACCGGCGCGCAGGTGATGGAGCGCGACGCCAACATCAGCCAGGAAGTGGTGCGCATCATTCAGGCGGTGGTCATCCTGCTGATCACGGCGGAGGCGCTGGTCTCGTTCTTGCAGCGGCGGCGCATCCGGCGGCGCGGGACGGTGGAACTGGAGTTATTGGAGGCACAAAAGGTGGGCGAACCTACTCCGGCTAAGGAGGTGGCAGGTGGATAGCAGCCTGTTTCAAAACGTCCTGGAGGGGATTTTCAGTTCGGCGTTTCTGGCCTCTATCCTGCGGGTGACGACGCCGATCCTGTTACCTTCGCTCGGCGCGCTGATCTCCGACCGGGCGGGCGTGATCAACATCGGCCTGGAAGGGACTATGCTCATCTCGGCCTTCACCGGCGTGGCCTTCAGCGCCTATGCCCAGCAATGGTGGGGCGCGTCTACGGGGGAGGCCATCGGCCCCTGGCTGGGCCTGGCAATGGGCGTGTTGATGGGCATTCTGACGGCCTTGTTGCTGGGCTTCTTCCATCTCAGGCTCAAGGCCAACCTGATTCTCTCCGGCATTGCCATCAACTTCCTGGGGCAGGCGGGCACGGTGGCGGTGATGTTCGAGCTGACCGGCGACCGCGGCAACACCAAGGGCAGCCTGGATAGCCTGAAGATGCCCTTCATCCAGTTGCCGGACTTCCTGGATAGGATTCCGGTGGTGTCGTTCTTCTTTGGCATCTTCGACAACCAGAGCGTGATGACCTGGATCGCCTTCATCGCCGTGGGGCTGGTGTGGTATTTCCTGTACCGCACGCCGACAGGCATTCACCTGCGCGCCGTAGGCCATAACCCGCAGGCGGCGGCCTCGGTAGGCATCCGCGTGGAGCGCGTGCGCTATCTGGCGCTGGTGCTCAGCGGCATTCTGGCCGGGCTGGGCGGCATCCATATGAGCATGGGCTACCTGACCTTCTTCCAGGCCAACATGACCGCCGGACGCGGTTTCATTGCCCTGGCGACGCCCTACCTGGGCGGCGGCAACCCGATCGGTACCGGCTTCGCCGCGCTCATCTTCGGCTTCTTCGACGCGCTCTCTAACCGCGTGGGGTCGCTGGACATCCCGTCGCAACTACCGCAGATGTTGCCCTATATAGCGACGGTGATGGCGCTGGTCATCTATGCGCTGCAGAATCAGCTCACGGTGCGCGTGCGGCAGCTACGCTCTGCCGAGGGCGAGCAGTTCGACGCCTCCTTCTGGCGGGCCATTCAGTGGATCAGCGTGCTGCACATGTTCATGGCCATGATCGCCGTGTTCGGCCTGATTATCGGCCTTAGCATGTTCTCGTCGCCGGATGGCTTCAAGAACCTGGGCACGGACTGGGGGCCAGGAGTAGACGTGTTCAAAGGGCTGGGCACCGACGAGCAAAACGGCAGCGTTTTTGTGACGGCTACGCTGGTCTCCCTGTTGTCGCTGGCGCTGATCGCCATCAACCTGCCTTTCATGGTAGATGTCGAGCGGATCGGGCGGCGCGTGCGCGCCAGTGCCGTTACTTCGGCGCTGTCGCTGTGGCTGTACCTGGGGTTGCTGTTCATGCTCTACCTGAAGACGACGCCGCTGGACGACGCTTCGGTGTGGCTCGGTTTCGTCCTGGGGCTGGTGGCGGCGGCGGCGATCTGGTTGCGGCTGGGCGGTCTCTACCTGCATCAGGGACGTCGGCGCACAGCGGCAGCCTCCTGACTGTGCAATACGCGCCCTTGTTCTCTCACCCCCCGCGCTGGCGCGCCTTGGGTCTCTTCTTCAACACGAAGAAGAGCGACCGGGCGAAGCGAGGCTGGGGGGTGAGGTTGGTTATCAGCAGCTAAGACGGAAAGGAGCTTCTGTTGTCACTGAAGGATAAAATCCTGGGCGGGCTGTACGGCCAGGCGCTGGGCGATGCCTGGGGCATGCCCGCCTATTTCGATTTCGATCACACCTGGGCGGCGTATGGGGGATGGATCACCTCTCTGTTGCCCGCCCCGCCGGATCACCCGGTGCACTTTGGCCTGCCCGCCGGACGCATTACCGACGATTCCGAGCAGGCGTTTTCGCTGGCGCGCGCCTTCATCGAGCACGGCGGCGTGACGCTGCAAGCAGTCGTCGAGGCGATCATCGCCTGGTACGACCGCGTCGGCGGCGATGCGTCGCCCTACGTCGGCCCCAGCACGCGGCGCGGTGTACAGGCGCTCAAGCGCGGCGAAGACCCGCACACGACCGGCACCTGGGGGGATACCAACGGCGCAGCCATGCGCATCTCGCCAGTGGGGTTGCTGCACCCTGGTGATCCGCTGGGGGCTATCGCCGATGCGGTGACCGCCTGTATTCCCACGCATAATACCAACGTCGCCATCTCTGGCGCGTGCGCAGTTGCGGCAGCGATCGCTGTGGCGCTGACCGAAGGCGCGTCGCTGGACGCGATGGTGGCGGCTGGCGTGCTGGGCGCGGAGATCGGGCGCACCAAAGGGCGCTCGTGGCTGGGGCCGTCGGTGGCGCGGCGCATTCAGATGGCCGTTGAGATCGCCCGCCGTCCCGCCGAGCCGCGCGCCCGCCTGCGCGAACTCTATGACGTGATCGGCACATCGCTGTCGGTGCCGGAGACGGTGGGATCGGCCTTCGGTGTGCTGGCGATGGCCGAGGGCGACCCGCGGCAGGCGGCGATCTACGCGGCCAACCTCTCCGGCGATGCGGATACCGTCGGGGCGATTGCCTGCGCCATGGCCGGGGCCTATGCGGGCATTGACGCCTTCCCCGCCGATGCCCTGGCGATGCTGGAGGCAGACGAAGTGACCGCTTCCTACCGCATCCGCGACCTGGCCGAGGGGCTGTATCGTCTGGCGACCAGGTAGGTTCGTCATGGGCAAGCACATCGTCTCAGTAGGAGACCTGGTGCTGGACGTGATCCTGCCGGTGAGCCTGCCCGTACAGCCCGGCGTGCACCAGGAAAGTCCCCTGCGCCGGCTTGAACCGGGCGGGGCGGGCAACTTCATGATCGCCGCCCGCCGCATGGGGGTGAGTGTCTCGGCGGCGGGGGCGGTGGGCGCGGATACCTTCGGGACGCTGATCCTGGAGGCGCTAAGCGCCGAAGGCGTGGACGTGTCGTGCGTGGTGCGCGAACCCGGCTCGACCTCCACCCTGGTGATCGTGGTCACCGATCAGCAGTCTGGCGAGCACACCTTCCTGGGCAATTACGGGCAGGGGCCGGACGTTGCCTACCCGCCCGCGCTCGACGCGATCATCGCCCGCGCCGATGCGCTCTTCGTGCAGGGCTACACGCTCTCCGAACACCGCGTGGTGACGATGGCTCGCCGCGCTATCGAACGCGCCCGACAGGTCGGTGTGCCGGTGATGCTCGATGTCGGCCCATTCATGGCCTACGTGTCGCCCGACCTGAAGGCGTGGGCAGTGGCACAGTCGGCGGTGTTGCTGATGACCGAAGACGAGGTGCCCCTGGTGGCGGAGGGACAGAGCGGGCCGGGAGCGTGGTCGGCAACCCTGGCGAAAGGGCCAGGGCTGCTGGTGATCAAGCGCGGCGCGGCGGGCTGCACGCTGGTCACGGGGGAAGGCGCAGAGGAAGTGCCTGGCTTCTCCGTGCCGGTGACGGACACCGTCGGCGCGGGCGATTGCTTCGACGCGGCTTTCCTGGCCGGTCTGTTGCACGGCCTGCCCTACCGGCAGTGCGCTCGGCTGGCCAATGCCATGGGCGCTGCTGTCGTGCAGCGCGTCGGTGCGGGGCGCAATGCGCCGACCTGCGCCGACGTGCTGGCTTTGTTGGAGAAAGCAGGAGAAGGAATAGACTACCCATGCTGATCACGCTTTCGCTGAGCACGCCGCCCGGCGATGGCCTGGTGGACATCACCGGACAGGTGCGCGAGGTTGTGCGCCAGAGCGGCGTGCAATCCGGCCTGTGCGCAGTCATCGTCCCGCATACGACTGCCGCGGTGACGATCAACTCGGCGCTGGACGAAGCCACCCCGCGCGATCTGATCGCCGAGGTGCGCCGCCTGGTGCCTACGCGCGTGGACTTCCAGCATCAGTACGACACGCCCGCCGACGCCGCCGGTCACATCAAGGCGGCGCTGATCGGTCACAGCGTGTTGCTGGCCGTGGAGAACGGCGATCTGGTGCTCGGCGGATCGCAAAGCATCCTCTTTTTCGAATTCGACGGGCCGCGCGAGCGGCGCGTACAGGTGAAGGTGATGGCGGGATGAACGAAGTGCTGGTATTCGCTCCAGAAGTGCGCGAGGCTCTGGCCGCGGGTGGGCCGGTCGTCGCGCTGGAATCTACCCTGATCACGCATGGCTTCGCCTATCCGGCCAACGTGGAGACAGCGCTGGCCATGGAACGCGCCATCCGCGCAGAAGGCGGCGTGCCCGCGACCATCGCCGTGCTGGACGGGCGGATCACTGTCGGGCTGAGCACGGAACAGATCGAACGGCTGGCCGCGCTGGGTCAGACGGGCGTGCGCAAGTGCTCGCGGCGCGACCTGCCGATCGTGGTGGGGCTGGGGCTGCACGGTGCGACAACGGTCGCTGGCACGATGATCGTGGCGCACATGGCGGGTATCGAAGTCTTCGCTACGGGCGGCATCGGCGGGGTGCACCGCGGGCATCCGGAGGATGTCTCCGCCGATCTGATTGAACTGGGCCGCACGCCGATCACCGTGGTCTGCGCGGGGGCCAAGTCCATCCTCGACCTGCCGCTGACGCTGGAGGTACTGGAGACGCAGGGCGTGCCTGTGCTGGGTTACGGCACCGATACATTGCCCGCTTTCTACAGCCGTTCGAGCGGTTTGCCGGTGGATCAGCGGGTAGATACGCCGGAGCAGGTGGCAGCTATTGTCGCTGCGCGCCGCGAGCTAGGGTTGCAGCATGGCACGCTGGTGACCGTGCCCGTGCCAGAAGAAGACGCCTTGCCCATTGACGAAGCGGAACGCGCCATTGCCGAGGCCACGCGCCTGGCCGATGAAGCGGGCATTCACGGCAAGGCAGTGACGCCCTTTGTGCTGGCTAAAGTGCTGGAACTGACCGACGGACGCTCGCAGCGGGCTAACATTGCCGCGCTGATCAACAACGCGCGCGTGGCGGCGCAGATCGCGAGAGCGGTCGGCCGGTAGCCGTCAGCCGTTAGCGGTTAGCGGTCAGCCGTCAGCGAGAGCTACGGTGCACCTGAACGCTGAGGGCTGAAGGCTGAAAGCTGAACGCTGAAAGCTACCTGGTGAGGAATTGCTTATGCCGCAGAAAATCATCATTGACACCGATCCCGGCGTGGACGACAGCATGGCCATCTTCTTCGCCCTGCGGTCGCCGGAACTGGAGGTGATCGGCCTGACGACCGTTTTCGGCAACGTCCATACTGATCTGGCTACGATCAATGCGTTGCGCCTGCTGGAGATCGCCGGACGGGCCGATATTCCGGTGGTGCAGGGGGCCAGCGATCCCCTGGCGAGGCCGTTCAACGGGCCAGTGCCCTTTGTGCACGGCGACGATGGGCAGGGCAACGCGCATCTGCCCCCGCCTACGACGCGCCCGCGCGAGGGATCGGCGGCGGCCTTCATCGTCGAGCAGGTGATGGCCGCGCCAGGCGAGATCACCCTGGTGCCACTCGGCCCGCTGACCAACCTTGCGCTGGCGTTGCGCCTGGAGCCGCGCATCGCGCAGAATGTCCGCCAGGTGGTGCTGATGGGCGGTAACGCCCTGTGCCCCGGCAACGCGACGCCCGCCGCCGAAGCCAATATTCACAACGATCCGGAGGCGGCAGATGTGGTCTTTGGGGCGGGTTGGCCGGTGACGATGGTGGGGCTGGACGTGACGCACCGGGTCAACATGACGCGCGCGCACCTGGCCCGCTACGAACAGGCAGACAATCCGCTGGCGCGGCACATTGCGCGCATCGTGCCCTTCTACCGCGACTACTTCGAGCGCCAGCATCCAGGGATGGATGGCATCTATGTGCACGACTCGTCAGCCATCGCTTACGTGATCGATCCGTCGTTGTTCGTCACCGAGCGCTGGCCGCTGCGCGTGGAAACGCAGAGCATCAGCCGCGGCAAGACCTGGCCGTTTCTGGGACAGGGCGATGACGAGCGGCTCGGCCCCTGGCGGGGACGCCCGCCGGTTAATGTCTGTGTGGGGGTAGACGCTGAGCGTCTGCTGGCGCTGGAGTTGAGCCGGCTGACATAGAGTGTATTCAGACAGGGAGAAATTGAGCATGACTCGCAAGATGATCATTGACACCGATACTGCCTCCGACGATGCTGTCGCCATCATGATGGCGTTGCAAACGCCGGATATTGAGGTCGAGGCGATCACCATCGTCTGGGGCAACATGCCCGTCGCGCAGGGCAGCAACAACGCCCGCTACACCGTCGAACTATGCGGCAAGCAGGTGCCCGTCTATCATGGGGCGGAGAAGGCGCTGATCCGCGAAACCTATCACGCCTATTGGTTTCATGGGCCGGACGGCATGGGCGGCATGGGGTATCAGGCCAAGACGCCGCCCGCCCAGGGGCACGCCGTGGATGCGCTCATTGACACCATCCGCGCCAATCCGGGCATCATCCTGGTCACGCTCGGCCCGCTGACCAACGTGGCGCTGGCTGTGTCGCAGGCTCCGGACATCGTCGGCAACGTCAGCCGCTGTGTGGTGATGGGCGGGGCAGCGTGCACGGTGGGCAATGTCACCCCCGCCGCTGAATACAACATCTGGTGCGATCCGGAGGCGGCGCGTATTGTCTTCCGCTCTGGCCTGCCTGTCGAGATGGTCGGCTGGGAGCTATGCCGTGGCGAAGCCAACCTCACCGACGAGGAAATGCGCTATTGCAAGGAGGAGATCAACACGCCGCTGGCGCACTTCGCCATAGACTGCAACAAGTCGGCGCTGGAGGCCAACCGCAACTGGCTGGGCGACCCCGGCCTGGGCCTGCCCGATCCGGTGGCGATGGCCATCGCCATTGACCCGACCATCTGCACGCGCAAGAGCAAGCATTACGTCGAGGTAGAATGCGACGGCACCTTCACGCGCGGCATGACCGTGGTGGATCAGCTCAGTGTCACGCCCTACGACACGCCGAATGTCGCTATGTGGCAGCCGCTGGTGCAGCGCGGCGAGCCGCATATCACCGTCTGCTGGGAGATTGACGCGCGGCGCTGGAAAGACCTGCTCTACGCCACCATGCGTGCTCCAGTAGCGCGATAGCCATGCCCCATGAGTTCGACTTCGTGGGCGTGGGCGGGATCGCCTGCGACCTGGTGATGCAGGTGGAGCACCTGCCCCTGGCCGACGACAAGTACCCGGCGCAATGGATCGGGCGGCTGCCGGGCGGGTTTATCGCCAATACCACCTGCGCGGCGGCCCGCCTGGGCCTGCGGGCTGCTTACGCGGGCTGGGTGGGCGACGACGCCGACGGTCACCTGCTGGCGGCATCCTTCGCCGAGTTTGGTGTCGAACCGGCGGGGTTGCTGCACGTGCCCGGCGAGCAAACCCCCTTCACCCTGGTCATCACCGACGGCAGCGGGAAACGGACGATCCTGCTGCCGTCCTTTCCTCTCTACGAGCAACCGCTCACCGGCGAACAGCTTGCCCTGGCCAGGCGGGCGCGCGCCGTCTACACTTTCCCGCGCGACGCCGCCTGGTGCGCACAACTGCACGACGCAGCCCGGCAGGGCGGCGGGCTGTTCGCGCTCGACGTGGAGAGCGCCGTCCCCCTGCGTGGCGAAGACCTACGCCGGGCAATCGCCCTGGCCGATGTCTTCTTTGTGGCCGAAAGCGCTCTGGAGGCGCTGGAGCTGGCACCGTTGGAAGCGCTTGTACGTGGCGGTCAGTGGGCCATTGTCACCGCGGGCGCGCGCGGCGCTTACGGACTGGTCGCTGGCGAGCAGCCGGTCTTTCAGCCTGCTTTCCGCGTGCCCGTAGTAGACAGCACCGGCGCGGGCGACTGTTTTCACGCAGCGTTGTTGACGGCGCGGCTGGCAGGAGCGGCATTGCCCGAAGCGTTGGCCTTCGCCAGCGCTGCCGCCGCGCTCAAGGTACAGCACCGGGGGGCGCGGGGTGGCCTGCCGACACGCGCGCAGGTCGAGGCGCTGCTGCGCGCGCGCGACGTGTAGGGCAAACCGCCGTCGCAGATGTTACCTTCCAACGAGCACCCCGTGACCAGTCACGACGAGGTCGAGGCTGGCGCTGCGCTGAATCTTATCCGTCTCCTATTGCGAAAAATCCCGCCGACGGTCTCGATCATGAGCGAGGTTGGCGGATCAGGCGGGCACCCTCTGGGCTGTTGCGGCGCATATTGTGGCGATAGGTGGGCACGCCCCGTATGCTGTTACAATGCCAGTGTCGTTCATGCTGCCCCCTCGTCCGATGGTCGAATCAATATTTGACTTTTATCAGTTTTAGATTTATATTAACATAAAAATGAGCGTAACAGGAGAACAAAATGGCTCGCTCGCAATCTTCCAAGTTGCCAGAAGCACGTGCCAAACGCCAGAAGTTCCAGCCCCAACACTTTGTCCGCACTCGTATTGAAGGGGAACGAACGCTCTTCAACCTCGACGTCATGGAGCGCAGCTACAAGCTTGGCCGGGCGTATCGTAGCGTGCGCAATCTCGAATTCCGCTCCGAACGGCGGGTTGCTATCCAGACGTTCAAGGACTTTCGCGCTCAGTACGGGGAGATCTTCAAGCCAATATTCAATTTCGCCGAGAAGCCGCGCCCTTCCTATCCCCCAGACGAGGCCTATCGCAACACTTACAAATGGTATCTCTACCCCAAAGGCAAGATGCTCGTGCTGGTTGATGCCGCCATCTATGACAGCGTGGCCGCCAGCATTGACCAGTATGTGCTGGATGTGGGCCGCGATGGTTACTGGGCGGTCGTGTATACGGTGAACGGTGGTACACCGCAGCAGGTGCGTTCCTTCATCAAGAACAAGAAGCCGGTGGGAGCATTGCTGGTTGGAGCCATCCCTGTTCCCTGGTTCGACCTGAATGGCGATCAGTTCCCGTGCGATCTCTACTATATGGACACAGACGGCGTGTGGACAGACCCGGACAAAGACGGTCGCTTCAACGGGCACAACGGTAACGTCAACCCGGAAATCTGGATCGGACGCCTGTGGACGCCGACGGCCAATGGCAGAGACGTGGCGTTGCTCAATGACTATTTCGCGCGCAATCACAAGTTCCGCCTGGGGCAACTGGGCCATGCTCGCTCGGCGCTGGCCTATGTGGATGACGATTGGACGGGTTTCGACGACTGCGCATTCGATGAGATGTTCCCCTCGTCCGTCATCACCAAATATACAGACCCCATGACCACTGACGCAGACCTGTACAAGGCCGAAGTCAGTACACTGCGCTCGTGGGTGCAGCTCTGCGCCCATTCGTGGACGCAGGGGCACGCTCTGCGCGTCGGGAGCGGCGACGAATACATTGACGTCACCTATTTCCGCGATACCAACCCGCCCAACGCTCACTTCTACAATCTATTCTGCTGCGGGCCGGGCCGCTTCACGTCTACAGACTATCTGGGCGGATGGTACATCTTCGATAAGGGGGGCGGGGGTACCAACATGGGGCTGACCGCCGTCGCCAGCGCCAAGACGGGGTCTATGTTGTTCTTCGAAGATTTCTATCGCCCCATGGGCTGGGGCAAGCCTATTGGCGATGCCCTGGTAGACTGGTGGAAGGCTCGCGGCCCCAGTCACGACGAGGGCGAAATCTTCTGGCACTATGGCTTGGCCTTGCTGGGCGACCCCACGCTCAACTGGTGGAAAGGTGCAGTGCCTCAGTTGACCCATCCGCAGCCAGAAGACACTTTCGATCACTGGCCGCGCAGGTTGCAGTTCCGCTGGGAGCCGGTGAACGTCCCCGGCGTGGTGCGTTACAGCATCGAGATAGACGCCTTTGGCGCAGTCAATGGCGGCAAATGGGCCGAGGCCACCGGCCAGAGTTTCTTCATCCAGCACAACCTGATCGGCACCAAGTTCGATTTCAATTTCGTGGGAATGCAGCGCGGCAGGTGGCGCGTGCGGGCGACGGTTGACGGGCAAGCCTGCGCGTGGTCGCCCTGGTCGTATTTCAGATTCACCATCTAGAGCGTGCTATGCTCTTTGCCTCCCTCAGCCCCTGTGTGAGAGCAAGTCCCTTCTCCCCGCGACGCGGTCGCGAGGGAGAGGGGATTCAGGGGTGAGAGGAAGCTACCGCGCAAAAGTTCATAACAGCCTCTAAAGTGCATCACAGGCTCTGCGCCTGGCACCTTGCAACGCTATCAGTGCTGCACCACCACATCGCAGACAGGCAGTTGCTGGCCGTCCCGCAAGATCACCCGCAGCCGCAGCACATAGAATCCGGCAGGCTGACCGCTGAGGTCAACCGGCGCGTCAGTCAACGGAGCGTCGCGCAGCGGTGGTTCGGGGATGGTCTGCTGCGGAGGGGGCGTGCGCAGCGGTCGCCAGACGCTGGGCGCGGCCCGCGGCTGACCAGGTCCGGCGTAGCCGATTTCGACGCTGTAGGCCCACAGATCGTCCAGCGCCACTGTGCCTACGACCGAAAAGGTGTCGCCCACTACCTCACCCGCAGACGGAGCAGTGATGCGCGCGTCCGGGTTCAGGCACGCCCGATAGAGCCGGGCGGGGGTAGCCGTAGGCACGGGCGTTAGCGTAGGAGTGGGATCGCCGGACAGTCCCAGACTCGCCAGGTTGGCAGGGCTGAGCAGCGCATGGACCAGAAACGCCACATTGAGCGCCAGCGCGCAGGAGAGTGCTACCAACGCCTGAGCGTAGGGACCGCGCCACAATCCGACCAGCGTCAGCCAGAGCGACTCTAGCGCGCGCAGACGCCCTCGCCGCAGCCAGCCGGCAATCATCAGCCAGACCGGCGTGAAACCGATCGCGCTCTGGTCACTGTAGATGCGGGCGCGGGCGCTCTGCTCGGCGGCCTGTTGCCACCAGGGACGATCGGGCGCGGCTGCCGGGCGAGCAGCAGCCGGGCGCGGATGCCGGGGCGTTGCAGCCGCGTACCCGCTGCGCGCCCGATCGTACCGTTGCCGCAGCGCCGGTTCCCGCAGCACGTCGTAGGCCGCGTTGACGCGCTGCAACTGGCGCGTGGCCCACTCGGCGCGATCTGGATTCAGGTCGGGGTGCAGTTCGCGCACACACTGACGGTACGCCTGGCGGATCTCCTCTAGCGAGGCGTCGGGGGATACGCCCAGGAGGACGTAGTAATCTTGCTGAGGATCGTAGACGACTTTGCGGCGCATCTGCCCTGTCTACCTGCTGGGCTGCTTCGGCCTGGGTAGCGTGCCGCGATTATACTCGATTGCCCTCTCTCTGGCGCACAACTTTTGTGCTACATCTGCGTACTAATGATTCGGGCGCAACAGATAGAAAGCATTTGCGGAGAGATACCATGTGCGGCACCTGCCATTCCGGTTCACGCCCGTTCGCTGGGCTGATCTTGCTGGCGCTGGGGGCGCTGCTGTTCCTCGGCTCCGGCGTGTGGTGGACGCTGTTCATCCTCGTGCCGGGCCTGTTGTTGCTCCTGCCCGCCTGGTACGGCGGAGCAGTGGGAGCGGCGATTTTCGCCATACCGGGGATGCTGGTGCTGGGCACAGGGGTGCTGCTGGCGGTGATGGGCTTCACCGGCCTGTGGCATAGCTGGGCCTACGCCTGGACACTCTACGGGGCGTTTCTGGGCCTGGCGTTCATGCTGATGGGCCTGCGCCTGCCCAACCCCTCGCTCTATGCCGCCGGAGGATGGTTCGTGCGCATCAGCCTGATTGCCTGCGCCCTCTTCGCCTTCTTCTTCGAGGCCGTGCTGGGCCTTGGCGGGCTGAGTGTGCCGGGCGGTCCGTTACTGTTTATCATCCTGGGGATGGCGCTGTT
>CAKZOB010000089.1 GCA_937135955.1 uncultured Anaerolineales bacterium | reverse complement strand
CACTTCAGCAGCAGCCCCTTGGTGATCCCCAACTCGCGCTCCAACTGCGCCGCACTCTTGCCACTGCTCTTCAGCAGTTCCAGCGCTTCTAGCTTGAACTCTTGGGGGTAGGTACGATATCGCCTGTCCATCTTTACCTCCTGTGCTCTCCAGTCTACGGCATTTCTTGTGTCCGAGAAACTGGGGCAAGGTCAGAGGGAGAGGGGTAGCGCACAGCGCCGGGGCGAGGGGTGATCAAATGGCCTCTGAAGGCAGGGGCACATAACGCACCCCAGGTTATCAGGGTGACCCTGCCAATCTTGAGGACATACTTCTGTGATGCGTCGTCTGCCGAACAAAGGCCTGTTCAAGAAATTCCTGAAGCAGTCTTTTTGGCTCTATGGAGGCATGGGGATTGCTCAGATAGCTGGCGTGATCGACCTGGCTGTGCTGGCTCGCTCGCTCACGCTCGTTGAATTCGGTCAGCTTGCGCTCATCATTGGGTATGGCTCGGTGGTCAATGCCCTGATTGACTTTCGAGTCTGGGAGGCCATCCTCAAATTTTTCAACGAGTATTTCGCGGCTCACGATTTTGGCAGGGCGTTGGCCGTTTTGCGCCTATGCCTGGCGATTGACATAGGGACAGGGGTGGTGGCGACCGCTGTTCTGACCCTGACGGCCAAACCCGTCGCCCGCCTGCTGCTGGATGATCCGGAATTGGCCGATGAGATCGTGTTGTATGGGCTGATGCTGCTCTTCACCACGACAGAGACCACTGCCACCGGGCTGTTCCGCGTTTACCGCAGGTTTGATCTTCTGGGGCTGAAAGATGGTCTGGGGAGTGTCATCCGGCGCTCGCTGAGCATTGCCGCGGCTCTTACATTTGGCTCGCTACACGCGGTAGTGGTGGCTCTCATGTTGGGCGGGCTGATCGAAGCGCTGCTGTTCAACGGCCTGGCGTACCGTCTCACGCGGCAGCAACTGGGAAAAGTGACTGGCCATACTCCTCTGGCCCCAGGGGAACTCAAACGGATATTGAGCTTTGTTCTGGGCACGAACGTGCTGGGCACGCTCAAATTGCTGACGGAGCACGGAGATATGCTGCTCCTGGGGTGGTTCGGTGGCCCGGCTGTGACCGGCGTGTACAAGGTGGCCCTGAGCGCCACGCAACTGCATTATAAGCTGAAGATACCTATCACTACGATTGCCTATCCGGAGATCGTGCGTGCCCGGCAAGCGGGGCCTGCACAATTGCGGTCAACCATCATGGTACTACTCTCCATTAGCGCACTGGCCACTTTGCCCTCGGCTTTGATCCTGGCCATTTTCGCCGATTCCATTATCCGCTTTGTCAGCGGCAGCCAGGACTATCTGGCAGCAGCCGGCTATTTTCGGATCATGATCTTGGGCAATGTGGTGACCGGGCTGTTTTTCTGGGCGGGATTCCTGCTCATGGCCAATGAGCGGGTCTGGCTGGTGAATCGCATCCATCTGGCGCGTTCTCTTTCTTCCGTGGTTGCTCTGGCCGTTATCATTCCCACCTGGGGGGCGCTGGGGGCAAGCTGGCTCTTTGTGTTCAATCAGAGCGTCGTCAGCACTGCCGAGTTTGTCGCCTGTCTGCGGCTGGACTATCTGTTCCTCAAACACCGTTTCGTGCTGGCACCGCCTGAGAAAAGCTGAGCGATCCACTGCGGCCTTTCCAGGCGGACACTCCCCTTGCAGGAGCACATAGCGCGTCCCTCACACGGGCCGAGGCACAACGCGGGAGCGACCGTTGCCTGGCCGCTCCCGCGTTCTTTCTCCGATACTCAGCAAGTCAGCGCCTAGCCCACGCGCACATCCCCGCACAGGTGCACCTGCAGGCCCATGGCGTGGAACATGGCCGCTTTGGCCGCCAGCGCCCGGTCGGCGGCTTCGGCGGAGGGCGCGTAAACGACCTGAATGTGGTTGGCCTTGTGGCGGGCCATCATCTGATCGCGCGAGACGCCGTGCAACACCGCGTGCATAATCGGCCACTGCGGGGTGGTCAGTTGCCAGCGGCGTTGTGTCTCGGCGTCGGGCAGCCTGACCACGTGTGCGCGTCCCATGTCCACATGCAGCGCGCCGTCCATCACAAAGACGCGGCTCCAGACGATCTCACCCGGTTTGCTGATGCCCTTGAGCGTGCCGCCGCCCAGCCGGAAGTACATGGGTGGCTGCCGTTCGCTGGACGCGCCTGCGTAGCCGCCGATGAAGTGCGAAGCAGGTGCCGCGCCGGAGATGAGGAAAACCCACACATAGTCGTCTACGCCGTCGCCGGTGTAGTGTTCACCCCAGCGCACATCGTGCAGGGTAGTGGCCGGGTCGAAGCCCATCGCCCGCCAGATGCGGTTGGTCACCAGCGCGTCCAGCCCCGCGCCCTCGTCTACTTCGTTGAAGTGTGGCAGGGCCTGCCCGGCATAGAGTTCTGCGCCCGTTTGCGCATGATAGACCGGCGGGCGCTCGACGTTGTTCAGCAGCCCTTCTACCAGGTCGGAGGCAGGGGCCATGTCCTTCAGGCCTTGTTGGTACTGGATGCCGATGGCATCGCAACCGAAGTCGTGCGCGATACGCACGGCGGCGATGTACATCTTGCACTGTTCCAGAATCTGGCGGTCGGTCAGGTCGGTCTCCTCGTTGGGGCCGGTGACGAACTTCACGCCGCGCGCGTCGAGCCAGTCGCGCACCTTTTGCGCTTCCTGGTCGCTCACCAGGCGCATCGCCGCCACCAACGCCGACTGACTGAGGCGCTCCTTGTAGACGCCGGCGGGGTTGAGCAGCTCGTCGTCAATGATGGCGTTGTACATGCCCATGCAGCCCTCGTCGAAGACACCCAGGATGGCCTTTTCGCGTTTGAGCTGCGCGGCCAGCGCTTCGCCCAGTTGACGTTCGGGGGCGGGCAGGCGGGCCGGATCGAGGTCGCGCACATGGCTGGTGTCGTGATCGATCTTGCCCTCGCGAATCCACTGCCGGATGCCGCGCCGGAAGAATTCGTCGGTGAAGTCTTCGCTCCAGATGGTGCTGTACCTGACGCCCGCTTTGGTCAGCGAGCCGTTGAGGTTGAGCATCCCCACCAGGCCCGGCCATTGCCCGCTCCAGTTGGCAACGGTGAGGATCGGGCCGCGATGGTCGCGCAGACCGGCCAGCACGTGATGACTGTACTGCCACACCGCTTCGGCGACGATCAGACGGGCATCGGGATCAATGTTCTTGAAGACCTCCATGCCCATGCGCTGGCTGGAGATGAAGCCGTGCTTCTCCACCGGATCGTAGGGATGCCCGCGTTTGACGGTGATGCCCTCTTCGGCGAAGGCGGCGATGATGGCTTTCTCCATCGCTTCCTGGGCGGGCCAGCAGACCTGGTTGGCGGCCAGGCGCAGGTCACCGCTGGCGACCAGAATCGCTTCGTTGGGGCCAACCTTGGGCGGTGGGGTGAGTTGCGGGAGGGTGTATTCGGCCATAAAGCATCTCCTCTAAACTGTTTTGGGCGGGGAAATCCCGCAGATGAACCGAACATAGAAGGGGGCGAGCATCGCAGCCCGCCCCTATGATACTACACTCTGTTCGCGGCGGCGGATCAATTCGGGGTAGAATTAGGGGTGTGGCATCGGATACTTTGCTCCCATGGTGTGTTGCGCCGAGGAAATAGTTAGCAGATGCCCAAAGCTGTGGAAGCAGTGATTGACGAGCAGAACAATGTGAGGTTGCTGGAACCCGTTCAGTTGTCAGGTCCGCGCCGGGCCTTTCTGATCATTCTGGACGAACCAGCCTGCGCAGTCCCTGAAACCACGCTTCTGAGCGAACCAGCCCTGGCAGAAGACTGGAACAGACCAGAGGAAGATGCCGCGTGGTCGTACCTGCAGCAGGCGACGTAGTCGTTGTGCCCTTTCCCTTCTGCGCCTCTTGCGGGCTGATCGCAGCTAGCAGGCTCTCGACGTCTTGTGACTGTCGGCACTTGATTCGGGAAGACGTTCTCCTGTTCAGGCTTTCGCCTCTTTCTCTCACACCTGCCCATAGACCTGCGGGTTGGCGCAATGGGGCAGGCGCTCGCCACGCAGCCCGGCCAACAGATTCTCGGCGGCCATCACCGCGATGCGCGTCCGCGTGGCGACGCTGGCGCTGCCAATGTGCGGCACGATCAGGCAGTTGTCCAGCGTCAGCAGCGGCGAATCGAGCGGGATCGGCTCTGGCTCGGTCACGTCGAGCGCGGCGGCGGCAATCTGCCCCGTGCTCAGCGCCCGGTAGAGCGCGTCCGGATCAATCACCCCGCCGCGCGCCGTGTTGATCAGGATGGCGGTCGGTTTCATCAGCGAGAAAGCGCGGGCATCTACCAGGTGATAGGTCTCTGGCGTCAGTGGGGTGTGCAGGCTGATGAAATCGGCCTGCGCGAAGACCTCGTCCAGCGGCAGATACTCCGCGCCCAATGCCCGCGCTTCTTCGGACTCCCGGCGGCTGTAGTAGATGATGCGCATCCCAAACCCCTGTGCGCGCCGCGCCACAGCCAGCCCGATGCGCCCCATGCCGACGATGCCCAGCGTCGCCCCGTGAATGTCCTGGCCTAGCAGCAGCAACGGCCCCCAGGTGCGCCATTTGCCCGCGTGCACGAAACGCTCTGCCTCGGTGATGCGGCGGGCGGCGGCCATCAGCAGGGCGAAGGCGAGATCGGCGGTCGTCTCGGTCAGCGCGCCCGGCGTATGCCCGACGGGGATGCCGCGGGCGGTGGCCGCTTCCAGATCAATGTTGTCCACCCCGACCGCCATCTGACTGATCACGCGCAGCGCGGGCGCGGCGTTGATCAACGCCGCATCTATTGGGTCGGAGAGCAGGGTGAGCAGGCCCTCGGCGCGGGCAGTTTCGGCGCGCAGGGTGTCGTAGGACGGCGGCAGTTCGTCCGGCCAGATCACCAGGTCACAGGAGTCGCGCAACAAGGCCAGACCAGGTTCGGGGATGACGCGGGTGACGAAGACGCGCGGTTTGCTCATAAGACGATCCTTTCGATGTTTATGATGCACCAGGGCCACATGTCAGCCGGCAGAAATACATTTTCACCGCAGACGCGGAGGGCGCAAAGAGAGACACAGATACCGAACTGTTGGGCAGAGCCGCTATTCTGCGGCATGATCGTGCCCGACCGGTGGCACGCACCGGTCTATTGTAGCGGAAATTGCGCCTTTGTGAGGATGCCCCTGTGGACGAACCAACAGTCGCTGCCTTGCTGGCCGAGGAGACGCGCGCGGCTGCGCCCGACCGATCTCTGGCGGCGCACTATGCGCCGGTGTTGCGCTTCGACCGGCACGAGCCTTTCTTCCCATCGCTGGCCGGTTACACCGTCTTCCGCGCCGACGCGCCGTCGCCCTCGTTCCCGCGGACGGTGGCGCTGTGTCCCGCCGGTCAACCGCCCGCTATGCTGGCGATCGAGTACGCCATCTGGTGGGACTGGGACATCGAGCACCTCTACGAACTGGAGCACGTGTGGGTCTTCGTGGGTGAAGAGGGGCGCGTAGTACACGTAGACGCCAGCTATCACGGCAAGTATCACCAGATGCCGCTTGGCCAGGGCATCGCGCTCGACGGCGATCATCCGGTGCTTTATTCCGAGCCGGGTAAACACGCCTTCTTCGCTACGCTGGAGGCGGCGCGCGCCGAACGCGAGCGCACGCTGGAGCGTTGCCGCCAGACGAACATGGCTGGCGTGCACGTGACGCCGCTCTTCCGGGGGATCATTGGCGACAAGTCGCCGCAGGCGGACGCGCTGGTGAACCGCTATCTGCGCGCGCTGGCCTTCACGCCCACCTTTGACTTTGCTCAGGAGTTTCGTATCACGGAAGCGCATCTGGTGGCGTGGCCGCTGTTGTTCGCCTGGATACCGCGCCGCGTGACCTGGTGGGTAGAGCAATTGCGGGCGAGTGTGGATCAGCCGTAGCGGGGGAGGCTTCACAACAAAGGCACAGAGCGCGGGGTTTCTCTTTCAGGGTAGAGGCAAAGGTCGTCAGCGACTTTGCCCCGCCCGATGGCCCTCATCCCCCGGCCCCTTCGCCCGCAGCGCGGGCGAAGGGGAGCGCTTGTGCGAGAGACAGTAAGTCCCCTCGCCCCACGACGTAGTCGCGAGGGAGAGGGGATAGAGGGGGGAGGGGCAGCGGACTGCGGCCAATTGCCTGTCATATCTTGCATATCCCTCTCTCATTGGCTTTTGCGCCTGCCCCCGTCGGCAGGTTATAATGGCACAGCTTTATGATGATCGCTTGCCCCAGAAGGCATGGTTGGATGGACATCACCTGGTACGGTCATAGCTGCTTTCGCATCGTCGAGCGGGGATACGCCACCGTGGTCACCGACCCGTTCGGCCCGCACCTGGGCTACGAAGTCCCCCGCCTCAAGGCGGATATCGTCACCGTCAGTCACGACGCGCCGGGTCATAACTACGTCGCCGCGGTGAAAGGCGCGCGGCATGTGATCAACGGCCCTGGTGAATACGAGATTGGAGAAGTCTTCATCATTGGTGTGGCGACCTTCGATCCGAATACGCCTCAGCCGCGCCGCAATGTGGTCTATGTGTTCGACTACAATACGCTGACGGTGGCGCATCTGGGCGACCTGGATCATGTGCCCAACCAGGCAATGATTGATGCGCTGGGGCCAGTGGATGTGGCGCTGGTGCCCGTCGGGGGAGGGGCGGGGTTGTCGTCTGGTCAGGCGGCAGAGGTGATCAGCCTGCTGGAGCCGAGCATCGTAGTGCCCATGCACTATCAGACGCCCGATCTGCGTGGGGTCGAACTAGACCCGGTCGATCGGTTTCTGAGGGAGATGGGGATCACCTCCATCGAGACGCAAGGTGTGCTGCGGGTGGTAGCGGGCGCGTTGCCGGAACAAACGCAAGTGGTGTTGCTCGACTATCAGCACTGAGGGGCCGCGCAACACGCCAGCCAGAGGAATTGAAGCCGATCATGATCAAACTGTTGTTGTCCTGGGATATCAAGCCGGGCCGTGACCAGGAATACTTCGAATTCATGGTGCGCGAATTCGCTCCCGGCCTGCAGGAACTGGGTCTGACTCCCACCGAAGCCTGGTTCGCCGTCTATGGCGACTGCCCGCAGATCATGATGGAAGGCGTGACTGAGGACATGCCCACCCTGCAGAACATCCTGGCCAGTGCAGAGTGGGCGGCATTGCATCAGCGCCTGCTTGACTACGTGGACAACTATCGCCAGAAGATCGTGCGTGCCAGCGCTGGCTTCCAGATTTAAGCGGCGGATTTTCCGCCAGTTCTATCCAGACAAAAAAAGAGCGACCTCCGCAAGGGGTCGCTTTCGTTACAGGCGCGAAGGCTGACGGTGTGCGCCGTCAGTCGCTGCTGGCGCTGGCAGAAGCCGTTGTGCCAGACTTGCTGTCGCTTTTGCTCTCGGTCCCGTTGGAATCCCGCTTGGGCGGTGCAGCCAGGTTGTTGGTGCCCCGGCTGTCTTTGACATACCAACCCGATCCCTTGAACACAATGCCGACTGGCTGCGGCACGCGGTGTACATGGCCACCGCACTCCGGGCATTCCCGCAACGGGCTATCGGAGAACTTCTGGCGCTGATCGAAGCGCACGCCGCATGCCTCGCACTCGTAGGTATAGATTGGCATATCACCACCTCGCATGGATTGACTCCATTGGCAGAGTATAATGCATCTGGCGCGCACTCACAAGGCGCTTTTCATAAGAATTCCCTAAGAGCGAGTAGGCTCCCCTCATCCCTGCACTTTCTCCCTCAGCCCGGCTCAGGGAAAGAGGGGCGGTTGTTCTCCGCTTGCGAGGGCTGAGGGGCGTACCGTCAGGGGGATTGCATCAAACCGCTTGCCGCTTTACCTCACCCCCAGCCTCGCTTCGCTCGGCGAGGCGCGCGAGCGCCGAGCGGGGATGAGGTAACCCAGAAGATTACACCTGAGCTTACTTCTGCCCATGATTCTGCTGGCTGGTTTTGATGCGATTACCCTGGGCGTACCCTGCCTGCGCACAATTTCGACTATACTTGGGTGAAGACTGCGTGATACCCTCGCGGTGAATTGCCGGACGGGAGAGGGAGTAATCACCTATGCGCTTGACCGATCGCACCGATGTGGTGTTGGGCATTGATGTGGGGACGCAGAGCGCCAAGTGCGTGGTGCTGGACGCGGCGGGCGAACTGCGCGGCATTGGCCAGGAGGCTTACGAGCTGCTCACCCCGCGCCCGCAGTGGGTGGAACAGGACCCGCATGCCTGGTGGGCGGCAGTGGTCAGCGCGGTGCGCCAGGCCATGCGCGAGGCCGAGATGACTGCCGGACGGGTGCGCGGTATCGGCGTCACCGGGCAGATGCACGGCGCAGTGTTGATCGGCGCCGACCTGGAGCCGCTGCGCCCCGCGATCATCTGGATGGATCGCCGCAGCGCCAACCTGTGCGAGGTCGTCCTCAAGCGCGTCCCGCCCGACGTGGTCATCGAGCAGGCGGGCAATCGCCTGTCGCCGGGCTTCGCCGGGGCAACTGCCGCCTGGTTGCGCGAAGTCGAGCCGGAGACGCTCGATCGGGCGCGCGCCATCATTCAGCCCAAAGACTACATCGTGCTGCGGCTCACTGGCGAGATCAGCAGCGAGCCGAGCGACGCTTCGGCTACCTGGCTCTACGATATTCGTCAGCGCACCTGGTCGGAAACGCTGGCCGCTGCCTGCGGCGTGCCCATGAACATCCTGCCGCCTTTGCTGGCCTCGACCTCAATCGTCGGTGAACTGCGCCCGACGCCCGCCTTCGACCTGGGCCTGCGGCCCGATATACCGGTGGTGGCCGGGGCGGGCGATCAGGCGGCTTTGCTGCTGGGCACGGGCGTGGTAGAGCCTGGGCGCGGCTCGATCACCGTGGGCACGGGCGGGCAGATGACGGTCGTCTCTACGCGACCGTTGATCGATCCCAGGCTGCGCCTCAACACCTTCTGTCACGCGGTGCCCGGTCGCTGGTATACCATGGGGGCCATTCTCAACGCCGGGATCGCGTTGCGCTGGTGGCGCGATGTGTTGGGCGGGCGCAACATCACCTCCTATCAGGCGCTGCTCAACGACGCGGCGCAGGTGCCCGCCGGAGCCGAAGGGCTGATCTTCCTGCCCTACCTGGAAGGCGAGCGCACCCCACACATGAACCCCAATGCGACCGGCGCATTCGTCGGATTGACGATCCGGCACACGCAGGCACATATGACCCGCGCTGTGCTGGAAGGCGTGGCCTTCGCCTTCCGCGATTGCCTGCTGACCCTGCGCGAAGCCGGCCCCGTCCCCGATCATTTCCTGGTCGGCGGTGGAGGCGCGCAGGGCAGCCTGTGGCGGCAGATTCTCGCCAGCGTGCTGGGCGTGTCGCTGCAACAGGTGGAGGGAGCGGAGCACACCGCTACCGGCGCGGCCATGCTGGCCGGATTGGGCGCGCGCGTCTTCTACGACCTGGCCCAGGCTGTGGCCGCCGTGGTGCACTACGGCGCGGTCGAGGTTCCCAATCCGGCGGATCAGGCTGTTTACGCCGAGCAGCACGCCCGCTACCAGGCGCTCTACCCGGCGCTGAATGAGACGGGGAGTGGGGAGTAGGGAGTGGGGAGTTTTGAGTCAGGAGTCTTGAGTTGGGAGTGTTGAGAGCACTCCCAGCAAACTCAGGAAAGCTTTGCGAAATCGTGGGGGTGACCTCACCCCCAGCCTCGCTGCGCTCGGCTCGCCCCGTCTCCGAAGCGGAGAGGGGGCAACGAGGCGCGTCAGCGCCGAGTGGGGGTGAGGTAAACCAGAGCATGGCAACGCATTTCTTCAATTCTTTACCTGGGGTTACTCCCTGTTTCTGGTTCTCGATACCAGACTCATGTCTCTAGACTCAAAACCCCAGACTCAAGATTCACTCCCTCGCCGCGACCAGCGCCGCCAGCCCCACCAACCCGCCAGGGCGAGCACCAGCAGCACCGCCAGCCGCAGCGCCAGGCGGAGGGGATCGGTATCCACGACCAGCACGGCCAGCAGCGCCAGCCCGATCAGCGCGATCAGTCCCATCAGCAGGCGCTCGCGCTCGTTTTGTAGCAGCGCTGCCCGCGTGTTGAGCACGCGGAAGGCCAGGTCTATGCGTTGCAGGGCATCTTCGACGTAGTGCAGGTCGGCCTGCACCTGAGCGTGCATCAGTTCCAGACGTTGGGCGCGCGCCTGCCAGACGGTGGGGGCTGTGTCCCACAGACCGCTGCGCATCAGCGCCAGACGGTATTCCGCGGCCAGCGTGCGCAGTTCGTGGGCGGCGGCGTGCGTCTGCGTGAGGTCGGCCAGCACTTCGCGGTAGGTGCTCTCCAGCGCGTCCAGTTCCACCTGCAAGGGGACGAGCGCGTTCCTCCCGGTCAGATTGCTGGCTGGCCCCCAGGTCTGCGTTGCCCGCAGCACACGATCCAGGGCAGCCTGTTGTTGACGGGCTACGCGCGAAGCATGATCCGAATAGGTGTCCAGCCGGTAACGGGCCATGACAAGGTACCAGTCCAGTTGCAGCGCCTGCTGCCCCAGGAACCACTCGGCGCGGGCCTGCGTGCGCGCATCGGGGTAGACCAGCACGTGCGGCTGCTCGCCCTCGCCCAGGCTCAGCACGCCGAAGTGCGTCTTGATGCCCCCCAGTTCCAGGTCTTCCGGCAGGCGCGGGGCGATGCCGCACCAGTAGCGCGTCATGGACAGCCAGGAGGGCGTATGGGGCGGGCGGTTGAGCACATCGTCGAGCAGCGCCCAGGCCCCCTGATCGTGTTCGCCAGCGCGTGTCACGGTCAGGCGCAGCACGAACATATTGCGCAGCACGTAGGCGCATAGCGAGGCGGTGGCATTGGACAGCCCGCGCAATGGTTCCGGGGCAATGAGCAGGCGTGGTTCATCCGGCGGTACACCCTGCCAGAGCGGAAGCGGGGGCAGAGCAGGGGTAGGGAGCGCCAGCCAACCGGCCAGTGCGGCCAGTTGATGACGCACGTCGCTGGTGAACGCTTCGTGGCGTTCGCGACGGCGGGCGTCGTTGTCGTCCGGCGTCTCGCGCAAATAGTAGTGCATGGTCTGCACCATCGGTTCGCGGATGAGCATGGAGGATCGGCTTCCTTGTCAGTCGTGTAAAGGCTTGATCACCAGCTTGCTGGTTTACGGAATGTGCCTTTTGCGTCGGTCAGTTCGTCAGGGAACTGACTCTGACGCAGTGCCTCTTCGGTCAGCGGCTTGCAGAAATTGGCGTAACGACATAGCTCGTGACTAGTCCTCACCTTGTGGTAATCAATATTACCTTGCTCATCACGATATTCAGGTTTGTTGATTTGAGGGTTCAGAATGCCTATTTTTTTCTTGAGCAGGGTTCTGACAATACGGACCGGCTCGGCCAAATCGGAATCGTTAGAGATGATCACCGCCATTTCATAGTCATTAATGAAAGCATCATAGAGTAGATGAGAGGCCAGGTTGACATCTGCGCCCTTTTCCTGAGTGTAAAGAACACGTACGTACTCCAGGCTGCCATCAGGATTAGGTTCAGCTTTGGGGAAGGTTCGAACATGGCTGAGGAATGTGCCTTCAATGATAGATAGATTAGGAATTGTTCGCAGAGCGCGGAAGTAGATCTGTTGGCGGATGTGTTGTTGGGGATCATGTGGTCGAGACTTGACCACGCCTGTGAATACTTTGATCCGGTTGATGATGTTGTTGGTGAGCATGATCTCGCATAACTTGGCGAGATTCAACCAACGGTAAGGAGTATTTCTGGTACAGCCATAATAGACGTTGAAAGCGTCTACATAGACATTAGTGAGATAGGGCATGCTGGCTCCTTAAACGGCAAAAGCCGCTTGCGCGGCTTTGCACCCTGCCGCCGAAGCGGGCAGGGGGGGTATGCCCACATTATACGATACTCTGTTGCAAAGTACAATGGCCAGATCGCCGTTATCATTGAGCTTCCGAGATAGAGGTGATCAGATTCCCGGCTGATCATGGTAGCATGAGTTGAGTAGGTGCTTTAGCCATTGAACGCTACCAGGACGATAAGCAAGAATAGCTCATTCACTCTTTCTCTGCTACCGGCACAATGCGATAGATATGCATCCGGTGCTCCGGCAATTCAGCGACGCGGATCAGGCGCGGGTGTGTCAGCTCACCCCGATCAATGGCCGTGATTGCCGCGCGCGGCACGGGGGCGAGCAGGTGTGTCACGCCGTAGCGATCGGCGACTTCCAGGATCACCTCCAGTGGCTCATTGGGCACCATCACCGCGCGGTAGCCTGTCACCAGGTTGACCGACCAGGGATCGCGCGTCATGACGATGATCTCGCGCTCCTCATCCGCTTGCAGCCGGTCGAGCGCCGCCTTCACGTCTTCGTACATGGCCCGCTGCGCATTGTTGAGCTTGAAGTCGGCGCGGGTCAGTTCGACGGCATTGGCCAGCAGCAGGGCCAGCGTCAGCGCTCCTGTCAGTAAAAACGCCGGGCGCGGGCGGACGTAGCGCTCGACGGTCTGCGCGCCGAAGATCAGCAGGAACGGGATCGCCGCCAGATAGGCTTTCTTGAAGCTCCCCCCCTGGCTGAGGTAGGGCATGAAGACTCCATAGGCGACCCAGGTGAGCAGGATGAACAGCAGCGCCGGAACAAACGGTCCCAGATCGCGCGCGGCGGGCCGTCCCCGCGTCGCCCAGGCGTCCAGCAAACCGCCCAGGATGGCAACTGGAAAGATCAGCTCGACCAGAGTGATCATCAGCTTGACGCCCGCCGCCAGTTCGAAGGCGATCTTGCCCAGGATGACCCGCGCCCCCTGATCGAGATAGGTTTGCAGGCTGATTTCCTTGGCATAGGCGTAAAAGTCTTCGTGTTCGGTGACGAAGAGCGCGTTCGCCGTGCTGCGCGGCCAGGGCGTCCCCATCTCCGCCTGATTGCGAGCGAGCCAGGGCAGCAGCACCAACAACAACAGCGCGCCGCCGCCCAGCATGTGCCGCCAGGGGAAGCGCATCCCCTTCCGCCAGGCCAGCCAGCCCGCGCCCAGCAGGCCAGCGACGATCAGCATGGGGCCATCGTTGCGGGTGAGCATAGCCAGGCCGGTCAGCGCGCCGGCGAGCCACCACCAGCGCCCATCCTCGCGCGCGCCCAGGTAGGCCGCCGCCAGCGCCCCGAAAGCGCACACGCCGAAGGGCGTCGTTGTGTCCGTGTGCAGCGAAGAGAGGAACAGCCAGGGCGTCCAGGCGGTCGCCAGGGCGGCGAGGACGGCCACGTCGCGGCTCGTCCCGATGCGCAGGGCGAACCAGTAGACCAGCAGGCTCTGTGCCACGCCCAGCAACACAAACATCAGCAACGCCGCCTGCACTGATTCCCCGAAGAGGGCGAAGCCTCCGGCGGCCAGCACGCCCGGCAGCGGCAACCAGTGATCGAGGGGGTGCGTCACGGCGGCGGGGTGATTGGCGAAGCTCCAGATATAGTCGAGGGTGAAGCCGCGCCCGCGATGCAGGTTGAGCGCCAGATTGTAGTATTCGCTGGGGTCCCACAGGCCAGGGTGACGGCTGATCGCCCACAAGACTAGGCGCGGCAACAGCGCCAGCAGCGCGATCAGGGCTGGCCAGAAGCCGCGCCGTCGCGTCAGCGCGCCAAGACGGGCGGCGATGTGTTCCGAACCGCTGAAACGCAGAGAACGTGAGGGGCGGGCGAAAGCGCTGTGCATTGCTCTGTGTTCTCCGTGGTGAAGATCGCTTCTCCCTGCCAAAGTGCCCTGTTGGCTGCTCATGGTTGCCTGTCTCATCGTGTCACGGTATAAACGGCGCGCCTGGTTGCACCGAACGGCGGCTAATTATACCGTGAGAAACCCCCACTCACTCTTATCGTCCTTGAACAGACATCCGGCTCTGACCCTGGCCCTGCTGGCGCTGATCCTGCGGCTGCTCTTTGTGTGGGTGCTCGACCCATCGCCGCGCTTCGAGGGCGGCGACACTAACTGGTACATGCAGAACGGGCGCGACCTGGTCACGACTGGCAAGACCGCCGGTCCCTTGCAGACGCCCCCGCTCTATCTGCTGCTGACTGGTATCGTGCAGGTGCTTGTCCCCGGCGGCCCCAGCGAGGGACGCGCCTACAATGACGCGGAAATGCAGACGATGCGCACGCTGCAAAGTGTGCTGGGGGCAGCGCTGGTGGCGAGCGCTGTGATGCTGGGGCGACGGCTCTTTTCGGCACGGGTGGGGGTGTGGACTGGCGCGGTACTGGCGATCAGCCCGGCGCTCATCGTCGAGTCCGGCAACCTGATCACCGAGACTGTCTTCCTGGCCTTCATCTTCGCTGGACTGGCCATATATGCGGTGGCGCTGGACACGCGGCGGGCAGTCCACTATGCCGCGGCGGGGGCGTTGCTGGCACTGGCGACGTTGACCCGCGCCGTTTTCCTGCTCTTTCCCCTGCTGCTGATCGCCCATCTGCGGCTTGCCCGTCATCGCGGCTGGGCGCGGCCCGCGCTGGTCTTGCTGATCAGCTATGCGGCGCTTGTCTCCACGTGGACGGTCTACAACCTGGCCGTGTGGCAGCGGTTGGTGATCGGCGGGGACGGGCTGCTCGGCTTTGTCTACCAGGGCGCGACGGGCAAGGCGTCCCCGCGGGAAGTGGATGAGCGGCTGGGCATTGCTCCGGAGCAGGACGACAGGCGCGACGAGGTCTTACGGGAGCGCGTCCGCGAGCACATTCTCGACGATCCCGCGGGGTGGGCCGCGCATCGCCTGAAAGAGCTGGTCGGGGCCATCCTGCAACCGCACAACACGGTCTACTTCAAGGGGGAGAGCATCCGCGATGCAGCGGCGGACTGGCTACGGCACGACCGTTCGTTCGCTGGCCTGCGCGACCTGACGCATATCGAGTCGTTCTGGCCCAAGCTGTCGCTGTACGTCTTCCACTATGCCGGGCTGATATCTGGCGTGGCGGGTATGATCGGGGCGCGGCGGCGTTGGCGCGCTCTGTTGCCGCTCTACGGCTTGATCGCCTACTTCGCAGGGATTCACCTGGTGCTGCTGGCCCTGCCCCGCTACCTCTTCCCCACCTATCCGGCGCTGTGGCTCTTCGGCGTGGCCTGGCTGATCAGTCGTCTGCGGCGCTGACAGGGTCGCCCGTCGGGGCTGTCTCATAGGCCTGCAGGCGCGCGGTCAGCTCGATGACGGTGCTGCCCAGGATGGCCGGGAACTCGACGCCGTGCTCGCCCAGATCGAGGGTGGACGTGGCGACGGCCCACATGTCGCCGCCGACCAGTTGCGCGCGCACCTGCATATCGTGGGGGCGGGCCACGTTGTGTACATCCAGTTCGCCTTCTAGCTCGAAACTGATCTCTTCTTCAGTGACCGGCACCAGCCCGCGCGAGGTGGCGACATAGAAGGCGATGGGATAGTCGCCAGTGTCCATGGCTGCCCGCAACAGCGGCGCAAGGGCCGGATTGGCCGTCTCAACGCCGTTCACGTTGATCTCCAGCGAGGCCAGCACGCGCAACTGATCGCCGACTGGCTCCAGCGTGATCGTCCCCCGCTCGACCGGGAAGACGCCTGCCAGCGACATGCCGCGCACCGCCGCGACGAATTCCACCCGCGATTCCTCGGCGGAGACGGCAAAGCTGCGCACACCAGAGGTCGCAAGTGTGGGCGTGACCAGGTCAGTATTGCGATCATTTTTGCTGCCGGGGTCGAGGGCGAAGCTCACCCCCAGCACCAACCCCACCGTCAGCACAACCAGAGCTATTGCGATCAGGTGAATTCGCCGCAGCCGCATTACGCTATCTCTCCGTCGCTACCAATACCGTTTTTGAGCAGGTGACAAGCATACCGCTTAGCGTGAGCGCTGGCGAGTGCGCAGATCGCGGGCCAGCCGCAGCAGCAGGCGTCCGGCGGCAAAGGCACTGAACCCACCCGCCAGCAGTAGCATGCTCAGCAGGGTAGTGAACAGGCGTCCGGCGCGGCGGCTATCTGGCAGCAGGGCGCTGCCCGACGCTGGCTGTACCGGCGGGGCCAGGGTGATGGTCACCGGTGAGGAGCTGCGCGTTGTACCGTCGGGGGCTGTGGCGACCGCGATCAGCACCAGTGGCCCTTCGTCGGCGACGGCGATGCGCGTCTCCCAGTTGCCTGCTGCTGCCGCCTGCGTCACCCCCAGCACCGCCCCGCTCTCGCCATCGCGCACGGTGATCAACGCGCCGGGCGAGGCCATGCCGCGCACAGCCAGCGTCCCCGGAGCGCGTACCTCGCCAGAAGCGGGCGCGTCAATGCGCGGCTCCGCCGATCCAGCGAGGAGTACGGGCGTGGCGGACGGATGGGGCGAGGTGCGCAGGGCCAGCGGCGTGCGCGTCGGCGGGACAGGGCTGGGCGTGGCGCTCAGCGTGACACTCGGCGACGGCGTGGGCGTCAAGGTGGGTTGGGGCGTGGCGCTTGCCGTCACGGTCGGAGTTGCCGACGGGGTATCCGAGGCAGTCGCTGTCGCACTCGGAGTCGCCGACGGCGTGTCTGAAGCGGTCGCTGTCGCGCTCGGTGTGATGGTGGGCGCGGGGGGGGTGTCGGTGAACGTCGCCGAAGCAGTGGCAGTCTGCGTTGCCTGCAATGCTACAGCCGCGGGAGTCGCGGTCAGGGTCGGGCGAGGCGTGGCCGAGGCGGTCGCTGTGGCACTCGGTGTCGCGCTGGGCGTGGCTGTGAGCGTCGCTGTGACCGAAGGTGTCGCCGTCCAGGTGAGCGTAGGGGGGGCAGTTGCGGTCGGCGTGACACTGGGCGTTGGGGTCGCCGTCGGCGTCGCGGTCGGGGAAGGCGTGAGCGTCGCCGTCGCGCTCGGCGTGAGGGAAGCGGTCGGGGTAGTTGTGAAGGTCACCGTTGGGGTGGCTGTGACTGTGACCGTGTGCGTCGCGCTGGGCGACGCCGTGAAGGTCGCTGAAGGGGTCGGCGATGGCGTGATAGTGGGCGATGGCGTAGCCGTCGGCAGCCCGGCGACCAGGAAAGCGACTGGCACTGCCTGGCTCACCCCACCATCTTCGCCAACAGCCTGCACCGTCAGCGCGTGCGCGCCTTCGTCGAGGCCACCGGGCACTGTCAGCGTCCACGCTCCACTTTCTTCGGAGACGGCAATGGCGATCAGCTCGCCCCGGTCGTAAAGCTGAACGACATCGCCGGGGCGGGCCACGCCGTGCAGGGTCAGGGGCTGTCCGGCGTAGGTGTCGGCGAGGGTCAGCGGGGTCACGACGGGGGCGGGGACGACGGCGTGCGCGGCGACGGCAGCAGTGGGCGACAGTTCGGCGGGTGCGGCGGGCGTGACCGTGCCTTCCTGCCCCCTGTAGAAGCGCGCTGCAAACAGCACGCCGGCTGCGCCCGATGTGAGCAACAACCCCGTCAGCACCAACACGTCCAGACGGCGCACCAGCGCCCGCCGGAAGTCCAGGCTCACGGCGTGCCCTCGTCTTTCTGACCGGCGGCGCGTTCGGCGGCCTGCCGAATCCAGCTTTCGACATCAATCGAGCGCAAGCGCCAGGCGGGTTCGTCGAGCAGTTCTTTGACCTGCGCGGGCGTCATGGCGGCCAGTTGGGCGAAGGTATGAATACCCGCCTTGTATAGCCGTCCTGCGTAGACTGGGCCGATGCCGCGAATATCGGTCAGGCGGTCCTGGCCGGGGCGCAAGGGCACCGCGCCAAGCTGCCCGACCATCTGCACCAGTTGGTTCACCTGCCGGATGACGCGGTCGAGCAGGGACGCCTGTTGGCGGCGTTCAGCGGCCTCTGTTAGCAACAGGGTGGTGTGCTCGCCGATGCGTTCGTCCAGGCGATGCAGGATGCTGGCGTGCGCGGCCATTTCGCGATCCAGCTCGGCCAGCACGCGGGCGTGCTCGGCGAGTTGCGCGTGATCGCGGCTGCGGCCTATCACCCATTCGTCAAGGCGCTGACTGAGGCTCAACAGGCGTTCGGCCTGCTGCTGTAACAGGCTGCTCACCGGTGAGGTGTCATCGGCGCGGGCGGGAGTCAGGTGGGCGGTCAGCAGGCTTTCCAGGCGGGCCAGACGTTCATCCAGGGCTGTTGATGCCTGACTCGCTGTGATCACGCTCTCCAGCCGCGCCAGGCGTTCGTCCTGACCATCCAGCCGCTGCCCCTGGGCGATCAGCAGGGTCTGCAGGGCGTCTATGGCGTCGCGCTGCGCGACCAGCATCTCGCGCAGACCGGCGTAGACCTCCTCGCCGCTACCCCGTGCTGTCACCTCCAGTTGGGCGGCGTGCTGACGCAGCGCCTCGTTAAGCGCCTGCACCTGTGCGCGCTGTTCCAGCAACTCGTCGCGCAGCGCCTCGTCGAGCAGGCCCAGGCTGGTCAGGGGGATAGGTTCGAGCAGGCGCGGGCGCACGGTGAAGACATAGAAGAGAGCCGTCACCAGCACGGTGACGAACGCGCCGAGCGACAGAATGGCCAGGGCCTGCACAGGGTCCATGGGGCGTATCTCCCAGGTTCCAGGGCTGCGCTACGCCCCTATTATAGGGTAAGAGCGAGCGGGGGAGAAAGTACGGTACTCAGTGAGGCCCAGGTCAGCCTTCATTCTTCACCCCTCTGTAACACTCTTTTAAAGTTACCGCTATTGTCACGCCGGGCAACCTGCACTAAAATGTACGTAGGATGAAACCACGCTTCGGCATTGTCCTCCCTGCGGCTCTTGCGATTCTTTCCGGCACGGTGTCCTGGCAACCGGTCGCCCAGAAGGTCATGCGCGGGATGGCTCACGCGCGTGGTTTGACACGCATGAAGAGACCGACAGATGCCCGATTGTGAGGCGCGGCCCATTACGCCGCTCGACCTGGCGCTGGTGCGGCGACTCATCGCGCAGCGCCTGCCGCTCGACATAACGCAGACCCTGGCCCGTGGTCTGCCGGGGATGGAGGGAGCGTTACTCTCTGCCCTGCCTCTGACCGACCTGGGCGCGCCAACGGTTGTCATCCGCAATGGCGAGGGCGGCTTTGTGGGGCAGTTCCGGCAGCGGGCCGGGCGCGCCGTCGCGCAGCTCACTTTCCTGGCTCCAGAGCCGCAACCCGCCCATCTGCCCTATTGGCTGGCGATCATTGATACGCTGGTTGCCGAAGCGGGCAGGCGCGGAGCGTTGCTGGTCAGCGCGGAAGTGCCAGAGGGACACGCGGCCTTCGTCGCCTTCCGGCAGACGGGTTTCGCTGTCTATTCGCGGCAGGCCATCCTGCGCCGCGATCCCGATCGCGCGGACGCCGACCCCGCTCTGGTGCGCGCCGAGACCGAGCGCGACGCGGCAGCCGTCAGCCTGCTCTATGCCAACACCGTTCCGCGCCTGTTGCAGCAGGCCGAGCCGTGGCCGGAAGCCGAGCAGAGCGGCCTGATCTACGAGCGCGACGGGCAGATCGCGGGGTATCTGGAAGTCGTCGAGGGTAAGAACGGCGTGGTGATCAAGCCGTACTTCCACCCGGAAGTCTACGATCAGGCTGCCGAGGTAGTCCTGGCAGCGCTGGCGCACCTGCCGCGGACTGCCGAAGTGCCGGTGTATCTGTACGCGCGAGCCTATCAGGACTGGTTGCGCGGCGTGCTGGAACGGGTCGGCTTTGCGGCGTGCGCCGAGCACGCGCTGATGGTCAAGCACACCGCGCCTCGCCTGGAACGCATGGAACTGGCCCCTGTGCCTGGCCTGGAATCGGGGCGGCTGCGGCCTCCCATCGCCGACGGGCCGATCACCGTGCGCAAACTCGCGCGCTGGCCCAAGCATCGTCTGAACCGGCGGGCCTCCTGGTGGCCCAACGGTCATCATCAGTAGAGAGATATGGAACGTCGAATCACGGATGATCTGGACAAACTGAAAGCGGTCTTGCCACCGCATCTGGTGGAAAAGCTGAACGCCCTGGGGCGCGACGAGGACGAACTGCTGGAAGTGATCCTCGACCTGGGGCGCGTGCCCACCGCCCGTTTCACCGACGGGGAAGTGGTGCTGGACTCGCGCGAGGTCACCGCCGAGATGATCGCCTATGTCACCGAGCGGGTGGGCGAATTCGACGAGGACAATCGCGCGGGGATCGAGCGCACCTTGCACCGCATCAGCGCCATTCGCAACCGGCGTGGGCACATCGTCGGCCTCACCTGCCGCGTGGGGCGCGCCGTCTACGGCACGATTGACATCCTGGCCGACATCATCGAGTCGGGCAACAATGTGCTGTTGCTGGGGCCGCCCGGCGTGGGCAAGACGACGCTGTTGCGCGAAGCCGCCCGCGTGCTGGCCGAAACGCGCCGCGTGGTGATCGTGGACACGTCGAACGAGATCGGCGGCGACGGCGACGTGCCGCACCCGGCGGTGGGGCGCGCCCGTCGGATGCAGGTGCCGACGCCGGTGTTGCAGCACGAGGTGATGATCGAAGCGGTCGAGAATCACAATCCGGAGACGATCGTCATTGACGAGATCGGGCGCGAGTTGGAAGCGGCAGCGGCCCGCACTATCGCCGAGCGCGGCGTACAACTGATCGGCACGGCGCATGGCAACACCCTCGACAATCTGCTGCTCAACCCCACGCTCTCCGACCTGGTCGGCGGGATCGAGTCGGTCACGCTCTCCGACGAAGAAGCGCGGCGGCGTGGCACGCAGAAGACCGTGCTGGAACGTCGCGCGCCGCCCACCTTCAACGTGCTGGTGGAAATTCAGACCCGGCACCGGCTGGTAGTGCTGGATGACGTGGCCGCGGCAGTAGATGCCAAGCTGCGCGGGCGTCCGTTGCCGGTCGAAATCCGGCAGCGCAACCCCGACGGCACGATCACCATCGAGACGGCCCGCCCAGAACTGGCCTTTGGCGAGCGCAACGGGGGGCGCAATGGCGGGCGGCGTCAGGCCGGGCGGCGCGAGATGGCTCCCGCGCGAACGGCTGAGCCGGACTATGGCTACAGCCGCGCCGAGCCATTCGAGCCGGCGCGCAGGGAAGGGCGCGGTCTGCCCACGCTGCACGTCTTCCCCTATGGTCTGGCGCGCAATCGCCTGCTGGACGTGGCGCGGCAGCTGCACGTGCCAGTAGAAATCGTGGACGATCTCGAATCCGCGCAGGCGCTGGTCACGCTCAAGACCTACTATCGCCGTCGCCCGCGCCTGATCGTGGACGCCGAGCGGATGGGCGTTTCGATCTACGTGTTGCGCGCCAACACGGCCACGCAGGTTGAAGACTTCCTGGTGGATATCTTCGACCTGTATCACGACTCGCCGCAAGATGATGATCCGCTGACGGCGGCCATTCGCGAGACGGAGGAGGCCATTCGCCGCGTGCGCAGCGGGGAACGTTCGGTAGACTTGTCGCCGCAGGACGGCTACATCCGCCGCAAACAGCACGACATGGCGCGTGCTGCAAACCTGGTCTCGCACAGCTACGGCACCGAGCCGAATCGCCGCGTGCGCATCTTCCGCGATGAGCCGGCGCGCTCGTAGGCTCTCAGCAACAGCCTGTCGCAGTCCTGTCGTTCAGCCGTCCCCTCGACTTTCCTCGTGAGTCGGGGGGATTTTGTTGTCCCGCGCGCCTATCACCTGGGCCAACCGCGCCCGATCTCGGACAGGGTAGGGGTAACCTGCCGCGCTGCTGCAAGCGCCCCCTCATAGAGCGCTATATACTGTTGCACCGGGCGCTCCCAGCTCAGGTCGAGGCGCATGGCGCGCTCTTGCATCCGTTCGAAGGCGGCGCGGCGTCGCCGGTACGTGTCTATGGCCCAGTGCAGGGTCAGGCGCACGGCGTCCGGCTCCTCGAAGAGAAAGACGAAGCCCGTGCCGCGATCTGCCGGGCCGTTATCGTAATTCTCCACCGTGTCGGCCAGGCCGCCCGTCTCGCGCACTACGGGCAGCGCGCCGTAGCGCATGGCGAGCATTTGCGTCAGGCCGCAGGGTTCGTAGCGGCTGGGCACCAGCACCAGGTCGGCCCCAGCATAGACGCGCTGCGCCAGATCGGGCAGATAGCCGATGATGGCGCGCGTCTTCCAGCCGAAATCCCATTCCAGGCGGCGCACCTCTTGCTCGATCTCGGCTTTGCCCGTGCCGATGATCACCAGTTGGGCATCGGTCTCGGCCAGCAGACGGCGCACGCCCGGTATGGCGAAGTCCATGCCCTTCTGCTCCACCAGCCGGCTGATGATGCCGATCAGTGGCACGTCGGGCTGCTGAGGCAGGCCCAATTCTGCCTGTAGTGCGGCTTTGTTCCTGGGGCGCACCGTCCGGAAGCTGTCCGCATCGAAGGGATACGGCAGCGCAGGGTCGGTCACCGGATTGATGCGCTCTATATCCAGGCCGTTGAGGATGCCCGTGAAATCGGCGTCGCGCACCCAGATCAACCCTTCTAGCCCTTCGCCGAAGCGCGGGTAGTGCAATTCGACGGCGTGCCGCGGGCTGACCGTGTTGAGCTTGTGCGCATAGGCGATGCCGATCCCCAGCAGATTGTCAGTTTTGCCCTGGTAGACCAGGTGCGGGTGATGGCGCGGGGGCACGCCCGCTTCCCACAGATAGCCGCCCGCGTCCCAGCCCTGGTAGCCCATGTTGTGAATGGTCAGCACGCTCGCTACGCTGTCCCAGCCGGGCGCACCGCGCGACTCGTGCAGCAGGAAGGGGATCAGCGCGGTGTGCCAGTCGTGCACATGCAGCACGTCCGGGAACCAGGCCGCGCCGTCGCGCCCCTGTCCCAGTTCCCAGGCCAGCGCCATCGCTGCCTGGCTGAAGAAGACAAAACGCTTGCGATCCCAATTCAGATCGGTGTAGACGTAATCACCTCCGCTGAAGAAGGGCCAGCTTTCCAGGAAATAGACGGGGATGCCGTCCTGCTCGGTGCTGTGAATGTAGATGTCGGCGATGCCCGGCGGGCGGTGAAACTGGAAGTGAAAGCGGTAGGTCAGCCGGTCGCCGAAGCGCCCCTTCACCGGCCCGTAAAGCGGCAACACGACCCGCGCGTCGACGCCCCGCTGCCGCAAGGCGCGCGGCAGGCTGCCGACCACGTCGCCCAACCCCCCTGTTTTGGCGAAGGGGGCCATCTCCGCCGCCACGAATAGCACACGCATGGCCCATCTCTCCTTGCCGTTCCGCCGCGTGACCGCTCCGCGGTCTGCTGCTTCGTCCAGCCCGCATTATAACCAGCTTTGGCTGAGGGCGAGAAAACGGAGTGCGCGTCGGGGGTGCCTGGGCCGGGGCGCAGGGGTCGCCACAGAGCGCACAGGTCGCAGAAAGAGGCCGAGAGCTATGCATGACCCACAAGTCTCCCCTCTCCCTCGCGACCGCGTCGCGGGGCGAGGGGACTTATTGTCTCTCGCGCGAGTGCTTTCCTTCGCCCGCAGCGCGGGAGAAGGGGCCGGGGATTGAGGGCCATCGGCTCAAGATGTGGGTAATGATAAGATACATGCATGGAGAGGGGCTTCTGGGGTGAGGTAAACCTGACAGTCGGGGCTGATCTTCAACACAAAGCGGAGGTTGGGCCGCGTGACCCAACCTCCAGACGCTCATGAGCGGGGAACTGTTTGCTGTCAGTTGCTGGGCGGCAGCAGCACGCCGTCAATGATGTGCAGCACACCGTTGGAGCCGACCAGGTCAGGCAGGTAGACGCTGGCCTGTCCACCGTTGAAAGTGGTGCCGCTGATGCTGATGCGCGCGCCGTTCAGCGTCGGGGCCGAGCTGAGCGTCACCACCACGTCGGAGGTATACGCGCCAGGGATGACATGATACAGCAACACGCTGCGCAGCAGTTCCGTGTTGGCGAAGAGTTCCTCAGCCGTCAGGCCCAGCGCGTTGAGGGCGGCCACGAAAGCATCGTTGGTCGGGGCCAGCACCGTGTAGGGGCCGCCGAACAGCGCCGCCGTCAGGCCAGCGGCATCCAGAGCGGCCTTGAAGATGGTCAGGTTATTCTCGGCGGCCAGGCCCAGGATGCTCTTGGGCGGGAAGAGCACGTTATCAATGACGTGAATGACCCCGTTGCTGGCGATGATGTCGGCGATGATCACGTTGGAAGAGCCGTTGAGTTGCACACCCGTCGGGCCAGCGCCAATACGAATGGACGATCCCTGGAGCGTCTCAGCCGAGGTCAGGTTCACCACCTGATCAGAGGTCACCGCGCCGGCCACGACATGATAGAGCAGGATGTCGGTCAGCAGAGCTTTGTCAGCCAGCAGATCGGCGGCGGAGATGCCCAGCAGGTTGAGCACGTTGGCGAACGCCTGATCCGTGGGGGCGAAGACGGTGAACGGGCCACCTGTCGCCAGGGTGTCGGCCAGACCAGCCGCCTGCACGGCAGCGACCAGCGTGGTGAAGCGGCCATCGGCAACAGCGATGTCCACGATTGAGTTGCCCTGCGCGCGGGCGTCGCGCTGCGCAGGGAGCGCAAGCGCCGCTACCAGAGCCAGAACAAGCACGAACAAAGTAACCTTGCGCATGTTGAACCTTCCTCCCAGTCAGTTGAGTGTTGTAGCCCCGTATGCTCCACGGGCCTATCCAGGTGATTGTCTTAGAGAATAAGCACTAAAGATGAGGTAAAAACGAAATTCTTCTTAGAGAATCATGAACGTAGGAGTATCAGCCGCGTAGGACAAGCGCCCAGCGCCCGCCCGATCCGGGGGTAGGCAGCGCGCCCTGGCAGGGGTATACTGGGCGGTCGTGTTGGCGGCATTGAGAAAGCGGCAGAGTGTATGAAGCGACGTGTAGTGTTTTCGGCTGTATCGCTGATGCTGATCGCAGGGCTGGCGTTGCTCGGCGCAATGCTGACCGCGCCACGTCCGGCGGCGGGGCAGGGCGCGCCAACGCTCCCGCCCACCAACACGCCGCGCCCCAGCCCGACGGCAACGGCCACGCCCCTGCCGACCAACACGCCACGCCCGACTTTCACCGCAACGGCCACCCCCACGGCCTCGCCTTCGCCCACGCCGACGGATACCCCCACCTATACGCCTTCGCCCAGCCCCACGGCGACGGTCGTCGGCCCCAGCGAGTATCCGGACAACTTCAACCCGCTCACAGGTCTGCCCTACCCCAGCGAAGAGGCCCGCAACCGGCGCAACCTGATCGTCAAGGTCTCCAACTTCCCGGAGGTTGTGCGTCCCCAGAGCGGCCTGGATAAAGCGGATATTGTCTTCGAGTACGAGGTCGAGGGGGCGGTGACGCGCTTCGCCGCCATCTACCGCAGCCAGGGCGCGGAGAAGGTGGGCAGCATCCGCAGCGCACGCCTGCTGGACCTGGAACTGGTCGAAATGTTCCAGGCGCTGCTGGCCTACAGCGGCGCGAACGACTGGATTTACCACTACATCCTGGATTCGGATTGGAAATGGCGCGCCCTCACGCCGCAGATGGGCGTCAACTGCCCGCCCTTTTGCCGCTACCCGGAAGAGGGCAAAGCCTTCGAGCACACCCTGTTCGGCAACACCTTCCAGATGTGGGAAGTCGCCGAGCAGCGCCAGGTCAACGACCCGATTCAGGTGCGCGGCTTCGCTTTCTCCTACGAACCCGACCCCGGCGGCAAACCCGCCCTGGACATCTTCATTGACTACTGGAGTCCGCGCCAGGACACGCGCTGGCAATACAACCCCGCCGACGGGCGCTACTACCGCTGGAACAATGGCCTGCCGCACGTGGATGCCGTCACCGGCAAGCAATTGGCAGCGGACAACGTGGTGATCCTGGAAGCCGAGCACATTGACCGGCCCGACATCCTGGATAGCGAAGTGAGCGGCGTAGTGATCGAAACGGTGCTATGGGGACGCGGCACAGCCTGGCTCTTCCGCGATGGGCTGTGGTACCAGGGCATCTGGGCGCACGCGCAGGGCAAGCCCGGCCTGTGGCTGCTCTTCCCCGACGGGCAGACGCCGATGCACCTCAAACCCGGCCAGACGTGGTTCAACGTGGTGCGCCCGGTGATGTATGGGGTGCAGGTCAGTGAGCAACCCGCCGACATGGTCGGCACGGCGCAGGCCATCTACGCCACGCAGACACAGTCTGCCGCGCTGACGGCGACGGCCATCGCGCCTTACATCACGCCCACGCCGACTGTCGCCACGCCGACGCCAGAGCGTTTGCCGTGATGAAAAAAATGATCAGGTTGGCGTGATCGGTTTTCAATGGTCGGTTGGCGCTGTGCGAAGGGGCCGACCGCTCCGTTCTCCACCGTACACTGCCACTATCCCTGATCGCCATCCGGTCACTGACAACTGATCGCTGATCACCGACAACTTACCGCGAGGGGGAACACATGGGGGGCACACTGCTGAACTCCTTCACTGTGCTGCTGGGCAGCTCGATCGGCCTGCTGATCGGCAACCGCCTGCCCACGCGCATCCAGGAATCGGTGATGACTGGCCTGGGGCTGGTCACACTGGTCGTCGGCTTTTCCAACGCCAACGAAACCGGCAACATCATCTTACCGTTGCTCAGCCTGGTGATCGGGGCGATCATCGGTGAACTGCTGCGCCTGGACGTGCGCCTGGAACGCTTCGCCGGCTGGGTACAGGGCCGCGTCCAGGGCGAAACCCGCGAGGACGCCGACAGCGATCAGCGGGCGCGTTTTATCCAGGGCTTCGTCACTTCCTCGCTGGTATTCTGTGTGGGGCCGCTGACCTTCGTCGGCTCTATTCAGGACGGCATGGGGCTGGATAGCGGCTTCGAGCAACTGACGATCAAGAGCACGCTCGATCTGTTCTCTTCGATGGCGTTCGCCGCCAGCCTGGGGATTGGGGTGCTGTTCAGCGTTTTTACTGTGCTGGGCGTGCAGGGGGGCCTGGCCTTGCTGGGAGCGCTGGCCGGGCAGTTCATGACCGACCCCATGATCAACGAGATGACCGCTGTCGGCGGGCTGATCCTGCTGGGACTGGGCCTGGTGCTGCTGGACATCAAGAAGCCGCGTATGGTCAACTTCTTGCCGGGGCTGTTGATCGCGCCGCTCCTGGTCGAGCTGGCGACGCTGCTGGGGATCAACATCTACCCGCTGTGATCCCTGGGTTCTGGGTGCATTTCAGTTGAGTTCGCTCGCACTCGCGAACTGAGGCGGATTTCTGAAGCCGTGCTCTGGGGTGAACTGTTGTGAAACGTACCCCTCAAACTGAGTGCGAGCAAAGCTTCTCGGCGATTTGCGCAGTGCGGAGGCGTTGACCTCACCCCCGCTCGGCGCTGGCGCGAGGCTGGGGGTGAGGTCAACCACAGCGCAGCAAACAGCCTGTCACAGTTTGCGCGCACCTCTCCAATTCCCTCAAACCGGGTGCCTTTCAGTTGAGTTCACAAGACCCGACAAGCCTAAACAGCGCTGATGCTTTATCAACCGACTGTGAACTTTCGTGAAACGCACCCCCTCTCTCGTGTGTTTCGGTTTTGCTCCGCCTGCCGTATAATCAGCAGCGGACGCATACGGCAGGAGGGGGCATATGCCCAGGCCGCCCAGACGACGTATCCCCGATTTTGACGACGTTCCGGTCGAAGAGCTGATCCGGCTCAGCCGGGCGCTGGTCCGGCGCATCACCGATCAGGATCGTCAGCGCCTGATCCTGGCTCTGCGCGAGTCCGGCGACGCGCGGCGGGTGTGGACGAGCGCGCCGGCTTTGTTGCAACAATTCTTCGCGGGCGAGATCGACCTGGACGAAGAGCTGCTCAGCCGTTTCCCCAACGCTCCTCTGCTCTCGCATATGCACGTGTTGCCCGGCGGCAGCACTGCCCTGCAACAGCAGGTCACAGTCACCCTGGGCAGCAACGACGATGCGGCCACTCTGATCGTGGACGCAGCGCTGGATGAGACGGCGGCGCTCACCTTCACTTTTTCTCTGTTCGGCGCGCTGGCTCTGCGCTTTTACCTGACTCCCCTGCTATCCGCCGACCGCGCCGCTTGGCTGCCATTGCTACGCCGCGAGAACGGCATCACCGTGCTGTGGACGCGCGAGCGCTGGGAGCAGCCCTACCTGATCCTGGTGCGGCGCGAGGGTTTCGGGCGGCTCTATGCGTTCTCGCCCTATGGCTTCGAGGCCGCCGCCCGTCTGACGCCGGATATGGTCACGGCACTGACCGACTGGCTGGAGCAGACATGGTTCCCCGAAGGCAACTCCGCGGTGAGGGCTTCGGACGGGCGCGATGTCAGCGCCTCTGCCGAACATGACGACTTGCCCGATCAGAGCATCAGCTCGTTCGAGTGGTGAGCCATAAGGGGCGGGTGCGTGCAAAGGTTGTCAGCGGCTTTGCTGTGCCCGATGGCCCTCATCCCCCGGCCCCCTCAGCCCGCGCTGCGGGCGAAGGGGAGTCTCGCGCGAGAGACAATAAATCCCCTCGCCCCGCGACGCAGTCGCGAGGGAGAGGGGATGCAGGGGTGAGGGGCAGCAGACTGCTGCAAACGGCCTGACGCATTTGGCACACAGCCGTACAAGGGTTGGCACGGACTCCGAAGCGGTCTATAATGACAGTAGAGCACTAGGTAAACGTTATCTTTTAGCTGTGCGCACTGTTAGTCTTTTTTCAAACGGGCTTGGTGCGGTCTTAACCGCTCTTCCCGGATAAATAGTGCTTAGGATACAGATTGGCGCTTACGAGGTATCATGGCTGACACAATCCACCTTCCGGCGTTCCCTTGTAACCCGCGCGCATTCGATGTCTTCGGGGATGAGTCTTGCTGGTACCTGGCTGGCGTAGGCCCATCCTCACCACCAGAGCCAGAGACAATTCGTCAGATAGTTAGTAGCCTATAAGGAGAAACATCATGAGAATACATCGCTTGCTCCCCCTGCTGTTGATTGTCGCCCTGGTGATGGCCCTGGTGCCGGTTGCGAGCGCCCAGGAGACTGTCTCCATGCGCATTCGTTGCAAGGCCGTGCCTCCGGTTGAGGAATGGCGCTGCAATAACTTCGCCCAGGTCGAGTCGCAGGTCGAGGCGGCGCTGGGCATCAACCTGGAACTGGAGTTGATCCAGGACAACCTGGACTGGGGTCCGTACAAGCAGGAATTCCAGCTTGCTGCGGAAGCCGGCGAGGCTGTGGACATCATCCTGTCGGGTCACGAAGACATTGGCACATGGGCACAGGCCGGTTTCATCATCCCGCTGGACGACCTGATCCCCAACTATCCGGAGTTCGCCGATGTCGTGCCCAGCCTGTGGGAGTCCATGAAGGCCCCCGACGGCAAGATTTACGGCATCCCGCAGGACGCCGAAGCCCGTCCGCTTTACTTCAGCAAACCCTTGCTGCGCGACCTGGGTTGGAGCGACGAGGAGATCGAGGCCCTGCCAGAGAAGATCAAGGCCGGTGAATTCACCTTCGCCGACATGCTCGATGTGGCCCAGGAAGCGGTCGAACTGGGCGTGGTTGAAGAAGGCAACGGCTACTGGCATCGCCCGCGCAACGGCCCGGACTTCCTCTACTTCTACTTCGGTATGGGCGGTCAGATACTCGACGAGGCGGGCAACCTGGTCTTCGACAAGCAGGCCGCGCTGGACGTGTACAAGCTGTTCGAGGATGCGCGCGCCCGTGGCATCATGGCGGGCAAACACCTGGGCATCGAGTGGGCCGACTGGCATACTGCCGTGTCGTCCGCCGAGAACGTGCTCTTCTGGACGGGCGGCACCTGGAACTGGGGCGACTGGGCGGTCAACTACGTGGCCGACCGCGGCGGTGAGGATTACCTGTTCGAGAACATCGGTGTCGCCCTGGTACCCGCGCTGAAGACCGGCAAACCGATCACCCTCACTCATCCGCTGGCCTATATGGTCAGCGCCAGCAGCAAGCATCCGGACGTAGCGATGGCTCTGCTGGCGGCGATCACCACGCCGGAGGCCAACAACCGTCATGCCATCGAAAGTGCACACCTGGGCATTCTCAACGCGCAACTGGAGTCCGAAGACTACAAGAACGCGCGCTTCCTGAGCCTGACGCACCCCATGTTGGAGTACACCACGTTCATTCCCAACCATCCCAACTGGGGCGCGTGGTCGGAAGCCTACTGGACGGGCATTCAGAGCGTGGAGAGCGGCGAGATGAGCGCCGAAGCAGCCCTGGATGTAGTGGTCAACCGCTTGCAGAATGAGATTCCGGGGATCGTCATCCGCTAGCTGTCGGGCGCGAACCGGCATGTAAACTAACTGTGTGCCAGCCGGGGGCCTGCACCTGCGGAGTCTCCGGCTGGTCGGTTCTGCGCGTTGCTGGTACTATCCCTGGCAGGGCACAACAGGAGGTTGATCCATGGCATCTGCAGCGTCGAGCGCCTCTGCCATAGCGCGCAGTCGCAGCCAGGCCATGCGCGCCCGCCTGACCGCCTACGGTTTCCTGGCTCCGGCGGGTTTTCTGGTGCTGGTCTTTTTCTTCATCCCCATGCTGTTGATCCTCTTCCTCAGCATCACCAACCTGGCCACGACTAACTTCACTACCGATGTCTGGCGCATGGCCACCTCGCGAGACCCCAAATACATCGTTGGGCTGGACAACTTCGAGCGCATGTTCGCCGACGAATTCGCGCCCAAAATCTTGTTCAATACCCTTTTCTACGTGCTGGCCACGTTGCTGCTGTTCAACGTGGGGCTGGGACTGGTGATCGCTCTGTTGACCGCGCACGTAGACCGGCGGGCGGGCTTCCTCTTCCGCGCGTTGTGGATTCTGCCGCGTATCACTTCGCCAGCGGTGTACATCCTGATGTGGAAGCGCATCGTAGCCGCCTCGCCCTTCGGCATTCTCAACCAGTTCAACGAATTGCTGGGCCGCCCAGAGGCCAACTACTTCCAGGGCGAAGCGTGGGTTTTCATCGTCATGCTCAACGGTTTCATCGGCGCGTCGTTTGGCATGATCATCTTCACTTCGGCCATCGAGTCTATTCCCAAAGACCTGATGAACGCCTCGCTGGTGGATGGTTCTACCATCATGCAGCGCGTGCGCTACGTGATCCTGCCCCTGCTGCGCTGGCCGTTGCTCTTTGTCACCACCTATCAGACGTTGTCGCTGCTGACCTCCTTCGAATATATCCTGCTCTTCAACAGCGGCGGGCCAGCTTCGCAGACGGAAGTGTGGTCGCTGGCCGCCTATAACCGGGCTTTGAACACTTACTTCGCCAATGCGCAGTGGGGCTATGGCTCGGCCTTCGCCGTCGTGCTGGTGATCATTGGCGTGGTGATGGCCACTGTCTATATGCGCGTTTTCCGTTTCAACGAGCTGGTCGCCGAGCCAAAGATCGAGGTGCTGTGATGGCAACGTTCACCTCCTCCGCGCCCACTCAGCGCCCGCTCACCAGCCAGGAGTATCGCTATCGCCAGGCCGAGACGGGCGAACTGGTCGGGCAGGCCATCTTCACCGCCCTGGTGGTGGTGCTGTTCTTCGAGCTAGGCGTAGTCCTGTTCAAAGTGTTGGGGCCGCTGATTCAGTCCTCGCCACGTTTTTGGGGTTCCGACCTGAAAGTTGACGAAACGCTGACACGCGCCCTGGCCAATGCGCTGACTTTGCTGGCCCCCTTCGCGGCCTATGTGACCTGTGGGGCCAGGCTGCGCGAACTGGCCGCCTTCGACCGGCGGCGCGCGGTGCGCGTTGCGCTCGCCGCGACGATCATCGTCTACGTGCTCGTCACCATGGGGCAGTACGTCTTCCAGGTGGGGCCGTTCGCCGAAAAGCCATCTCTGGAGATGTCCTTCCGCCAGACGGACGAGGGGGTACTGGTCACCGGCGTGGTGCCGGGCGGCACGGCTGATCGGGCTGGGATCAAAGCTGGCGATCTCATTGTTGCCATCGGTCGCGCGCCCACCACTGCCGACGAACTCAAAGAGAAAATCGCCCTGGCGAAGTTCGAGAGCAAGATCGGCCTGCGGGTCTCGCGCGACGGCCAGGAAGAATTGATGCCGGTCGAAGTGGTGCCGGTGATGGAGATCGGGCTGGCACCGTTGGTCGGCGGGCTGATCCTGGCGCTGATCCTGGCGGTGATCGCGCTCTTCTGGCCCGGCGGCCTGACGCCCTATGTGCTGATGGTGGTGATCATGATCCCGCTGCTGGTCGGCTACCTGTGGTTGATCGTCGCCACCTTCTCGTACCGCACCGAGGGCCTGCTGCCGGTGGATGCCAGCGGGAACTTCGGCGGCTTCACGCTGCGCAACTGGGAATTTCTCACCCGACCGGGCACTAGTTCCTACCCCAGCATCTGGCGCATCACGCTCAACACGCTGGTGATCGCCAGCTTGATGGCGATCATCGTGCTGACCGTGTCTTCGATGGCAGGCTACGCCCTGTCGCGCATGAACTTCCCCGGTCGCCGCGCTTTCCTGTCGCTGACGCTGATCCTGCACGGTTTCCCGGCAGTGACGCTGCTCATCGCCATCTTCTTCATACTGCGCAACATTGGCAAAGTGCCGGTGCTGGGCGATTACTTCGGCTTCAACACACGCGGCGGGATCGCCCTGGTGATGGTCGCCTTCGAGATGCCCTTGGGCGTGTGGCTGATGAAGGGTTTCTTCGACAACATTCCCTGGGATATGGAGCGCTCGGCGCTGATTGATGGCGCGTCGCGCTGGCGCACCTTCTGGGAAATCCTGCTGCCGCAGATTCGCCCTGGCATCCTGGCGCTGGGCACCTTCGCCTTCATCTCCGGCTGGGGAGCCTACCTCATTCCGCAGACGTACAGCGTCGGCACGCGGACGGCGACGCTCGCCGTTTACATCACCCAACTAACGGGCGACACCGCGCCGGTCAACTGGAATGAGGTCGCCGCGGTGGGCCTCTACCAGATGATTCCGGTCTTCATCATCTTCATCTTCGCCCAGGAGTACCTGCTCAACATCTATGCGGGCGGCACCAAAGGCACTTCGTAGGGGGCAATGCCATGAAAATCGTCCTGGAAAACCTGACCAAGAAATTTGGCACGGTGGTGGGAGTAGATGACATCAGCCTGACCATCGAAGACGGCGAATTCGTGGCCTTTCTGGGGCCGTCGGGGTGTGGCAAGACTACCACCTTGTTGATGATCGCCGGTATCTACCGCCCTACAGCGGGCATCATCCGCTTCGACGACCGCGTGATCAACCAGGTGCCGCCCCGCGACCGCAACATCGGCATGGTCTTCCAGAGCTACGCGCTCTACCCGCACATGACCGTCTTCGGCAACATCGCCTATCCGCTGAAGCTCAAGAAGGTGCCCAAGGAGGAACAGGCGGAGCGCGTGCGCGAAGTGGCCGCCAAGATGGGCATCGCCAACCTGCTTGACCGGCGACCGGCGCAGCTTTCGGGCGGGCAACAGCAGCGCGTGGCGTTGGGGCGGGCGCTGGTCAAACAGCCGGACGTGCTGCTCTTCGACGAGCCGCTTTCCAACCTCGATGCGCGGCTGCGCCTTTCGATGCGCGGGGAGATCAGGCATCTGCAAAAAGAACTGGGCATCACTGCTGTCTATGTCACGCACGATCAGGTCGAAGCCATGACCATGGCCGACCGCATCGCCGTGATGAACCTGGGCAAGCTGCAGGCCTTCGACACGCCCGACGATCTCTACGACCGGCCCAAGACGCTGTTCATCGCCGGTTTTGTGGGCAACCCGCCCATGAACTTCCTCGAAGTGGAAGTACAACGCGAGGGCGATACCTTCTACGCCGTCAATTCGGCGCTGCGCGTGCCCGTGCCCGCCGAACGCGGCGAAGCGGCGGCCCGTCACGGCGGGCAGGTGATCATGGGCATTCGCCCGGAAGACATCACTATCAGCGAGACAGGGACGGTGAGGGGCGAGGTTTTCGTCGTTGAACCGCTGGGGCGCGACGACCTGCTCGACGTGCACCTGGACGCAGCCAATCGGCTGAGCGTGCTGGCCGATCCCGCGGTTCACCTGCGCGCCGGCGACACCGTGACCCTGGCCCTGGACACGCGCAAGGTGCAGTTCTTCGATCCACAGACCGAGCTATCGCTGCTGTGGCGCTGATAGCAGAACGACGTGGCAATCCACTGACGTAGAGGGCACAGGGGAATACTTCTGCGCTCTCAGTGTTTCAGGTATGTCATCCCCGCTGTTCCCCTCCCTGTCCGCCCTTGAACCATGTGTTGTCTCCAGGCGGCCTGGCCTGTTGGGCAGGCGGGCGACTGCCTGATCTGCTTTTCACGTATCTTGTTTTTGTCGCCAAGATCGATTGTGTCCGGTACAATCACGGCATCGAGCGCTCCGCTGCCCTGGGGCAGGGGAGCGCATATCGAGATCATACGGCACAGCCAGTGACCGCCTGTGTGTGCGGGGACCTCCCGTGCACAAGCGAAGAGGGATAGGGGACTCATGAAAGACATCTTCGAAAAGACGCGCACCTTCACCCGCGCCCGCGAAGCCATGGAGATGGGGCTGTATCCTTTCTTCCAGCCGTTGCAGGACTCCGACGCCACAACAGCGCTGTTTCGGGGCAAGGAAGTGGTGATGATCGGCTCCAACAACTACCTGGGGCTGACGACTCATCCCAAGGTGAAACGGGCAGCCATGGAAGCGATCGATCGCTTCGGCACCAGTTGCACCGGCAGCCGTTTTCTCAACGGCACACTGCAGTTTCACCTGGAACTGGACAATCGCCTCGCCAAATTCGTGGGCAAAGAAGCGGCGATCGTCTTTTCCACCGGCTATCAGACCAACGTAGGGGTTATTTCGGCGATCGTCGGGCGGGGGGACTTCGCCATCCTGGACAAGGACGATCACGCCAGCATCGTGGACGGCTGTTTCATGGCGCGCGGCATGAATCAGGCCGAGATGCGGCGTTTTTCGCACAACGATCCCGATAGCCTGGAATACACGCTGTCCAAAATCCCCGCCGATGCGGGCAAGCTGGTGATTGTGGACGGCATCTACAGCATGGGCGGGGACATCGCCCCGCTGCCGGAGCTGGTCGAAATCTGCAAGCGGCACGGTGCGCGCATCATGGTTGATGACGCGCACAGCATTGGCGTGCTGGGGCAGGGGCACGGCACGGCCTGGCATTTTGGCCTGACCGACGAAGTAGACCTGATCATGGGCACCTTCAGTAAGTCGCTGGCGTCCATCGGGGGGTTCATCGCCGGCGACGAGCAGGTCATTCACTACATCCAGCACTTCGCGCGGTCGTTCGCCTTCAGCGCCAGCCTGCCCGCTTCCAACGTAGCTGCGGTGCTGGCAGCGCTGGACATCATCGAGAACGAGCCGGAGCACGTGCAGCGTCTGTGGGATAACGCCGAATACATGCGGGCGGGCCTCAAGCGCCTGGGCTACGACACGGGCAACAGCAACACACCGGTCATCCCCATCTACATCCGCGACGATTACCGCACCGTGCTGGCCTGGCACGCCCTGATCGAGGAGGGCGTCTACACCAACCCGGTAGTCTCGCCCGGCGTCCCACCCAATAGCAGCCTGTTGCGCACCAGCTATATGGCCACGCACACCAAAGAACACCTGGATCGCGCCCTGAAGGGTTTGGAGACCGTCGGGCACAATCTCGATCTGATCCCCGCCGACGCCACCCTGCAGCGCGAGACCAGCGGCTAGCAGTTGTGGCGCTCTTTGATGGGCAAGGGGGATGAGAGGGTGTCGCAGCCCCCGCGCTAACCAGGGCGGAACACGCCCCTCTGCGCGAGGGGCGTGTCCGTTGCAGCGCCGCGTAGAGACTATGGCCCGGCGCTCACAGTCAGTTCGTAGGCCATGTCCCAGTAGGCATAGACTTCGAACAGGTGCACGCCGGTCTTCTGGGCCGTGAAGGTCACGTTGTGCTCGAAGTAGGTATCGAACTCCTCTACCAGGAAGCCATCGGGTCCGTAGACGCGCAGATAGGGATAGTCCTCCGACACCAGCGCGATCTGCACGGTGTCACCAGCCCGCAGCGGCAGGCTGTAAAGATCGCGGGCGATTTCGTCCACGTTCACGAAGGACCCGCTGACTACCTGCCCCATCGTCAGCGGCCCTTTGACCTGATCGGGCGTGCCAATCAGGTAATTGCTGCTCTCGTCCAGCGGGTAGTAGTGGGCCGGGATGGTCACCGTGTCCAGGGTGGTGCTGTTGATCTTGTCCAGCAAGGCGTAGACTGATCCCTGTACACTGGCCGTCTGCATTTCGGCCTGCTCGCCCAGCAGGGCCAGGTTGAGATCGAGGCTCAGGTCGAGGCTCAGCCGGTGTACATAGCGATCCTGTGCCCCGATCCATTGCTCCATGCCGAGGCGCGCGTCGGTGACGATCAGGCTCACGGTCATCAGCACGAACTGCACCTGTGCTTCGTTGAGCGTCTCGATGTCCCCCAGGTCGAGTTCCAGTGTGGCCAGCGCCGGATTCTTCAGCAGGGCCAGCAGCAAAGGCGGTAGATCGGGATCGGCCAGGAAGCGCTTGACATCGAAGGTGCTGGTGAAGGTGTACATCGTCTGCCCGTTGTAGACGGTGTCTGCTCCGCGCGTCGTGCTGATATACCTGGCCATCAGGGCCTGTAACCGTTGCACCGGGCCGGACAGCTCGGAAAGCTGCGCCAGCATCTGTTGTGTCTCCTGGCTCTGCAGACCTGTTATCGCTTCCTGCAGACTGGTTTCTACCTCGCTGAGGTCTTCGGGCGACAGCACCAGTGGTTCACCGAACCAGGCATCTGCTCCAGTGGGCGTTGGGGCATGCAGGTATAGCCCCATGTCCTTGAAGATGATCTCGATCGGCCCGCTCAGGTTCGGTTGTTGGGGCAGGCGCACCTCGTCGAGCTTCAGGTGCAGGCCCAGAGCGCGCAACAGGTCTACCATCGTCGCTGCATCCAGTTGTTGCAGCGTGGTCGTGAGGACTGTCGGGTCGAACGTCGTGGACAGATTCTGCAACGCCGAGATCAGCGTCCACGCATAGGGTGGGATCAGCAGCGCCGCAGAACCGTTCATGTGCACGTCCATGGTCTGCTGATCGGTGGTGACTGTGAGGTCAACCGCCCATTCGGGCATGGTCACCGACTGCAACCCCTGCATAGCCGCTGTGGAGTCAATCAGTATCTGGCAGTCGGCATCGCTCAATCCATTGCAGTTGATCGGCTTCTCGCCGCCTTGCCCCAGGGCTACTGCTGTAGGGCCGAGCGCCATCAACAGTGCCAGCAGCAACCCTACGCCTGCTAACATCCTGCGTCGGCGGTTCATGGTTTTCTCCTCCTCCCGGCAGACTCACCGACTGAATACGATGGCTTTTTTTCGGACAACTTTCAGGCGGGATAGCTCCCTAATCTGATGTGTATTACGCAGAGTAGAGGGGGGACGTTGCCAGGAGAAGAGCCGTGCCAGAACAAACCGGCCTCCTGTTCCAGGCAGGAGGCCGGTCTTACCGGGCTATCCCATGAGGGCGCTCAGTTCTTCGAACTGCGCTTCCAGTTCTTCAATCGGACGGTAGCTTGTCGGCACGGACACGCTCACCGGCTCGTTGAAGGCCCCGATCTCGGTCGTGAACGAGATATTGCCCGTGATCGGCGGGACTTCTGGATCGAACATGCCCAACTGCAGGTCAATGATCATGTTCAGCGCGAGCTTGTGTAGCAGGTTGTCATTCAGGCCGACCCACTGGCTCACCGATAACTTGGTCTGCCCCAGCAGAGGGGTCAGGAACATGCCCATCATCTGGATGTCTTCGGGCGTCATCTGTTCCATGCCAAGCTCGTCACCGGCCATGCCCAACGCCTGACCAATCATGGGGGAGGAGAGCAGCGCGATCAGCAACTGCCCTACGTTGACGTCGGTGGTGAACGTCGCCGTTGGCTGCCCGCCAACCTGCTCATCTGCGCCGCGGGCGGTGGTGAGCACGCCGGTCAGATCAATGCCCGCTGCCGCAGCCGCGCCCCCAATACCGCCAGCGCTACCCATCATGCCCCCCAGGCTGCTGAAATCGCCCAGGCCGCTCAGGTCTTCTTCCGTCACCTCAGTGCCATACCATTCCCCGTTGTAAAAGATATAGGCCATGTCCTGGGTCACGATGATCTCCGCCGACCCGGCCTGAGAGACTTCGGGGCTGACAAGCGACGCCTGATCGATCATCAGGTGAACCAGCAATTGCGAGCCGCCTGGCGAGAACTGAAATGCGCCCGATCCACTGGCATTGAACTTAAATTCCTGGGTCCCGTCCGTCAGGGTGAGGTCAATCGCCCAGGCTGGCGTCGAGAACGACGAAACGCCAGTCATGGCCGAGTTGACGCTCAGCAACAACTGACAGTCGGCGTCGCTCAGTCCGTTACACAAGGGATCGCCGCCTTGGGCCAGGGCAGGGACGGCCAGCGCCAGGGCCAGCAACAAGACTGACAGAACCGAGAGTTTGCGTAGAATGCGTGCCATGAATGACTCCTTTACAGCTATCACTTGGCGGGTCAGAGAAACGGGAATCCGCTCCTTGTTGGAAGACAATCTGTTGAGAAGGGATGCTCTGTGACGGTGGGAACAGATTCTTTTCCCAGTATATGCGCAAAATCGTTCTGGGGACAATTTTTCGGGTGCGTGCAAAATGTGACGGGCAATTTGCAGCAGTCTGCCGCTCCTCACCCCTTAATCCCCTCTCCCTCACAACTGCGTCGCGGGGCGAGGGGACTGACTTTCTTTCGCTACGTGCTCCCCTTCGCCCGCAGCGCGGGAGAAGGGGCCGGGGGATGAGGGCCATCGGCTCAAGATGTGGGTAATGATTAAGACAGCAGTAGAGAGGGCAGCCAGCGAAAAGCTGCCCCCAATTGTCAACCGCGCGGCGTTTACTATCCGCCCAGGCCGCCGAGCAGACCGCCACTTTCGTCCAGCAGACCCGACCCTTCCGTCGCGCCTTCGGGGGCGGTGATAATCACTGGCTGATTGTGGCGCACGATATTGCCGGATAGCTCATAGCGCATCTCCACGCGCTGCGGCTCTTCTTCACCTGCCAGCGCGCCCAGGGCACTGGTGTCCATCAACAGGACGTAGTTGTCTTCCACGCGGTGAATGTAACCGTCGTCCGCACCAATGTAGATGGTGGTGGCGAATGAGGTGCCCTGGAACATGGGCAACAACATGGCCGAGAGCATGGCCAGTTGGGCCGGGTCCATGCCCAGGTCTTCCTGAGTCATGCCCAGCGCCTCACCGCCCGCGCCGAAGCCCGCGCTCATCAGGCTGTTGAGAGCCTCAGCGTTGGCCAGTAGCGCGCTCCAGTTGACCGTGAGAGTCTGCGCCTGCATGGCCTGTCCCGCGATCGCGTCGGCCTCGGCAGCGCTGACAGTGAAAGTGGCCGGATCACTGAACAGATCGAGGCCGGAGCCAGTCGGCCCGCTCAGGCCCAGGATCACCCCCAGACCGAGCAGCGCGTTCTCGTCGAGTTCTTCATAGACCCACCCTTCTCCTGGTTTCTTGGTATAGGCTTTGTTATCCACAATGATCAATTCCACGCCACTCAGCGATTCCGTGCCACTTTCGTCGGTTATCTCCGCCGAAACCAGGGTGGCATGTATGTTCGCTCCCAGGCCGCCTTCTTGCCCCGTGACCGCATACTCGTAATAGCCGGTCAGCACCATGGACGTGACGCTGGTTCCGTCGTCAATGTGCAGGGTCATGTTCAGGTCTTCTACGGCAGCCGACTGCAACTGACTCATCAACTGGTAGGCGTCCTGGCGGACTTGGCACGACGCGGCTGGCTCGCCCTGGGCGCAGACAGCCTTGGTGACGGCCATGGTAGTAGTGCCGGCAGGAAGAGGGAACCCGCAGGCGAGGACTGACAGGGCGATCATTGCTGTAACCAACAGCGCCGGTAAACTCTTGCGTCGAATCATCTCCTGTTTCTCCCATGACAACTGACGAGCACGCTCGTGCGGCAGTGGCCGGACGCCGTACCCTGCTGGTTGTGAACCTATCACCAGTATAACGGTTTCGTTGATAACGCAATAGGTGCATGGCGCGATTTTCAATAAAACTTCGAGAAAATTCTCATAAAAGCTTGTAAAAAGCGATCGGCGAGGGGCGGAAAGTCACGGTGACAGGGCGCGTGCAAAATGTGACGGGCGATTTGCAGCAGTCTGCCGCCCCTCACCCCTAAATTCCTTCTGCCTGCGACGCAGTCGCGGGGCGAGGGGACTGACTTTCTTTCGCTACGTGCTCCCCTTCGCCCGCAGCGCGGGAGAAGGGGCCGGGGGTTGAGGGGCATCGGGCGGGGCAAAGTCGCTATCAACCTTTGCTCGTACCCATCTATACTGGGTGCTGGCCTGGTTTTTGGCAGGCGCGGTACAATCAAGCTCTCAGGTTGGTCGTAGCGGATGGGCGTTGTCTGGCAGCAACCCGCCGGGTCTGGCCTGCGTATAGACTCCACAGAGCGAGCGCACGGGAGACAGCAGTGGGCGACGATGGCAGCGAAATGAGCGAGCGCATGGGCGCGCTCAGCGGGGCAGTGTTCCTCATCGGCTTAGCGGGGCTGTTCTACCTGGACCTGTTCTGGCCGGGCATCCTGCCGCTGATCTGGCTGACCGCCGCGCTAGCCATCTTGGCCGAAGAAGGCTGGAGGAAGGGCCTGTGGATTCTGGCGCAGATGGGGCTTTACCTGCTGGGGTTGCCCTGGCTCATCGCGGCTAATCTGATCTGGCCGGGGATATTCGTCCTGTTCGGCCTGAGCGCACTCCTGGCAGCGTTGCTTCCGCCCGATCGCCCGCCGCAGCAACCCGGCGTGAAGCTCAAACGCAAGCGCGCGCAGCCGCTCTATGACGGAGAACTTCCCCTGCCCGACGCGGACGAACTCCCCTTGCCCGACTGGCAACCCGGCGAAGCCGAAGCCTTCCCCGCCGACGAAGACGACGAGATCGCGCCCCCATTGCGCCGGAGTCGCCGCCGCTGAGGCGTTGGTTTGTTCTCTGAGCGCCCGAGTGTGACGCTGCGCAGACGCTTCCTCTGAGTTCCTCTCTGCGCTCTGTGACTCCTAAGTGAGAAGTGCCCTGGTCACTGCACTTGCCCGTCCCGTCGCCCGGCATTACACTAGCCGTTGGCAGTGCGACAGCAACGGACGGCACCTATGACCCCTCTGCGACAGTTGATTCTGGGCAGCAGCGATTTCGCCTTCGAGCGCGGACAAAGCGTGCATGGGCGCTGGCGGGCCGGTTATGCGCGGGCGGCTGCCTCGGCGGTGCCCGCCGCGCTCGCTCTGACTCTGGATGCGGCCCGCCTGGTCTTTGTGCTGGCCGAAGGTCCCTCCGCGCTCGACTTCGCCGAACGGCTCGGCGAGGCTTTGTGGACGCTGGAGACAGTGGGCGACGACTGGCCCGCGCCGCTAGTGACCTGGCTGGACGATGGCGCGCGGTGGACAGATTTGCCCGCCGGAACGGTGCGCTTCGTGGTGGGGCGCATAGATCGGCAGCCGCCCGTCAGCTTTTTGAGCCTGGCCTGGCTGGGGCTGCCGCCCGTCCGCCTGCTGGATCGCTCGCTGTCTCCCGTTGACCTGGGTGCGCGCGAGCAGGTGTCGGAAGCGCACTGGTCGGCGCAGCGCGGCGTCGTGCCCGACCTCACCGCGCTGGGGACGTATCGCAGCAGCCTGTTTGGCATGGAACGATTGTTGTTGCTGTCAACGGGGGCGCAGCGACTGGCCGATGACCTGCCCGACCTGACGCACGCGCAGTTACAGCAGGCGCTGCAAGACTGGCGCGATGGGGCGTCTGGCGACCTGATCGCACTCGACGTACGGCTGGCTCCGGTGCTGGCGATGCCGTCGGCGGTGACGCTTTCCTGCCGCTGGGTCGCGCCCGACCTGGTTGAGCTGCGCTGGAATCCGGCCCCCAACGCCACCGGCTACCGGCTGGAGACTTCCGCTGCGCCCGATTTTGCCGCGCCGGACTTGTTGGCCGAGTTAACCGATGGGCGGCAGGTTCGTTATGTCTTCTCGCCTCCGCCCGAACAGCGTCTCTATGTGCGCGTCGTTCCGCTGAACCAGGGCAACGCCGGTCTGGCCAGTGCGCCCGTCTGCCCGCTGCCGCTGACGCTGGTTGCGCCAGTGTTGGGGCCGGTGCGCTGGGCTGCGGATGGCGGGTATCTGCTTCACTGGACGCCTGTCCCTCAGGCGAACGGTTACGAAGTACAAGCCGCGTCGGGCGAGCGCTTCGAGGCGGGGGAGGCGACCATCGTCTATCGCGGCGAGCGGCCCGAATGCCGGTTGCCACTGGGCACTCCGCCGGGGCATTTCTACCGCGTCCGCTCGCTCAATGCGCTCTACGCCCCCGCTACGCCTTCGCCGTGGAGCGAAGCGGTGCAGGCTCCGACCCGGCTGGATACGCCGGTCTTCACGGAAGTGTCGCACGAGCGGCTGGCCTGGACGCCGGTAGCCGGTGCGCAGAGCTATCAGTTGCAAATCGTCCCACTGGACATGGACGGGCAGCGGGGCGAGGAGGTGAGCGTCAGTGAGCCGGGCAGCGCGGTATCGTGTGTGCCTGGCACCTATCGGGTACGCGCTCTGCGGCAGACTGGCGACCCGCTCACGGCCAGCGAATGGAGTGCGCCAGTGACGGTGGCGCCGGTCGCTGCGACACCTGCTACGCTCGCTGCGCCATCGGCGCGTTCCTTCGCGCCAGTGATCATCGGCGCGGCACTGGTGGCGCTGCTGGTGGGCGCAGCGTTGGGTATCGGCGGGCTGCGCGTCTATCAGAGCGCCAACGCCACTCGCACGCCCACGCCTGTGCCGGAGGAGGTCATCGCTGCGACGCAGCAGGTCGCCACGCTGGCCGCCGAACGCGCCACCCAGGTGGCCGCGCTGGAAATGGCGATGCAGCGCACGCTCGACGCCGAGATGACGCGCACGCATCAGCCCAGCGCAACCCCTTCGCCGACGCTGACACCTTCGGCCACGCCCAATATGACGGCGACGCGCGACGCCATTGTCGCCGCCTTCGCCGCGGAACTGACGCGCACCGCAGATGCGTTCACCGCCACGCCGACCGTCTCGCCGACGCTGACACCTTCGGCCACGCCCGATGTATCCGCGACTGCCGTCGTGTTGGCCGCCGAAATGCTGGACCAGGTGACCTGTGCGCTGGTCAACCGCGATAATCTGAGCCTGCCGGTCTTCAGCGGCCCCTATGCGGGTGATCGCCAACTGGTTGGGCAAGCGCCCCTACTGGCCGAAGTGATCGAGAGCAAGACGATCGTCGCGAAGGACGGCGCAGAAGAACGCTGGCTGCGCATCGCCTTAGCGGGAGAAGGTCAGCGGGCGGAAGGATGGTTGCGCGTGCCGCCGGACGCCGACCTGACGCGCCTGATGGTCGGGTCAGCCTGCCCGCAATGAGCGAGAAGTAGTTCACCGCAAAGATGCAGAGAGCGCGGGAAGGGCAAGGGGCAGTTGCTCTTCTGCGGGGATTCTCTGCGTCTTTGCGGTGTGAAGTTTTTCAACCCTGCGCGGGCTGGAGCAGGGGGCGGAACTTGGGGCCGTAGACGATGATGCCGCGCGGCCCGTCGGTGCGCAGCTTGCGGATCACCATCTCGACGCGCATACCGATTTGCGGTTCGCCGTCCAGGTCGGTGAGTTGCGCAGTGACCAGCGGCCCTTCGTCTAGTTGCACCAGCGCCAGCACGTAGGGTGCGTATGGCTCGAAAGGCTCGGCGGGCGCGGTGACGGTGGTGTAGCTATAGACCGTGCCCTTGCCCGACAGCGGGAACAGCTCGACTCCCTCATCGTCTTCGAGCGGTTGGGCGCGGCGCACCTGATCCCAGTAGGCGAGCTGATGCGCCATGCGGGCGCGGATCGTTCCGGGGTTCTCTGCGTTCATAACCGTTCCTAACGCGCCGCGCGCACGTAATCCACCGCGTCTTCGTTCAGCGCGATAGGCGCGTCCTCAATGGCGAATTCGTAGCGCAGGAAGTTGTTCCGCGTGGCGGAAGGTGTCTGCTGCGGGAGCATCACCGCGCCAGTATGAGGGCAGCGAGTGGCCAGCAGTTGGCTGCGGTTGATCTTGAGTCGCCAGTTGCGAGTGATGTCCATAGCTCACCTCTTTGTCATTTCCCGATACAGAGTCCGACACTGTGCGATCGCCGGTGCAGTCTGGCTGGTGTGCATTTTGTCACGAGCCATGCACTTGCGCATAGATATACACGTCTTGCTCTCTCAAAAGCTACCAGAGCGCGAACCTGATAGGTTTTGACAGTGTTCCGTGCTTCACAAATTGCCAGTTCTTGCCTTTTGACTGGCATCAGCTCACCACAGAGGAAGGGCGGAGATGATGGCAGGGCAACTTTGCGAATTCCGCCTTTTTGCCTTACCTCCTGCCCCCAAATCCGAATGCGCCCCTCTGCGAGGGGGGCGAGCGAAGGTTGACAGCGGCTTTGCCCCGCCCGATGGCCCTCATCCCCCGGCCCCTTCGCCCGCGCTGCGGGCGAAGGGGAGTGCCTGGGCACGAGAAAGTAAGTCCCCTCGCCCCGCGACGCAGTCGCGAGGGAGAGGGGATTCAGGGGTGAGGGGCAGCAGACTGCGGCAAAGCGCCTGTCACAGTTCACATGTGCCCGCCCGCAGGCGCTTACCTCACCCCCGCTCGGCGCTGACGCGCCTCCAAGCCGAGCGAAACAAGGCTGGGGGTGAGGTAAAGCGGCAAGCGGTTTGATCCAATCCCCCTGCCCCTCTGCAACACGCCGATAGACGTTTGCCTCAAATGCGGTACAATCATGCCGCTGGCGCACAGCCAGCACGCACACCGACCCATTTCGACCGACTCAAGGAGCAGGTGACTGTGGCACAGCAGGGCGTCACGCCGCAATCCGAAGACTTCTCGCGCTGGTACACTGATGTCGTGCAGAAGGCTGATCTGGCCGACTATTCGCCGGTGCGCGGTTGCATGATCATCAAGCCTTACGGCTATGAATTGTGGGAGGCGGTCAAGGCCGGGCTGGATCGGCGTTTCAAGGAGACCGGCCACAAGAACGCCTACTTCCCGCTATTCATCCCCGAAAGTTTTCTGAAGAAAGAAGCCGAGCACGTCGAGGGCTTCTCGCCCGAACTGGCCGTGGTGACTATTGGCGGCGGCAAGCCCCTGGAAGAGCCGCTCGTGGTGCGCCCCACGTCCGAGACGATTATCGGCTGGGCGTTCCAGAAGTGGATTCAGTCCTACCGCGACCTGCCCCTGCTGATCAACCAATGGGCGAATGTAGTGCGCTGGGAACTGCGCACGCGCCTGTTTCTGCGCACGATGGAGTTTCTGTGGCAGGAAGGGCACACCGCGCACGCCACGCACGAGGACGCTCTGGCTGAGACAATGCGGATGCTGGGCGTCTACACCGATTTCGCCGTCAACGATGCGGCCATTCCGGTCATTCCGGGGCGCAAGAGCAACCAGGAGCGTTTCGCCGGAGCAGTGGCCAGCTACAGCATCGAGGCCATGATGCGCGACGGCAAGGCGTTGCAGGCGGGCACCAGCCATGACCTGGGCCAGAACTTCGCCAAAGCGTTCGAGATTCAGTTCACCGACGAAAACAACGACCTGCAATACTGCTGGACGACCTCCTGGGGCGTCAGCACGCGCATGGTGGGCGCGATCGTCATGGCACATGGCGATGACCAGGGCTTGCGCCTGCCGCCCAAACTGGCTCCCATCCAGGTGGTGATCGTGCCCATTTTCCGCGAAGAAGCGCAGCGTGCCACGGTGATGGCCGCTGCCACGCGGATCAGAGCGCAGTTGAGCGAGGCAGGTCTGCGCGTGCACCTGGACGACCGCGACAATGTCTCGCCCGGCTATAAGTTCAACGACTGGGAGATGCGCGGCGTGCCGCTGCGCCTGGAGATCGGCCCCAAGGACGTGGCGAACAACACGGTGGCGCTCGCCCGCCGCGATCTGCCCGGCAAAGAGGGCAAGCGCTTCGTGAGTCAGGATGGTCTGGTGGGCGCGGTGCGCGACCTGCTGGATGACATTCAGGCCAGTCTGCTGCGCCAGGCGACCGAGTTCCGCGATAGCCATCTGCACGAAGTGACCAGCAACTACCAGGACTTCATCGAGATCGTCCGCGGCGGCGAATGGGCGCTGGCGTGGTTCTGCGAAAGCGCCGCCTGCGAGGAGCGCGTCAAAGAAGATGCGCAGGCGGTCAGCCGCAATTTCCCGCTGGAGCAGCCGCACCCCGGCGAGCAGGGGAAATGTATCATTTGCGGTCAGCCAGCCCGCGAGATGGCTTATTTCGCCAAGGCGTATTGATAGGGCGGGTTGCGGATTGTGTGGAGTAGTGCCCTGGTGCGGGGAGACTGGCCATGCCCGTTTACATCTTGCTGAGCACGCTCACCGAACACGGCGTGTCGCGCATTGTTGAGGAACCGGATTGCCTGCGTCAGATCAGCCTGGATATCGAGACGCTGGGCGTCAGAGTGCTGGAGCAATATGCCACGCTCGGACAGTTCGATTTCGTGCACGTGATCGAAGCGCCCGATAACGAGACCATTGCCCGCGTGAGCATGGAGTTGATCGCGCGCGGACGCCTCAAGCCGCTGACCATGCCGACGATTTCGATCAACGACTTCATCAGCCGCCTGAGCCTCGACCGGAGGCCGTGACCGCCGTGAGCATGGGCGAGTAGGAAAGTCAGGCCACGCGATCTGTGGTTTGGGCCAGGGCGCAGGAGAACGGGGCGTGTTCATCACACGCCCCGTTGTTGTGTTGACTGTTGAGGGGATCAGCGCCGCCCGCCGCGGTCGCGGTCACCGCCGCCGCGCCGGTCACGGTCGCCACCGCGCGGGCCACGGTCTCCGCCGCCGCGCTCACCGCCGCGGCCACCGCCACGACCCGACCCGCCGCCGCGCTGCCCGCCGCCCCGTTGCCCACCGCTGCCGATCTTGCGGTCGGCGGCGCGGGCTTCTTCCAGCGTCCAGCCTTCCAGCACGGCCTGGCGGCTGAGGCGAATCTTGCCGTCGGCGTCAATGTCGGTGATCATGACCATGATCTCGTCCCCGACGGATACCTCGTCCTCGATGCGCTGCACATAGTGATCGGTGATCTGACTGACAGGCACCAAGCCGTCCTGGCCGGGCAGAATTTCGACGAACGCGCCGTAGGATTCCACGCGCGTCACGCGACCGGTGTAGATGCGCCCGACTTCTGGCTCTTCGACCATGGCCAGGATCATGTCGCGGGCGCGCTCGGCGCTCGGGCCGTCCGGGCTGGCGATGAAGACCGTGCCGTCTTCGGCGATGTCAATCTTGGTGTCGGTCTTGTCCTGGATGGAGCGGATGGTCTTGCCGCCGGGGCCGATGATCATGCCGATCTTGTCTACGTCCACTTTGATGGTCAGGATGCGCGGCGCGTAGGGGCTAAGTTCGGCGCGTGGAGCGGGGATGACCTGGCGCATCACATCCAGGATATACAGGCGGGCGTCGCGCGCCTGCGCCAGCGCCTGACGCATGATGTCGTCGCTGACGCCAGCGATCTTGATGTCCATCTGCAAGGCGGTGATGCCCTTTTCCGTCCCCGCGACCTTGAAGTCCATGTCGCCCAGGTGATCTTCGATCCCCTGGATGTCGGTGAGCACGGCGTAGCGCTCGCCTTCCTTGATCAGGCCCATGGCGATGCCCGCTACCGGTCGGGTGATGGGCACGCCCGCTGCCATCAGCGCCAGGGTGCTGGCGCACACGCTGGCCATGCTGGTGCTGCCGTTGGACGACATGACCTCGCTGACGACGCGGATGGTATAGGGGAACTGATCTTCGGGCGGGATCATCGGGCGCAGGGCGGTTTCGGCCAGCGCGCCATGCCCGATCTCGCGGCGCTTCGGCCCGCGCAGCAACCAAGTTTCGCCGGTGCTGTAGGGCGGGAAGTTGTAGTGATGCATGAAACGCTTGGTCTCTTCCGGGTACAGGCCGTCCAGCGGCTGACTGTCGCGCGGGGTGCCCAGCGTGCAGATGCTGAGTACCTGGGTCTGCCCGCGCTTGAACAGGCCGGAGCCGTGCACGCGGGGGATCACGTCAATTTCGGCGGCCAGCGGGCGGATGCTGGTGTAGTCGCGCCCGTCGGGGCGGATGCCCTCTTCTAGAATACGCCGGCGCACTTCCTTCTTGAGGGTGGCGTCGAGCACCGCGCTGACATCGGCCAGCGGGCGGGCTTCTTCGTCCTCGGCCAGGTTGGCGCTCTCGTACTCGGCCAGCAGGCGCGTGCGCAGCTCTTCGAGCGCTTCGTTGCGCTCGGTGCGCATGGTGTGCGTCTCCAGGATGCGGACGATGTCTTCAGTGATTTTCTGTTCGACCTCGGCGGCCAGCGCTTCGTCTACTACCGCTGGCTCATACTTGCGCTTGGGCTTGCCAAGCTGAGCGCGCATCTGCTCCTGCACGGCGATCAGGTCGCCCATGGCGTTGTGACCGAAGCGCAGAGCGCGCACCATGGTCTCTTCGTCTACCTCGTTGGCCCCGGCCTCGACCATGATGATGGCGTCTTTGGTGCCCGCCATGCGCAGATCGAGCTGACTGTTCTCCATCTCCGGGATGGTGGGGTTGAGCACGAACTGCCCGTCAATCAGGCCCACGCGCACCGCGCCGATCGGCCCGTCCCAGGGCACGTCGGAGATATGCAGGGCGGCGCTGGCCGCGATGATGGAGAGGATGTCGGCGTGATTTTCCTGATCGTGGCTGAGCGGGGTGACGAGCACCTGCACTTCGTTGCGCAGGTCTTTGGGGAAGAGCGGGCGCAGCGGGCGGTCGGTGACGCGGGCGATCAGGATGCTCGCCTCCGAGGGGCGGCCTTCGCGGCGCATGAAGCTGCCGGGGATACGCCCCGCTGCATAGAGCTTTTCCTCATAGTCCACGCTGAGCGGGAAGAAGTCCACCCCCTGGCGCGCGGTGGCGCTCATGGTGGCGGTGGCAAAGACGACGGTGTCGCCCAGGCGGACAGTCACCGCGCCGCCAGCCTGCTCGGCCAGCTTGCCAGTTTCTAGAATGATTTGCTTGCCGCCCACCGTCGCCACGAAGCGATGGTTGGGGGGCATCCCAACGGTGGTATTCATAGGTTCCCTCCGGAACGATAAGGCCCGGAGGTCAGGGACTGGAACCTGGTGTCAAGCGCACGACGCGCCATACACTGGCGTCGGCTTGACCGCATGTTCCAATTCCTGTCCCTCCGGGCGACTGCGATCAATCAGATTGATTGGGGCAGGGGCATGTCGCACATATCTGCCCCAACCAGGGCTTCTCTCTATCCATACTGTCTCAGGATACAGAGCGCGGAGCCTGCGCCCCACGCTCGCCTCGACCTCACCTAGCGACGCAGCCCCAGCCGCTCGATCAGGGCGCGGTAGGCGTTGGGGTCTTTGCGGCTCAGATAGCGCAGATGGCGGCGACGTTGCCCCACCAGCTTGAGCAAACCCCGACGGCTGTGTTCGTCGTGTTTGTGCACTTTGAGATGCTCGGTGAGCTGATCAATGCGCCTGGTGAGGATGGCGATCTGCACTTCGGGCGAACCGGTGTCGGACTCGTGCCGACCGAAACTGTGGAAGATTTCTTCCTTTTGCTGCTTGGTGATGGACATTGCGTGGCGTCCTCGTCAAGGGATGTCACCGGGCGAACCGGACGTTGGCCCGCCGGTCAGAACGATACGGGATTGCTTACCCGCCGCATTATACCATTGGGGCGGGGGCTTGGGAAGTCTCAAATGCGCAGGGGAGTGGGGAGTGGGCAGTGGGGAGTGGGGGTCAGCGCTGCAGCGAGCGTAGCAGGGCACGTAACATCTTACCTACAGCTTCACGATCGAGACAGGGGGCGATAGCCTGTTCCGTCGCCATGTTGACCCGCGTGGCGAGGATTAGATGAGTTTCAAGCTCTTTGAGCGATCCCTGAGCGATTTGCAGGTGGCGAATGTAATCCCCGCGGTTGTCCCGTCCGTAGCCTTCGGCTATGTTGGCGGGCACTGAGACTGCCGCTCGCCGTATCTGGCTGATCAGTCCGTACAATTCTTCCGATGGAAACTGCCGGGTCAGCAGATAGGTTTGCTCGGCCAGCACCATCGCTTCCTGCCACACTCGTAGGTCGCGATAGGACTGAATGGAACCTTCGCCCACAGGCTCTCTCTGGCCTTTATTGCGGAACCGCGAAATGCGGTCGGGAGCACATTACCCTACTCCCGACTGCCCACTCCCTACTCCCCATTCCCTGCCGCTGCGGGCGGATCGCCGGCGACCATGCACACGGTGTGATGCGTGCGGAAGAGGCTGTAGAGGTCAGTCTGGCCGGGCACGGCTTTGAGCACGTTCTCCGCCTGCATGATAGACAGCCACAGGTCGAGTTCGCGCCCATCCAAGCCGCTGGCCTGGCTAATGGCCTCGCGGCTGAGGGGCAGGCGTTGCTCGTAGAGGGCGAGCAGCGCGCGCACGAAGGCGTTGCGCTCTTCCAGCACACGTTGCACGATGGGCGACTGCTCCACCAGCGAGATGCCTTTCGTCTTGAACTCGCTGAGGGGGTTGTCGTACTCGTTGATGGTGACCGCCCCCTGTTCCTGCAGCTCTTCGACCGCCTGCTGGAAGGCCGTACTGGGGTCGAAGGGGCGCAGGCGGCGATGCAGACTGCCCAGCGGACACCAGGCAAAGCCGCGGAACGAGGTGAACTGCTCGACGCTGACGATGATGCGCCGGATCATCGCTTCGACTTCGTCGCGGCTGACGCCGATCACCGGTGGGGCGAGCGCCGGCCCTTCGACCTCGCTGAGTTTGATCACCGGCACCAGGTCTTCGGGGTTGTGGCGGTGCGGCACCAGCTCGCGCACCAAAATGCCTTCGCGCACCAGGGTGTCTACCCACTCAGAGCGCCAGGCGTCGGTGGTGTTCAGCCCTGGGCCAGCCAGGCCGTGATCCATGCCAATGCCTTTCAGCAGGAAACCGTAGTTGACGTATTCCCAGCCGCGCACGTGCAACGTGTTGGCCACGCGGTGCACGATGCGGTCGCGGATCAGGCGCGTCTTGGCCACCACCTCGCTGTTGGCGTTGGGCATCACCGTGCCCTGTTCGAGGTCTACCACCAGGATGCCCTGATTGGCCGCCTGCATGATCAGGTCTTCGGCGCGTTCGGGGCTGGGTACCGCGTGCGTCTCGACCAGCCGCCGCGCCAGGGTGTTGAGGCTGACGCGGTCGGCGGCGCGCTCCGCCAGCAGGATATCCAGTTGCAGGATAACGCTCGACCACTGGGAGGGGCGGAATTCGGGCGGCTCTTCGCCGGGGCCATAGGGCGCAGTGTGAGCAGCCATCGCTTCGTTGGCGCGACGCAGGCGGCAGAAGTCCTCGATATATTCGACGCTGAGCGCCGGATTAGATTCTAGCAGACGGCTGGTGCTGCCGCGCACGCCCCACACGATCACCTGCTTGTTGCGCGTGCGCACGGCGCTGAAGACCTCGTTGAAGTCGCGGTCGCCACTGGCGATGATGAAGACATCGGCGCTGTCGGGGCGGGCGCTATCGGCGAGCACATCTTTGGCGATGCGCATATCGGCGCTGTTTTTGCCCGGCAGGCTGTAGACCGGGTCAATATTGGCCCGTGCCAGGCGGCTGGTGACTTCGTCGGAAACCTCACGGCCCGTGCGGTCAATCATGGGGGCCAGGCTGCCACGCTGACCCCAGGGCGCGTAGGCGGCCATGTGAATGACCTGGCCGTGCGTCTGCGCCTGGCGGATCATCCCTTCCAGCAGGTCATCCAGGTTGATGATGTAGCCCTGTTCGCTGAGGCTGATCGAGATGTTCTCGAAGTCAATGTAGAGCGCTACTGTCTTGCTGGGCAGGCCCAGGATGACTTCCAGCGGCTGGAAGATCACTCCCGGCAGGCTGCTGGGCGGTTCGTCGCCCCAGATGCGTAACCGCGCCCGTTCCGAAGCGGGCACGCGCTGCACTAGCGCAGCGATGTCCATGCGCGATGAGGCGATGATCAGCTCGTCTACTACCTGCTGTTCGAAGGAGAAATAGTGGGTTAGCAGCGCATCGGCTACCACGCGGCGGTCGGGCACGTTGAAGAGATCGTAGCCGCTGTTGGCGAAGACCTGCTGCACGCTGACACCAGCGCTGCCGCTGGGACGACGGTAGCGATTCCAGTCGGCGACAGCGATCGCCATTAATTCGCTGGGGCTGCCAAGGCCCGCGGCCAGCGACGCAGCATTGAGCAGCGAGGTGGCGATGGTCTGGATGTCGAGCACCAGCCCGCGCGATTCTAGCCGTTGCAGAAGGTCATCTACGTCTACGATCAGGTACGCTGTCATCAAGCGCTCTCACCAGATTACAGGCGAAAACCCCTCAGCTCGCTTGGGCGGCGCTCAGGGAATACGTATCTCGGATAATCGCAGGGGGTATGGCGAAGCTCAGGCGAGGTGCCAGCACGCTCTCTTGAGGGGCCGGTAATAACTTAGTCGCCCATGACGGCACATGCTACAAGGCCATTAACCCTTTGCAAAGAACGCCGCGTTTTGCATAAGTCTTTAGCCATAAGCCTAAAACTTGACTGCTGCAGACCGATCAAGCTCCGTCCACCCTCTGTTATTGTCCAAAGCTCATTGTATCAGGGCAGGGCTTATGTGCCAAGGGATTTTTTGTTATTTTTCATAGTTTGGGACAAGTCTTTGGTCGCTTTAGCCAAAAAGTACGCCCTCACCCGCCCCATAGCTGCAGCAGCCCGAACAGCCCCAGCACCAGGTAGCCGCCGGCGACGCCCCAGCGCACCGGTCGTTCGCCCACGGTGGCGATCAGCGTCTGCATACGGCGCTCGTCCATGAATACACGCCAGCCGCGCAGTGTCCCCACAAAGCCCAGCAACCCACCGACGGCCAGCGCCCCGTTGATCAGCGTCACGATGTCCATGAGCTTCCTGCTCCTGTTTCCGGGCCGGTGAGCGGCGGCCCGCAGATCAGCGCGCTGTGCTCGCCCTGCACGTGCGTCAACACGATTACGGCGTCGTCGCCCTCGCCAGCGAGCTTCAGCAAGCGCAACGCTTCTGCGGGAGCCAGGGGACTGCCGCGCTTCTTGATCGTCGCCCGGCGAATGCTGCGTGCCCGCAACGCCTCGCGCAGCCGCTTGAGGTTAAAAGGCAGCCAGTCCAACACCGGCCAGACGCGCACCCAGCCGGAATTGACCGGCGTGTCGGCGGTGAGGTAGGCGATGTGCTCGTCCAACCGGTAGAGCGGCGCGCCCAGGTGCTCGGCCAGTTCGCCCAACAATCCCGCGCGGATGATGGCCGGGTCTGGCTCCAGCAGAAAGGCACGGGGCGCGCTCAGTGGCGGCGGCGGCGCGCCGGTCGGATGCAGGGTTTCACCCGCGTCGGCGCGCGAGGCCCAACGCCCGGCAAAGCCCAGATCGCCAGTCCACAGCACGGCTTCTTTCAGATCGCCGCCCGCGCTGACGAACTCCACGCCCACGCCCGCTTCTGTGTAAGGGCGCAATTCGTCGAGCGCCACCCCCGGCGACAGTTTGACGGCCAGCGCGACGAAATCCCAGCTACGGATGACATCCAGCGGCGGAACGTAGTCCCGCACCGAAAAGAGTCGTCGCTCGTGCTCGCGCCGCGCCGGGTCGAAGAAGGCTGCGGGCACGCCGATCAGCGGCAGGCAATCGCGCAGGTCAGCGCACAGCAGGTGTGCCGCACGCCCGTAGACGTTCAGGTTGGCGCGGGCCAGGCGCAGCCGCAACGGGTCGCGATCCAGCCCGATCACAGTTGCGCCGGGCAAAGCGGCCAGCGCCAACGTGTCCCCGCCGATGCCACAGCCCAGATCGGCGATCTGCGCATAGCCGCCCTCGGCGAAGCGCCGTGCCCGCCAGGTCGCGACGATTTCGCCGGTGGCCTGTTCGAGCGCATCGGGCGTGAAGAACATCGCCGTCGCCCGGCTGAACTTGGCGACGGCACGCTGACGCAGGCGGGCCATGGTCAGCGCTGCGCCCGCTACATCCGGGGGCAGTTCGCGCCGCAGTCTTTGTAGCAGAGGCAGCGTCTGCGCGTCGCTCAGGTCTTGCGTCGCCAGCCAGGCCAGCACCTCGCCCCCCGCCGGGCTGAGCAGGAAATCGAGGCTATGAGTAGAGAACATCAGGCGAGCATTGGCATGGGCGGGGGACAGGAAATCGCGGGGCGAGCAACAGCAGCCCGCCCCGTCTGACTCGCTTTAGATCGCTGCCATGAGCTTGGTGAACTCGTCCCACTCGTCGCGGGCAAAGTACAGCGATCCCCAGTCCAGTTCGATCTCGATGTCATCGCTGCTTTCGACATCGTCATCGGAGATTGCTTCGCGGATCATTTCCAGGAACTCGGCCCATTCTTCCTCGAAGAAATGCACCGTCACCGGGCCAAGCTCGACGTGATAGGTCTTCTCGCCGTCCGGCTCTACCGAACTCCACACGGAGTAGTTTTCGGTCTCAGCGAGGGTTTCGGTAGGGATATCGGACATATCGCCGTTGTTCATTATGGGATTTGCTCCTTATGCTCACAGGGAATTGCCCCCATTTTCGCCGCTTTCCGGCAAAATGTCCAGAGTCGTTCGATCAGGCCCGCTCAAATGCCCGTGCCGCCGCGATGGCCCTGTCCAGGCGCTCCGCCGGCCTCTCGATCACCGGCCCGTGCCCCAGCGCCAACCGTGTTGGTTCGAGCGCGCGCAACGCTCGCGCAGTGCGCAGCGCAGTGGGCTTGTGCCAGGTCGCCAGGGCCGGGAAGGGAAAGAGCGGGGTCAGCTTGCCGGAGACGGCCAGCCCGCCCCAGGAATACAGCGCGTCTCCGGCGATCAGGGTGCCGTCGCGCGTATCGAGGAAGGCAGTGTGCCCTGGCGTATGCCCTGGCGCAGCGATCACCTCCAGCGAGCCGATCTGCTCGCCCGCTTGCAGGGTGCGCGTCGGTTGCGTCCTGACGCGCGGAAAGCCCCCGCGCGGCGGAGTCTGTGGCTCGTCGGCGTCCAGGCTCATGTCACCCGCCAGCAAACGCGCCTCGCGCGCCCCGATCAGCACTTCTACGCCGGGCAGTGCCTCCGCCAGCGCGTCGAGCGATCCCACGTGATCGGCGTGCGCGTGTGTGAGCAGAATCCGCACGATGGGTTGCCCGATCTGCTGAGCCGCCTTCAGAATGCCCGCGGCGCTGCCGCTTAACCCCGTGTCAATCAGCACCAACCCGTCGTCCTGACGCACCAGATAGCAGTTGAAAGCGGTGAAGCGGGTGAGTTTGATCAGATAGTCGCCGTGAGTCGAGATGCGCATCAATGTCCCCCCTACCATCTGCCGCGCTAGCGTTGGCCCAACAGGCGCAGCACCCGATCGTAGGACAGAATATAGTGCACGACGACCACAACGCCCAGCGCCATTCCCGCCGTCCGGTGACCTGCGGCAAGCAGCGCCAGCACTGCCAGGGCGAAGAGGAGCCATTCCAGCGCCAGCCGCACGATGCCTGGCACCGGTATTGGCGCGCCGCCGCCATGACTGTCGTCGCCAGGGGTGCGCAGGGTGGCCCAGGCCGTCGCCGCCAGCAGGGGCAACAAGATCGCCAGGGCAACGCCTCCTGGCCCGCTCACTGCTTCCAGCGCCCACACGCTCAGCGCCGCCAGCGCCGCCAGTTCCAGCCCAAAGCGCAGCGCCAGGTTGGCCGGATGATTGCTCATGCTGGTCTCACTCTGCCTCGGCGTCGAAGGCGTCGAGCGCGCGCAGCACCTCGGCCAGCGCCAACAGGCTGGCCCCGCTGTGCGCCAGATCGTCCAGCCCGTCTACGCGAAAGCGCCGCTCCAGGGCGTTGTTCTCGAAGTCCGGCCCAGCGATGACCGCTGCCACGCGGTCGGCCATCAGGGCGCGGCGCTCGTTGTCCCAGGTCAACGCGGTCTTCGTCCAGTACAGACGATAACCGGCGTCAATGCGCTCGGTGGTCAGGGGTTCGGGCGGAGCCGGGGGCGGCGGGCGATGGCGAGCCAGCAGATTCCAGTTGTCGTCCATGGGATGCTCCTGTGAGTGATGAGACCGGAGTCGTGAATCCGGAGAGCGATGAGTTCAGCGTCTGCAAGGGCGCGGATGCCCGGCTGCCAGGGGCGCGAGCACCACGCTTGGCTAACGGGTCCAAGGACGGACAGGCATTAGGAATGCCTGGGGCTGAGAACTGCCCTTCACTTTACCTCACCCCCGCTTGGCGCTCACGCGCCTCGCTGTCCTCTCTCCGACGCGGAGAGAGGGCGAGCCAAGCGCAGCGAGGCTGGGGGTGAGGTAAACCAGGCGAGCCGATCATGTTTTCTCTATTTCTGTCCGCCCCTGAAGCTCAACGGGAGAGCGGGGGCAGCTCGTCGAGCTGCACGTCGGCGTGCGCGGTGAGCTGCACCTCACGGGCGTACAGATAGACCCAGTGATCGGACTCGCACAGATAGCCCGCCGCCTGGAAGGCCGCCTGTGCGTCCGGCTGATCGAGCACCTTTATCCGCACGTAGACGCGATCCAGTTGCGCGGCCAGCCGACGGGCATCGCGGGCCAGCGCTGCCAAGTCGGCGGGCGCGGCGTCGCAATAGGCGATCTTGAGCGCGGGTTGACCGGGCCAGCGGTCGCGTTCGGTCGAGTTGACGATCAGCAGACCGCGCAGCCCTTCCGGAGAGCCGGGGTCTGCCCAGCCATAGACCAGCCCGCCCGCCAGCCGCTCGGCCAGACGGGCGTCGGTGAGGAAATAGAACGACCAATCCCATTCCAGGCTGCGCTGGCAGGCGACAAAATGCGCCGAGCGGTCGAGCCAGGCGCGCACACGCGGCGCATCGGCAGGCGTCAGCGGCGACAGGTGGGCGACCGGCTCGTCGAGCACATCCGTGCCCAGCGGCACATAGACGGCCACGCGGGTGAAACCCGTCTCGCGGGCCATCCGCTGGACAGCGCCATTCTCCGAACTGGTGGCAAAGCGCACCACGCCCCGCCCGTGCTGGCGCACATGGTTGACGGCGAAGTGATGCAAAATGCGCCCAAAGCCGTAGCCCTGAAAGGCCGGGTCAACGCGCAGGCCTTCCAGCCACCACTCTTCCTCGTCCAGGCGGGTAACCTTGGAGACGCCGATCACGCGGTCGCGCAGGGTCGCCACGAAGAAGCCGTCGTAGGGGTCGTTCAGCCAGGCGTCCAGCACCCGCGGCAGATAGTCGTTGCCCTCCCAAATCTGCGCGGAGATCGCCTCCAGAGCGACTCTGTCGGACGGCTGCGCGGGCCGGATGATCAGGTCGGCGCGGGTGAAAGTCTGGTCTGGGAACGGCTGCATGGTGTCTCTCCTCTGGCTGCACGCTTCACGCTCACAGGTCGGCGGCGTCGCGGGCGCGTTCTTCAGGGGGCAGCACCGGATAACGACGGCTGATCAGGTAGTGCATCAGGCGGTAGATCAGACCCCGTTGCCGCGCGGCCATGCCCTGCGCCGCGGGCAGATAGTCTTCGTCCAGCAGCTTGACGCGCACGTAGCGCACGAAGAGCCGCACGGTCGCCACGCTGGGCGCGGCGAGCACCACCCCTAGCACACCCGCCAGGCTGGCCCCCACCAGGATGGCCACCAGCACGGCGAAGGGGTGCAGGTCGAGGCTGCTGCCCAGCACGCGCGGCACCAACAGCACCGCTTCGAGTTGTTGCAGCGACATATAGGTCACCGAGACGACCACGGCATAGAGCAACCCTGCGTCGAGCGCGGGGATGGTCGAGCTATCGGTCGTCAGGGCGAAGAGCAGCGCGGGAATCTGGGCCAGGGCCGGCCCCAGATTGGGGATGAACTCCAGGAAACCGGCTACCAGCCCCAGCAACAGCGGCTGCGGCAACCCCAGAACGAGCGCCGCCACATAGACCACCACCGTCATGATCAGGCTCAGCACGACTTGCCCGCGCAGGTAGGCGCTCCAGACCTGGCCCAGTTCGTGCAGCAACTGCCGCGTGTCGCCCTGGTAGCTCTCCGGCATGGCAGCGATCAGCCCGTCTATGAACGATGGCCCGTCGCGCATCAGGTAGAAGAGCATGGTCAGCACAAAGATAGTGGTGATGAGGAAGGAAAAAACGCTGCCCACCACGCCCAGCGCCGGGTCGGCCAGCGATAGCACGGCGTTTTGCAGGGTGGTGCTCACGTCGGTCGGTTCTTCGCCTTGTTGGCCGGTGAAGAAACTCTCCAGTTCGTCCCAGGGCACCACGGTGAAGTTGCCAATGGTGATGGGTTTGCCCAACACCGATTTGAGATCGTTCTGGGTGTCTTCCAGCAGCGTCGGCAGATCGTCGGCGAACTCGCGGGCTTGCTTGAGCGTCGCCGGCACCACCAGCCAGATCATCAGGCCCAGCAGGCTGAGCACCAGCACCCAGGTCAGCAGCACGCTGAGGGTGCGGCGCGTCTCATAGTTGGGCACCAGGCGCAGACGGCGTTCGAAGAAGGTGACCACCGGCGAAAGCAGGTAGGCCAGCACTACCGAGGTGATGATGGACAGCCAGGCGACACTATCTACCTGACGCGCGATCAGATATACCCCTACCAGGACGCCCAAGGCGACCAGGCGTTTGGTGGTGACACTCCAGGGAGGGCTGGTGACAGATGGCATATGGTTCGACACGCGCCCCCTTCTGCGCCAGAGAAATCTGAAAACCTGGCGATCTTGTATGGCCTGCTGATTTCATTGTAACGCGCCAACGGGCAGAGAGCGAATGGCATTCAGCTATCAGCCGTCAGTTTTCAGCTTTCAGCAAAAGCATGGGGTTCTTCATTCCGGGCTGACGGCTGACCGCTGAGGACTGATGGCCGGTTTTGAGCTGATGGCTGACGGCTGACCGCTAAGGGCTAGTAGGGCAGGTCTTCGGGCGGGACGTTGCGGCGCTCGCGGCTGCGGCGGATGATGTCGTCTATACGCGCCTGCAGGTCGGCGGGCGTGTCGGCGGTGCGCGCCGGTCGGCGGCCAGGACGCACGGCACGGCGACGGTCGTCGGGGCGGCGGGGCAGCGCTGCGCTACTGCGCGGGGTATAGCGGGGCGGTGCGCTGGCGGCCTCGTCTTCGGGCGCATAGCTGCCGTACTCGTCGTCGGGGGCAAGCTGTTCTTCCGCGCCGTAGTCGTAATCTTGCGACGCATAGCGATCGCGCGCCGACCGACGGGGTACTTCCTGGCGCGATGGTGGGTAGTCTGGCGCAGTATACGACGGGCGAGATGCGCGCGGATCGCGGCGGGTGGCGTAGGTGTACTCGTCAGCCTGATCGTAAGCGCTCGCAGGTTGCTGATAGTCGTAATCCGGGCGGCGCTGTGCTCCGCGCCCGCGCCCACGCGACGGCGGCAGATAGGCCGCGCTGGACTCTTCGACGACATGGCGCGGGACGTAGGGGCGAGGATCGCCATTGTAACGCTCGCCGCGCTGACGCGATCCGCTGTCGCCCAGCAGGGCATTGGGGTTGACCATGCGGAAGATGACGGCTACTCCCATGGAGAGCAGCGCCACGCCCAGGTATACCCACAGGTCAATGTTCAGCCCAGGGCCGCCGGTCGCCTCGATCAGGCTGCTGACGATCTCCAGCACGCTGAAGACCGCCATCCAGATGCCGAAGACCCAGATGGACAGGGACGTATGCCAGCCCTGGCTGCGTTGATAAATGGCCGAGGCGAGCAGGATGAAGCCGAGCACCAGCACTATCAGCCAGGCATAGCCGAGGATATGCGTGACCAGTGCAAAGCCCAACCAGATCACCACGGCAGCCCAGGTGAGGGCCTCGACGGTCCGTTCGGCTGTTGATTTCACGCCCACGCTCCTTGTCCAGTCGTCCTCACCCCCTGCTTCTATTATCCGCGGGTTAGGGGGACGGTGCAAGGGCGCGTTGACTTTACGCTCATCTGTGGGCATAATCGCGCGATAGTCAACACATAACAGACAGTGCTCGTCAGGTCAAAGGATACGTTCGTGATGGACCCGTCGCGCCGCCCCTTACGCCAGGAATGGTTGACATGGTCGGATGTGGACAAACTGGTGGATGTGCTGTTACCTCAACTGCGCGCTGCCGGGCGCTTCGACACGATGATCATGATCACGCGCGGGGGGATCGTCCCCGGCGGCTTGCTGGCCGAGGCGCTCGACCTGTCGGAGGTGCTCAATGCGGCGGTGGACTTCCCCGCTGAACACGATCTGGACGAGAAGACGCGCCTGCTGGTCTGGCCCAAGTTTGTGCAGTTCCCCGAAAACTCCCTGTTGGTGGGCAAGCGCGTGCTGATCGTGGACGACGTATGGGGCAGTGGACGCACCAGCACGGCGGTCAAGAGCCGTGTGCTGTCGGCGGGTGCGGCGGGCTTCACCTGCGTTTTTCACTTCAACCCCTATCGCTCGCTGTTCAGCCGGGCCGAGCCGGACTTCTACGCTGCCGTCACCGATGCCTACATTGTCTACCCCTGGGAGATCGAACGTGGCCTGAAGGGGATCGCCGCCGACCTGCCGGGACGGTTGCCCCCGGACTCCAATTGAACGCTGGTCCACAGCGCCGGGCAACAAAACAGGCTGGCGCATTCTGGGGGAATGGCGTCAGCCTGCCAAAGCAAACACGCCTCTGGTGCCGCACAGGTTTACCGAGGCAAAGAGATGAACCGGGCCAGCCGAATGCTATTCTTCCTCGAAGTCTTCGGCCATTTCGCCGCGCCGACGGTAGCGGTAGGTGATGCGCCCTCGCGTCAGATCGTAGGGGGTCAGCTCTACGCGCACCTTATCGCCCAGCAGGATGCGGATGTAGTACTTGCGCATCTTGCCGGAGAGATAGGCCAGTACCCGGTGCCCGTTTTCCAGTTCGACCATGAACTGCGTGTTGGGCAAGGCTTCGACTACCGTGCCTTCGACTTCGAGCTTATCGTCAGAGCGTTTGGCCATAGCCTGTGTACGTACTTTTCTCTACTCCGCACACCCAGAAAAACCCGGCGTGCCGGACGCCGACTCGTGAGAGCTAGGATTGGCCCTGCTTGCGCTGCTTGCGGCGGGCACGGCGGATCGCTTTCTTCTTCTGAATGCGGCGCAGTTCGCTCTTGGAGACGTACCAGCGCTTACGCCGGACAGTGCTGAGGATGCCGCTCTTGGCAACGCTTTTGCGAAAACGCTTCAGCAACTGCTCCTGCGACTCGCCAGGCTGCAATTCGACATGAGCCACGCAGTTCACCTCCCCTCTTGTTCAGGATAGCGTGGAAACCGAACCAAAAAGGCAGGTTGTGAGAACCTGCCTTGTGAACTTCTGACGCGCGATAGCCTGCTATTCTGCGATCTCCGCGCTCGTTTCTTGCTCGGCCTCCGGTTCCACGCCGTCTGATTCTACCGCCTCCGGCGCAGTTTGACCAGCCTCAATTTCGCTTTCTTCGTCTGCGGAAGCCGGGCTATCCAGGTCGCGCAGGCTCAGGCCCAGGCGCTGACGGTGCGGCTCGATGCTGATGATGCGGGCCTGGATGACCTGCCCCTCGTGCAACAGTTCGGCGGGGTTTTCGGGCGCGGGGTCGGCAATCTGACTGGCGTGCAGCAGCGCTTCGATGCCCGGCTCCATGCTCACGAACGCGCCAAACTGCGTCACGCGGCTGACCACGCCCTCGACAACCTGCCCGACATGATACAGCTCGTCCACCTGCGTCCAGGGGTTGGGCTGCAGGCGCTTGAGCGATAGCCCGATGCGGCGGCCTTCCTGATCCAGGCGCAGCACGTAGACTTCGACTTCCTGACCGACCTTGAGCACTTCGCGCGGGTGCTTGACGCGGTGCCAGGCCAGTTCGCTGATGTGGATCAGACCGTCGGCTCCGCCCAGGTCTACGAACGCGCCGAAGTCGCGCAGGCCACTGACCACACCGCGGCGAATCTCGCCTTCTTGCAGTTCGGAGAGCAGTTCGTTCTTGTGCGCGTCGCGCACTTCGCGTTGCGCTTCGCGCTGACTGAGCACCAGACGGCGACGGCGGCGGTTGACCTCGATCACCTTGACGGTGATTGGCTGCCCGACCATGCCCTGCAGGTACTGGGTGCGCTCCTCTTCGTTGAGGCCGCGCGGCAGGTTGGAGACATGGCTGGCGGGCACGAAGCCGCGCAGATTGCCGAAGGGCACGATCAAGCCGCCGCGGTTGGCGTCGGCCACCACGCCTTCCCAGACTTCTTCGCTGTTCATCAGCTCTTCGGCACGCAGCCAGTCTTCGTTCTGCTTGGCCTGGGCGACCGACACGATCAGGTTGCCATCCTCGTCTTCGGCACGCACGATCATCACCGGCACACGGTCGCCGACGGCGAAATGCATGTCTTCGCCCAGCCGTTCCAGATCGTTACGGGGCACTACGCCATCGCGCTTCATGCCCAGGTCTACCAACATGCCCATGCTATCAATGGACTGAATGACGCCCATGACGATGTCGCCGCGCACGGGCTGTTCGACTGCGAAGGATTCCTCCAGCAGAGCCAGGAAATCCCCGTCGGCTTGCGCCGCGTCAATGTGAGATTGTGTTCTGTCGATCATGATTCCTGCAACTAGCCCCCGAGGGTCGTAATTTTTTGACCTGTGGATGGGCAACAAAAAGCCGGCTCAACCCTGCAGGTCGGCACCGGCGATCTGTGTAGCAGCGTGCTGCGCTGGCATCACCCGCCCAAGCGTCTGATGATGCACCCTCAAGACAACTCAACGCTCGCACGTGGCTTCGCAGCGCGGCGCGCCCCCCTTCCATCAAGTCGGCAGCATTATAACGGGGGGGATCGCGTTTGTCAAACCTTTTGTAATAGAAGCTCACTAACTACTGTCCGCCCGGGCTCAGGCGCAACACACACCCACCCTCCCAACCCTGGCGGGATGGTTCGCCTGCTCTGCTTGTGGGGCGCATGCAGCGAAGCGAGCCGATCACGCCTCTGCAGCGGACTCGTCGTGATCGGCGCTCTCTTCGGCAGATGATTCGTCTTCTTCTGGCGCGGCTTCTTCAGCGGGCGCTTCCTGCGGACCAATGCCCCAGCGCTGCGTGAAGCCCACGCGCCGCTGATCGGGTTCCAGGCGGCTGATGCGCAGTTGCAGGCGGTCGCCTTTCTTGACGTAGCTGTAGGGTTCTTTGAGCGTGCCGTCGCCCATTTCGCTGAGGTGCAGCAGCCCTTCCAGCCCGTCGTCGAGGGCGATGAACGCGCCGAAGTCCACCACGTTGGTCACTGTGCCTTCGACCAGCATCCCTTCGTGATAGCGCTCCAGGGCATCGTCCCAGGGATCGGGCAACAGGCGCTTGCGGCTGAGCGCAATGCGGTTGGTGTCGCGGTCGAGGCTCAGGACGTAGACATCAATCTCGTCGCCCACTTTCAGCACATCGCGAGGGTGATCCACGCGGTGCCAGGCCAGCTCGCTGACGTGAATCAGGCCGTCTGCGCCGCCCAGGTTGACGAACGCGCCAAAGTCGCGCAGGCCGGTGACCACGCCGCGCACCACATCGCCCTCGTTGAGGGTGGCCAACAGGCGCGCTTTCTGCTGCGCCCGCCATTCGCGCTGCGCCTCGCGCTCCGAAAAAATCAGGCGGCGGCGATCTTGATCTACCTCGATCACCTTCACGCCCAGGTTCTTGCCCACCAGTTCGTTGAGGGCGTCGCGGCGTTCATTGCCCTGCAGGCCGGCGCTGACGGTGACCATGTGCGACGAGGGGATGAACCCTTCGAGCGAACGCCAGCGCACCAGCACGCCGCCGCGGTTGTGACCGGTGACGGTGACCTCGACGACCTCGTCTTTTTCCAGCAGAGCACGGGCTGCGTCCCAGTCGTACTGTTGCAGGCCCATGTTGATAGACACGATCAGGTTATTCTCCACGCCGCTCGGGTTGAGCACATAGACCGGCACTGTCTGGCCCACTTTCAGCGAGCGACGGTACTCTGGGTCGAGCCGCTCTAGGTCTTGCGCGGTGACGATACCGTCTTGCTTGGCTCCCAGATCAACGATGATCTCGTTCGGCTCGATCTGCAGGATGACGGCATTGCGGATCTCGCCGCGATGAGGCGGCTCGTAGTCGAACGATGCTTCCAGCATTTCTAGGAAGCTTTCACCTGTTTCCCCCTCCGCAGGGGCTGGCTCCTGGGGCGGGGGCGTTGGCTTCTTGTTGTCCTCGAAGTCCATGCTTTGCTACCACCTTATGTTGGGAAGTTTGACCACGTAGACAGCGCTACCCGGCACAGCCGGTTTACGTGCCATGCCCGGCAGGAGGCTGCTACCACAGCGTGAAAACCTGCACCTGTCAAAAGCTGAGGGGATCACCATGACGGTGTTCCACTGCATGCGCCATTACACTTAGTATATCCTGACAGGCCTGCTACAACAAGCAGCTAATTGTTCAATTTGGAGCAAAATCAATAGTTGTAATGATGACATGATAGGATGTGCTGGGATGATTCGATCTCTACAGGCCGCAGCGCATACGCTACAATAGCGCGGCCTGGGATTGGCAGTGACATTCTGCGCCCGCAAGTGCGTATAAATGACGAAGCAACATCCATAATCGCTGGCGAGTATGCCAGGGTTGGCGAGGTACAGGCTGAAGACCGTTTGAAAAGCCCCCTCAACCCTCCTCTGAGGGGCAAAGGAGAAACAGGCCAGGTTTTCCCTCTCGCCCCATTGAGGGAGAGAGATGGCGCACAGCGCCGGAGTGAGGGGGTATCAAATGGCCTCTGAAGACCGCCTTTGAGGAAGCTCTGTGAATAACCGTCGTCGTTCTTCGCGCTGGATACGCCGCACCCTCGAAGGCTGGCGGGAACTGCGGCGCACCCCTGTTCGTTTTGCGCTCCATCTGGCGCTGGCACGGCTGATCACGCAATGGCGCTCGCTGCTGACGATCGTCGCCGGCGCGGTGCTGACGGCGTCTATCGGCGCGCTGGTGCCGCTCTACACCACGGCGGTGGCGCAGGTGGGCATGACGCAGCGCCTGGCGGAAGAGCCGCCGCGCGACGTGCATGTCTCGGCGTATATCAGCCTGCGGGCCAACACGCAGTGGGCCGACGGCAGCACGCTGATAGACAAAGCCGTGCAGTCCACCGAAGCCGTGCGCGCGCTGGTGGCCCGCGATCTGAGCGTCATCGCGGGCTGGGCGGACGAAGTGGTCTTCTTCGGGGAGGCCGAAGCGACCGGCGTTGCCCTGCGCGACGCGGGCAGCGGGGAGTTCGTGCCGCTGACTGGCGTGCGCGCTCGCGTGGGCTACTACAGCGGCTGGACGGGGCGCGTGCGCCTGGTAGACGGACGCCTGCCGCAGGACACGCCCGCGGGCGGCGAGGACATCGAGATCGCCATCGGGCTGACGGTGGCCAATGAACTGAATCTGGCCGCCGATACAGTCGTCTTGCTGGATCAGGGCATGGACGCCGAGGGCAATACTGGCGGCGGGCACCCCAGCAGCCGCCCGATCACCGCGCGCATTGTGGGCGTGATCGCGCCGCTGGACGAGAGCGATCCATTTTGGCTGGCCCCTTCGCCCATTCGCCTGCTGGATCGCAGCAGTGGGGCGGGGCTGTGGGACTACGATTTCGCCGCCCTCACCACCGAAACGGCGCTTTTCCGCATTGCCACCGAATTCTTGCCGGATACACCGACGCGCATCGGCTGGCGCGTGCTGTTCGCACACGACAATCTGCCTTATGCGCGCATTGATCGGGCGCGCGCGGCGTTGCGAGACTTCGAACGCGACATGCGGGCGACCTTCACGCTGGAAGCGCCGACGACTCCCAATCAGACCGCCCGCCAGGACCTGGGCTTCAATTATCACACCCGCCTGATAGACTACGACGTTATCCACAAAGAGCGCGATGACGGCATCCTGCGCGACTACGCCGACGAACAGGCATTGCTGGGCGTGCCGTTCGCCATCCTGCTGGGGCAGGTGGGCGCGCTGGTGCTCTTCTTCGTGGTGGCGACGGCGGCCCTGGTGCGCCGCAGCGAGCGTCGCGAGATCGCCATGCTGCAAAGCCGGGGGGCGTGGGACAGTCAGATCGTCTTGCTGCGCGGCATCGAGGCGCTGGTGATCTGCACTGCGGCGGCGCTGATCGCGCCGTTTCTGGCGCAGGCGTTGTTGACGGCGCTGGGGCCGAGCGTGGCCGGTACCCAGGAATTCCCCCTGCCGCTCACACCGGCGACCTTCGGCACCGCCGGGCTGGCTGCGCTGATCACCTTCCTGGCGCTGATGCTCTCCCTGTTGCCGGTGCTGCGGATGCCGTTGGTGTTGGCGGGCGGCGCGGCGGCGCGCAGCGAACGCCAACACTGGTGGCAACGCTTCTATCTCGACGTAGTGGTGGCGCTCGTCGCGCTGGTGGCGCTGTGGGCGTTGGTGCAACAGGGGTCGCCGCTCAGCGACACCACCCTGGGCGACAAACAGGCCGACCCGCTGATGCTGGCCGCGCCCGCCTTGCTCTTCGTGGCGCTGGGCAGCCTGGCCCTGCGCGCCTTCCCGACGCTGGCGTTGCTGGCGGCGCGCCTGACCGCTGCCCGGCGCGGCTTGCTGGGTGCGCTGGCGGGCTGGCAGCTCAGCCGCGAACCGGTGCACTATGGGCGCATCACCTTTCTGCTGGCGCTGGCGGTGGGCACGGGCTGGTTTGCCACCAGCTTCCGCGCCACACTCGCCAACAGTCACAGCGATCAGGCGCGTTACCTGGTGGGCACCGACGTGCGCCTGACCGAGCGCGACACGGCGCTCAACGTCAACCGCGCCCGCCCCGCCGACGCCTATCTGGCGCACGAGGGAGTCGTGGCGGCCAGCACCGCCTTCCGCGTGCGCAATACCAATCTCAGCACCAGCCTGGCCGGTGACCTGCGCGGCAGCATCCTGGCTATTGATCCCGATACTTTCGGGCAGACGCTCTACTGGCGGAGCGACCTGGGGCCGGTCTATTCGCCGCGCGCGCCCGGTGGCGCGCCCTCCCTGCCGCCGCGTGGCGAGACTCTGCCCGGCGTGCCAGCGCGTATTGGGCTATGGGTGCGCTTCGAAGTGCAGTCGTTCCGCCCCGGCAGCGAGGGTATCTATCGCGCCGACGTGGGCCGCCTGGTGCAGCGCACCGAGCTATGGCTGCGCCTGCTGGATGCGGCGGGGGCGTGGGTGCGGGTGCCGGTCAGGCCGGTCGAGGTCGAGTATGTGCGGGTGGGGCAGGATACGCCGGGCCTGGGCGCGGCGGGGTTCGTGACTACCGGTTGGGTCTACTGCGAAGCCGACCTGTTCGCGCTGGAATATGCGCCCGTCGCCCCGCTCAACCTGGTCTCTTTCTACTGGCAATACCGCAGCCCCAGCGCGCGCGGCGAACGAGGTATGCGCCTGACCCTGGCCGACATGACGTTGATCGGGGCAGACAACTCAGCAACACCGTGGCGGGTCTTTGCCGACCGCGCCTGGGAATTCCGCTACGACAGCGGCGCGCTGGCCGAGGGCGACGCCTCGCCCGGCTGGCAGGTGACTGGCGAACGCGGCGACGCGCTTTATGTCACCTGGCAACAGGATGCGCAGCGTTCGACGGTGGGCGTGCTGCTCAATTACCCTGACCTGGGGCCAATCGATGCCGTGGTCAGCCGCCGCGTGCAGAGCGAAAACGGCCTGACATGGGGGCTGGATGCCGCGCCGTTTACGTTGCCGGGCATCGGCGGCAGCAGCGTGCAGTTCCGCGCCGTGCAGGTGACCGACTATTATCCTTCGCTGTTCGACCGCGCGCCGACACTCAACGACCCCAAGGGGGATTCGTTCATCGTGGTAGACGTGCGCGAACTGCTCTACCGGCTGAACCGCCGGCCCAGCGCCGCCTTTTACCCGGACGAGGTCTGGCTGCGGCTGGGCGACGGCGTAGATGCGCACGACAAGAGCGAAGTGGCCGCGTTCGTCCGTTCGCTGGATGAAGGCGCGGCGGTTGTGCTGGGCGAAGTGACGCTGGCGGACGAATTGAGTCGGCTCAACACCGATCCGCTGGCGTTGGGCTTGCTGGGGCTGATGTATCTGGCCTTCATCATGGCGCTGGCGCTGAGCATCGTCGGCTTGCTGACCTACGCCGGTCTGACGGCGCAGGCCCGCCGCACCGAATTCGGCGTGCTGCGGGCGCTGGGGCTGTCGTCCCTGCGCGTGGTGCTGGCCCTGGCGCTGGAACAGGTCTTTGTGATGGGCGTGGCGGTGACGCTGGGCGCTGTGTTGGGCTGGCTGCTCGCCTCGCAGGTGGTGCCAACGCTGGCGTTGGGCGCGGCGGGCGAAGGTGTCATCCCGCCATTCGTCATGCGCGTGGAGACGCAACGCCTGCTGGAATACGCGCTGCTGTTGCTGGTCACGCTGGGGCTGGTGCTCGGCTCCAGCCTGTTGCTGGTGCGGCAACTGTCGCTGGCGCGCACGCTGCGCCTGGGCGATGAGTAGGCGGGGCAACGTGGGCAGGACTGTGACGGCATGACTCTGGGCTTGATCCTCAAACGTATGCGCCGCGAATGGCGCTCGCTGGCCATTCTGTTGCTGGCCATCTGCCTGCTGACGGGCTTTTTCGCGCTGGGGCCATTCTATATCCGCGCGGTGACGGGCGTGGGGTTGCGCTTCGCGCTGGAGCAGGCCGCACCGCAGGATTTGCAGATCACCCTGGTGATTCAGGACGAGCCGCTCTCGCCCGCCGCGCTGAAAGTGGCGAGCCGGGAACTGGGGCCGCTGGCGACGGATTACACCTTTTTCATCCGCGCCGACTATACCCCGCCCACCACGGAAGGCGGCGTAGATGCCGCTGGCCTGGCGACTGGCGGCTACATGTACCGCTATGGCGAGCCGGTGACGGCGCGCTCGACGCGGCTGGATCACACCTTCCAGCCCTATGCCTTCAGCGACATGCCCGCCCGCCTGACGTTGCTGGAAGGGCGCTGGCCCGTCCGTCTCCCCCCGCCCGACGCCGTTGACCCGACCGGCCTGAGCGATGCCGAACAGCAGGCGCGGCAGATCGGCCTCTACAACCGCGGGCAGGTGGAGATCGTGGTCACGGCTGAGGTGGCTCGCCGGGCCAACCTGGAAGTGGGACAGCGCTTTGTGGTGGGCACCAAACAGCTTGATGGCAGCGGCAATGTTGCCAGCGTGGTGATTGTGGGCATCGTCGAACCCCAAAATCCGCAAGACCCGTTCTGGGAAGGTAACCGCAACTTCCTGTATGGGGCAGAAGTGGAGATTGCCCCCGGCCAGATGCGCTACGACTTCGGATTCGCCACCGTCCCAGAAGCGTACAACGACTGGCTGGCGAACGTGACGCCCGGCAACCGCTATTTTTATGTGATAGCTACCAACACGGATGTCATCACCGCCGACAACATTCACCACTACCGGCAACGGCTGGCCCTGTTGCAAAACCGACTGGGGGCCTATCATCCCAGCCTGCGCGTGTTGACTGGCCTGACCGCCTTGCTGGAGAACTATGCGGGCGATGTGGCCGATAACGAACTGGTGATCATCGCCTTTTCGGCGCTCATCGCTGGGCTGATGGCACAGCACCTGGCCAGCACCACCGCCCTGGTGCTGGAACAGCAAAGCCAGGAATGGAGCACCATCGTCAGCCGGGGGGGCAGTGCCCTGCAACTGGTGCTGATGCAACTGGTCACCGTGACCCTGTTGGCCCTGCTGGGGTTCGCGCTCGGCCCCTTGCTGAGCGTGGTTTTTCTGCGCCTGATGGAACAATACGGCCCGCTGGCCGAAGCGTTGGGCGGGCGTTCGCTGGGGGCTATATCCATCCCTGCTGTTTCGTATGTGCTCAGCGCGCTGATCACCGTGCCGATCATCCTGCGCCTGACCTGGCCTGCCGTGCCCGCCGCGCGTCGGAGCCTGGCGCGGCTCAAGCAGATCGCTTCGCGTCCCAAAGAAACGCCCTGGTGGTTGCGCTACTATCTGGACATCGTGGCGCTGGCGGTGGGCGTGCTGTTCGTCCTGCGGTTGTACTACCTAGTGGGCGGCGACTTCGGCGTGCTGCTGCAAAATCTGCTGGCGGCCCCCGGCGAAGTGATTGGGCAGATCAGCGAGGAACTGACCAGAGGTAGCTTTGCTGCCGAGCGGGGCAGCTACCACGTCGTCGGCGACTACAACCTGCCTGTCTTCGTGCTCGATACGGTGCCCGCCGTGTTTGGGATTGTGCTGGGGCTGGGCATGGTCTGGATGCGCCTCTTCCCCTGGCTGATGGAAATCATCTCGCGGGTGGTGCAGCGCACCCGTCACCTGACCGCGCCCCTGGCGGTGTGGCGCGTCGCCCGCGATCCGGGGCATTACGCCATGCTGGTCTTGCTGCTGATCATGACCCTGGCGCTGGGTACGGCTTCGCTGAGCATTTCCGATACGCGCGACCGGGGAGCCTGGACAGCAGCCCGCGAAGAGGTCGGCAGCAGCGCGCGCATCACCTTCGATCCGGCGCAGCTCAACGCGCAGGATGTGCGCTGGGATCAGTTGCCCGCTGTGAGGGGGGCGCTGACGCTGATGCACGTTGTCGGCGACCCTGGCAGCACGACAACGCGGGCCAGTGTGCACCTCTTTGGCGTAGACCCGCAGGCGGTTGACCCGG
>CAKZOB010000088.1 GCA_937135955.1 uncultured Anaerolineales bacterium | reverse complement strand
GCTGGCCCGCTCCGATGAGTATTTGCAGCGACTGCTTGGCGAAAATCCCGATCTGGCAGGGGTGATCGTGCCCGGCGGCTGGCTGGAAGGGGCGGAACTGGCCGCAGCCTACCGACTGGCGCACGCGGTGACGCTGCCCTCGATATGCTTCGAGACATTCGGGTTGACTGCGCTGGAGGGCATGGCCGCGGGCGCGGTGCCGGTCGTGACGTGCTTCGGCGGGCCGCGCGAGGTAGTCGTGGACGGCGAGACAGGTTTCGTCGTCAACCCCTACAACACGGAGGCGCTGGCCGATCGCCTGATCCGCCTGTTGACCGACGAGGCGTTGCGCCAGCGCATGGCAGCAGCGGGGCGCGCCCGTGTGGAACAGCATTTCACGCTCCAGCGCCAGACGGATGCCATGCTTGCCGTGTACGCGCGGGCGCGCGCCCAGCGGGGCAGGCGCGCCCACAAGGCCCGCTAGAAATCTGACATGTTCGGACATCAGGATTGGGTAGTCAAAGGAGAGGCATCCGTGACTTCGCGCAAGAATCTCCAGGCCATGACGGCGCTCTTGCTGGCGGTGGCGGCCAGCCGTATCTTGCGCCTAAACGGCATGGAGATGGACATCGATGAAGTGTGGTCCATCTGGCAGACGCTGGGCACGCCGCGCCAGGTGCTGGCCTGGGTGCCCTACGACTGGCCGCCGCTGTATTACCTAGGCCTGGCCGCCTGGAAGGAGGCGGTAGGCATCCATCCGGTCGCGGTGCGCTATTCTTCGGTGTTGCTGGGGCTGTGCGGCGTGGCGTTCACCTACCGCCTGGGGCAGCGCATGCGCTCTGCAGAGGCCGGCATACTTGCTGCTTCCGTTTATGCTGCGCTGGGGTACGCGATCTTTCTGAGCCTGATGGTGCGCGGGTACATCGCCGTGTACGCCCTGTTTCCGCTGACAATGTGGCTGGCTCTGCGCTACTTTGACCGCCCGCGACCTGTTTGGGCTGTGGGTCTGGGCGTAAGCATGGCAGTGCTATTCTATCTGTATTTTCCTAGCGTTATCGCGTGTGTGGTGCTGGTGTTATATACGTTCGCCATTGATCCCCGTCGAGCTATCCGGCGCTGGTGGTTTCCGGCAGGGCTGGCGCTGGCGCTGGCCACGCCGCTAGTCATTGTCAAAGCCGATCTGGTGATCAGGCGCACCGAAGCAACGCACACCATCAAGCAGCCAGCCCTGTTCGAAGCGTTAAAAAAGCTGTTGCTGGAGGGCTACGCGGGCAATGCGCCTGCCTTTTGGGGGATCGTGTTCGTCCTGGCGACAGGCTTGGCCTTTGTCTGCCGGCGGCGATTTGCGCGCGGCCCGGCGCTTTTCTTGTTGGCATGGCCCACGCTGGGGGCGGTGGCCATGTACTTAGTCAACCCATTGCTGGGTTTCTTTACAGTCAACTACGCTTGGTGGATCATGTTTGGCCTAGCCCTGTGGATGGGGTTTGGGCTGGCGTGTCTGCCGGGCAGGGTGCGCACGGGGGCGTTGATAGTCTTGGGCGGGGTGATGTTTCTGCCCATCCCTGTCGCGCACTATCATTTCGGTGTGCCTACGCCGCCGCTGATCGCCAGTTTCTCCTGGCTGCGCGATCGCCTGCTGCCAGGCGATGTGCTGATCATGGACCCAAACATTGAGTTTCCCTTTGAGGCCTGGGATTACTTCGAGCGCGTCTATTTTCCTCAAGGGCTACCCTACGCTGAAGACCCGACTGGTTACCGGCGCGTCTGGTATGTCTGCCAGGTGGAGCGCGAAGACCCGCAATTGTTGGCAGCCGTCGAGGCGGGGCGCTTGCCAAGCATCTTTGTTGGTCCACCTGACCTGCTCATTCGTCTGTACGAAGGCCCACCCGACCTGGCAGGCCGCTCTTTTGAAAATGGACTGCGCTTTCATGGCGCGGATGTGCTACGCAACCAGCGAATCGACACCGGACCTTTGGTGCGCCACGAAGAAGAGTCTATTCACCTGCGGCTATGGTGGTCGGTGAATGCCCCGCCGCCTTTCGACTACAGCGTGGGCACGCATGTCCTGGACGCGCACAACCGCCTGATAGCACAATTTGATGGCCCCCCGCAGGTCAAAGACACTTCGTGGGAGACCAGTCGCTGGCAGCCGGGACGCTATTATGTGGAGGAGCGAACGGTGAAGCTTCCCGGTGACTTGACAACGGGTTATTATGCCCTGTACCTCACAGTGTATCAATGGTGGGATAACACTCGCCTGCGCGGAGAAGGCACAGATGAGAAAGGCCTGTTGCTGCTGGACAGGATATATATCCGGGCATGGTAGCACAGTATGATGAGCACGGAGTAGACCCCATGAAGCTCTTGGTGATCGTCTCCTCCCTCGATCTGACCCAGCCGTTCAGCGCTACGCCCGCCTGGTGGCAGTTGCTCAAGGCGCTCTACGAGGTCGGCGTAGACGTGATCGCCACCCCCTACCAGGGACCGGCCATCGAGTCGCTCTGGTGGCGCGCCGCGCCCAACCCGGCCCGGCGTGAAGGGGATCTCTTCAAGCTGGCCCGCGACACGCTGCGGCGCATCACTGGCGACCGACAGACGCAGGCTGCCGGAACGCGCGTCGAGGCCGAGAGCCTGTCCGACAGGCTGGTGCGGCGCGTGGCGCAGACGGTGATCGCCCCGCGCTGGCGTCATCATGTGGATCGCATCCTGCGCCAGCAGTCGGACGTAGACGCCGTGCTGATGATCACTGTGCCCGCCAATCATCTTGTCGGCCTGGCAGGGCATATCATCAGCAAGCACAACAAGCCGGTGCTGTTCTATGACGGGGACGTGCCGGCCAGCCTGCCGGCTTTCATGGGCTTTTCTACTGGCTTCCGCTTCTATCATGGCGCGGACCTGTCCGAATACACGGCTTTCATCTCCAACAGCGAGGGCGGGCGACAGGGCCTGCTCGACCTGGGGGCGCGCGCGGTGCACACGCTCTTCTATGGCGCGGACGAAGACCTGTTCAGCCCGGTGGATGTACCTCAGGACATTGATGCTTTCTTCTACGGGCATGGGCGCGAATACCGGGGCGAGTGGATTGACGCCATGGTGCGCGAGCCGAGCCTGCAAATGCCAGGGACGCGGTTTGCTGTGCGCGGTTTGCGCCTGGGCGACCTGGGCCGCGCCGAAAAACTGCCCTATCTCTCCTTCAGCAAGCTGCGCGAATACGCCTGCCGCAGCAAGATCAATCTGGTCATCACGCGCAAGGCGCACGCTTCGGTCTTCGCCTCGTCGTCGTCGCGCCCCTTCGAGCTGGCCGCGCTGGGCGCGTGCATGGTCTGCAATCCCTATGAGGGCATCGAAACGTGGTTCGAGCCGGAGAAGGAGTTGATCGTCGTGCATAGCGCCGAGGAGGCAATGGAACGCTACGATTGGCTCTTGCGCCATGATGATGCACGGCGTAAGATAGGCCAGGCTGCGCGCGAGCGTTTCCTGAAGGAGCATACCTTCCGCCACCGCGCGCACCAACTGGTCAACATCATCGCCAGTTACTTGTGACATCTGAATCGAGCGCACTACCCGATCCATGAGCGCGCTTCTGCGCTCATCAAGGAGGCAAGATTGTACATCCTGGGCATCAACGCTTTTCACGGCGGCGCATCCGCCTGCCTGATCGAAGATGGGCGGCTAGTTGCCGCCGCCGAAGAAGAACGTTTCACCCGCATCAAGTATTGGGCCGGGTTTCCGGTTCAGGCGATCCAGTACGTGCTCGCCGAAGCGGGCATCGCCCCGCAAGACCTGGATCACATCGGCATCTCGATTGACCCCAAAGCCAATCTGATGCAGAAGGTATTGTATACCTTCCGGAATCATCCCGCCCTGGGTTTCGTGCGCGACCGCCTGAGCCACAGCCTGAAGACAGGCTCGCTGAAAGCGCAGTTCTGTGAACATCTGCGGGTGGACCCCAGGAGTCTGAAGGCGCAATTCCACAACGTCGAGCATCACCGCGCCCATATGGCGAGCGCGTTCTTCGTTTCGCCATTCGATAGCGCGGCGATTCTGTCGGTGGACGGCGCGGGCGACTTCGTCACGACGATGTGGGGGGTAGGGAAAGGCAATAAGCTCCAGGTGCTCGGCGAGATTCTGTTCCCACACTCGCTGGGCATTTTCTACACGGCCATGACCCAGTGGCTGGGCTTCCCCAAATATGGCGACGAGGGCAAGACGATGGGGCTGGCTCCCTATGGCGAGCCGCGTTACATGGACGAAATGCGCCACCTGGTGCACGTACAGGCGGACGGTACGTTCGAACTCGACCTCGATTACTTCGTGCATCACGCCGAGGGCGCAACCATGACCTGGCAGGGCGGCGAGCCGACGCTCGGCACGCTCTTCTCCCCTAAAATGGTCGAACTATTGGGGGAACCTCGTGTCCCGCGCGGCGAGATCACGCGCCATCACATGGATGTGGCCGCCTCGATGCAGGCCATTCTGGAGGAGGCCGAGTTCGCCCTCGTGCGCAAGCTCCAGGCAGAGACCGGCCAGAAGGCGCTGTGCATGGCAGGTGGGGTGGCGCTCAACAGCGCTTTCAACGGCAAAATCCTGCCCCAGACCGATTTTGAGGACATCTACATCCAGCCAGCGGCGGGCGACGCAGGCACTGCATTGGGCGTGTGCTACTATATCTACCACCAACTGCTAGACCAGCCGCGCACCTATGTGATGCTCGACGCCTACACCGGGCCGCAATTTGGCAATGGCGCGATCCAGGCGGTGCTCGACCGGCATAGCCTGGCCTACCGGGTTCTGGACGAGGAGGCCCTGGTCGAGCAGGCCGCCGAGATCGTCGCCAAGGGAGAGGTGCTCGGTTGGTTCCAGGGGCGCATGGAGTGGGGGCCGCGCGCCCTGGGCAATCGTAGTATCATCGCCGACCCGCGCCGCAACTACATGAAGGACATCCTCAACGCGCGCGTCAAGCATCGCGAGAAATTCCGCCCGTTCGCGCCCTCTGTGCTGCTGGAAGCAACCGGCGACTACTTCGACCAGACCTACCCCGAACCATTCATGATCAAGGTCTATAACGTCTTGCCAGAAAAGCGGGACGAGGTCCCGGCGATCACCCACGTGGATGGGACGGGGCGTCTGCAGACCGTTGACCGGCAGCACGCACCGCTGTACTGGGCGTTGCTCAACGCTTTTGGGCAGCGGACCGGCACGCCAGTGGTGCTCAACACATCGTTCAACGAGAACGAGCCGATCGTCTGTACGCCAGAGGAGGCAGTTGATTGCTTCTTGCGAACGAGGATGGATGCCCTGGTGATCGGCAATTTCCTGATCGTGAAATAACTAGGGCTGGCGCGTGCCTTCACACTTGCTGCACTGCCCATCCAGCCCGTGCCCTGGAGAGCGGGGAAGCTGATGGACGCGCTCGCCTCTCTCCGCTGACCGGCGTATGGCTCAGCCTGGGTGTGGGTGCGCTGGGCTTGGCGCTCGATACACCCTGGCGCGTCCGGCTGGAACTGCGCCGCCTGCTGAGCTGGCCCATGACGCGGCTGATCTTCGCGCTGGCGGGCGTGCCCTGGGGCCGCGGCTGGCGTTTCTACGGCGTGCCTATCCTGCAAAAGCACCGCCGCAGCACCATTCTGATCGGCGACGATCTGTCGCTGCGCTCGATCCCGCACAGCAACGCCCTCGGCCCCTGGCATCCGGTGATTCTCTCCACCCGGCGGCCCGGCGCTCGGCTGATCATCGGGCGCGGCTTCGGCATGACTGGTGGCACGATCTGCGCCGAGGAAGCGATCACCATTGGCGATCACGTGTGGGTGGGGGCCAACTGCGTCATTACCGACACGGACTTTCACCCGCTCGACCTGGAAACGCGGCTGGCCCGCCCCCTGGACGGCGCGACCGCGCCCGTGCTGATTGAAGATGGCGTGTTCATTGGGATGCACTCGCTAGTGCTGAAGGGCGTGACCATCGGCGCGCGCAGCGTGATCGGCGCGGGCAGTGTGGTCACGCACAGCATCCCGCCCGCAGTGGTAGCGGCGGGCAATCCCGCCCGCGTCATCCGTCCGCTCGATCCTGTGTCCACAACCCGCCTCTGACCCCTGGAAGCGCCTATGACTTTCGTGGCCTATCTATTGCTGATCGGCATCTGGCTCGGCCTGGGCGCGCTGGTAGCCATTGCCATGCCCGCGCGGGGGGTGCGCGTCGGCCTGGGCGCGCTGACGGCGCTCGCCGCGGTGATCGATCTCACCTGGTTTGTCGCGCCGCTGAGCGGCTGGTCGGCCCGCCTGGGCGATGTCGCCTGGATCGCTGTCTTTGTGGGGGCGCTGGTGCTGGCGCTGTACCGCTCGCCGTTCGCCCAACATGGCTGGCAAGGGCCGTCCCCCTGCGACCTGGCCGCGCTGGGGCTGGTCATCGTCGCCTTTGGGGCGGTGTTGCTGGTGCTGCCCGTGCCGCTCGACACCGACGCGCAGGGCTTCGGCTACCTGGCCCTGACCCTGCGCGACGGCGGCGACTATACGACGCTCGCTCCCTGGCATCCGGAGATAGAGTATCTCTATTCTCCGGCGCAACCCGGCCTGATCGCGCACCTGAGCGCGCGCTTTACGCCGGGCATTCACACGCTGCAGATGATCGTCGCGGCGGCGACGGCGGCGCTTTTCGTCTGGGGAGCCTATGATCTGGGCTGCGAACTGGGCGATCGGCGGCTGGGCCGCGCTTTTCTGCTGGCGGCGTTGGGCGGGACGGGGCTGATCACCGCTTTCATGGACTCGCACTATACGGCATTGCTGGCGCTGGGCTTTTCCCTGGCCTTCCTGACGCATACGCTGCGCTACCTGGCCGGGCCAACGTGGTTTAACGCAGCGCTGGCGGCGGTCTGCCTGGCGGGTGTGCCGCTCAGTCAGCCGGACACGACCATCGCGCTGATCATGGGCTACGCGCCCTGGTTGGTGGTCCTGTGGGTGGCGCGTCCCCGCCCCACACTGCGGGCCTGGCTGGGCGTCGCCGGGGCGATTCCGCTGGGCGCGTTGCTGCTGGTCGCGCCCTGGCTGGTCAGCCTGCGCGCTTTGCTCGGCGCGGACATCGCCTCGCCCTTCGTAGTGGATTCCGGACACTGGCGGACGATGGTCTTCATGCACGGCGGCGTGATCGTGCTGCTGGCTGCGGTGGGGGCGCTGGTGACACTGCGAGAGCGTTCAGCGGCGGGGGTGCTGGCGTTAGTCTGGCTGGCGGCCATCGTCGAGTTCTCGACGCTCGGCCTGCTGGAGCGCACCATCCCAACCCTGATCGAGCCGCTGCTGAAATACGATTATCCCTTCAGCCTGGCCTGGCACGGGCCGATCATCCCCTATACCATCCTGGGCGGGAGCGGGTTGCTGTGGCTGGCCGACCGGCTGGGCGCGGCGCGCGTTGATCAGTTGGCGCGCCGCTGGGTGTATCCGGCGACGGCGCTGGGGGGAGGGGCATTGCTGGTGAGCGTGGCGGCCTTCAACCCCCTGCTGACGGTGAGCAAAGACGCCGGAGTGCGCTTCTTCGGGGCGTTTTCATCGGCGGCGGATGTGGCAGCGATGGAATGGCTGCGCGAGCACACGCCCCCCGATGCCCGCGTACTCAATCACCCCGGCCCGCACGAAGGCGACTGGGCGCCGATCATCGCCGAACGCGATACCGTGTATTTCCGCCCGCAGCCGTTCTTCCGCGGGACAGAACGCGCCGACGCCGAACAGGCCGCGTTGCGCGCCTTCTGGCGCGACCCGACCGATCCGGCGCACCAGGCAGCATTGCTGGCGGCGGGGGTGCGCTACGTGCTGGTGCCGCAGGTTTTCGTCAGGCCGGACGCCTTCGACGAGATGATTCGCTGGCGGCGTCCGCTGGAGGAGGCGGCGTCGTATGCGGCGCAACAGGTGGCCGACGCGCCTTATTTACGGCTGGTGTACGAGCGTGAGGGGGCGCAGGTATACGAAGTGCTGGCGGAAGACAGATGAAAGTCCCGTCTGAGCACTGAAGACGGGACTTGCAGGAATGATGCGCGTCGCACTGCCATAATAATGATGGCCGAGCGTTATTGTATGCGGGGAGGTGGGCGGTTGTCAAATCCGCTTTTGGAGGCGCTTAACAGGCCCATAGCAACCCGGCCATCTCATCACCAACGCGACGGATCAGGACGACGGCGTGCCTTCTTCACGCCCCGGCTAACCAAAAAAAGAGAAATCTAGGCCGCATTTAGGCGGCCAAGATCATATTTTGGTCTTGCGCCGGTTCTTCTTCAGACCTTCCTTATCGCGATAGACGGTGATGACACAGAGCGTACCATCATCTCGCTCGTCTGCGTGGACGGTCAAACCGTCCAGGCGGGCGTAATCGTGAGACAGTCCCGCAAGGGCAATTTGCCGTCTGCCCAAGAAGTAGATGTAGCAACCTGCATTTACCAGTCTCTTGCCGTAACGAATCGCGAGCAAGATATCATTCTCGTCTATGTTGCGCTGAGCACAACGCTGACGAGCGTGATCGGTCAATACAAGGTTGTTCAACAGTACATACTCCTTGTTAGGGAAGATGGCCGGGTTGCTATGCGTCTGTTAAAGTGCCGCTAATCCCCAAAGCACATCAAATGATAAGCATTGTAACCAGCTCTGTAAAAGGCCTGTTCGTGAATATTATGTGAAACTGTCTCTGGCACGTTTTCCGCCCTTTTGCCCTGCAATGCTTTTTGTGTCACGATTAGCGCCAGCGACCGCCTGCCATTCTAGGGGAGCGCTGCGCCGCCATGACTCGTGTTTTCATCAGCTACAGCCGCGCCGACGAAGTTTTCGCCCGCCGGCTGGCCACCGACCTGGATCGCCTGGGCGCGGACGTGTGGATTGACGTGGACGACATCCCACCCGGCGTCAACTGGAGCGCGGCCATTCAGCAGGGGCTGGATACCTGCGATGCGCTGGTGCTGATCATCTCGCCGGACGCGCTGGCCTCCAAGAACGTCGAGGACGAGTGGCAATACGTCCGCGACGAGGGCAAGCCGATCATCCCCCTGCTGTGGCGACCCGTGCCGCGGCTGCACTTTCAGCTTCGGCGCATCCAGTACGTGGACTTTCACCGGCAGCCCTACGAGATTGCGCTCGAACAGTTGCGCGTCCGCCTGTTCGACACCGCGACTCCCGCGCCCGCTGCCCCCGCGCTTGGCGCGATCACCCCATTCACCGCCCGACAGATCGTCGCGTTGCGCGAACTGTCGGCGCACCGCGACACTGTGCGCGGCGTAGCCTTCAGTCCAGACGGAACGCTGCTGGCGACTTGCTCCGACGACAAAACGGTGCGCCTGTGGAACACCGGACAGCGCCGCCGCATCCGCGCCCTGATCGGGCACGAAAAGCCGGTCAACGCCGTCGCCTTCGGCCCGGAGGGGACGCTGCTCGCTTCCGTTTCCGACGACCGCACGGTGCGCCTGTGGGACGTCAAGCGGCGCATCTGCGTGACGGCGCTGCGCGGTCACGGCGAGCGCGTCACCGGCCTGGCCTGGCTCCCCGGCGGAGAGCGGCTCGTTTCGTGGGGGGAAGATGGCGTCTTGCGCACCTGGGACGTGCGCACCCGTCGGCAGGTCGGGAAGATGGCCGACGTGCTCGGTTTCGCCGGGTGCAGCGCTACTGGTCACTTTGCTACCCTGGCGGAGAGAAGCGAGCGCGTTCGCCTGTGGGAGCCGAACTCCAGCGATCCGTTGCTGGATCAGGCCCTGCCCGCTCCGGCGCATTGCCTGGCGCTCAGCCCGGACGGGACGCTGCTGGCGGTGGGATTCAGCGAAGAGGGGCTACTGCTGATCAGGATGCCGGGTGGTGAGGTGTTGGCGCGGATACACTACGCCGACTACAACGCCAACTGCGTGCGTGGCGTGGCCTTCAGCCCAGACGGGGCGTTGCTGGCGGCGGCGGCGCTGGATGGTGGGCTGCGCCTGTGGAAGAGCGAGACTCTGGCGGCGGGCGGGAACACCCGCGCCTGGCGCGCCCTACACGAGCACGAGGGCGGCCTGACCAGCGTGACCTTTAGCGTGGACGGGGCGTTGCTGGCGACTGCCTCACACGACGGCTCCGCGCGCCTGTGGGGGGTGAGAGGCGCGAGTGAATCAGATCGCCAGATCGAGAGGTAGATCGCTGATATCCCTCAGCCGATTACCGTTGATCATGGTGTCGAGCATATCTGCTTGGTCTTCGCTTATCTCTTTAACCGCCTGTGTCAGTTCTGGCAGTGCAAAGTGATAAACGCAGTCCAGATCACCAGTGCCAAGTGCTAGCGAAGCCAGGCGTGTGGGCAATGGCTCAGCGGTGACAATGACGATCTTCGGTGTGTGCCCTTTGCGATTGCGGATCAGATTGAGCGCCTCTGTCCTCACATTCTGGGAACGGTCGCTTCGAATAGTCCATTTACAGGAAATACTGGCATGTAGCAAAGGGGTAAACTCAGAACGATTAATCGCCCGTAAAGGGGAATAGCGGGCTAAAGATTCATCGACGACCTGATCAATGCGATTTATCTCTCTGTCGGAGAGAGGAGACCTAGCCACAATGATATCCGGTGTCACCAGATAATCGCTGCCTAGGGCTGAAGCCAACTCTGGATTTCGGGAAAGTGTCTCCTGCAGATAGGCTAGGTGCCGGTATTGCTCAAAGTCAGCGATACTGCGACCGATCTCGAATCTCCACTCGCCAGGCCTCAAATGCAGCAGTAATGAGAACGCCTTGTTCAAGAACTCTCTGGTAACTTGTTCGAATAGCACTCCTTTGCTCTGGCCGGAAAGTATCTCCTCTGTAACCGAATATTCCAGTTGCTCGACTAGCCTAAGGGCAATAGCTTTACTAGCTCGATTGCCCACATCGGCTATGTTGGGAATACCATCGCTCAGGCGCAGCACATGTTGGCAAATGCGGCGATGATACTCTTTCCTCAACTCAGCTAGCTTCATCGAGACACTCCGGGTTTATAAAAGCCAATCACATATTCCTGATGCATTCTGTGCTCAATCTGCGAATGGCGCTCGTGTCCTCTACGGGCAGGCATCATACGCCGGTCGCGATCTAGGTTGCGCACCCCTATATGCGCTATTTCAAAGCCAAGCTGCTGCCCGATTTCCGCCAGGCAATCATAGGTACGGGTGTCTATACCACGAATGACCGAACTGCCTACCACGACGATCGCCGCCTTTCCTGGCTTCAGAACGCGGATCATCTCAGCGAGTACGTGCGTCATCTCCGAATAATAGCGCCGTAAAGCAGACGCTTTGCTTCGATCACTATCAGCAATGGTCTGAATAATATCCGTCGTCGTAGAGGGCAATTCCGCTATTCTTGCGCCATTCAACGCTTCGCTGCCAATATAGCGCTTGCGGTATTGGGACAGGAAATCGAGCGGATAGCCCAACCAGACAAGTGAGAATTTATGTGCCCGCATGTAGTCTATGGCATTGGCAGGATAGGGCGGTGAAGTAACGATCAAATCCACCGAACTACCTCTAAGAGGGAGTCGTTGAGCATCAGCACTACCCAGCATGACCAGCGGACGAACAGTCGGCAGAGCAGCTAGGCTGTTCAGATTCTGTCTCAAACGTTTCTCGAATTCCTTAATCGGTGAGCGGTACGGCTTCTCTTTGGCACGATGTGGACGTGTGTGGGCCAAGTCGAGCGCCAGTGAAACACCTCCAGACTTGGTAATGATGACAGACGAAAACACTAGTTCCAGGAAGCTGCGGACACTATCCCCTGGCAGAAGTTCGATCTGTTTCAGCAGCGCCAGCAGCTCGATCTGCGCCTCCGGTACAAACCAATAATCTACAAACTCCAGAGTCTTGTGGTCAAACCGCTGGCCAAGTTCGCCCTGTAAAGCGCTTCTCTGTTCATATACCGCCACGCGCGCTTTCCTGAGCACGTCCAAACCGGCCTGTGCGGCTCGTAGCGGCGAGACAAAAGCTGTCTTTGCCTGGCACAGACGGAGTGCCAGCGGATCAATATCAAAACCAATGGCCTGACGGTCAGCTAACAGAGCTTCTACCAGGGTCGTCCCTGAGCCGACCATGGGATCGAGCACTACTTCGCCGGGCTGCGTCAAACCATCGATGAATTTGCGCGGAAGTTGAGGGGGAAACTTGGCCGGAAATGCGTGCAAATCATGCGTGAATTCCCGGCTTGAACTCTCGTGAAAGTCGAGATCGCTCGCAAGCAGCGAGATCAGGTTTGCCCGATAGGTGTCAGACATTAGCTGAAAGGCTATTCCCTTTGGAGTCGGCCTGTCGCCGGCTGCACGATTGTATTATATCAACTTGAGGAGAGCAGCAAATTTTCAACCTATGCTACAATGCGGGTAAAGATCAGCGAAACACGGGAGAGACGCGCCCGATGGCCCGCTTTGAACCCGCCTATCTGTCCCTGCTGCGCAGCGGCGGCTTCGAGGAGCGCGTACAGGCTGCGCAGGCTGCCTTGCGCGATTGTGCCCTGTGCCCCTGGGCCTGTCACGTGGACCGCACACAAAAAATCGGCTTCTGCCGCACCGGTGCGGAGGCTATCGTCAGCAGCGCCTTCCCGCATATGGGCGAGGAAGACCCTCTGACTGGCATCCATGGCTCTGGCACGATCTTCTTTGCGCAGTGCAACATGCGCTGCCAGTTCTGCCAGAACTACGAGATCAGTCAGCTTGGCGAGGGCCGCCCGATCAGCGCCGAACGTCTGGCCGAAATCATACTGCGCTTGCAGGCAGCAGGGTGTCACAATATCAACTTTGTCTCGCCCTCGCATGTCATCCCGCAGATCATCGCCGCCGTCTATCTCGCGGCCCAAGAGGGACTGAGCATCCCGCTGGTGTACAACACCGGCGGTTACGACGCCCTGGAAGGGCTGCGCCTGCTCGACGGCATCATTGATATTTACATGCCCGACATGAAATATGCCGACGCGACGCTGGCTCAGCGCTACTCCAAAATCCGCGACTATCCGCGTCACAATCAGGCGGCTGTGCGCGAAATGCACCGTCAGGTGGGCGACCTGCAACTGGACGAGCGCGGCATTGCCACGCGCGGCTTGTTGGTACGGCACCTGGTGCTGCCCGAAGGGATCGCGGGGACGGCGGAGATCGTGCGCTTCCTGGCCGAGGAAATCTCGCCCAATACTTACATCAACGTCATGGGGCAATACCGCCCGGCGTGGCGCGTGGCAGAGCGGCAGATCGCGCCGCTCAACCGCCAGGCGACGCGCCAGGAAGTGGAAGAGGCTCGCGCAATCGCGCGGCAGGCGGGCCTGCGGCTGGACGAACGCCGGGCCTGGCTGGTGCGCTGGCTATGAGGGGAGGAGGAACGCAGTGGAATACCGTTACGTAGGCGTGGTCACACATTATTTCAGCCGGCTGGGCGTGGCGGCGATTCTGCTCGACGACGAACTCTACCTGGAAGACTGGGTGCTGTTCAACGGGCCGCATACCAACTTCGAACAGCAAGTGCTCTCCATGCAGATCAACCGCGAGCCGATCGATCACGGACTGCCCGGCGAAGAGGTTGCCGTCCAGGTAGACGATGTGGTGCGTGTCGGGGATGAGGTGTACGTGATCATCGATTGAGCTTATCAGCGTAGCCCTTTGGCCCCGGCAAAGCTCTGGATCGCGCGACGAGGGCTGTCGGCTTCCCGGCCCAGTTCTTCGTCGGCGAACTGGTAATCGCTCTTGCGCACGAACTCCGCCAGATCGCGCTGGAGTTCCCGCCAGATCGCCTGTTGCAGGGTCAGCAGGCGATTCTTGGCGGGCAGGGGAGCGTTGATCGCCAGCGCCTGGCGCAGGTGCTCCAGACACAACCCCGCCGAAGCCCCAAAGCGGGCGGCAAAATCGTCGTCTGCGATGTATTCGAGCAGATTGCGCAACAGGTGTGCTTCGGCGGTGTCGCGGTGTGTGCAGATGGGGCACGGGCCTTTGGGGGCGAGCACCTGCGCTACTTGCATCACCTGCCGCCGCCCGCCGTCCGGTTTCATCTGCCCCATGTCTTCCAGCAGATTGCGCACCAACCCCTCATAGAGCAGGGCAATGCCAAAAGCGCTGGCGTTGATCTGCTCCAGGATGTGCCAGGCGTGCGTGGTACAGAAACCGCGCGCGTCGCGCACCGCAAAGTGCGTGGACGGCTCATTGACGTATTCATACATCATCCCTTCGATGAAAGCGTGCACGCTCTCTTCCAACAGCCGGCAGACCGGGCAGCCGGGCTGTTCAAAAGCCTGATATAGATCGAAGGCGCGCGATGAAAGTTTCATGCCCTCTGCTCGCTTCCTCAAGACAATACAGCGAGATTATACCGCACGCGAGACGTCTTGCCGGGCAGTGCGAAGGGGGATTGCATCAAACCGCTCGCCGCTTTACCTCACCCCCAGCCTCGCTTCGCTCGGCTTGCCCCCTCCCCGGCGCGGGGAGGGGGCAGTGAGGCGCGACAGCGCCGAGCGGGGGTGAGGTCAACCAGAAGATCACACCTGAGCTTACTTCTGCCCATGGTTCTGCTGGCTGGTTTTGATGCGATTACCCTGGGCAGTGCGAAGCAGTCGTGGTCTGCATCCAATCGTCAGCGTGCGTATAATCTGACCAGGGGGCAATGAGTGACGACTATGACCACCATCATTGATGAAGCCGAAGCCACGCTGCACCGACACGGTTTTAAGGTGACGCCGCAGCGCTCTTTGCTGTTGCAGGTGCTGGCCGCGCAGGCGAACTACCTGGATGCCGAGGAAATCTATCAACTGGCCCACGCGCAGGATCGCAGCATCAGCCTGGCGACGGTCTACCGCACGCTCAATCTGTTCGCCGAACTGGGGCTAGTAGATCAGCGCTACGTGGAACCAGAGCATCGCCGCGAGGTCTTCCGCCTGGCCGACGGCCCGGAGCAGCACTACCTGACCTGCCTGCGCTGTGGGACGCGCGTCCCCATTGCCACCGACCTGCTGGATAACATGGCCCGCGAACTGGTGCGGCGCAAAGGGGTAACCGTGACCAGCGCCTGCGCCTGCTTCACCGGCTATTGCCCGGCCTGCACAGCTGAGTTGCGCCGCGAGGGGAAGCTCTAGGGGCTGTTATGAACTTTGCGAAGTGTTTTTGCGGCGGCGTCGCAGCGCAGGAGGGCCTGTTTTCTGGCCTGCAAGCGCCCCTTCAGCCGCGCGGCGGGCGAAGGGGCCGGAAATTGGGGGCAAAGAAGCGCATCACACGCTCTAGGGGGCATCGCCCTGGATGGACTGACGCACCTGCCGTCTGAGGGTGTCCAGCGGATAGCGGTCACCCGTCTGCCTGTCCTCGTAATACCACAGGGTCCAGCCGTTACACGATGGGACGCCCTTCAAGCGAGCGGCCACCTTGTGAATCGTGCCGACCAGAGCGCCTACCTGCACCTGCCCGTCGGCCAGGATCATGGCCTCCGGCTCGCCTCCTTGTAGATAGAGACGCTGTCCAGGCTGCAGATAGCCGCGCTGGAGCAGTTCTTCGATGGGCACACGCCCCAAGCGCGAACGGTGTGCCAGTAAAGGATCGTCTGGCGGCAACGGTTGCACAGCTTCCACCCGCCGACGGGCCGCCTCGACATAGCGACTCTCGCGCTCGATGCCTATCCAATGCCGCCGCAGCCGTTTGGCGACCGCCGCTGTAGTGCCAGTGCCCACAAATGGATCGAGCACTACATCACCTACGCGGCTGCTGGCCAGGATGATGCGTTCCAGCAACGCTTCGGGCTTCTGGGTGGGGTGTAGTTTTCGCCCCACAGCATTTCTGAGACGCTCTTCGCCGGTGCAGATGGGGATCGTCCAGACACATCCCAACTGCTTGCTGCCATTGAACTGTTTCATCAAGTGATGGTTGAAAGAATAGCGCGCCTTTTCCGATCGCTTGGCCCAGATAATGAACTCCACGTCATTTTTCAGGCGCTTTCCGCGGAAATTGGGCGTGGCGTTGGGCTTCAACCAGGTGACGGTATTGAGCATCCAGAAGCCCAGGTCTTGCATGATGGCCCCTACACGGAAGATATTGTGATAGGTACCAGAGACCCAAATGGTGGCCGTCTCTTTCATGACGTCGCGGACCGCCAGCAGCCAGGCCCGCGTGAATTCGTCATAGGCGGCGAAGTCGGCGAACTGATCCCACTCCTCGTCCACGGCCTCAACGCGCGTCAGATTGGGACGCCACAGCTCGCCTTCCAGTTGCAGGTTGTAAGGCGGATCGGCAAAGACCAGATCAACACTGGCCCTGGGCAAATCGGCCAGGACGCACAGCGCGTCACCATGCACGATCTGATCGAGATAGGGAACGGCGGTCATAGGGACGATCCCCTGTGCTCCTGGCGCAAAGCCGCCAGAAAACTTCTGCCCATGCCATGCGGGCGCTTAACAGTACAGGCGTTCCTTATAAGGCAGTATACCATGCTCCCTCTCGGCTGGCATTTTCTGGCAGACCCGCACGGCTGAGCACAGGGCGGAATCTCTGCGCAAGGGCGCAGGAACCCGAGCTGATCCGTTGCGCAAAGAAGAATCTGCGCGCCCTCTGCGTCTCCCAGCGACCACGCCCGTAGTGCCGCTTTCGCGCCCGCGCAGAATGTGTACAATGACAGACAGTGAGCATTTCGCCAGGAGGGGTTATGCCACGCGCCGATCTTACCGCCCGTCTGCAGGAAGCTATTGCCCTGGCCCAGGCTGGGCAACGCATGGAGGCGCGGCGTCTGCTGCAACAGATTCTGGCCGAAGACCCGCAACTGGTACCGGCCTGGGTCTGGCTGGCGACGGTGACCGCTGACCGCGCTGAGAAAGTCGCCTGCCTGGAACGCGCGCTGACGCTGGAACCGGACAACCGCACCGCGCAACAGGCCTATCTTCATCTCACCGGACACGCCTATGAGCCTCCCCCCCCAACACCGACGCGATCGGGGTGGAGTGCCCTGACCGCGGACGCTCCCATTGGGCTGGTCAGCTTCGCGCTGATCCTGCTGGTGGGCGCTGCGGCGGTAGTGATCATCGCGCTGGCGATCAACGCCCGCAACGAGACCCGACCCGTCCGCACTCCCCCGACCAGGATTCTGGCATCGCCGGTGCCCACGGCCACGCCTTTCCTGTCGCCAACGGCCAGCGCTACCCGCCGCCCAACCATCACGCCGGGGCCATCGCCGACTTCCATCTGGGCCGCGCCGCCCCCTACCTGGACGCTACAGCCGACCGACACCCCCGCCCCGACCTTCACACCCCTGCCGACGCGCACGCCAGTGCCCAGCGCCACGCATACGCCATGGCCCACGCCCTCGGCCACGTTCACGCCGCTGCCGCCCAGCGCCACGCGCACACCGTCGCCTGCGCCGGCCCTCACGCGCACCGCGCCGCTGCCGACGATCACCCGCACGCCAACTTCCGGCGCGTAAGGCGTGGCTGGAGGCGCTTTCAGGACATCTTTGGCACCTGGCTGCTTTTTTACTCCCCTCCCCAACAAGGGTGGGTAATGCATAGACAATCCCGCTCCCTGGCGAGCGCTGACCGCCCCCTCGCCCGCGACGGCGTCGCGGGGGAAGAACCGCCCCGACGGGTTCGCCTGTGAGCGTTCAGACACTCTTCTACAAATAACTTTGTGAAATTCTTCGAAAAAAGCTGTACTGAGCGTTCCCACGCCTGGGTCGCGATTGGACTTTTAGACCATGTTGGAATATAGTGGGATTGACTGTGGGAAAGCTCGGCCTGCCTGCCAGGGGCAGTTGGTCAGGAGAGCAACCGGATTTCGGCAGCGTCAGACGACAGGCGGGGTAGTCAGCGGGCAACCATGCGTTTTTCGGCCAGAACCAGACTGCGGCGCGCGCAGCGTCCTTCCGTCACCGACCGCGGGCACGTGCGCCCGCCGGCTCGCATGGCCAACCCCGCCCCACCGTCGGCGCAGCGGATGCAACCGCGTTCGCACGCCTGGCCCGCCGGAGAGAGCGTGCCTCTGCGCAGCGCGCGGCGTCAGGTGCGCCGCAAGCCGATCAGCCCGTCCCAACCGCAAAAAGGGGGCGTTCGGCGGCGACGACGCAGCCTGTGGCAGGTGCTCAACTGGCAGTTCGTGTCGGCGCTGATGGTGGCCGGATGTGGGGCCTTGCTCTATCTGTTTCTGAGCATGGACGCCTTCTACATCAAGGCAGTGGCCATCGGCGGCGAGCGCTACCTGACCCGCGAAGAGATTTTCCGCGACAGCGACGTGGCCATGCAGCATATCCTGTGGGTTGATCCGCAGGATGTCGAACGGCGGCTGGAGGAAGTGCCCAACATCGCTGACGCAACGGTGCTGGTGGGCTGGCCGCCGACTATGGTGCAGATTCTGGTGGTTGAGCGCGAACCGGCGCTGATCTGGGAACAGGGTATTCGTGTGTGGGTAGATGTGAACGGCATCGTCATGAAGCAGCGCGAAGACCTGACGGGCCTGTTGCGCATCGTGGTGCCCAACGCCACTGAGCCGATCAGCGTGGGCCAGCGCATTCCCAAGACGATCGTGGATGGAGCGCTGCAATTGCGCCTGCGTTACCCCAACATTGACGTGTTGCTCTACGACGCAGTCAAAGGATTGGGCTATCACGACGGGCGCGGCTGGACGGTGTGGTTTGGATCCGGTGAGGACATGGACACCAAGCTGCGCGTCTATAACGCCCTGGTAGCTGAGATCGTGGACGAGGTTCAGCCAGGCGAAATTGTGATGTCCGACCCAGATCGTCCGTACTACACCGTGCTGTGGCGTAAGAGTTGAACGGCAGAAGCAGGCGATCTTCGGCGCAATAGATAGAGATTCGGGCAGATGGGTGAACTGGTTGTTGGGATAGATATCGGCACGACGAAAGTGTGCACGCTCGTCGGTGAAGTGCGCGAAAGCGATATCTACGTGCTGGGCGTGGGCATCGAACCATCGCACGGGATGCGCAAGGGCATGGTCACCGACGTGCACGCCCTCAGCGCGTGCATTCAGGCGTCGGTACACAAGGCCGAAAAGACCAGCGGCTACGAGATAGGCCGCGCCTTCGTCTCCCTGGCAGGCGGGCATATCGAGTCCATCAATAGCAAGGGCGCGGTTGGCATTCCCAACTCGCGCGGCGTGCAGCCCTATGACCTGGAACGGGCCATGGAAGCCGCGCGCGCCGTCACCCTGCCGCACGGGCGCGAAGTGTTGCACGTCATCCCGCGCAATTACAACCTCGACGGGCAAACCGGCCTGCGCAGTCCGCTGGGCATGTACGGTTTCCGCCTGGAGGTAGAAGCGCATATCGTCACCGCCTCTACGCAAAGCATCAAGACCCTGGAAAAATGCGTGGAAGACGCCGGCGTGCTGGTCGATCGCTTCATCCTCAACCCGCTGGCCGCCGGCGACATTGTGCTGACACCAGAAGAGCGCGACGCCGGCGTGATGGTGGTGGACATCGGCGGGGGCACCACCGACCTGGCCATCTTCATTGACGGGGCGGTGTGGCATACAGCGGTGCTGGCCGTAGGCGGACAGCACATCACCAACGACATCGCCTATGGTCTGCATCTCTCCGCCGAACTGGCCGAGTCCGTCAAGCTCACCCACGGTCATGCCGACCCCAAAGCGGTCAGCCCGCTGGAGGCGTTCCCCATTCAGCCTTTCGGCGAGGAATTCCCCAGCAAAGTGCAACGCACTGACCTGGCGCATATCATCAACATGCGCGTGACAGAGATCTTCGAATTGATCCTCAAAGAGGCCAAGCGCAGCGGCTATGACGGCCTGCTGAAGGCGGGCATCGTCCTCACCGGCGGCAGCAGCCTGCTGCCCGGTATCAAGACGGTGGCCGCCGACGTGTTACGGATGCCGGTGCGCCTGGCCCAGCCCGAAAACGTGACGGGCATGGCCGAAGCGCTGAAGAACCCGGCTTACAGCACCAGCCTGGGGTTGTTGAAGCTGGGGCTGATCATGGATATGGAAGACGCGCGCCGCGAGGAACTGGACCGCCATAATTCCGGCGGGAAAAGACTGGCGCACAAACTGTTGAAAGGCGTGATCGAGCGCCTCCTGCCACGCGAAGAGACCGAAGAGTGAGGCAAGGGAGAGGAGGTGCGCGCGTTGGCAACAGGTATGACTGTCGTGTGATTTTCGTAAATGCAAAAATCCTTTACAATACAGCGTAATTCTCGTGCGCGAGGTGGGAGGGCCGCACTGGTCGGCGCAGGGCACATGCGCCAGAGCAGCCGGTCGGGAGCCACTGCAGCCCACACGATTGTCCAGGAGGGTCTGGTGTGACGGACATGATGGATTCTCTGCATCTGGTTGACAACTTTGCCAGCATCAAGGTTGTCGGTATCGGGGGGGGCGGTGGCAACGCCGTCAACCGCATGATCGAAGAGGGCCTGGGGGGTGTTGAATTCATCGCCATCAATACCGACGCGCAGGCTCTCATGCTCAGCAAGGCCAAGACGCGCGTGCGCATCGGCGACAAGCTGACCCGCGGCCTGGGGGCGGGTGGCAGTCCGGAGATCGGGCGCAAAGCAGCCGAGGAAAGCGCCGATGAGCTATACGAGGTCTTGCGCGGTGCAGACATGGTCTTCATCACCGCAGGGATGGGCGGTGGCACCGGCACCGGCGGCGCGCCGATCGTGGCGCAGGTGGCCAAGGAGCTGGGCGCGCTGACCATCGGCGTGGTGACGCGGCCCTTCACCTTCGAGGGAGCGCGCCGCATTCAGACAGCAGAGGCGGGCATCGAGGCGCTCAAGAGCCAGGTAGACACGCTGATCGTCATCCCCAATGACCGGCTGCTGCAAATTGTGGACAAACGCGCCACTCTGCAAGACGCCTTCCGCATGGCCGACGACGTGCTGCGCCAGGGCATTCAGGGCATCTCCGAGTTGATCACCGTGCCCGGCCTGATCAACGTGGACTTTGCTGACGTGCGCACCATCATGTCCGAAGGCGGCGCGGCGCTGATGGCCGTGGGGTCAGCCAGCGGCGACGACCGCGCTCGCCGAGCCGCCGAAGACGCCATCAGCAGCAAACTGCTGGATGTGACCATTGACGGGGCGCGCGGCATCCTGTTCAACATCACCGGCGGCCCCAATATGGGCATGCACGAAGTCAGCGAGGCGGCAGCCATCATCAAGGAAACGGCACACCCAGACGTCAACCTGATCTTCGGCGCGGCCATTGACGAAAACATGGGCGATGAGATTCGCATCACCCTGATCGCCACGGGCTTCGAGCAGACGCGGGTGACTTCGCGCCGCCCGGTGCAGCCGCAACAGCGCGCCGCCCGGCCCGAAACTCCGGCGCAGCGCCCGGCAACGGTCAGCCGGGCCGAGACAACACCGCAGCCCGAAGTCCTGCCCGAAGAACAGACTGTCGAGAGCGATCCGCCGACGCCCAGCGTGCGCTCCGGTGGCGACGAATTCAAGCGCCGCGTATACGACACGGACGATCTGGACATCCCGACCTTCCTGCGTCGCTCCAGGGGAGGCGGCGCGTAAGGCGCGGCCATTATCCGGGCGGGGGTGGAATAGTCTCTCCGAGGATGTCCTGCGGGCGTGCCGCCTACCATACCCGTGTGCCTGTTGCCTTCTGCGCCAGGTTGTGGCCTGGGCAGAAGGCAATTTTTTTGCGCGCCCGGCCAACTCTTGTCCGGCCCTCAAGAAAGGATAGATGTTTCGTGGTCGAAGCGCTCGCCGGTACCCCAGTACTATAGTCTAGAATGCCTGTTCGTGATACATTGAAAGCCTATCAAACACCATATACAGGGGTTTATCCCACACATAACCGCCATATATGGTGGTTTATCCCACCATACATGTGGGATAATGGGGACAGGTGGCAGCGCCCAAATAGACTTCTTGCAGCATTTTAGTTTACCAATAGCACAGGTCGCGCGAGCAGACAGCACTCGCTGAAAACGTCGCTTTGTGCAAGAGATTTTCGCTTCTCTCCTGGTTACTCCAGCCAGAGAGCCTGTCTGCTTCTTTCTCCTTGCGCCTGCGGCCTGGGCTACACGCTGGTTGGCGGAACTGGTGTCGGCCAGCCTCTTCTTTCCGGTGCGCCGCTGCCTGATACATAGGGGGTTTGGGGGTGAGCTGGCGCATCGGCGCGGAAAGGTTCAATCATGAAATGCCCATATTGTGAAGCCGACGAGTCGCGCGTGATAGATACGACGCACGACGCGCAGGGGGGTATTCGTCGTCGCCGCGAGTGCAAGCAGTGCGGACGGCGCTTCAGCACCTACGAACGGGTGTTGCGGGCCACGCCGCTGGTGGTGAAGGCCAACGGCGACCGCGAAGCGTTCGACCGCGAAAAGCTGATCCGCGGCATCCAGATTTCTTGCGGCAAGCGCCCTATCCCTGCCGCCGACATCAAGGCCCTGGTGGACCGCATCGAAACCCACCTGCAGCAATTGGGACGGGACGAAGTCTCCAGCCGGGTGATCGGCGACATGGTCATCGAAGGGCTGAAAGCGCTCGACCCGATTGCGTATATCCGCTACGCCATCGTCTATCTGGGGTTGGACAACCTGACCAGCGTGCGCAATATCATTGACGGGCTGCTGGCCGAGCAAGGGGCCACGCCGTCCCGCGGGGGCGGGACACTTCCTGCCGAAGGGGCTGCATCGGGCGGGCCAGGTGCAGCACCGGCCTGAGACGGTTTTTCCACAACTCACAGGACGTTCCAGGCTCCTCCTGGTGCCAGGTGGAGCATAGATTAGGTATTCGCAGCGGGTGGGGATCGCTGCCCTGAGATAAGCGAAGAAAGCTGCCGGAGGTTATTACTCTCCCGTGCGATCCGTTGATGATCTCGAAGCATGGCGCACAGATGGTCGCACAGCCGACCGCCGGTTGTCAGTGTGATGCAATGAACTGTGAGTGATGGGCTTTTCTTTATCAAGGAGCGGTGGTAGATGACTGCTGAGAGCAAGAAGAAACAGACGGCGGTGGATGAGCGTTCCAATGGTTTCCAAAAAGTGCCGTTGCCGCCCGATCTGGAGCGCCCCATCCCCCTGAGCGAAAACGCGCGCACGGTGCTGCGCAAGCGCTACCTGCGCCGTGGGCCGGACGGCAAACCAGTCGAGACCGAGCAGGAAATGTTCTGGCGTGTGGCCTATCATGTGGCCAAGGCCGAAGCCGAACATGGCGGCGAAGTCGAGCCGATGGCACGCCGCTTCTACGACCTGCTGACCACGCTGCGCTTTTTCCCCAACAGCCCCACTTTCACCGGCGCGGGGACGCCGCTGGGACAGTTGGCGGCGTGCTTCGTGCTGCCCATTGACGACGACATGGGGCGCACTGGCTCCGGCATCTTCGAGACACTGCGCCACGCGGCGCTCATTCAGCAGACCGGCGGCGGCAATGGTTTTTCGTTCAGCCGTCTGCGGCCCAAGGGGGCTTTGGTGCGCTCGTCCAGCGGCGCAGCGACCGGGCCGGTGGGCTTTCTGCGCGTCTACGATCAGGCCTTCGGGGAGATCGCCCAGGGGGGATGCCTGGTGCCCAATACGCTGGTGTTCACAGGGGAAGGGACGCTCTATCTGGATGAGATTATCACACACCAGGAGCCAGGTTGGCGTCCCCATCGGCTGACTGTTGCCACCGATGAGGGACAGCGCGAGTCGCGGCAGGCCTATTGCAATGGCGTTGCGCCGGTACGGCGCGTCCGCACGCAAGAGGGCCTGGAACTGACTGGCACGCACAACCATAAAGTGAAAGTCATGACGACCGATGGCCCAGCCTGGCGGCGGCTGGATGAACTGCAGCCCGGCGATGCCATCCTGGTCAAACTAGGACAGCACCGGGGGCGGCTCCAGGCGCTCAGGCAGCCTGTGCGTCGGCACGGCAACCAGGTGTGGCCCACGTTCCCGTCCGTGCTCGATGAAGAGCTGGCTTTCTTCCTGGGGTATCTGACCGGTGATGGGTTTGTAGCAAGCGGCGATGACGATCATCGAGTAGGCGTGACCGTCGCTCACAGCAGTTACCTGCTCTCCAGCATGCCGATGCTCTTCAAGCGACTGTTCGGCGAGCAGATTCATGTGCACCGTCAGCAGAAAGCAGACGACGCTTCGGTCACCTTCTGGGTAGACAACCGGGCCGTCAAAGATTTCCTGGTGCTCAACGGTTTGGATAAACCGGCTAGCACGCGCGCCCGCGTGCCGCGCCTGATCCGCCAGAGTCCGCCAGAAGTCGTGGGCGCGTATCTGCGCGGCCTGTTTGAAGCGGACGGATCGATCCAGCATGGCTATCCGCTCCTGATGAGCAGTTCGGAGCAGCTTATCCGCGAAGTGGCAGTGTTGTTAATCGGCCTGGGATGTCCTGTGCATATCTCGCATCAGCCGCAGAGCGCCAATCACTACGGGACTGCGCCCATGTTCGCCTTGCGTATACACTCCTTCGTGGGGTTGAGAGCGTGGCGCGAGCGCATTGGCTGTGACCCTGCGTCGCGGTTCGCCGCCTGCCTGGAGTTTGCACCCGACCTGACACGTGAGACGACGTATCCGTTACCTAATGCCAGTTACTGGGTCGAGCCAGTGCTGGAAGCGATCACCCTGCCGCAAATTGACGCGCGAGGGCGTGGGACAGGGAAGAAGCTGCGCGCCAGCGATCCCTGGTTACGCAAACAGTTGTTGCGTTATGTCCGCGGCGAACGGCAACTGACACTCTCCGGTTACGAACTGCTCAAGAGGCAGTCCGAGGAGTTTGCCGCGCACGCACGCCCGCTGAACGATCTGTGGTTCGTGAGAGTGGCAGCGGTGGAACCGGCAGGTGAGTCATTGACACTCGATCTGGAGGTTGATGACAACCATACCTACCTGGCGGGCGGTTGGGTGACGCACAACTCACGACGCGGTGCGAACATGGCCGTATTGCGCGTGGATCACCCCGACATCCGCGAGTTCATCACCTGCAAGACCGACGAAAACGCCATCACCAACTTCAATATCTCGGTGGGCATCACCGACGCCTTCATGCGCGCCGTCGAAGAAGATGCCGACTTCGATCTGGTCAACCCGCAGGACGGCTCGGTGTGGGAGACGGTGCGCGCTCGCGAGTTGTTCGACCTGATCGTGCGGCAGGCGCATCACAACGGCGAGCCGGGCGTGCTCTTCCTGGACACAGCCAACCGCCAGAATCCCGTCCCACATCTGTACGAGCTGGAGTCCACCAACCCCTGCGGCGAACAATTTTTGGGTCCGTTCGAAAACTGCTGCCTGGGCAGCATCAACCTGGCGCAGCATCTCACCCCCGACGACCGCCTGGACTGGGACAAACTGGCCGAGTCGGTGGAGCTTTCCACGCGCTTCCTCGACGACGTGGTCACCGCCAATGCCTACGTGCCCGCTGTGCCCCAACTGAAGGAGGCCGCGCACCGCGTGCGGCGTATCGGGCTGGGCATCATGGGCCTGGCCGACGTGATGTATGTGCTGGGCATTCGCTATGGTGGGGAAGACGGGCAGGAATTCGCCAGCCAGCTTATGGAGTTCGTGCGCTATCATGCCATGCGCACCAGCATCGCCCTGGCCAGAGAACGCGGCCCGTTCCCGGCCCTCAAAGGTAGCATCTACGACCCCGACAACCTGCTGTGGCAGCCGCTCCAGCCACTCGTCCCCTACACGCGCGACTGGGGCCGCCCGCCGCTGGACTGGTCGCAGATTGTGGAGGGGATCAAGCAACATGGCATCCGCAACGGAGCGCAACTCACCATCGCGCCCACCGGCACCATCTCGACGGTAGCGGGGATCGAAGGCTACGGCTGCGAACCGGTCTTCGCCCTGGCCTATACGCGCTATGTCAACGACAACGGCAAGCAGATCGCGCTGCAATACACCAGCCCGCTGTTCGAACGGGCGTTGCGCCGCGCGGGGCTGGACGATGCGCAGATCGCCGCCATCGTCGAACAGGTCAACCTCACCGGCACCTGCCAGAATGTGCCCGGCGTGCCAGAGGAGATACAGCGCGTGTTCGTGGTGAGCGGGGACGTGACCGCCGAAGAACACGTGCGGATGCAGGCGGCCTTGCAGGTGTTCACCGACAACGCCATCAGCAAAACTATTAACTTCCCTGCTACTGCCACCGAAGATGACGTGCGCACGGCTTATCAGTTGGGCTGGAAGCTCGGCTGCAAGGGCATGACTGTCTATGTGACCGGCAGCCGCGAAAAGGTGGTGTTGGAGACAGCCAAGACCCGGCAGATGAAAGAAAAGGGCGAACAGCCTACCTCGCAGATTCGCCTGTTCAACGAAGAGAAGAAACCGCGCCCGCGCTTCCTGGAAGGCAAGACCTACCGCGTGGAAACGCCGCTGGGGGCCACTTACGTCACCGTCAACGAGAACGGCGAAGGCAAAGGGCAACCCTTCGAAGTCTTCATTCACACGGCCAAGGCCGGTTCCGATACGGCGGCGGTGTCCGAGGCGCTGGGGCGACTCATCTCCTACATCCTGCGGCTGGTCTCGCCGGTGCCGCCGCGCAACCGTCTGCGCGAGGTGGTGCGGCAACTGGCAGGCATCGGCGGTGTGCGGGCCATCGGCTTCGGGCCATACCGCGTCAGCAGCCTGCCAGACGGTATCTCGCAGGTGCTGCAGGAGTACCTCAACGAGAGCGAGGAGAACGCCGGAGACGAAAGCGTGGCGACGTCCCAGCCTCCGGCAGAGCAACTCCCGCTGCAACTCGAAGCGAAACCCCAGGGCGACCTGTGCCCGGAATGCGGCGCGGCCACGCTGGTCAATGAAGAGGGCTGCCGCAAGTGCTATTCATGCGGCTTTAGCGAGTGCTGAGCCGATGGGCCTCACCTCTGCCCGGCGCTGACGCGCTCTGTGCCCCCTCTCTGCGCATGTCCATTGAGAGGGGGCATCTCTTTTGCTGGCCCAAGCGGGGTTATGGCAGGTCAACGGCGCCGCTCGTTGCGCGCCACCACGTCGATCACTTTGCTGTGCTGCGCGAAGATCACCACTATGTCGCCCGCTCGGACGACGGTCTCCGGCGCGGGGTGTACGGTGACCTGCCCGTCGTGATTGTGCAGCACGATGTCCATGTCCTCGGCCTCCTGCAGCGCGCCGACTGTCTGCCCATCCAGGAAGGAATCCGGCGCGACCTGCAGGCGGATCATGCTATAGTCCACGCCGTTGATGTCGAGCGTCTGTGTAATGTCAATGCCCAGCGCCGCCGAGGCAAACACCGGCGCGGCCAGGTCGGTGGCGCTGAGCACCGCCGCCACGTTCATGAAGCGCTGAATCTGGCGGGCGAAGTGATCCTCCCAGACGCGCACCACAATGCGCACGTCCGGGTTAAGATCGCGGGCACGCATGGTCACTTCCAGGTTCATGTGATCGTTGGACGTGCAGACGATGAGCGCGCGGGCCTTGCGAATGCCCGCTTTGTCCAGCGTTGTTTCCAGGCGGCCATCGCCCAGCACCAGCGGCACGTGCAGGCGGTCGAGTTCGGCCCGTTTCTCAGTGTTGCTCTGCTGGTCTATCGCCACCACCTCGAACCCCATGGACACCAGGGCGCGGATGACGCGCGTGCCCAGGTGCCCCACTCCCAGCACAATGATGTGATCCCAGTATGTCGAGGCCACCGCTTCCTCCCAGGAATTGTGCCGCGCATCGTTGCGGTAGAACAGGTTGATGAAATCGAGCACGCCCCGTCCGGCCACGTACAGCGCGATGAGCGGCATCAGATACCAGAAGATGATCAACTGTGGCTCGCGCGGCATTTCGGTGGCGCTTTCCAGGATCATCAAGGCCAGCATGGTGTAAGGCAGGTCGGCATAGGGGATACGTTCGTGCCCGGCGCGCACCCACAGTTCGCCATAGAGCCAGCCGCCGCCGAACAGCGCCAGCAGCAGCACCACGAGCGGCAGGCGAAACTCGCGCCAGATCGTGCGCACATTGCGCCAGACAGCACGCATCTGCCGACTGCGGCGGCTCAGTCGCCGTTGTTGCGGGGGCGGGACGACAATCTGTGAACGGGGCATCGCCCACTCTCCGGCGTGTTACTTTCTGTTGGCCCGTTCACTGGCGAGCCGTGTCTTTCATTCGACCCCGGCATCCTCCGGGAAGCGTTCGCCGAACGCCTCCATGGCCTCGATGATGGGAATCAGCGCCTGACCTTTCTCGGTCAGCGCATATTCAACGCGCGGGGGAATCTCGGCGAAAGCCTGCCGGGTGATCACCCCCGCCGCTTCCAGCATCCTCAGGCGCTGCGAGAGGGTCTTGGGGCTGATTCCGCTGAGCGACTCTTCCAGTTCGCCGAAGCGCCTGTGTCCGCGCATCAGATCGCGCACGATGAGCAGCGTCCAGGTGTCGCCAATGAGGCGAGCGGTGCGGGCGATAGGACAGTGATCGGGGACGTGATGGGCCATGGCGAGTGATCCTGTCTGTTAGAACTTCGTCGGAAAATGCCTGGCGCGCTTGACAAACGCTATTCCTTATTATACTTTTTATTGTGTAGTTACTTCCATAAAGGAAGTATAAGAGTAGACCACCGTCAAGCCACCAGGAGGAAAACATGACGGACGCATTGTTTCTCATCGGGCGCATTGTGCTCGGCCTGTTCTACCTGTACAACGCTTCCAATCATATCTTGAATCTCAAAGCCATGTCAGGCTATACCAAATCCAAGGGCGTACCATTCCCCACCCTGGCGACTCTGGGCACGGGTGTGATACTGCTGCTCGGCGGCCTGAGCGTGCTGTTGGGAATCTATCCGGACGTGGGCGTGGCGCTGCTGATTATTTTCCTGGTCCCGACCGCTTTCATCATGCACAACTTCTGGACCGTGAGCGATCCACAAACGCGCACGATGGAGCTGGTACAGTTCTCCAAAAACCTGGCCCTGGCCGCGTCGGCGCTGATGTTCCTGGCCATCCCGGAGCCGTGGGCGCTTTCGCTGGGCTAGCCCGCTTCCACATGACCGTTATCAGGCCGCCCCGCGCACGGCAGGGCGGCCGGTTTTATTTCAAGGCCAGGGTTCCAGCCAGTACTGGCCGGGTTGCCCCTCAGAGACCCATCCCTCCAGGCGCGGCGTGCGCACCAGCCACCAGCGCCACAGGCGTTCCTGATCGCACACCGGCCCGGATACCACCGTGAACTGCTGCCCCGGTTGCAACTGCCCGATGACGTTGTCGGACGTGACGCGCGGCGCGCTGCGCACGTTGCTGGGCACCGGCGGGGTGAAGGTAACACGCCCGGTCTTGCCCGGCACCAGGCGCGGCGGTAACGCCCCGCTGCAACTGACTGGGCCGGTGTCGAACGGCTCGATCCAGTACGTCCCGTTCTGCCCTTCGCCGATCCAGCCCGTCCACAGGCCGCTGCGGTCGTAGACCGTGATCTGCCACCAGGCGATGTTGTCGGCGCACTGTGGCCCGCCGATGACCTCGAACATCTGCCCCGGCGGAATCTCCTGGAAGCGCGGGCTGCTAAGTCCCGGGCCGGTGCGCACATTGGTCGGCACCGCCGGCAACAGCGTGGTGCGCCCGCCCTCGCCCACCTTCATGCGGAAGGGCATCTCGTTGCACGATGGGGGGCGCGTGGGGCGCGGCGTGGCCGTGGGGCGCGGCGTGCGCGTCGGCGACGGTGTGACAGAAGGCGTCGGCGACAGGGTGCTGGTGGGCGTCGGCGTCGGCGACGGGGTGTAGCTGGGCGTCCAGGTGAACGTCGGCGAAGGGGTATCTGTCCAGGCGGCAGCGGTACCAGTCAACGCCGCCACCACGCTCGCCTCGATATCCGGCGTGGGGGTGTCCGTCCAGCTTTGCGCCGTCTGTGTCAGGCGCAGCGCCACCAGCGCCGCCGCCGTCGCGTTGAGATCGGGCGTCGGGCTGGGCGTGAAAGTCGGCGTGAAGGTATCTGTCGGGCGCGGCGTGACGCTGGCCGTTGGGCTGGGGGTGAAAGTCGGCGTGAAGGTGTCTGTCGGGCGCGGCGT
>CAKZOB010000087.1 GCA_937135955.1 uncultured Anaerolineales bacterium | reverse complement strand
GGCGGAGATCGGGGCGCTGTGTGCCCGGCGCGGCATTCACTTTGTCCCCCTGGTGACCAGCACCCCCTGGGAACAGGTGATCCTGGCACAACTGCGCCGGGCGCGTGTGGTGCAATGATGACGGCCAGAGCATCCCTGTCAGTCCAACTGGCGTTGTTGCTAATCCTGCTGGGTGCGTTCGCGTTGCGGCTGTGGAATGTGGGCGAGCCGAGCGTCTGGCACGACGAGGGCTGGTCTATCCGCGCCATCCGCGACCCCATTCACACGCCCGACGACAACACACCGCCTCTGTACTACACGACGTTGCACCTGCTGTGGCGCGGCGCGGGCGACTCGGCGTTGGCGTTGCGCTATGGCTCAGTATGGCTCGACATGCTCACCATCGCCCTGGCTGCACGCCTCGTCCGACGCTGGGCAGGGAGTCATGCCGCATTGCTGACGGCGGCCTTGCTGGCGCTCTCACCCCTGTTATGGGCCTACGCCCGCGAGATTCGCGCTTATGTGGCTGTGCCCCTGCTCACTGTGCTTCTGCTGGCGCTGACCGACCGGCTGCTGGCGAATCCCGCCCGCCGGTCTCAGTGGGCTGCCCTGTGGATCGCTGAACTGGCATTGCTCTATACGCATAATCTCAGCGTGCCGGTGGTGGCCTGGCTGAACCTGACTGTAGGCGCGGTGTGGCTGGCGGAGCGCCAGTGGCGCTTGCTGGCGGTTTGGAGTGCAGGGCAGGCTGCCTTGCTGCTGGCCTATTTGCCCTGGTTGCTCGGTCAATCGCCCAGCGGTACGCCAATCAACACGCCGCCGCGTTTTTCCCCTGGCCTGGCCTGGGATATCTGGCGCGGCTATTTCGCTCCGCTGCCTGCCATGATCGGACGTGAACGCGCTGTGGAGGTGGGCAGTGCGGCGTTTGGCCTGGTCATGCTTGCGGCGATCGGAGCTATCCTGCTATGGAATCGGCGACGGCCCGCCTTGTTGCTGCTCTCGCAGGCGTTGTTGTTGCCCCTGCTCAGTACTCTGGAATTGCAGGCGGCGAACATTGATTTTCATCCGCGCTACTATGTGGCGGGCGTCCCGGCGACGGTGATGTTGTTGGCTGTCGCGGCGCATTCTCTGCCGGGCCGCGAAGACCTGGTGCGGCTGGCGGGGCCGGCGTTGCTGGCACTGGGAGCAGGGGTGGGAGCGGCAAGCTTCGTGGCCCTTTTTGATACGCCCGCCTATCAGCACGATGATTTCCGCGCCATTGCCGCCCATTACGCGACGCTGCCAGCGGATGCCGTGATTGTGATCCCCTACGGCTGGGAACCGGCTCTGGAAGTGTATTACGCAGACAAGATGGGCATCACCGCCCGTGTTCTGGGCATAGACCTGCACAGCAGCGCCGACGAAGCGATCCAGGCCATCAACCAGGCTCTGCAGGAACACGGCGCTCCGCTGCATGTGGAGCTATTGACCTGGTTTCAGTTGCCTGCCGACGTGCGCGGCATGTACCCTTGCCTGCTGGAAGCAGCAGGGCGGCGGACGGGATCGGTCACGGTGCAGGGCCTGGTCAGCACCGCCTATGTGCTGGAGCGCCCGCTTGCATTCACGCCTGTTCAAAACGCGGTGGCCGACTATGGGGTGCTCAGCCTGAGCGAAGCAACCCTGGCGGGTGTGTCAACCGTCTGTTTGCGCACCCATTGGGCGACGCACACGCCGACGGATGAAGACTGGCGCGTGTCGGCACGGCTGGTGACGCTCGATCCGCCGGGATGGATACTGGCTCGCAGCGATAGCGACATCCGCACCGACGAACAGGTGCCGACTTCGGCCTGGAGAACTGGTCAGACGGGCGAAGCCTTCAGCCTGTTGCGTTTTCCGGCGGGCGCGCCGCCGGGGGAGTACGCGGCTCAGGTGATTTTGTTCAGCGCCAGGCATCCTGATGGGGTGGATCGGTTGGTGAATGGGGTTCCGGCGGGGCGGACGCTGGCCCTGGCGATGGTGACGCTGCGCACTCCTGCGCCACTGGTAGGACAAACGCCCTCGCCGCTGGTCTCTGTGGCGGAGGGGATCGCTCTGGTGGGGCACGATGCGCGGGGCGGGATGCTCAGCGTCGGGCAGGAGGTGCGCGTGACGTTGCGCTGGATGGTCACGCCAACCTGTTGCAGCGATCCCTGGACGGCAGCGACGCTTGTTCTCCAGGGCGAAGGCTGGCGTGTGGCACAGCCGGTGCGGGCTTTTGCCCCGTATAGCTTGGACTGGCACGCTTTCCTTGTCCCGCCAGAAGCTGAAGGCCCGGCGGAGCTGATGTTAGAAGCGCCCAGCATGGAGCCGGTGACCCTGGCGCAGTACATGGTTGAGCGCACCGAACGGCTCTTTGCCCCGCCGCCTTTCGACGTGCCCGTGCGCAGCGAATTCGTGGGTGTGGCCGTGCTGGAAGGTTTCAGCGTGGCGCAAACGACTGTGTCACCCGATGAGACGCTAAGTCTGACGCTTATCTGGCAGGCTACCGATACACCTGGCACCTCCTACCGCGTCTTCACGCACTTGCTCAGCGAAGCCGGGCGCGTTATCGCTCAGCACGACGAGGTGCCGCTTGGTGGGATGCGCCCCACGACCAGTTGGGTAGCAGGCGAGTATCTGGCTGACACCTATCGCCTGGTTTTCAACGACGAGGGACGACTCTATCGTGGCCCGGCGCGCCTGGAAGTGGGCTTCTACGACCCGCAGACCGGCGCGCGGGTGCCTGTCGTCGGCGGTGCCGATCATGTGGTGCTGCCGGTAGAGATTATGGTCGAATAACATGTCGCTGCTCACACCGCTGGCACTGGCTCTGTCCGCACTGGCGCTGCCGATCATCATGCTCTACATGCTGCGCCTGCGCCGGATTGAGCTGCCGATCTCCAGTACCTTCCTGTGGCGACAACTGGTGCGCGACCGCGAGGCCAACGCCCCCTGGCAGCGCCTGCGCTTTAGCTGGCTGCTGGTGCTGCAACTGCTTGCTTTGCTGGCTCTGGTGCTGGCACTGGCCCGCCCCTTCGGGGAGATCAGCACCATCAGCACGGGGCGCATGGTGTTGTTACTCGATGCGTCTGCCAGCATGGGGGCAACCGATGTGTCGCCCAGCCGTTTTGCCCGCGCACAGGAAATCGCCCTGGAACTGGTGGATACGCTGGGGCCGGATGACACGATGACGGTCATACGGGTGGGGGCGGTGCCGGAGGTGCTCGCGGCGGCTTCGCGCGACAGAGTGATCTTGCGCCAGGCCATCCGCGACGCTGCCCCCGGCCAGAGTAGCGCCGATTGGCAATCCGCCCTGACTCTGGCCGCGGCGGGCGCGGTGGGAGTGAGCGACCTGAAGGTAGTCATCATTTCCGACGGGGGATTGCCGCCTGGCCTGCCGCCTGTGCCGGGGGAGGTGCGCTATGTGCCGGTCGGTGAGCGCGGCGACAACCTGGCGATTTCGGCATTGGCAGTAGCCTCGTTGCCAGGGCAACCCCCGCAACTGTTCGCGCGACTGTCTAACTATGGCGACGAGTCCGCCGAAGTCATTCTCGACGTGCGGCTGGATGGCAGCGATGTGCTGTACACGGCGCGGCGTTACGCCGTGCCCGCGCAGGGATACGTAGATATCTTCGATGTCGAGTTGCCACCAACTTTTCAGTCACTGGCGGCGCGGCTCACGCTGCCCGCGCGAGCAGGAGAGCGGGACTATCTGCGCGCCGACAACAACGCCGTTGCCGTGCGCGAGCGTTTGGGGGCGGGGCGCGTGTTGCTGGTGACCGACGAAAATCTGTTCCTGGAACAGATTTTTCGCAGCCTACGCGGGGTGGAACTGTATCTGGTGGCCTCTACCGACGAATTGCCCTCACAGCCTTTCGACCTCTACGTCTTCGACCGCGCGCTGCCGCCGACATTGCCGGAAGGCGATCTGCTGTTGATCGATCCGCCTGTGAGCGCGGCCTTTTTCCAGGTGGGAGCAGAGTATACGCCCGTAGGAGCCGTGCAGGTCAACCCGGAGGACGCGCGGATGCGCAATCTGGGGGTGTACTTGAGTCAGGTACGCATCGCCCGGATGCGCGCGCTGAGCGAAATCGGCTGGGCGACGGTGCTGGCCGAGGTGGACGGCTACCCGTTGGTGGTGGCGGGTGAAGTCGGGACGCGCCAGGTAGCGATCTTGCCCTTCGATGTGCGTTATCCCAACACGGATATGGTACTGCAACCCGCCTGGCCAATCCTGATGGCGGAACTGGCTGCCTGGTTCTCGCCGTCTCGCATCACCGATGCCTCTGCGAGCCTGCCGCCGGGCGCGCCGGTGACGGTGCGTTTCCTTGGCGATGCCGACGAAGCGGTGATCCGCCGACCGGACGGGCACAGTGTAACGCTGCGCGCCGAGGCCAGCACCGCTGTGTTTGCCGACACTCTGCAACCAGGGCTGTATACGGTGACGTTGCGGGACGATGGTGTGGCTTTGGAGAGCGAGCAGTTTGCTGTCAACCTGTTCGATCCCGCTGAAAGTCAGATTGCGCCGCGCAGCAGCATCACTGTGGGCACGACCGAGGTGAGCCAGAATGCCCGTCAGGAGACCGGGCGACGCGAGTTCTGGCCCTGGGCGGCGGCGATCGGGTTGCTCTTGTTGCTGGTGGAATGGGGGGTCTATCAGCGATCGTTGCGCCGCACGCCGCGCCTGGTATTAACCGGACCGGGGAAACGAACAATGGGCAGTTGGCGACGGCGTGTCTGGCGCTTGGGGCGGGCGCATCGCCGGGACGGGCTGAGCGGATGAGCGTCACGAATCCCGCTGCACTGTGGTTGCTGGTTCTGCTGCCTGTGGTGGCTGTTCTGGGCTGGCCGCGGCTGGCCTACCGCCGACTGCGCGATGCCCTGAGCCTGGCGATCCGGCTGCTGATCGTGTTGTTGCTGGTGCTGGCGCTGGCCGGACTCCAGCGCCATCGTCTGGCCGATAAGCTGGCAGTGGTCTTCTTGATTGATGTGTCCGACAGCGTGTCGCCCGCCCAGCAGAGCGCGGCGGTAGAGTATGTGCGCCGTGCGGCGGAAGCAATGGGCGATCAGGATCAGGCGGCGGTTGTGGTCTTCGGGGCGGACGCGCAGGTGGAGGTGCCGATCACCGACCGGCTGGAACTGGTGCAGATCGGCGCGAACCCTGGGCGGCGCAATACCAATCTGGCCGAGGCCATGCGCGTGGGATTGGCGCTGTTCCCCGCCGATACGGCCAAGCGCATGGTCATCCTCAGCGATGGGATACAAACAGTAGGCGATGCGGAGCAGGTAGCGCGGCTGGCCGCAGCCAGTCAGGTACAGATCGATCACGTGGCGCTGGCTCCTCTGGAAGTGTTGCAGGGAGCAGGGCCAGAGGTGCTGGTGGCAGCGGTGGATGTGCCAGCGCTGGTCAATCAGGGTGAGCGTTTCTCGGTGACGATCACCCTGGCGACGAACCGCCTGGATTCCAGTGTAGAAGTGCGTGTGCTGTCGCGCGGGCGCATCATCGAGCAGCGGGAACTGGTGTTGCAGCCCGGCCTGACCAACACGGTCTTCGAGGTGACGGCTGCACAGCCGGGGTTCGTGGACTTCGATGTCGTGGTCGAGCCGCGCGGCGCGGATACGTTCTACCAGAACAATCACCTGGCCGCTTTTACGGAAGTGATCGGCGCGCCGCGTGTGTTGCTGGTGACCTCGGATGGGCGCGAAATTGCCTCGCTGCGGACAGTGCTCGCTGCCTCTGGCCTGCAGGTGGACGTGCAAGGGCCGCGCGACCTGCCCATTGGTCTGGCTCCGCTAAGCAGCTACGATAGCGTCATCCTGGCCAACGTCTCAGCGGCGGAACTGGCTGCCGATCGCATGGCGTATCTGCAGGCCTATGTACGCGACCTGGGGCGCGGTCTGGTTGTCATCGGCGGGCCGAACAGCTTCGGCGTGGGCGGTTATTTCGAGACGCCGCTGGAAGAGACGTTGCCGGTGGAGATGCGCCTGCGCGATCAGCGGCGCGTGCCGCAATTGACCATGCTCTTCGTGCTCGACCGGTCGGGGAGCATGGAGCTTTCCAGTTCCGGAGGCGTATCTAACCTGGAACTGGCCAAGGAAGCGGTAGTACGTTCGTTCGACCTGCTCAACGACAACGATCGCACGGGCGTGGTCTCGTTTGATGTCAGCGCGTACTATGTGGTGGAAATCCAGCCTGTGGGCGACGAGATCAACCGGCAGCGCCTGCGCGATCTGGTGGGGTCGCTGCGACCGGGCGGCGGCACCAACATCCGCCAGGCGGTTCTCTCCGCCGACCAGTTGTTGCGCAACGATCCCTCGGAACTGAAGCACATCATCCTGTTGACCGATGGCGGAGCTGATCCCAGCGGGATCGCCCTGGCTGTTGACCGCATGTACGAGAATTATGGCATCACAACCTCGGTGGTGGCAGTGGGGCAGGACTATGCCCGCTGGCTGGAGGAAGTGGCGCGGGCGGGGCGGGGGCAGTTTCATCTGGTGCTCGATGTGAGCACCATCCCGGCGATCTTCACCGCCGAAACGTTGCTGGCAACGCGGGCTTATATCCAGGAAGAGCCGTTCGTGCCGACCGTCTCGGCACCCTCTCACCCGATCCTGGGCGGCCTGAGCAGCACACCGCCTTTGCGGGGCTACGTGGCGACCAGCGCCAAAGAGTTGGCGACAGTCCTCCTGCGCGGCCCGCAGGACGATCCGATCCTGGCCGCCTGGCAATATGGCCTGGGGCGTGCCGTGGCCTTCACGTCCGATGCCAGTTCGCGTTGGGGGGCGGATTGGATCGGCTGGGAAGGGTACGCCGACTTCTGGAACCGGGTCGTGCGCTGGACGATGGCGCGCGGGAACACCGCCAATGTGGAAACCACGATTCGCGAGCGGGGCCAGGACGCTGTCGTAAGGGTGTCGGCGCGCGATAGTCAGGGCGGTTTCCTGAACGGCCTGGTTCTGCAGGCGGCGGTCGTCGGTAGCGATCTGACGACGACAGTGATCCCGCTTCAGCAGGTCGCGCCAGGGCAGTACGAAGGCACCTTCACGCCGACCGGCGAAGGGGCCTATTTCGTCACCGTGGCAGGGAGCACCGCCGAGACAGATCAGACTTTGACGCCGCAGACCATCATGCAGACGGCAGGGTGGGTGCAGGGCTATTCCCCCGAATATGCGTTGCGCGATGTGGGGGCCTCTGGCAAGAGCGGCGAGGCTTTGTTGCAGTCTCTGTCTCAGCTAACCGGCGGCGGATCGCTGGCCGAGCAACCGGCTGCTGCTTTCGCCCATGACCTGCGCCAGGAACGGGCGGCCCAACCCCTGTGGCCCTATCTGGTGGGGGCGGCGCTGTGGCTGTTGCCGGTAGACGTGGGCATCCGGCGGCTGGTGGTGACGCGCGGCGACTTGGCCCGCCTGGCAGACTGGTTACACCTGCGCCGCGCTGAGCCATTCGTCAAAGGTCGTCCGGAGCACATGGATCGCCTGCTGGGGGCCAAGGAGCGCGCCCGCCGACAGCGAGTCAGCGAGAACGCGCCCTCCCCGCAGCCCGGCGAACGCCCTTCTGCGCCGTCAGAGCGTGCTTCGCGGCGCATCCCCAGAGTTCCGGCGGAACCTCCTAAGCCGCAGGAGACCCTGGCCGCCCGTCTGCTGCAGCGCAAGCGCGTTGAGCGCAACCAACAGGATCAGGACGAAACCGATACATGAGACTATCTGTCGCAAAGATGCTCCAGCGCGCTGTCAAGAGGTCGAGCGTGTGCCTGGCTCTGCTGGCGCTGTGGGGCTGCAATCTGTCGCGGGCCGGTCACGTTCTGCCTACTGCCTCTCCTCTGCCTGCCGACCCCGCCGCTGGCTGGATGGCGATCGCGCCGGGGATCGAGGTGCGCGAGATGGATTTGCCAGTCGCTTCACTGTTGGCGCGAGGCACAATGGTTGTGGTACGCCTCGATCCGGCAACGGTGACGTTGCGCGTGCACTACACGCCGGGCGAGGCCCATTCGCTGGCCGAGTGGCAACAAGCACTGCCGGAAGCGCAGATCATCGTTAATGGGGCCTTCTTCGACGAAGCGAATCGGGCGTTGGGGCTGCTGGTCAGCGATGGGCAGGTATACGGGCGATCATTCACTGGCTTCGGGGGTATGTTGCAGGTGGACGGGGCAGGGATGCGCGTCCGCTCGCTGGTGACAGAACCCTATCAAGGGGAATCGCTGTGGCAGGCGGTGCAGGCGTTCCCGCTGCTGCTCGAAGGGGGGACGCTGGCGGCCCAGGGGCCGGGCTTCGACGAGCGCTCGCGCCGGACATGGGTGGGACAGGATCGCTTCGGGCGGATCCTCTTCGGCGCGACGCACAACCTGATCGGGCTGGCGGATTTGCAGGCGTGGTTGCTCGGCACTGACCTCGATTTGACGATTGCTTTTGCGCTGGACGGGGGGCGCTCGACCGGCATGACCATTCGCACTCCGGCGTATCAGCGCGTCTTGCCTTCCTTCGACCGGCTCCCTTCCGTGATCGCTATATACAGGCCGTAGGTTTTGCTGTAAGATGAATAGGTTAGCTTGCCCCGATCCAGACAACAGGTAACCCATGGCCCAGATCGTGCAGACCATTCCAACTTACATCCTGACGCCCAACAGTTTGCAGCCCACACCCTATGTGGCTCATTCGCTGAGTGAGGCGGTGCAGTATGAGCCGCGCGGCGTTTATACCGTGGCGCGGACATTTCACGGCGATCATGCCCTGTTATTGGATGCGCACCTCGACCGGCTCGAACAGTCGGCGCATCTGGTCAACATTCCCCTGAAGCTGGATCGTCCGCGACTGCGTGCAGCTCTGCGCGAACTGCTGCAGCAGGCCGGTTTCCCCGATGCCAAGTTTCGCATCACCGTTTCCTATGAACATCCCGACTGGGTTTACCTGGCGCTGGAACCGTTGCAGCCCGTGCCGGAGGCGATCGTGCGCGAGGGCGCACACGTGATCACCACCCCGCTGGTGCGGCCCAATCCAGTAGTCAAGACGACCGATTGGATGATCTTGCGCAAGCCCGCTTTCGAGAGTCTGCCTCCGGGCGTATACGAGGCGATTCTGGTGGGGACGGACGGTTGTCTGCTGGAAGGGCTGTCCAGCAATTTCTACGGCGTGCTGGATGGTGTGCTGCGCACCGAGAAAGAGCGAGTCTTGCATGGTATCACGCGCAAGGCCATTCTGACGCTGGCTCCGGAGGTGCTGCCGGTGGAACTGCGGGCTGTGCACCGCGACGAGGTGTCACGTCTGAGCGAGGCCATGCTCACCAGCGCTGGCCGTGGTGTGGTACCGATCACCCGTATTGATGGACAGCCGGTCGGTGACGGGCGCGTGGGGCCGGTGGTCTCCGAGTTGCGCCGGCGCTATGACGCCTGGACGGAAGAACACATCGAGCCGATCTGACCCGTCAGCGTTTCAGGGGGCAGACTGTTCATGCGAAGTCAACCGTTGCAGTACGCGCTGCTCCTGTCTGTGCATGACTGACTCTTCGATTTGGCGACGCAGGGTTTGCAGGCGCGGGTAGCCGTCGGAGAACTCAGCGGTCCATTCCTGGGCGAACGAACCGCGCCGGATGGCATCGAGGATGGCCTCCATCTGACGGCTGTAGCGGATTTCGCGGAAGCGTTCCAGGCGAGAGAGCATCCCGTAGGCGGCAGTGCGCGAGTGCTGATCGAGGGTGGGCACGATTCCTTGCCGTGCCCAGCGGCTTAGCAAGTCGCCCAGTTCGCCGGAAAGATACAGGCTGGTGCTGACAGCCTCCGGGGGAAAGCCTTCGCGGTTGAGCACCTCGACGGCGGTCTGCAAGATGGTGAGCAGCGCGGGCAACACGGCCTGATGGGTGAAAAGATCGAGTTCGGCTTCCTGTTGGAAGGTGAGTTCGATGGCTCCCTGGCGCAGTGCGCCCAGCGCCTTGGCAATGGCCAGCACCCGCGTCCACGCCTGCCCTGAGGCATCTTGGGCTACGCCCACGAAGCTGAAGAAGCCCGACCCGTCCACGAAACTTTCGCGCACCCGCGTGGCCATGGCCTGCGGCGCGACCAGCACTACGTCCACAAAGGGCGGCGGCTCGATGAAGCCGAAGGCCACATTGTAACCGGAGGCGAAGACCAGTACGTCTCCCTGGCGCAACCCAAAGGCAATATCCTGCAGGTAGACGTGAGGAGCGATTTCGTCGGGCAGGGTGAGCAGCAACACGTCGGCGCGTTCGGTCGCGTCGGCGATGGAGGTGACCTCAAATCCATCATGGTAGGCCTGTTCCGCGTATTCGTCGTCACGGTTGCCAATCAGTACCCCGAACGCGTTATCGCGCAGGTTGAGGGCGAAGGCTCGTCCCATTTGCCCGTAGCCCAACACAGCGATGCGGCGCGGGATCAGCAAAGCCAGATCGGCATGGGACTCGCGATAGATGACAGTCATCGTGGCGGCCTCCGCAGAGAATGCAAACCAGGATGGGGCCACTCTGGCCCACCATGCAGGGCATTCTACTGCGCGAGGGAAGACCTGTCCACTGAAATCGCGCCGCAGCGCAACAGCGCGGTAGTGGCTGCGTATATCATACATAGTAGGGGTGAACGTCAGTTCGACCAGGTAGGGTGATCCTGTGAGTGAGGACAGCGATGCCCTGTGGGTGCAGCGAACGTTGGCGGGCGATCCACAGGCCTTTGGAGAACTTGTTCGGCGCTACGAACGGGACGTGTTCAACCTGGCCTACCGTATGCTGAACGAGCGGGGAGAAGCTGAGGACGCGGCGCAGGAAGCGTTTATGCGCGCCTACGTCAATCTCGACCGTTATGATCCGGAGCGGCCTTTTAAGACCTGGTTGCTTTCCATCACATCTAATCATTGCATAGATCGGCTGCGGCGGCGGCGGCTGATCTGGCTGTCGCTGGAAGAACCCTTGCCGCCGCATCCGGCACTGACCAGCGATACTCCTGGCCCAGAAGAAGCGCTGCTCACCAGCGAGCGCAATTTGCTGGTGCAGGAGATGCTCGCCGACCTCAACCCGGAGTATCGCCTGGCTGTGATCCTGCGTTACTGGTATGACCTGTCCTATGCGGAGATTGCCGAGATGCTGGGCACCACTGAGAGCGCGATCAAGAGCCGCCTGTTTCGCGCCCGGCAGACCCTGGCCGATTACCTGGAGTCCCGACCTGTGTCTACTCTTGACCCTGTGCTGGAGAATTCGTGATGGCTCGCGATGAGATCAAACTCCAACAGCAGATGAACCGCGCGCTCGATGGCGAACTGGCAGACCAGGAACTGGCTGTGCTGCACGCCCGTCTGCAAGAGAGCGCCGAAGAAACCACGCGCTGGGAACGGCTGCGCAAGACCGATGAGTTGCTGCGCACCACGCCGCTGGTCGCGCCGTCGCGCGGTTTCGCTGAGCGGGTCATGGCGGCCATCCTGAGTATGCCCATGCCAGAATTTGCGCGGCGCAGCCGTGGCCTGGGGTTGGCGTTGGGCTTGTTGGTGGCGGCCCTGCTGGCCGTGCCAGTGTTGTGGGCGGTGCTGTTCGTCTTCGTGAGCGTGATCACCAATCCGGACGCACTGGCGTCCGTTTTGCAGACCATTCTGGACGCCGCGGGATATGTGGCCGGGCTGCTCCTCAGTCTGGCGGAAGAGGCGCGGACGTTGACCGGAGATATAGCGTTCGTGGGAGGGCTGTTGGCGGCTGTGTTGACGATAACCGCTTTGTGGGTCTGGTTGATTCGGCGGGTGACGGGAGGGCGGGGCGCATTCGCCCGCCGTTCCAAACCGTAGCGCAACGGGCACTGCGAAAGAGAGAGCATCATGCCGGCGAACATTTCGCGACTGCGTAAGGGCCTGTGGTTCGTGGCGCTGATAGGGTTGGCGCTGTTGTTGAGCGCCTGTCAGTCCACGGCCAAAGACCTGGGCGGTTTCAGCCTGAATTCTGCCTATACGCTCGCTGCGGGCGAGACCCGCTCCGGCGATCAGGTGGTCGTAGCGCAAGATATCACCCTGGCTCCCGGCAGCAGTATCGCAGGCGATATCACGCTCATGGGCAGTCAGGTGACGATTCGCGGACAGGTAAACGGCGAAGTGATCGTGGTCGCCGACCGTTTTGTGCTGGGGGACGAGGCGAATATCAGCGGCGATCTGGTGGTGTGCGCCAAGGAATTTCAGCGCGGCGCTGCGGCGCGGGTCGGCGGGACGATCAGGGAGGAATGTGCCCGTAGCAGCCGGGTGAGCATCGCCAAAGCGATTGACTCCGGCTGGTCCGACTGGCGCAGCAGCTTCTGGTTTGGCCTGGGCACGGCGCTGGCGGGCGCGCTGTTCTTCGGGGCGTTGTCGGCGTTGCTTACGGCGGTTTTCCCGCGCCCGCTGGGACGCATGGCCGCTTCCATCTACCGCGCGCCAGCAGTCGCAGGCGGGGTCGGTTGCCTGACCATTCTGCTGGCGCTGGGCGTGTCCGCTGTATACGGGCTATCGTTGCTGCTGGTGTTGCCAGTTGTCTTGTTGCCCCTCGTCTTGTTGGGATGGCTGACACTTGGCCTGCTCTCCATACTGGGCTGGGCGGCCCTGGCACAGCCAACCGGCGTGTACGTGTTGCAGCGTCTGGGCCTGGAGCGGCAACCGCCCATGCTGACGGCGGGCGTGGGCGGGATCGTGCTGGCACTCCTCTGGCGGGTGTGGGGCATCTTCTGGTTTACGGCCTGGATCGGGCTGATCATTGGGGCGGCCCTGGCGTCGGTAGGGCTGGGGGCGGTCATCCTGACTCGTGCGGGCAGCCGACCCTATACGCCGCGCGAATCGCCGACTGCTGGCTGACAGAGTCGGCGGCTGCGCGGTGAGCGCTTCACTCGCGCTCGTAGACGGCGATCATGCTGATCAGCGTCGCTCGCGTGAACTGATTGACCTGACGTAACGTTTCGCCCCAGGTGGCAGCAGGGCGGGCGGTATTGGTTTCGGCCAGTTGGACCACGGCTTCGATCAGGAAATCCACGAAATAGAAGTATCCCTGTAGCGCCTGCGACAGCGACATTCCCTGCCCCTTGAGCAAACGGCCATAGGTGGTGCCAACATCCTGCGCAACCTGCATCCCGGCGGCGGAAGCCGGATTGGCCAGGTGATCGATCAGCGCGTCCATCAGCCGCAACCCCTGGCGGCGCATGGTTTCGCGCGCTTCTGGGCTGAGCCGCTGATACCAGGGATGGTGTATCAACTTTTCGCGATCGCCAATTTGGAGGCGGGCGCGGCCCAAAGCTGTCTGTACCAGCACCTGAGCCTCGGTGGGTGGGATGATACGATGCATGACGAGCCACTGTTCCAGATCGGCCCGCCGGAAACGCCGGTGGCCACCGGGCGTGCGCCGGAAGGGGAGTTCTCCTCGTTCGGCCCAGTTACGAATGGTGGCCGGATGCACCCCGATGATCTGTGCGGCTTCCCCCAGGCTCACCCATTCTGAGGGATCGCTTTCTGGAACAGACGGCGTCCTGTTGCGCTGCTGATTCATCGGCCTTTTGCTCTCGTGAACGTGCCAGTAGCTGCTGTTGCAATTCTACAGCATATCTACCGGATCGAGGTCTATGATCCACTCTTCAGGAAAGTCGAGCGCGCCGAGCAGGGCGGGCAGATTGGTGCCGCGCAGCACCAGATGCCAGCGATAGAGATCGTTGCGACGGGCGAAGAAACATGGCGTGGGGCCGATGATTTCGGTGGCCGTGAATTGCCCGCTGGCAATGCGTCCTTCCAGCAACAGACGTGCCCGCTGAGCCTCGGCTTCGGCGCGATCTGCGGTGGGGTACTGAAAGATGAAGCGGGCCAGGCGACGAAAGGGTGGGAAGCGCTGATCGAGACGATACGCCAGCTCCTGCTGGTAGAAGCTGACATAATCGTGCTGGGCCGCGGCGCGGATGGCGTAGTGATCCGGTTGATAGCTCTGCACTACCACACGCCCGCCTAGCGGGCCGCGACCGGCCCGACCGGCTACCTGGGTGAGCAACTGAAAGGTACGCTCCGCAGCGCGGTAGTCGGGCAGGCCCAGCGCTGTATCGGCGGAGATCACCCCGACCAGCGTCACCTGGGGCAGGTCTAGCCCCTTGGCGATCATCTGTGTGCCGATGAGAATGTCCGCCTGATGTTCGGCGAAAGCGTGCAAAATGGCGTCGTGAGTGGCTCCGGCGCTGATGGTGTCGGCATCCCAGCGGATGGTGCGCGCCTGGGGAAATTCGCTGCGCACGGCGGACTCGATTAGCTCGGTGCCCTGGCCGAAGTGCCGGATGCGTTGACTGCCGCAGGCCGGGCAAACCGTGATATGCGCCGTTTTGTAGCCGCAATAGTGGCAGATGAGCGCCTCGCGCGGGCTGTGATAGGTCAGGGGAGTGCTGCAACGCGGGCAGGTGGCGATATAGCCGCAGTCGCGGCACAGGATAAAGGTGGCCGTCCCGCGCCGGTTGAGGAACAGGATCGCCTGCTCGCCCCGCGCCAATACTTCGCCTAGCGCTGTGTGCAGCAGTCGGCTGAAGATGCTGCGGTTGCCCGCCCGCAGTTCGGCCCGCATGTCTACCACCTGGACGGCGGGTAGCTCGGCATAGACGGCATCTGCGGCGTCAGTGGGATGGTAACGGGCCTGTGGGGCGTTGAGGCGACGTGTCAGTTCGGCGATGCGCTCACGGTGTGCGATCACGCGGTCGGGCAGGGTGAGAAGCTGATAGTCACCCCGTTCGGCGCGGAAATAGGTCACCACGTCGGGGGTGGCGCTGCCGAGCAATACGGTGCCGCGTGTCAGGCGCATCAGCGCGATCGCCGTCTCGCGGGCATGGTAGTAGGGCGGGGCGATAGGCGGCGATTGTTTGTAGCTATCGTCGTGCTCTTCGTCCAGGATCACCAGGCCCACATCGGGCAGCGGCATGAACAGCGCCGAGCGCGTGCCGACGATCACGTGAATGTCGCCAGAGCGCGCCCTGCGCCAGGTGTCGTAACGCTCGCCAGGCGCAAGTTCGCTGTGCGCAACGGCCACTCGCCCAGGGAAACGCGCCGCAAAACGGCGTACTGTCTGCGGCGTCAGCGCGATCTCCGGCACCAGGACGATGGCCTGGCGGCCCTGTGCCAGCGCCCTTTCAACGGCGCGCAGGTAGATTTCGGTCTTGCCAGAGCCAGTCACCCCGTGCAGCAGAAAGACGCCGGACTGCTCTAGCGGCGGCGAGATTGCGCCCCAGTGAATCGTATCCATATAGCGCTGGATTGTTTCCCAGGCGCGCTGTTGTTCGCGCGTGAGTGGGGGCGCAACGGTGGGGATAAAGTCGTATCCGGCCAGCGGATCGCGCACGATCTCCTTCTCGCCCAGGCAGATCAGCTCGTCCTCGGCCAGGCGCTTGAGGTGAGTGAGCTGCGTGCCGGTGGCGGCGTAGATTTCGCGCACGGGCACCGGCTCGCTCGCCTGGGCCAGATAGTGCAACACGGCGAGATAGGGCGCGCCGCCGCGCAGTTCGATGATGCGCTCGACGGTCTCTGCGGGGCTGCGCAACAGCTCAACCATGGGCGGCTCGACCCAACGCCGCACCGTGCCCGCCTTCTCCAGCTTTTTGACGATGGTTGGATTCAGTTCACGTGCCGGTATCGGCCCGTCTGCGGCTACCAGTCGTTCCAGCACGGCCTGCTGCGCTTTGGCCCGGCGGTAGTCGCCGGCGGCCAGGCGCGCGGCCATCTCGGCGGGGGGCACGGCCAGTTCGACCCAGGTTTCGCCGCTGGTGATGCGCACATCGCCCGCTTCGGCCAGCGTCTGGATTGGGCCTTGAGTGCAGCCGACGGCCAGCATCACCGCGCTGAGCGCCAGGCGATGGTGCCGCGCAGCCAGCAGCACTTCCAGCACATTGGCCCGGCGCGACTCGCGCCCCAGCCGCGGCGCAATGCTGGCGATGCGGTCGGGCGAGATGCTCAGGCGGGCTGTGCGCACGGTTTTCGGGCGCACGTCTGGCCCTTCGAGCAATGGGTCTTGCCGCACAATGCCCCGTTTGACCAAACTGGCCAAAGCGCTCTGCCAGCGGACGCGCGGCAGGGCGTGCGCGATCTGCTTGCCACGCAGCGGGCCGCGCCGCTGTAACAGGCTGACCAGCCGCACCTGTGTCTTTGAGAGATCGGTCGCCTCTGGCTCAACCAGGGTGTAGAGGAAATCGCCTCGCTTGGCAATGCCCGGCGGCAGCATGAGCCACAGACACAACCCCAGGGGCGCGAGGGTCTGCTGGGCCAGCCAGCGAGCCAACGCGAGCTGAGCGGGCGTGACTACCGGCAGCGGGTCCAGGCGCTCTAGAATCGGCTTGGTTTGCGGGATGGGGGCGTGCTCGTGCAATGCAACCACAATGCCGGTCGTGTGTGCCGTGCCGAAAGAGACTTTCACCAGGTGGCCCGGCTCGATCTGCCCGGTCAGGTGAGGGGGAATATGATAGTGAAATGTGTTGTGAACACGACGGTTGACGGCGACTTCGGCGAACATCGGCTGACTCAGGCGTCCGCCTGCCCGGAGTCGTGCTGATAGAACAGGGCCGCGCCATAACCGACGACCTGGCTGGTGTCGCCAGTCACATCGCCGGAGGTGGCATAGCCGACGACCTGCGCGGTGTCGGCTCCCAACTGCCGGGCGGCGATCATCACCGCGGCGATGGCTCCCCGTCCACAGGCGAAGCCAATGCCCTTCTCTTCAACGGCGATCACCTCTGCCGGGTCGAAGCGGGCCACTGCATCTAGCACGGTCTGGTCTAGACGGCGGGCGATGTTCTGAGGGTAGAAGTGCGAGAGATCGGAACTGGCGACCAGCAGAGCTTTCTGCCCGGCCAGTAACTCCGCCAGCGCATGACCGACCTGCTGCGCGAAGGCATAGGACTGATCTACCAGCGCCAAAGGGATCAGGCGGAACTCGCCCAAGACCCTTTGCAGAAAGGGCAGTTCGATTTCCAGGGAGTGTTCGGGATCGGTGCGCACCATATGCAGCGGCAGAGTGCGCTGCAAAGTGGTCAGCGCCGCACGGTCTACCGGCACCAGACCCAGCGGAGTCTCGTAGGCGTCGTGTGCTGTGGCGACGACGGGCGCGCTGTAAGGGTAGTGCGACGGCCCTACCAGCGCCACCACGTCTACCGACAGTCCGCGCACAGCTTTGAAGGCATAACCGGCTATCGGGCCAGAGTAACGATGTCCGGCGTGCGGAGCCAGGACGCCGATCAGTTGGCCATTCAGCGGGGGAATGCTGGCGCGTTCCAGGTAGTCGTCTACGGAACGGGCCAGACGTAGCGGATCAGCCGGGTACCAGCGCCCGGCGATAGGCGACGGGCGCACATCCTGAAGCCGGTGAGTTGCGTTCATGGTCGGCTCTCCCCGCTCTGCAGGGCGTTGCTGCTTACTCACATTCTACTATCACCCTGGCTGGCAGACCAGTACCCGACGCCGGAATACATTCGCCGCATGGAGACGGGGCGAGCCGAGCGATGCGAGCCTGGAGGTGAAGTAAACCAAAGCGCGACAAAATGCCCGACATATTTTGCACGTCCCCGACGCCTGTCCCTGGGGCAGAAAGCAAACCGGGCGATCAGGGTGCGATCGCCCGGCGCAGGGGGCTATGGACGCGCTTACTTGATACGGGCCAGCACGTCTTCTTCGTTCATCAGCAGGTAGGTCTTGCCCTGATACTTGATCTCGGTGCCAGTGTACTTGGGGAACAGCACGCGATCGCCTACCTTCAGGTCGGTAGTTCTGTCTTCCGAGTTGCCGATCGCCTCGATCGTACCCTGCTGCGGTTTTTCCTTGGCGGTCTCCGGCAGCAACACACCACCCGGCGACTGCGATTCCCCTTCGATTGGCAGAACGAGAACACGAGCGCCCAGCGGTTCGATATTGATCTTGTTGCTCATGTGCCTTTCTCTCCTTAACACATCGAGTTAGCTGATTCCCAGTTTGCCAGGGCCGATAGACCGACCCGTTGAGTTCCGCCGGACCGGCACGAAGCGTGTTACCGGACGGCGGCCTTTAACTTCTCCAGCAGCATCTGTTCGGGTACTGCGCCTTCGATGTAGGTATGCTCGTTGATCACCGTGCGCGGCACGCCGTAGACGCTGTACTTCTGGCCCAGGTGCGGAAATTCGGTGACTTCCACCATGTCCGCCGTCACCTTATCCGAAGCGTAGGCAAGCTGGTGTGCCAGCATGACTGCGCGCGGGCAGTACGGGCAGGTTGGCGTCACGAACACCTGCAGGTGCAGGGGCGTTTGCAGCGTCTCCAGGAATGCCCGTGTGCTGTCCAGCAGCTCGTACTCCCCGGTGCCCACCAGCAAGATTGCTTCGAGCAGCGACGTGAACTCGTAGCCAGAAGGAATGCCGAAGAAGCGAATGCCATAATCCTTGCCGTCTTCGCCCAGGACAACGATGGCGGGGATTTTGTCCACGCTCATTTGCTCGGCCAGGGCTTTGTCGGTCACGAAGTCGTGCACTTCCAGCGTCACCAGGTCGGAAAGCTCGGCCACTTCCTCGGCGATCTGGCGCGTTTCCCGGCAATAGCCGCATTCGAAATCCTGGGTGAACAGCTTCAGCGTCACTGGAGACTTGAGAGCCTTCAGCAAGTCGCGAACCTGTTGCTGGATTTGCTCATCCATGAGAGGCATGACAACCATCCTTGTTGCGCTGAGTATGCGTTACACCTCTTAGATGCGCTCATGCCGGACTGGTCGCGCCAATCTACGCTCATAATACCGGAAAATACGCTGCGTTTCTAACAGAAATTCGTTAGAGGTGCGTCAGAAGAGCGCCTGACAGTATAATCCTGCTGTGATCTCGTACACCTGACCAGGAAGGGAAAATGGGCAAAGCGACAGTGACCTGGGTGCAGCGCCTGCAGTTCGTGGGCACCGATAGCACCCGCCATTCGGTTGTGATCTCTGCGCCAGATGAGGCCAATGGCGTAGGTATGAAGCCCAGCGAACTGCTGCTCGTGTCGCTGGGCGCGTGTACGGCGTATGACGTAGTCAATATTCTGCAGAAGAAGCGCAAGATACTTCATCATCTGCATGTGGAGGTGGAGGGGGAACAGCAGACCAGTGCTCCCTGGCCGTTCACCCGCATTCATCTGCACTACGTGATCGCAGGCGAAGGGTTGTCCGAGCGTGATGTGGCGCAGGCGATCCATCTCTCGCACGAGAAATATTGCTCGGTGTCGGCCACTTTGCGGCCCTCCGTCGAGCTGACTTACGATTTCGAGTTGACAGCGGACGGCGAACACTCCGCTCCCTGATGGTGGGCGTTGCTGTGTAGCGCGGACAGAGGTGCTCCATGGATTTGATCGATATGCTGCTCGGTCGTGGCAAACGGTTCGAGCGCGCCGATGGCCTGATGGGCTGGATTTCGCGGCGGATGGTCAGTTGTGGCTGTTTGCTGGCTGCCCTGGTCCTGCTGGGCGCTGTCCTGGTGATCACCGGTTTTGTGGAGGTCAGCGACAACGCCCTGACGGTGGTGATCGTGTTCATCACCATCATCGTGGCGGTCGCATCGCTGATCCGCACCAGCCTGGGCTATTAGGGGGCAAAGCACGCTGCTAGGGAAATGCTTGCTGCACCCACTGCATGGGGTCTACCTGCACGCCGCCGACCCACATTTCCCAGTGCAAATGTGGCCCGGTTGACCGTCCTGTCGAACCAACCGTGCCGATGACCTGGCCGGACATCACCACGTCGCCCACCCGGACGTAGATTTCGGCCTGGTGCCAGTAGCCGGTGAAGACGCCCCAGCCGTGATCAATGATAGTGGCATTGCCGCGCACGGGCAGCGGTTCGGCCAGCACCACGACGCCGGCTGCCGGAGCGGTCACGGGTGAGCCGGGCGCTCCGCCGAAGTCGGTGCCACTATGAAATGTGCTCAACACGCCCCCGTTGTAGGCTCGCCGTGTGCCAAATTGCGAGGTGATCGCGCCTGTAGAGGGCAACCCCATCAGGCCGTCGAAATAGCGCCGGGCGGTGAAGGTGCTCATGATCTGGGCGACGCGCTCCCATTCGGGTTCTGTCACCTGCGGGGTGAGCAGGTCTTGTTGCTGCGTATCGAGCGAAATCTGCTCGGTACTGTAGTCACCATCTCCAACGTATACCTGCAGGGTGAGTTGTGTCTGCTGGCCGTCCGGACGGGTCAACGTCAGCGCCAGGGGATGTACGCCCGGCGCGGTGAAAGTGTGAATGCCGAACAGTGCGATATAGTGGTTGACTTCCTCGCTGGCGAATTGCAGCGGATAGCCCACAAACGAGCCGGTCACAGTCACCGGATGACTGGTGATCAGGTGCACGGCCATGGTCTGGCCCTGCACAGGAGGAGTCGGGTTGATGGTCAGCGAGAGCAGAGGGGCGGGCAAATCGCGCGGAGGGTCGGCAGCGCCGGGAATCCACAGAGCCTGTTGGCTGAAAAGTGGCCCCGCTACGGACAGACCGTTTGCGTTGGCCAGAGAGAGCCAGGAGACGCCTGTGCGCAGCGCCAGACGCAGCAGGTTGTCACCGGGCTGAACGCGATACAGGCCGGGCACCTGGGCGGCAATATCGCCGCTCGCGCCCTGGCGAATGGTCAATTCCTGGCCGACAAACAGGCGCGAAGGGTTGGTGATGTGGTTGGCTGTTGCGATCTGTTCGGGGGTTGTGTGATAGCGCACCGCCAGCGTTTTCAGTGTGTCACCGGGGGCGACCAGGTGAACGACCGGCGTGCCTGTGACATCGGGGCGGGCATTGGGGATAAGCAAACGCTGCCCGACGGTGATGTAACGCGGATCGCTGATG
>CAKZOB010000086.1 GCA_937135955.1 uncultured Anaerolineales bacterium | reverse complement strand
GCTGGGCGTGCGCGTACTCGTCACCAGGCGCACGACAGCCGTCGGCTGAGCCGAGGGTGACGGGGCCAGGGTGGGCGTCTGTGGCGCGTCAATATGCAGACTGCATCCGGCCAGCAGCCATAATGCGCCCAGCCAGGCGACATAGCAGCGGAATCGGCGGGTCATATCCTTATTGTACCGGCGGATCGGCGCGGCGTAGGGGGAAAAGTGGTCAGGCGAAGATCGCACGTCGGCCTGCGGGGGGCCTTTGGTACTCTGGAGGTGTTACCCATGTCTCCGAACACCTGTTACCCATGTCCCCGGTCCATGTCTATATACGCGCTGCGGGCGAAGGGGAACCCTCGCGCGAGAGACAGCAAGTCCCCTCTCCCTCGCGACGGCGTCGCGGGGCGAGGAGATGCAGGGGTGAGGGGCAGCAGACCGCCGCTCAGGGCGAGACAGCGCGGTGTTCCTGGGTGCGCAGGCGGGCAGCGCGCAGCTCCTCGCTGCGCCGTTTGGCCGCCGCCTCGAAGGTGGTGGCCTCGATCAGGCCGTCGGCCAGCAGCAACACCCTGGGCACATCATAGACCAGCTCGCGGTCGTGCGTGACGATGAGCACAGTGCGGCCCTGGTCGCGCAGCTCGTGGAAGATGCGAAAGACATTGGTCGCGCTCATGCGGTCGAGGTTGCCGGTGGGTTCGTCGCCCACGATGAGCGGAGGATCATTGGCCAGCGCCCGCGCAATGGCGACCCGTTGCTGCTGCCCGCCGGAGAGCGTATCGGGCGTCTTGTGGGCCTGGTCGGCAATGCCCAGCCGTTCGAGCAACTCCATGGCCCGCTCGCGGCGCTCTTTGGGGTCGTAGACGCGGCAGAAGTCCATGGGCATCTTGACATTTTCCAGCACAGTGAGCGTGGGCAACAACTGGAAGAACTGGAAGACGATGCCGATAGTGCGCCCGCGCCAGCGGGTGAGGTCGCGCTGCGGCGTGTTGACCACGTCCATCCCGTCCACGATCACCGAGCCACTGGTTGGCCTGTCTATGCCGGTGATCATGTTGAGGAAGGTTGTCTTGCCGCTGCCGGACGGCCCCACCAGCGCGATGAAATCGCCCCGTGCGACAGTCAGATCAATGCCGCGCAGGACGTTGAGCGGTCCGGCGGGCGTGTCGAAGGTCTTGACCAGCCCCTTGACGGTGATAATTGGCTCTGCCATGCTGCACTCCTGCCAGAGTTTGCGGGCGCGCGAATGTACCAGGCGGTTTGCTGCGGTCTATTGCATCCGTCTGGATTTTCCTGGCCCGGTCAGACGCTCTATAATCGCCGCTGCATTTCCTGACGATCGGGTGTGTGCAAGCGCAGCAACCGGTCTGACTCAGTCTGCGCACACCCCGACAATCTGCTACGGCTGAAGGACGGTGAATGTTGCGACGCCATTCCCTGCTCTTGCCCGCCCTGTTGCTGGTAACCCTGCTTGTGAGCGCCTGCGCCCAGTCGGTCAGCGCGCCCGATGCCATTGAGGCCTACCTGAAGGCCAAGGTCGCCGGAGACGAGCGCAAACTGACCTCGCTGTCGTGCAAGGCGTGGGAAATGCAGGCAGCGCTCGATGCCGCGCCGTTCCGGTCGGTAGACGCCCGCCTCGACAACCTATCTTGCCGGGTCACCGGCCAGGAGGGAGACGCCACGCTGGTGGTCTGCGAAGGCACGCTGATCATCCAGTATCGCGGCGAAGACCCCCGTCAACAAAGCCTGGCGGGGACAGTGTACCGCGTCATCAAAGAAGATGGCGAATGGAAGATGTGCGGCGAGCAGTAGCCCTCAGCGCCCTTCGGCTGCCTCCAGCACTGCGTCCAGCGCCTGCAACGTCAGCAGGTTGCGCACGGTGAACCCCGCCTCCAGATTCTCGCCGAGAAAGGCGCACACCGCCCCCGATGGCGGGATGGTCAGGTGTGTGGGGTCGGCGGGATCAACGCCCAGGTGAGGCAATTCCTCCAGCGCCAGCCACAGGTTGATCAACGGCAGGTCGTAGTCCAGCGCGATCCGCGCGACGATCTGATTGAACAGCAGCGTCTTTTCGGGAAACTCCGGACGGTGCGGGAAGGTGCTGAGGATGGGCAGCGTGCCATGCCGGACAGTCTCCACCACCACTCCGCGCAGGAAGTAATCGAACTGCTCTTCGGTGAGGTATTGCACGTCGTTGGTGCCGAACATGATCAGGGCGATGCTCGGCTGCATATGACGCAACTCGCAGGCCAGCGGCGTTTCGCCCGCTTCGCAGAAGGCGGGGTTGGCCCAGATCGAGTCCAGCACGCTGGCCGCGTTGAAGCCGCCAGCCGCGGCCTGACTTTCCCGCGCGAAGGAGTTGCGCTCGGCCCCGCCGAACTGCTCAATGACGCGGGCCAGATGCCCATAGTCGCCCAGGTCGCACTGCCCTTCGCCGATGGGGAGCAGAAAGTACGGGGTGTGCGTCATGCAATCGCCCACCTTGATGAAGCTGTGCGGATCGTTGCCCCGCGCCAGGCCGTTGAAGTAGATGTCCAGCGCGGTTTGACTGATCTCCGGCACCAGGGGGAAGGCCGTCAGATCAAGGGTGCTGACTGCCGCCCGATCCAGCGCTCCCAGCTCCGGTGTGGGCAGCAGGATCGCCGTCGGGGTGGGCGAAGGGGTGCTTTGGGCGTCTGCTGAGGGCAGGGTCAGCCAGCCGATGAGCGCGAGCGCGAGCGCCGTCAGCAGACCTGCCAGCGTAGCCATGCGGTGTGCCATGATGCCCTCCTGCGAATTAGAGACCTGTCGAAAACTCTGCGACTTTCTCCGCGGCCTTTGCCTTTTCCGCGATAGAATTCTACCCCCAAATCCGCGCGCGCCCGATGGCCCTCATCCCCCGGCCAGGAGGATTGCATCAAGCCGCTTGCCGCTTTACCTCACCCCCCGCCTCGCTTCGCTCGGCCTGGAGGCGCGTCAGCGCCGGGCGGGGATGAGGTCAACCACAGCGTAGCAAACAGCCCGTCACATGTTGCACGCGCCCGATTTCCCCGCCGGTTGACAGCCCGCCGCAGACTTACTACGATCCGTGCATCGCACAGCGCCAGGCGCTGGCGTGCAAAATATGCCTGCACGATTGCGTCATTTCCCGGAGAAAATCCCATGCTGGTCAAAGATTGCATGACACCTTCTCCCCTGACCATCCTGCCGGAGACCACACACCGGCAGGCCGCTGAACTCATGCGCGAACACAAAGTGCATCACCTGCCAGTGGTGGACAAAAGCGGCAGGCTGATGGGCATCGTCGTGGAACAAGATTTGCTGGCCGCGCAACCTTCCCCCGCCACCACGCTGAGCATCTACGAAATTCACGGCCTGCTCTCCAAATTGCAGGTGCGGGAGATCATGAAGCGCCCGGTGCACACGACCACGCCCAACTGTCCGCTGGAAGAAGCCGCCCGTCTGATGCTGGACGAGGACATCGGTTGCCTGCCGGTTGTCGAAAACGAACAAGTGGTGGGCATCATCACCGACACCGACATCTTTCGGGCGCTGGTGACCATGCTCGGCGGCGGGCAAAGCGGCGCGCGCTTCACCGTGCAGGTCGCCGACAGGCCGGGCATCCTGGCGCGCCTGGCGCAGATCGTGGCCGATGCCGGGGGCAACATCGTCAGCGTGATTAGCTGGCGGGATGCGGCGGGCGCGGCTTACATCACCATCAAAGAGCAGGGCGCGGACTTCGCCCGCCTGAAACCGGGTCTGGAGGCGCTCGACGCCGAGCTGACGGATCTGCAGGAAAAGCCGACCTGTCTGCGCCAGACTTACGGGTAGAGCCTGTTATGCGCTGCCTCCGGCCCCTCAGCCCGCAGCATGGGAGAAGGAGCCAGGGGATGAAGGCCATCGGGCGCGCGCGCAAGCTGTGACAGGCCGTTCGCTGCGCCGTGCTTTACCTCACCCCCAGCCTCGCTGCGCTCGGCTTGCTCCCTCTCCGCGTCGGAGAGGAGGCGCGAGGCGCGCCAGCGCTGAGCGGGGGTGAGGTCAGCGCCTCCGCAACGGGCACATCGCTGAGAACCCTTGCTCGTACCGCCTGCGGACAGCAAGGCGCAGAAGCTTTCTGGTTTCGCTCTGCGCCCCTGCTCTCTGGACGATTCAATCTGCTGACGGCTAACCGCTGACGGCTAACCGTTGACCGCCGCTGGCTGTTCGCGCTACTGTGTTCCGGCCAGTTGAGCC
>CAKZOB010000085.1 GCA_937135955.1 uncultured Anaerolineales bacterium | reverse complement strand
TGAGGTCAACCAGCAGATCACACCTGAGCTTACTTCTGCCCATGGTTCTGCTGGCTGGTTTTGATGCGATTACCCTGCCCTGACCCAGGCAAGGCTGGCAAGAACAGCAACAGCGCGTACAATACGGTTAGTTTTTGTGTCACCAAGTGCTCTTACACCCTGATACGAGGCAATCCGCTTTATGTCGCACCTACGACAAGACTTTCTGCGCACTCTCGAAGCCGGTACGGTGGGCCTGTTCCTGGTGCAGGCCGTGCGGTTCACCTATGCCTCCCTTTACGCGCGTGCCAGCAGCGCCGACCTTGTCCAGCGCGTGCCGGATCGGGCCACACTGCAGGGCGTACCAGGGGTTGTCGAACTGAGCACCGTGCAAGGCGAGGTCGCCGTACTGATCGCGCTGCTACTGCTGCCGCTGACCGCCCTGCTCCTGGCGCGCTGGCGTTGGAGCCTGCCTCTGGCCGTGATTCTGGTGGCACTGGGACGCTCTATGGCCCTGCAATCCGCCGACTTGCAGGTGCCCGCCGCGTCGCTGGTCATTGGTGCGGGGTTGCTCTATCTCACCCTCACCATCATCCGCCGCCCTCTGTTCTTCCCCACAGTGCTTCTGCTCGGCTTTGCCGGCGACCAGTTCATCCGCGCCCTGGGCGACACGTATGATCGCACCTGGCAAACCGATTACCGCATCAACATCGCCGGACTGATTGATATCGAGATGGGCGTCGTCATTGCTCCGGCTGTCATTGCGCTCATTTTCCTGGCGTTGCTGTTGTGGTACCTGGAACGGCGCGCCGACCAGGCCGCCCGTCGCCAGGAAGGCTACGCGCCGCCGCTGGCCGGGCACATGAATGCCTGGGGAGGGCTGGCGCTGGGCGCGATCCTGTTCCTGGAATTCACCCTGCTGGCTCTGCCCAATGCAGTCGCGCGCTGGGCAGACGTCCCTTACGCCGGAGTAGTGCCCTGGTTGCTGGGAGCTACCCTGCTCCCCCTGGTGCCAGAGGTACGCGCGCAGGCAGCCCGTTTCGCTGGCATGTTCGATGCCGCCTGGCGAGGCTGGTTGTGGGCCTTGCTGCTGAGCCTGCTATTGGTAGTCGGGCGTCGCTACGATGGTCTGCCCGCGGCGTTGGCGCTGGTGCTCGCTCAGTTCCTGGTCAGTCTGACGCTCTGGTGGCTAGTGCAGACCGGCCTGCCGCGCCGCAATCTGACGGCCATCGTCATCTTGCTCTGCCCAGTTGGTTTCGCCGCGCTCGCCACTGGCGACTATTTCACCTATGACTACGCCTACGTGCGCGACCTGGGGCAGCCCTACCAGAATGTAGACGACTTTCTGCGCTCGTTCCGCGGCATGGGCCTGGGCCTGACCCTGGTCGCGGCCCTGATACTGGCCATTCCGGTCATTCTCTGGCGTGGACGGATTCCCTGGCGTGGAGGGCGCGGACTCTACACTTTCAGCGGACTGTTGTTGGTGCTGGTTGCCAGCTATGTGGGCGCGCTGGCCGCCTCTGGGGCAATCATCCGCCGCCCCGCCAACCCCGACTGTCTGCGCGTGGCCACCTACAACATTCACGGCGGCTACTCGCAGTTCTTCGACCCCAATCTGGAGCGCGTCGCCCAGCTCGTCGAACTAAACGGCGTGGACATCCTGCTGTTGCAGGAAGTAGATACCGGGCGCATGGCCAGCTTTGGTGTGGATCAGGTGCTGTGGCTGGCCCGGCGGTTGCGCATGGAGTCCGCCTTCTACCCACAGAACGAGAAGTTACAGGGGCTGGCCGTGCTCAGCCGTGTGCCCATTGAGCAGGTGCGCGGCCTCAAATTACCCAGCACTGGCAACCAGGCCGCCGCGATGCAGGTCGCGCTGAGTCCAGAACGACTGGTCGCCGATCCGCTGGCCGACGGGTTGGGCAATCTCTATGTCTACAATGCCTGGTTAGGTTTCCGCCTGGCAGAACGCAATGGGCAGCCGGTGCCCGAAGGCGAACAGGATCAGAACCGACAATATCGCCGTATGCTCGACTGGATCGCCGCTTGGCACAACCCGGCCTGGAAAGACCGCATCATCGTCGGGGGCACCTTCAACTTTGGGCCAGATTCGCCGCTGTACCGTGGCCCGGAATCGCCGCTCTATGCCGCCCTGGGCAATCCGGCTCTGCAAGACCCTATCGCCAGCCTGCGCGCCGAAGAGGCGATGACCGTCTATCTGGTTGACGGCTCGGCAGCTCGTTTCGACTATCTATGGACATACAATCTGCCGCTGACCGGAGCCATGGTAGACAACAGTTCGCTGGCAGCACACACTTCCGATCACCGCTCCACCATTGTGGCGATCAGCCGTCACCAGGGTGTCTCCTGCTCGCCGTAGGTCCTGGTTCATCACCTACCGAGCAGCACTCTATGTTCACCCCCACGCGGCCTTATCGCAAGCCTCCCGGCGATGGTCTGGTCTTGAATCGCTGACCACTGCCGACGAGGTGCTCTTTCCACCACTGAACGCTTTTCTGTACACAGTCTACTGAAACAAACCTGCCGGATCAGCGCTCTTCAAAGACGATCTCGCCCGCCTCGATGGCGCTGAGGGCATTCTGTGCGGCGGATTGCGCGGCAGCCTGCTTGCTCGGCCCGGTGCCTCGGCCACAGGGCGTCGCCCCGATCAGTACTTCGACGGTGAATTGCTTGGCATGATCTGGCCCATGGCTGCTCACTGTGCGATAAAGGGGCGTCTCGCCCAGCGTAGCCTGTGCCCATTCCTGCAACAGACTCTTAGGGTCCTTGTCAGCGGCACGTTCCAGCATATCGGTCAACGCCGGTTCCAGCAACGGCTCGACGAACCGTTGCACTGCTTCCATGCCCTGGTCGAGATACAACGCGCCGATCAACGCCTCGAACGCGCCACACAGAATCTTTTCTCGTTCGCGCCCGCCGGACTCATCTTCCCCCTTGCCCAGCAACAACGCCTCTCCCAGCCGGAAGCGTCGCGCAAAGCTCGCCAGCGTCTCCGTCCGCACCAGCCCGGCCCGCAGGCGAGTCAGGCGGCCTTCGTCCATTTCTGGAAAGCGATCATAGAGCCAGGCCCCCGCCACGAAGTCGAGCACAGCGTCGCCCAGGAATTCCAGGCGCTCGTTGTCTTCCAGCGAGTGTTCAGGGTGCTCGTTTAGATACGATCGGTGCGTCAGCGCACGCTGCAACAGCGACAGATCGTGAAACTGAACAGACAGGCGCTCTTGTAACTTGATCAATTCGGCCATGCTCTCCGACAACGGCTGCTCTGTGCACGAAGCAAAGAAACCGCTACCATCCGTGCTGCTAGCTGAACGACACGCGAATCACCAACCGTCCCAGCCGTAGTTCGTCATTGTCGCGCAGAATACGCGGCTCGTAGGGCATCAGGCGCTGCCCGTTCAGATAAGTGCTGTTGGCGCTGCCCATGTCGGTGACCACTACCGTATCATGATCGCGCATCAGCGCCAGATGGTTGCGCGAAACGCCCTTCTCCAGCGCCCCGTAGGGCGAAAGATCAACGTCCGGCTGCGGGATGCCCGGCTCATTGTGCGCGCGCCCCAAGATGATCTCGCGATCCACGTCTAACACCAGCACCTCATCGGAATCGCGGAAATGAAGCTGAAGCTTGCTGCGCCGGTCGAAATAGGCCGTCCCCCAACGGCGGCGCGGCTCTATCCCCTCATAGAGGGTATCATCGAGCAAACCCGTCCCATCGCGTTCCAGGTCAGCCAGCGCATTGGGCAAGATATGGCCGCAGGAGTAGCAATAAGCATCTGTATCAGGATTCTGGCGGCCACAGTGAGGGCATACCTGCATGACCCACGATCCCTTCATCGAGATAAAGCCTGGTATAAAAAATGTGTGGTCTTAATGATACGGCGCTCAGGCAGAAATTTCAATTGCCGATGATCGTTCATTCCTCCTGTGGAGTCCGTTTCTGTTCAGGCGCATCGGCAAGTGCCCCCTCGACCATGCTCGCCACTTGCTGGCCCTGGACTTCGTCCCCCGCTCTCAGCCATGCCAGGAATTCGATATTGCCCGCCGGTCCACGCAGGGGCGAGCGCATCAGACCATGCACGGCAAATCCTTCTGCCTGTGCTGCTTCCAGCACGTCTAGCAAGACGCGCCGGTGCACCAGTGGATCGCGCACTACACCGCCTTTACCCACCTGTTCGCGACCAGCCTCAAACTGAGGCTTGATCAAGATGATCAGGTCGGCAGGTAGAGTCAGCCAACCGCGCACCACTGGCAACAGATAGCGCAGCGAGATGAACGAGACATCGGCCACCACCAGGCTCACCGGTTCGGCGAGGCGCTCCACATAGCGGGCATTGGTGCGCTCCATCACCACCACGCGCGGATCAGAGCGCAGCCGGTAGTCGAGTTGCCCGTAGCCCACATCAATCGCATACACGCGCGCCGCCCCATGCTGTAGCAAGCAGTCCGTGAACCCGCCAGTACTGGCCCCGACATCGGCGCAGACACGTCCCTCTACTGCGACGGGAAAAGTCTCCAGAGCCGCTGCCAGTTTTTCCCCACCGCGACTCACAAAGCGTGGCGCTTGCTGGACGGTCAGCGTTGCCTCCCGCGCCACGCGCATACCCGGTTTGGTGCGCAACTCGCCATCTACGCGCACTTCACCAGCCATGATCAGGCGGCGGGCTGCCTCGCGGCTGGCGACCAGCCCACGCTCCACCAGCAACACGTCCAGTCGTTCTCGGTCGCCCATGAACTCAGTATCCCTCTTTGACCTAAGTCTAGCGCATCCTGCCTGAGTGCGTGCAAAATGCGTCAGGCAATTTGCGGCAGTTTGCTGCCCCTCACCCCTAAGATCCCCTCTCGCTCGCGACTGCGTTGCGGGGCGAGGGGACTTGCTGTCTCTCGCGCGAGTGCTTCCCCACAGCGCGGGACAAGGGCCTGGGAGATGAGGGTCATCGGGCATAGCAAAGCTGCTGACAACCTCCGCATGCCCGCCGTCTCGCTCATCTACCAGCGACTCTGCTTCGCTGCTATAATGAGCGCTCGTTGAGAAAGAAACGGGTGGAGAAATGCACGTGCACAACCTCAAGTCTGCCCTGCAACCGCTATGGAGTACGTTGCCGGAACCGGTGCGCGGCCTGCTCATTGCCATACGCCCCATTCAATGGGCGAAGAATGGCTTCGTCTTCGCCGGGCTGTTGTTCGACCAGCAACTGACCAAACCCGAACCGCTGGCGCGGGTCACCGCGACTTTCATCCTGCTCTGCCTGACGGCCAGCGCCATCTACCTGGTCAACGATCTGGTTGACATCGAGCGCGACCGCCTGCACCCGCGCAAACGCCTGCGCCCGCTGCCCTCCGGTCAGCTTCCCAAGAGCTGGGCTACCGCTGCAGCCATTCTACTCCCCACTTTTTCGCTGCTGGTTAGCCTGGCCCTCACCTGGAAGCTGACGGTTGTCCTGTTGGGCTATCTGGCCCTGCACCTGGCCTACTCCTTCTTCCTCAAGAACATCGTGCTGCTGGATGTCTTCGCCATCGCCGCGGGATTCATCCTGCGCGTGGTCGCTGGAATTGTGGTGATCCATGTCGCCCGCTTTTCTCCGTGGCTCTATGTCTGCGCGGGCTTGCTGGCGTTGTTCCTGGCCATCGGCAAGCGCCGTCAGGAACTGATCCTGCTGGCCGAAAATGCGCAGGACGTGCGCTCCACCTACAAGGACTACAACATGGCCCTGTTGGACGACATGCTGCGCCTGGTCACCACTGGTAGCGTGTTGACCTACATGCTCTACACCATCGAAGCGCCTACCATCCGCACCAATGGCCACAACATGATGCTCACCATCCCCTTCGTCATCTACGGGGTATTTCGCTATCTGTACCTGATCCACGTGCGGGGCGAAGGGAGCGCGCCGGACGAACTACTCTTCGAAGACCTGCCCCTGCTGGCGACCGTCGTGCTGTGGGTAAGTGCGGTTGGCTTCGTGCTCTATGTGATCTAACCCCCTGCTGATGACTGCTGTGCGCGCTTTCACCGCTTCGGCTCCTGGCAAGATCATCCTCTTCGGCGAACACGCGGTCGTCTATGGTTACCCGGCCATCGCCGTGCCGCTGACCGCCGTCCAGGTGACCGTCAGCGCAGAAGCAGCGCCGTCCGGCAGCGGGATCACTCTTCACGCCGCCGACCTGGGGCGCACTCTTGCCCTAGCCGACCTGCAGCCCGCCGATCCGCTCTACGACGCCCTGGCCTATCCGATACACCTTGCCTTGCAGACTCTGCGCTGTCCGGCTCCCGACTTGCGCCTGACCGTCCGCTCGACCATCCCTATCGCCAGTGGGCTGGGCAGCGGCGCGGCGCTGGCCGCCGCCCTCATTCGCGCGGTCTGGGGAGCGCTCGGCCAGCCCCTAGACGACGACGTGCTGAATCCTCTGGTCTACGAGGTCGAGAAAAGACATCATGGCACACCGAGCGGCATAGACAACACCACCATCGTCTACGCCCGCCCGGTCTACTTCGTGCGCGAGCAGCCGCCGCAGACCTTCACCGTTGCCCGCCCTTTCACTCTGCTGGTTGCCGACAGCGGCCACAGCAGCCCCACCCGCCTCACAGTAGCCGACGTGCGGCATCGTTACGATGCCGATCCCACAGGGACAGGCGCTGTCCTGGCGCGGATTGGAGCCATTGCCGAACAGGCGCGCCAGGCTATCGAGGCGGGCGAAATCGCTGCGCTGGGGCCGCTGATGGACGAAAATCATGCCTTGTTGGCCGAGTTGACCGTCTCTTCGCCCCATCTTGACCAGCTATGCCAGGCCGCGCGCGCGGCGGGAGCCCAAGGAGCCAAGCTCTCCGGCGGCGGGCGCGGCGGCAACATGATCGCCCTGGTGCAGGAAGATAGCGCGGACGCGGTCGCCGAGGCGCTGCGCCAGGCAGGAGCCGTGCGCGTGCTGACCACACGGGTCGATTCCCCAAGCTAAGCAAGGACGTGTCATGGGGTGGATTGCGCTGCTCACTGCGCTGGTGCTGGCCGTGCTGATCATCGTGGTGTTGCTGCGCGCGCTGACATATCTGCGCGAACATCCCGAACTGATCACCAACGGCACGCCGCTGGCCTATCAACGTTGCCAGATCACGTTGGGGCAAATTGTGCAGCGCTACCATCAGATCGCCCCCCTGCGAGACGATGCCCTTCTGCTGGCCTGGCAGGCTCCCTCCGGCGCAACCTACACCATCAGCCCCCAGGGCATCGAGTGTCACCGCGGCTCGCCAGCGACAGTCCCCACTACCACGCTACCCTGGGCGGAAATCGGCGGCGTGGGGGTGCGGATGCAGCCTGGTTTCAGCTTTGCCGATCGCGATGGCGCGACCGATCACGTCTATACCTCGACGTACACTTTCGCGCTGATCATCGTCCCGTTCCAGGGACCGACGCTGAGCATCCCCATCCCCACCGACGACCGCGACGACGCAGTGAACTTCGCCGCTCATTTGCTGGCCCTGGCCGAAGCCAAACAGAAGCGCATCAACGTCTTCGGCTTCGACAGACCGCCCGCCCCCCCGCGCCAGCGTCACCGGCACCTGTGACGCGCTTCCGGCAAGAAAAACAGCGGCCACGGAGCCGCTGTTTGAGCACCAGGTGAGTGAGGGTGTCTGACTAGCCCTTCACCGCCCCCATAGTCAGACCGCGCACGATGTAGCGCTGCACGAACAGCGAGAGCACCAGGGGCGGCACCACAGCCATCAGCAAACGGGTAGACACAAACCCGAAGTGAATGCCGCGCACCGTGCCCGTGCTGATGATCTTCACCGTGAACGGCTGCGCGTCGCGCACTGTCAGCACGCTGGCGAAGAGAAACTCGTTCCACGCAAACGTGAAACAAATGATCCCTGCGGCCACTAGCGCCGGCCCAGCAATGGGCAGCGCCACCCGCAGGAATACCTGGAGATGCGATGCCCCATCTACCAGCGCCGCTTCCTCCAGGTCTTTGGGAATGTCCGCGAAGAAGTCGCGCATGATCAGCACGGCAAAGGGCATGACGAAGGTCGCGTTGACCACAATCATGCCAACGTAGGTATCCAGCAGGTCGAAGCGCTGCAGCAGCAGGAAAAACGGGATCAGCGTCGCCACAGGCGGCAGAAAGCGCTGCGACAGAAACCACGATACCAGGTTGCGGTTGCCGATCCCGAAACGGAATCGCGCCAGCGCATATCCCGCTGTTGAGCCAAGAGTGAGCGCAATGACCGTCGCGCCGATAGCAATGATGGCGCTGTTCTTGAGCGCTTTGATGTTCTCCTCACCGGTGCGCCCCAATTCAGCGTTCCAGTTGTCCATGATCGGCTTGAACTGCAGGAAGGGGATCATGGACGATTCCAGCGCATCGCGCTGAGGTTTGAAGGAAGTGATCAGCGCCCACGCGAAGGGGTAAAGCGCGATGAGCGTCACCAAGAGCACCGCTGCCCACAACAAGGTATGCTCGATCGTTCTCCGTGAAATCAACTGGCTCGTCTGCATCGTCAGTGCCCCTTTTACTGGACCTCGTAGCGCTCACGCACACGCCAGAAGAAGATGGACGACACGATGATGGCCACCACCACCAGCAGATAAGCGAGCGCCGAAGCGTAGCCCATGTCGAAATGGCGCAGACCGGTCAGATAAATGTAGTAGGAGTAAGTTTGCGTCGAAACGCCAGGCCCCCCGCCCGTCAGCGTGTACGGGATATCCAGAATCTTGAAGGTCTCCACCAGCCGCAGCATGGTGACCGTGCCGATGGCGGGCAAGATCAACGGGAATGTGACCTTGCGGAAGAGCGTCCAGGCCGATGAGGTATCGAGCCGGGCAGCCTCATACAGTTCGTCGGGGATAGACTGCATCGCTGCCAGCACGATGATGAAGACAAACGGCGTCCACTGCCACACATCCACAATCAAGACCGCAAACCGCGCTGACCACGGATCAGTGATCCAGTAGACTGTCCCTGCCCCGATGGCCCGCAGCATCTGGTTGACCGGCCCGCTCTGCTCGTTGAACAGGATCATGCCAAGCTGCCCCAACGCAATGGGCGCAGCGAAGATGGGCAGAGTCAGAATGGCGCGGAATACCCGCAGGCCAGGTATATCGTGGTTGAACAGCCAGGCCACCAGAATCCCCAGCACTACCGTGAGCAATACGCTGCCCAGCACAATGAAGACGGTCATCTCCAGCACTTCGGAGACGCGATTGTCGCTGAAGATGTCCGCGTAGTTTTCAAAACCGATGAACTGCACCGGACGGGGGCGCCGCCCAATCCGTTTGTCGGTGAAGCTCAGCCCTAGCGAGTACAGCAGCGGGAAGAGGGTAAAACACAGCACCCACACCACGCCTGGCAACAAAAAGAACAGACCTGCACGGTTTCTCTTCTTCATGGGAACCTGCCTGCTGCGGTTAGTCTTGCACCCCCACCAGGTGATCACAGGTTATCAAAGGGGAGAGGAATGCTCCTCTCCCCTTTTTTGCACGTCAACACAACGTCAGAGAATTACTCCGCCGGCGTATACCCGATCGACGCCTGATAGATTTCCAGCAGGTAATCGCGGCCAATGTCGTCGGTGATCTCTTCCCATTCCTCGGCCACCTGATCCAGAGCTTCCTGCGGCGACAGCTCGCCGACCATGGCCTGCGCCAGGCGCATGTCCAGGATATTCCAGTACTCAGGCGTGCCAGGGATACGCAGGTAGGTCTGCGTGGTCGGGAAGTCGAACAGGTTCTGGCCGTAGGCGGTGATGTAGGACTGCACATCGCCCGCGTCGTACCCGGCGTTCACGTAATCTTCCACAGTCGCCTCGCCAGCGGGCGGGAACAGATGCGTGGTCGAGCTGGGGTCAACGCCCGTCCAGCCATACACCACGTTCCAGAAGAGGATGGGCGGTGTCGCCTGCATGGCCAGGAAGTAGTAGGCCAGGTCCGGGTTGTCCGAACGGCTGGAGATGACACCGTGCCACGATGCACCTACCAGGTTGCTCACGCAGTTGGGATTCTCCGGGTCTTCCACGAACTGGCCCAGTTCGCGATCATACCACACCTCAGAGCACGGGATCGGCGCGCCACCCAGCTTGCCCTTGATGGTCGAGGAGTTCGGGTCCTGCGCCAGCGATCCCACGTCGCCCCACGAGAAGAGCAATACCGCATTGCCCGTCAGGAAGTTGTTCCAGGCCTCGCCCAGGTCCCAGCCGAACTGCGACTGAGAGCCGGTAGCAGCCAGTTCCTTCAGGAATTCGAGCGCCTTGACGTGGCCGGGCGAGTTGATGACCGGCGTCATGTCATCGGGATCGAACCAGTAAATGTTGTCGTACTTGGTGACCTTGGTCGGGTCGTCGCCCTCAGCCGGGGTGATGGCAAAGGGAGCCGACAGCGACATGAAGTGGAAGAAGCCCTGCCCACCGACCTTCAGGTGCAGGCTGATGCCGTCATCGGGATCGCCGTCGCCGTTCCAGTCTTTGCCGTTGAAGAACTTGGCGATCTTGTAAACCTGCTGCCAGGTGCGCGGCGGGACTACCATCGGCTCGCCCATTTCTTCCTCATAGGCGGCCTGCCACTGGGGGTCTTCCAGGATGTCGCGGCGATAGTAGAACATCTGCGTATCGCCGTCGTTCACCACGCCGTACCACTTGCCCTCCCACTGCAGCAACTGACGCAGCGGAGCAGCCACCTTGTCGGGTTCCCACTTCGGATACCCTTCCGCGTTGATGTAATCATCAATGGGGATGATCCACTCGTTGCTGATGTAGTCCCCATAGAACCAGGAGGCGTTGATGATCGCATCATAGGTGTTCTGGTTAGTGGAGAAATCCACTGTCAGCGTGGTCAGCATCTGGTCGAAGGGGATCTCGATGATCTCCAGCTCCGCGCCGGTGACCGCCTCGAACGCCTCGCGCCAGAAGTACGGCGCACCGGAGATCACACCGCGCGTGCCGCTCGCCAGCACACCGATCGTCAGCTTCTGCCCGGAGAACCGATCACGTGCGTCGGGCAGGTTGGCCGCCATCAGTGCTTCCCAGGCCGACTGACGTTCCTGGTCGTCAATAGCGTTGGGGAACAGTTCTTCCGGCGTCTTGCCGTCGAACGGGCCGCCCTGGGCCGAGACGAGCGAGTTGCCAGCGGGCAACAACAAAGCGATCACAATCAGGAGCACTATCAGCTTTCTCATGCCACCCTCCTTGGAGCGAAAGAACTAAAGAGATCTAACGTCATGAACTGCTTACAAGCTGCCTTTTAGTGTACTATTCAGCCTTAGCACTGTCAACAAAAGGGAAGTCCTTGATAATAGAATAATTCACAATCTGATGATTGAAATCACAAAAAGCCGACACTAACACCAGTGAGTGGCTTTTATTCGCCTTTTATGCAAGAATGGTCGCGCTCCCCGCTTTACAATTCCGGTGAATCAGGCGAAGATAGGGACGCATTCTTGGTCTTGTCTGATCCCCCTCTGAGGACGAACAGGAGTTTGTATGATGGCGCTGGATATCCTCACCCTGGGCGAAGCGCTTGTCGAAATCATGCGCACCGGCATCGGCCAACCCCTGGATCAACCTGGCCCCTTCACCGGCCCTTACCCCAGCGGCGCTCCCTTCATTTTCGCGGTACAGGCAGCACGGCTGGGCGCGCAGGTCGCTGGCATCGGCGCAGTCGGCGAAGACGCCTTCGGACGCTGCCTGATCGAGCAACTGCGCGCCGATGGAGTAGACCTGCGCGGCATCCGCGTGCTGAAAGACTATGCCACCGGCGTGGCCTTTGTCGCCTACTTCGCCGACGGCTCGCGCGATTTCGTGTTCCACGTGCGCGAGGCCGCCGCTGGACAGATCGGGCCAGAACTGGTTCAGGAAGAACTCTTCGAGGGCTTGCGCGTGTTACACCTGATGGGTTCGACCCTGTCCATCCATGAGCGCGCGCTGCAGGCCGGACGACGCGCCCTGGAATTTGCCCAGAAGCATGGGGCCAGGTTCTGTTTCGACCCCAACCTGCGCCCTCAACTGATGCCTGTCGAGCGTGCCCGTGAGGTATTCGCCCCCTTCGTGCAGGCGGCTGACGTGATTATCCCCACAGCAGAAGAAGCGCGCCTGCTCACCGGCCAGGTCACGCTAGAAGCGGCCGTTGAGTCCCTGCTCACCGCCAAACCCGACCGCATTGTGATCGTCACGCAGGGCAAAGACGGCTGCACCGTCTACACCCGCAATGGCGCACAACACGTGCCCGGTTTTGCCGTGCAGGAAGTAGACCCCACCGGCGCGGGCGATTGCTTCGATGCCGGTTTTCTCATTCGCTGGCTGAAGGGAGCGTCTCCGGTTGAAGCCGCGCGCTTCGCCAATGCCTGCGGGGCGCTGGCGGTCACCGCCCAGGGGCCCATGAGCGGCGCGCGTCCGCTGGCCGAAGTTGAGGCATTCCTGGCATCACACGAGTGACGCCAGGCAGCAGCTCGCGGGCGCGCTGGGCTTCGCTCAGCAGCGCCCGTATTCATAGCCTGTCTCGTAGAGCGCCACGACGTTTTCCGCGGGGCTGACAGCCTGGATGTTGTGGCAGGGAGCCAGGATATAGCCGCCTCCTGCCCCCAGGATGTGCAGATTGTCAATGACTTCCTGGCGCACCTCGTCTACCGAGCCAAACGGCAACGTGTACTGGTTGTCTACGCCGCCGTGCAGGATCACCTTGTCGCCGAAGTCCCGCTTCAACCCTTCGCGATCCATGCCCTTCGCCCGCCATTGCAGCGGGTTGAGCGCATCTATCCCCGCCGCGATCATATCCGGGATGATCTCGCGGATCGCGCCGTCGCTGTGGAAAAACACGTATGCGCCCGCCTGATGCACCAGTTCCATCATACGCTTCATGCGCGGGATGAACACTTCGCGGATGATCCGTGGCGAAAACAGCAGATTCTCCTGTGAACCGAAATCCTCGGCCACATAGGTGATGTTCACCACACCAGGGATCGCCTCATAAATGCGGCGCGTATGCTCATAGGCGAAGTCGAACAGCCTGTCGAGACAATGCTCGACCAGAGCGCGGTTCTCCACCAGATCGCTGTAGGCCAGCTCCATCCCCCGCAGATTGACATATGTGAGAAATGGTTCGGAACCGCCACCGCGGATGGGCAGGTGATCTTTGCCCTTCACTTGCTCGCGTAACACGGAATAGTCGAACCAGTCGGCGGAAGGCCAGGTGTAGTGCGCTTCGATCTCTTCGATCGTCGAGTAACGCGCCAGGGGATGATACACACACTCCGGATACACCCCTGTCCCATAGTCCACGTCTTTGAAGCCGCAGCCGTACAGATCGTAACCAGGTAGGATGGGGGGGCCGATGTACGCCGGCTCAACGGTGAAAGGCTTGTCAATGTGCAGGCGCGCGAACATCTCCTCTTCGCTGGCGCAGCCCAGGTACTGCATCACTTTCTGCGTGGCTTCTGGGGTCGCCCAGTAATCCATCGGCACCCGATCGGGCGTCTCACGCCGCAATACGGCCAACCAGCGTTCCTTCGAGGTCATGCTGTCCGACATCGCCTTCCTCCAGAGAATCGCTTTATGCGGGCGCGCCGCCATACTTGCGAGCTGACTCCATGAACTGAATCAGGTTCCGCGTGGTGCGCTCTGGCAAGGGGGTCACGAAGGGTGCCGCTGTCGGCAGCAGCATGAATGGCGCGCGATCGCCCACGGCGTCCACCGCCTCCGCCACCAGCCGATCGATCTGCTCCGGCTCCGCCCGTTCCAGGTCATCGAGCTGAATGTTACCCATGATTACCAGGGCATTTTCCACCCGCTCGGCCACCTCGCGCAGCGTGATGTCGCCTGTAGGTGCGGGTGGCGCTTCGCAGGGATCGATCGCGTCAACACCCAGCTTCAGGAATTCGTCCAGCAGAGCACGAATTGGCCCATGACAGTGATACTGCACCAACTTGCCCGCCCGGTGTATCGCTTCCACCAGAGGCCGGTCAAACTCGGTGACCGCATGCTGATAGTAGGACAGGCGCATTTGCGGCGGCTGACAGTACTCCGGGCCGAAGATACGAAAGGAATCGCCGATCCCTGCCGCCAGCACACCCTGCAACCACTCCAGGATGAGTTGTTGCGCCCGTTCCAGCAACGCATCTATCTTCTCCGGCATGGTGCGCGTGCGAATCATGAATTCGGCGTAGTCCATGTTCTCGATCACCAGGCAGACCGGATTCGGAAGCTGCACCTGCACGATCCCTCGCTCGCCCAAAGCCTCTCGCAGCGCCTGATACTCCGCTGGGTCGGGCAGCTTCGGGCGGAAAGGCATGGACAGAAATGCCTCGATGTCGTCGTCTGTCTGCATCAGGTGACGCTCGCGCCAGGTAGACTTGTTGCCGTCAATATCCTTGTACTCGGCCATCAGATCGCCGCGCGGTGTGTGTAGCGTGTAGCGTGTGATAACCGTGTGCTCCTGACGCCATCGCTCGACCGTCACCTGTTCTGGATCGTCCACTGCCAGAATATCAGTCAGTCCAAAGGAGGCGTAATACGAACAGTAGAACGCCTGAATATGGTCATAGCGGTCACTCCAGGCCAGCCCTTCCTGGTACGAGGGATCGTCAGCCATCCAGGGGTGGCTGTAGCGGTCAACCCCATAGGTCGAAACCGGGATATAGCCGGGGTTGCGTTTCTGCGTGAGTAAGGTCAGCAGAACCTCTCGGCGATTCATGATCTCACTATCTCACTGGCCCAATTCCTCAAAGAAAACGCGCGCATTGAACAGATGAAAAGCAACAATGTAGCGTTCGATCGCCCGCGCGATCCAGTCCACCACATAGCGATGTGGATCGCCCATGATCGGGCGCAGATTGTCGTAGAGCTGCTGTCGCGCCATCACAACCGACGGTTCCGTCCAGATGTAGCGCGCACCGGTCTTCAGCAACCACTCGCGCCGCGCCGGAGTCAGCTCGTCCAGCGCTTTTCCCTGTTCATCTGGTTGTAGCCACTTCTGCCAGCGGTTGGAAGCGTCCACCGCCGCTGCCAGTGTTGCATGGAAACGCGAGGGGGTCACCCCGGGTCTGGTGCGCAACAGGTCCTGCTCCCGCTGTTCCAATGCCAGCAGTGCGTCGTATTCCTCGGCAGTGAACTCTGGCCCGACGTTGGCCCCACCCATCCCCGCCAGCGGATAGTCAGCGGGATTGTCCACCCAATCGGTATAGTGCCCTTTCACGAGCGTGCCATATGGCGAGGCGATCTCGTAGAGCGCTGCCGCTGCCTGTCGGTCGAACTGCGTCGTATGCAGGTCGGTGCCCACCTGCGCCACCACGAAAGCTGGCCAGGCATGATCCAGACCACGCCCCGCCAGACCCTGCCGTAGCAACTGCAAGAAGCGCCGAAAAGCATTCAGGTCTACCAGCCCGCCGTGCACTTCCTCGGTGCCCACTTCATAGGCGACCGGGGGCAGGCCCAATCGCTGTCGCTCGGCCTCAGCGTGCGCGATCAGGTCGAGGCTGCGCTCGACGACTGTCTCTACCGGCAAAGGGCCGCCGAGCGTCCGGTCAACGGTAGGGTCAATGTGCAGCAGCGCGTAACCGGCTTCGAGCATGGCCGTGATGGACTCCTTGACCTCAACTGTTGTCTGCTCGAAGGTCAACCGCTCGCGCGTGTGCTTATCCTTGAGCCACTGCCCCCCATGATCCAGGCAGGGATACAGCGCTTCGTGACAGCCGTATTGCCGGGCGTATTCGTGCACCTTGCGCACGAACTCAGCCGGCGTCCAACCTGTGTAGCCGCCATCGCGATCTACCTGATTGAGGGTCGCGGCGAAGAGCATCGGCGCGTTATTGCGAGCCGCCGCCTGCACTGCCGCCTCCAGCACCGCCTCGGAGTTCGGACACACTGCCAGCAGAGTCACATAGATACCCTGTTGGCGCAGCGCGATGATGCGCTCCACCATCCGCTTGATCTGAGCCAAGGTCTTCCTCTCCCTCGTGAGTGTCCGCGCAGGGCTGGTCACCATCAGACCAGCAGCAGGTATACATCCATCTCGCGAATCTGCCGCGCAATGTCTTCGTCCAGGTTGGTGTCCGTCACCAGCGTGTTAATGGCCGACAACGGCGCGAGGGTCGCCAGCGCCGAGAGGTGGAACTTGCTGCTATCAGTCACCAGAATGCGGTGATCGCCACACTCCAGGTACGCGCGGAGAAACTCGGCTTCTTCGGGCGTTTCGGCGCTGATGCCGCGCGTCACCGAGACAGCGCGCGCCCCAATGATGACCTTGTCTACGCACAGTTGCGCCAGCATTTGCCGTGCCAGGGTGCCGCGCACAGCCTGTTCGTTGGGGTCTACGGTGCCGCCCAACATGATCAGTCGGTGCTGCCCCTGGCGCAGCAACTCTTGCACCACCAGCAGAGACTCGGTGATAATGGTCAAACCCATGTGCCGATTCAGATGCCGTGCCACAGCCAGGCCAGTGCTGCCGCCCGCAATCAGCAGCGTTTCGCCGTTACGAATCAGTTCCGCGGTCGCCGCCCCGATGCGCTCTTTTTCAGCAGCGTGCTGATTCTGGCGCTGCAAGATAGGGATTTCGCTGGTGGCCACCGAACCAACCCGCATGGCTCCCCCATGCGTGCGCCGGATCAGGTTGCGGGCAGCCAGAGTTACCAGATCGCGGCGGATCGTGGTCTCGCTCACACCGAACCGCTCGCTGAGCTGCGCGACAGTCATGCGCCCCATTTGATTGACCAGCTCGACAATCTGCCCCTGTCGCTCCAGAGACATCAGATCGTTGGAACTCATCACTGCCTCCGCATCACTACTCACTCACTTTGCGCGGCAACTGGTGCTCGGCGGGCAAATGCTTCGGCGGCCTGTGTCTGGAAGATCTCTACCGCTGCACCGACCATGCCCGTCTCGCCGCGCATCTCACCCAGCACGATCTCTACCCCAGTATAGAAATCCGGCGCAAACTCAGCCAGAGCGCGGTGATAGTCCGCCACCAGCTCGTCGAAGCGACAGCGGCATGCTTCCAGCAGCACTGGCCCGGCCTCCGCCGTGCCGCCGGTCAGTGCTACCCTGTCCGGCAGGTAGATCGAGCAGAGCGTCGCCAGGGCGTGTCCTAGGTATCTGCCGATCTGCTGGATCACCTGCACCGCGCGCGAGTCGGAACCTTCTCTGGCCGCGCGGATCACCTCATGGGCGGCGACGGGATGCCCATACGCCTGCAGCGCCAGGCGCTCGATGCCGGGGACGCCGCACAGCGCCTCTGCACTGCCACGCGCCCCGTAGACATCCGGCGGACCGTCGGGTTCCACGATGACGCGGCCTGTGTCGCCCGCCTTGCCGCCGATGAAACGGAGCGCCTGCCCGTTGATGATCACCCCGGCCCCCAGGCCTGTGCCAATGGCCATACACAGGAAACGTCGCGCGCCGCGCCCACTGCCGTAATGGTATTCCGCCAGCGCATGGGCGGTGAGATCGTTGTTCACCGTCACCGGCAGACCGAACTCGGTTTCGAACAGGCCGCGCATGTTCACACCCCGTAGAGCAGGCGTATTGGCACAGATGATCGGCCCGCGCCGCTGATCGTCTATATACCCGTGCGTGGAGATGCCAATCCCGATCGGGACGACAGGCGCAACAGCCATCAGCGCCCGCACCTGGCCCATCACATCGCTCAGAAACGGCCCCGCATCCTTACCTCTGGCGGCAGTGACCAGGCGCTCGGACGCCAGAATCTCTCCGCTGACAGTCACCAGGCCAATCTTGGTATAACTGCCACCGATGTCAATACCAACTGCCATCACCGAAGGCGTACCCATCGCCTGCCTCTCATGCTGTGTAGACGACCTGCCCTGCCACCAGCGTCATGACAACGTTCAGATCGGCGTCGAGCAAGACCACGTCCGCATCTGCACCAGGGGCCAGCACCCCCTTGCGCCCAGCCAGCCCCAGCGCTTCGGCAGGCGTCGCGGTGACCATCGGCAGCGCCTCCGCCAGCGCAAGCCCCGTGTAACGCATCACGTTGCGCAAGGCCACATCGAGCGTCAGCGTGCTGCCCGCCAGACTGCCACTGGCAATACGCGCGACGCCCTCCCGCACCACGACTTTCTGTCCTCCCAGATCGTAGGTGCCGTCTTGCAGACCGGTCGCCCGCATGGCATCGGTGATCAGGATGGTGCGCCCTGCCCCCTTGGCCCGTACCAGTAACCTGACCATCGCCGGATGTACGTGCACGCCATCGGCGATCACCTGGCAATAAATGCGATCGTCCGTCAGCACACCGCCCAACGTCCCCGGCGTGCGATGATGCAATCCCAACATCCCGTTGAAAGTGTGCGTGGCCTGCCGCACGCCCCAGTTGGCGGCCTCAATCACCTGTTCGTAGCTCGCCCCGCTGTGCCCGATGGCGAACTCGACACCGCGCGCCCGCCCCGCCGCAACCAGTTCCGCTGCCCCCTCTAGCTCTGGTGCAAGGGTGATCAGGCGAATCGCCCCTGTCTCCAGCCAAGCCAGATATTCATCAGGAGATGGAGAGCGAAAGTGATCCGGATGCTGCGCGCCCCGGTAATCCAGATTCAGGTAAGGTCCTTCCAGGTGTACGCCCAGGTGCTGAGCGCCGTTTTCCGGCTGCGGACAACTGGCAACCGCCTGCACCGCCGCCTGAATGTCGGCACTGGCGGCGGTCATCGTGGTGGGTAGATAGCTGGTGACGCCATGCTGCGCGAAAAAACGCGCCATCTGTTGCAGCGCCGCCGGTGTCGCGTCCATAGTGTCCCAGCCGACCGCGCCATGCACATGCACGTCAATGAAGCCGGGCACCACCCACCGCCCGTCCGCCTCAATGACCCGGTCGCCCGCTCCTGGCGCGAGCCGACCTGCGCCCAGAGCCGCGATCCACCCTCCCTCAATGACCAGAGTGTGATTCGCCAGCGCCGTGTGCGGCGTCAGCAGTGTGCCCCCGCTGATCAGCGTGCGCATGACACCCCCTATTTGAGCGACCCCATAGTGATGCCGGAGATCATGCGCTCCGACAGGATGATGTAGATTGCCACTGTGGGCAGCATGATGATCACAATGCCCGCAAACAAGCTGGCCCAGTCGCCGGTGTATTGCAGCGCATTGCGTAGCGCATAGAGACCGAGCGACAGGGTGCGCGTCTTGTCCGTGTTGGCAAACACCAGCGCCAACTGATACTCATTCCACAGGCCGATGAAATTGAAGATCGCCGCCGTTAGCAGCCCCGGCGAAGCCAGAGGCAACATCACCCGCCAGTACACCTGATAGTCCGAACATCCATCTATGACCGCTGCGTCCTCCAGTTCACTGGGCAGTGTGATGAAGAAACCGGTCAGGATGTAGACAGTGAACGGCAGCGACAGGCTGACGTAGACCACGATCAGCCCCGGCAGGGTATTGTCCAGCTGCAGGTTCAGCATCAGCGCGAACAGCGGGATGAACAGCAGCGGATAGGGAATGCCCATGCCCGCGGTAAACAGCGTAGTGATCGTATTGCTGCCCCGGAACTTCACCCGGCTCAGCACGTAGGCCGCCGGGGCGGAAATCGCCAGGATCAGAAACACGGACACCGACACCACAATCACGCTGTTCAGGAAATAGCGGCCCATGTCCACCGCGTTCCAGGCGGTGCTGTAGTTCTCGAAGCGCAGTTGCGGCGGCAGCTTGAGCGGCTCCTGGAAAAGCTGACGATTGGTCTTGAACGATGACATGGCGATCCAGCCAATGGCGAACACCGTGAAGCCGCACCACGCCAGCAGCACCAGGTAACCGGGAATCTGACGCACAAATCGCAGCAACCGCCCTTGCGTGCGTCGGCTGAGCGTCCAGGGTCGGGTGTGTGCTGTCGTTGCCATGTAGCCCTCCTCAGTACTGGATCACTTCGCGGCGCAGTACACGGCGCAGCACCACCACCACCACAACCACCGTCAGCACGAGCGCTACCCCCATCGCCGTAGCATAACCCAGGCGGTAGATAGGGGTGCGCTGACCAAAACCCATCACATATAGATACACGGCGATCGTGTAGGTGTTCGGGGATGGCTCCAACGCCGAGAAGGCAAAGGGGAATTCGAAGATTTTGAGAGCACTGATGCTCCACAACACAATACCCACGGTGATCACGTCCCATAGCAGGGGCACGGTGATGCGATAGAACATCTGCAGTTCGTTTGCCCCGTCTATCCTGGCCGCTTCATAGAGTTCATGAGGGATCTTATCAATGCCTGCCATCAACAACACCACGTAAAAGCCCACGTTCATCCAGATGATCGCGGCCAGCATAGACTCAAAGATATTCTCTGGCGATGTCCAGAGAGTCCTGGAAAGCGACTCGAAGCCCAGGTAAGCCAAGCCATTCTTGAGGATGCCGAAGCGCGGATGATAGATCGCCACGCTCCACATCGTCGTCAGCGCAATGACGGCTACCACGTTGGGCAAGAAGATAATCGCCCGGAACAGCTTGCGCCCCTTGATCCCAGAGTTGAGCAGAATGGTCAGCGCGAAAGCCAGGCCAAAGACGATCACCCCGCCCACAAACACGATCGTCAGCGTGTTCTTCAGGCTCTCAATGAACAGATCGTCGCGGATTAGTTCCCTGTAATTGTCCAGGCCAATGAACTTGGCCTCGTAGGAAAAGCCTGACCAGTCGAAAAAGCTGTAGTAGAACGCCCGTATGGCGGGGTAGAGAAAGAACACCAGATAAAGGAATGTGGCCGGAAACAAGAAGGTGATGATCAGCCTTTTGCGCGCGCGCATGCCCCCTGCTCCTCACTGCCGCGCCACTCCTCGCCGTGGTCAACGGCCCAAGAGCCTCTCTGCAGGCCGATGAACAACTGGGATGGGCTCTTGTGTCCCATCCCAGTCTGTCGTCCGCTCGACCGCGAACTACTTGCCTTTCCAGTACTCCGCCGCGTCAGTGGCCATCTTCTCAACGAACTCTTCAGGCGTCAGCTCGTCCAGGAAGAGCTTCGACCAGTTGACGTAGAGAATGTTGTTGACAAACTCGGAGTACTGCGCCACCGAACCATCGGCCATGCCGAAGACTGCCGTAGCGTTGGCCGCAGCTGTCGCGCCATCCTGGATCGCTTCTGCCCACTGCACACCCAGGCGTGTCACTCCAACCAGCGCTTCATCGGCCATTTTCTGCATGTTTTCTTTGGTCATGATGAAGCGCAAGAACTCGAAGGCTTCGCGCGGATGCTCGGTATTTTTGACGATCATGAAGCTGAGCAGGTATACCATCAGATCGCCCTGCTTGCCCACGCCACCCGGCATCTCCGGGAAGTTGAAAGCACCCCACTCGAAGCTACCCTCGACGATCGGAGCCAGTTCAATGGGCAGCCACGAGCCGACCAGTTCCATCGCCGACACGCCGACGCCCAGCGTCTGCTGACCGGCGGGCCACAGATACCCCTTGGTTTCGGGCGGGATGCAGCCGCGATCCCACAGTTCGCGCATATTCTGCGCCGCCTGCAGGTAGACGGGGTCGCGCCACATCTCACCAGTCTTATCCTCGATAGTCTGTCGCAGGAAGCCCACGCCCTTGTAGCGCACAATCTGATAGGTCAGATAGTCAATCTGATAGAACTGAATGTCGCTCTCCGCGGCAATGGGAGCATAGCCGGCATCTAGCAACTTCTGGCACACGCTCAGGAAATCTTCCCAGGTCTTGGGCGGCTCAGCGTCCGCTTCGGCGAAGGCGTTTTTGTTGTACCAGAACTGCGACGTGTTGTAGATATAGGGCCACAGGTAAATCTGCCCATCCACAGCGAAGAGTTCGAGCGTGCCGGGGGTGAAGACCTCGCGGATCGGCACATCCTCATCCAGCGCCTTCTCTTCCAGAAATTCGTTCAGCGGATAGGCCATCCCTTCCTGCACCAGCCCACCGGCGAGCGGGTCGGCATCCTGATCCACCAGGTCAATCTGCTGCCCAGCGCTCAGAGCGGTGCGTACCAGGGTCTGATTCTGACGACCGTTCCAAGTAGCCTCGATGTCAATGTTGGGATTGGCCGCCTCAAAGTCCGCGATCCAGCTCTGAATAACCCTGGCCTGCGGCTCGGTCTCATTCCACATGGACCAGTAGACCAGCTTGACCTTCTCCTGGGCGCTAGTCAGCCCCGTGCTCACTGGGACGAGCATGGCTACGATGAGCACTAGTGTCAAAAGCCGGAATTTCTTCATGGGATCATCTCCTTCTTACCCTGTAAGTATGAACAGTTACCAAACGTGAACCTGGTAAAAATCATGGCTTGCATTTCTATCGCATAGACACTCTCCGTCCCTATCCGGCCAAACACTGGCCGACGAACAGATAGGCCTTCGGGCAACAGTCAGAGCTCAGCGAGAGGCTCCTGAACATATGACACGCAACCGACAGCTCCTTACAACAGTTTGCTTTCCTAGCTTGTCAATAGGGACTTGAGCACCACCACAGCGTCAAGCCGCGCCGGATGATCGGGATTCTGTTGGTTGGCCATGGCACGGTGATAGGCCAGCAGGTGCAGCACCGGCAAGTACGTCACCGTGCGCGCCCATGCGGGCAGCTCACTGCCCAGCACCACCTCATGCCACCGCGCAACATCTGCGTGCCCTGTTTCCTTCTCAGAAAGCGCCAGCACATGTGCTCCGGCCCACTGCATCTGTTCCAACACGGCTATTTCATGGCGCTGTGCGTCTTCCGACAGCAGACCGATCACCAGCGAATGCTCGTCCACCATGGACATAGGGCCGTGACGGAACTCCAGCGCATGAAAGGCTTCGCTATACGACAGAGACATTTCCTTCATCTTCAGCATGGCCTCGCACGCCATGCCATACAGGAAACCTGTCCCCAGGAAAAAAAAGCGTTGGATCGCCATCGTTTCGCCGAGTGTCTGCGCCAGAGGGCGATACTCGTCCAGCAGTCGCCGGGCAATGGCTGGCAGTGTCCTCAAAACCGTCGTTACATCCAGCCCTGCCAGGTGCCCCGCGAGTGCCTCGGCTAGCAAGGTCATGCTGGAAAACGAGCGTGTCTGTGCGACGCTCTGCTCCTGGGCCGCGCTCGCCGTCAGAACAAAGTCTGCCTGGCGAGCCAGAGCACTGTCACCATAGCAGGTGATCGCCAACACTGGCCCTCCGGCCCGCGTCTGGAAGACCTCCACGGCATCGAGCGTCTCGGTCGTCTCGCCGGAGCGCGAGATCGTGACGAGCAGGGTGCTGGTATCGCCCAATTGCACCACATCGGGAAACAGCACCACCTCCGAAGCTGGGCGCGCCTGCGTCGGAATGTGATTCAGGGCCTGAAACAACGAAGCAACAACTAGAGAAAGATAGTAGGTCGAGCCGCAACCGGTACAGATGATGCGCTCAATGGGATGTTGCTGCCAGAAGCGGTCAAACGCAGGAATGAGGCTCTGGAATTCAGCCAGTGTTGCTGCCCATACGTCCGGCTGACTGTTGATCTCACTGAAAGTGTGAAAGCCCCTCTCGGCCATGAACAAACGACCTTTGCATAGAAAAAGACTGTTTATGCTTGTATAGTACTCTAAAATGCGCACAAAGTCAATATTTCCGAGCACATTCGCGCATAAATAACCACGATCGAGCGAAGCCGACGACTTCTCACCCGTCTTGGAATCGCCCCGATGCAGGCATCAGACTGGGCACGACCGAGGCAACCGCCTCAAAACCAGCTAGCAGAATCGTGGCAGAAGGCGACTGCGCGAAAAAAAGATGACCGACCCGAAACCGGTCGGTCAAAACATCATCGCAAATTCGTCAGCACCCCGTCTACCACATCAAGGGACAGGGTACAGCGGAGAGGATGGTACCCCTAGGCGTCTGCCTGCCAGTCTTCATAGGACTGGAACCACGTATCGCTCCCGGCCAGCGGAGCGTAGAAGTCCGTCCAGGGTCGCGCCAGGCGACTTGCAATGTCCGTAATTCGCCTGAGCCGTTCGACCGCCGTCGTCGCCAGGAAATGCTGCCGCTCCGCCGGACTCATGACGACAGCTTCTTTCCAGATGGCGCGCCCGGCCAGAAAGCCGCTGGCCCCTGCCTCACAGGCAACCCGCACCTGATCTTCGAAGATGTCAAAGTCCACGCCGGCGCTCAACAGTACCCAGGGCACCTGACAGACTTCGCTGATCGCCGCACAGGCCGCTTGCCAGGCGGAGCGGTCACTGTCAAAGGCGGCGTCCATGGGAAACTCCAGCTTCAGCACGTCCGCACCAAGCCCGCCAAGACGCCGTGCCGTCTCGCGCACCACCCGGGGGCGCGTCTGAGCAAAGGCGGCACTTTCCTTGGGTACGCCCGCCTGCAGACTGTAGGACATCGGCTCCAGGAAGAGCGGCATATCATAGCGCTGACATTCCTGGGCCACCTGCCGGATGGTTTCCTCCAGTTCCTCGGCCAGTGCGCCAGTATCCGGATGGTAATAGACCATCAGTTTAACCGCCGAAGCGCCCATCCGTTTGATCTTACTCACCGTCCAGCCGTCGGTGAAAGCAAGCTGACGGTACGTCGAATCGCCGCTGTAACCGCTCTTTTCCAGCGACATCAACAGCCCGCTCGTGCCGGACATGTCCAGGGCCGACGGCAGGCCATAGATCGGGTCGAGCAGCACGGCGCTGGTGTGAAACGACAGGGCCACCACGATCTCGCGCTTGATCTGCACCGCTTGCTCGTACGAGGTACCTTCAGGCAACATACGGCGATAGCTACCGCGCTGGTCGAACGCCAGTATGGTGAAGATATGTTCATCGGTGCTGGTCTGCTTGAGATGCCGCCACTTACCGGGCGTGAGAGTCTGTTTCACGTCAGTTCTGCTCCGCAGTCACCTGTTAATCGCAAGCTCACACATATACAGCCCTGGTCGGTCCAGCGAGGGTCACAGACCAGGGCGCTCGATCCGCACAGCCAAACCCACCAGCGGGCCAGCACGTCTATACAGGCGTGGCTCAGGCCACGTCGAAGCCGCCCACGATGTGCTTGACCAGCAGGTCAACAGTGGCCTCGCTGCGCGGTACTTCGGCCACTTTGCGACCACGCCGCAACACCACCATGCGATCGGCGACTTCCATCACATCCTGCATGGTGTGGCTGATGATGATCACCGGGATGCCCTGCTCGCGCAGCGTCTTCACCAGCGCCAGCACTTTGCGCTGTTCGGGGACGCCCAGCGCCGCCGTCGGCTCGTCCATGATGATCAGCCTGGCGTCCCAGTAGAGCGCACGGGCCAGGGCCACCGCCTGACGCTGCCCTCCCGATAGCCTGACCAGCTTCTGTTTGAGGGAGGGGATGTGAATATCCAGGCGATCCAGCACACCGGCAGCCTCGCGCCGCATATATTCGTCATCGGTGACAGGGATAAGGCCCAGCAGGCGTTTCTCTTTCTCCTTGCCCAGGAACACGTTCGCCCCCACATCGAGATTCTCGGCCAGGGCCAGGTCCTGGTAGATAGTCTCAATCCCCATCTCGCGCACTTTGGACGGAGAGGCATCGGTGATGTCGTGTCCATTGAACAGGATACGGCCTTCGTCGGCGCGGTAGACGCCGGACACACATTTGATCAGCGTGGACTTGCCCGCGCCGTTGTCCCCCAGCAGAGCCACAACCTCGCCGGGATAGACTTCCAGGTCTACCTTGTTGAGGGCAGTCAGGCCGCCGAAGAACTTGGAGACTCCCTCAACCCTGAGTATGGGTTCAGCGGTAGCGCTAGGCATATTCTTCCTGATGCTCCTGCTGCTGCTTTTCGAAGTACTCGCGCAACCGGTTCACCAGCACTGCAATGATGATGGTGCAGCCGATCACGATGAACTGCCACAGGGCGTCAATGTTGAGCATGACCAGACCTGTCTGCAAGACGGCAATGATCAGCGCTCCCACTACTGTCCCGCTGATGCGCCCTTCGCCGCCGAACAGATCGGTGCCACCGATCACGACGGCAGCCACCGAGTCCAGCAAGACCGGTTCACCCACCAGGGGAGACCCCGCCGTGAAGCGAAAGACGTGCAGGATGCCCGCAATGCCAGCGGTGAGCGCAGAGAGCAGATAGATGACGATCAGGTGACGCTCGACGTTAATACCGGCGCGCAGCGCAGCCTCCTTGCTGCCGCCAATGGCATAGGTACGGCGTCCAAACTTGGTGCGGGCCAGCACAAAGGCGAAGACGAGCACCACAACCGCCGTGATCAACACCGGATAGGGCAGCAGCCTCTGCAGGCTGCGCAGTTGTTCGCGCGTGAGATCGTCCGGTTGACGGAACCAGACCAACCCCATATCCTCGATTCGGTAAAGCAGGCTGCCATTCCCCACCTGACGCAACACCGCGCGGACATCGGCGGGCAGGTCGCCCACCACATTCTTGCCGGTCGTCAGCAGGAACGCCGCGCCACGCACAATGCCCCACATGCCCAGCGTAGCAATGAATGGCGGCACCTTCACCTTGGCGATCAGGATGCCGTTGGCCAGGCCCGGTATGAGCACCGCCCCCAGCCCGGCCAGCACACCCGCCGCAATCGCCAGCGTGGGGTCTACACCATTGTTGCCCAGCGTGCGCATCAACTCCGCGCTGACCACCGAGGCCAGCCCCACCGTATAGCCGATCGACAGATCAATACCGCCGGTGATGATGACGTAAGTCTGCCCCGTCGCCATCAACATCACCAGTGTGCTGGTCACCAGGATGTTGGAGAAGTTGCGGACGGTGAAGAAGCCTGTCCCTGTGATCGAGAAATAGGTCACCAGCACCAGCAGGAACAGCCAGGGCCATACCTGAGCGATCACGCTGAGGGTAGTCGCGCGTGTAGAACTTCTGGAGACCCGTCTAACTTGAGTTGAGGTTGTAGCTTCCATTGAGATCCAATCCAGTTACTGCGCAAGATTCAGAGGGCTGCGAGTAGTGGCAGAGGCCGCTACTCGCAGCTTGCGTGATCAGTAGCGGGAAGACGCTGTAGACCTATTGCTCGCGATAAATGAAGCGGGCAATCTCGGGATCGTCCACGTTGTCGGCGTTCATTATAGCGTAACCGGTCGGCCAACGCTTGGGGATACTGACCACACCGCGCTCATTGGCAACAGCTGTCAGCACGGCGAAGAAGCCCATGTCGCCCGGCTTCTGAGCGATCACCTGCGTGACCGTGCCTTCGCGCAGCAGTTCGACAGCGAACTCAGAAGCGTCGAAGGCCGCCACCTCGATGGCTCCGCCCAGACCGGCGTTCTGCACCGCCGCGCCCGCGCCCTGCGCGCTGAAGGTGTTGGCCCCAAAGATGCCGTCAATGTCCGGATTGGCCTCCAGGCGCGCCGCCGTCTGCTGCTGCGCCAGGTTCGGGTCGTCCTCGTTGTAGTCCACACCCACCAGCTCCAGGCCACGCTCCTCGATCGCCGCACGGCAGCCCTCTTCACGTTGATCGGTCGTGCTGATGCCCGGTCGCACATTCTGGATGTAGATCTTCGCCCCCTCACCCAGAATGTCCGCCAGCGTGTTGCACATGATGTAGCCGCCCTGGAAGTTGTCCGAACCGATGTAGGTGATGGGGAATGTCACTTCGCCGTTGGCATAGTCACCATCGCCGATGAACGTGTCCACCGTCAGCACCGGGATGCCCGCATTGTACACCGCCTCCAGCACCGGGATCATCTGCTGCTTGTCCGTCGGGGCGGTCATGAGGAAGTCAATGTCCCCCCGCGCCACCAGCGCCTCGATGATCGGCGTCTGAATGGTCGGGTTGAACTCCTGCGGGTCCTGCTGAATCAGTTCCACGCCATATAGTTCTGCCGCCTCGCGCGCACCGACGGCCATGGTGATATAGAACGGGTCGGGGTTGACGCCCGGCACAAAGGCGATCTTGAAGTCTTCGAGCTTGGGCAACGGTTCGCGCGGGGTTTCGGTGTAGATGTACTTGGCGATCTCCGGATCGTCAATGTTGTTGCGGTTCATGATCGCGTAGCCGGTCGGGATGCGCTTGGGGATGCTCTGATAGCCCTTCAGGTAGGCCACCGCCAGCGACACAGCCAGATAGCCCATGTCATACGGCTTCTGAGCGATCACCTGCGTAACCGTGCCTTCGCGCAGCAGTTCGACAGCGAACTCAGAAGCGTCGAAGGCCGCCACCTCGATGGCTCCGCCCAGACCGGCGTTCTGCACCGCCGCGCCCGCGCCCTGCGCGCTGAAGGTGTTGGCCCCAAAGATGCCGTCAATGTCCGGATTGGCCTCCAGGCGCGCCGCCGTCTGCTGCTGCGCCAGGTTCGGGTCGTCCTCGTTGTAGTCCACACCCACCAGCTCCAGGCCACGCTCCTCGATCGCCGCACGGCAGCCCTCTTCACGTTGATCGGTCGTGCTGATGCCCGGTCGCACATTCTGGATGTAGATCTTCGCCCCCTCACCCAGAATGTCCGCCAGCGTGTTGCACATGATGTAGCCGCCCTGGAAGTTGTCCGAACCGATGTAGGTGATGGGGAATGTCACTTCGCCGTTGGCATAGTCACCATCGCCGATGAACGTGTCCACCGTCAGCACCGGGATGCCCGCATTGTGCACCGCCTCCAGCACCGGGATCATCTGCTGTTTGTCCGTCGGCGCTGTGATCAGAAAGTCAATGTCCCCCCGCGCCACCAGCGCCTCGATGATCGGCGTCTGAATAGTCGGGTTGAACTCCTGCGGGTCCTGCTGAATCACCTCAACGCCCAGGTCAAGCGCGGCCTGGAAGACGCCCGCGCTCATGGTCACATAAAAGGGATCGGGGTTGACACCTGGGACGAAAGCGATCGTGATCTTGTCCTGCGCCTGCGCCGAAGAAGCAGATGGCATCAACGGCAAGGCAAGCGCGACAACGAGTACAAGGATCAGTGCTTTCCTAAACATGACTTCACTCCTCTCGTACACAAACAGATTCGTGAACTGTATCCCGACGTACTTTGTAGAAAACCGATCCGATTTGACTTACGCAGCTCCCCTCCTTTGCCGATTGCCGATCCCGGACAGCGCCGTTACTCCCTCAGACGCGCAATACCTGGACGCCCAGTTCCTCCAGCGCCGCAGTCTCTTTGTCGCCCAGGTTCGTGTCGGTGATAAGCACATTTACTTCGCTCATGGGAATAACGGTGAGTGAGCGCACCTGGCCAAACTTGCTGCTGTCAGCCATCAAGGCGACTCGCGCAGCCCGTTGCACCATAGTGCGCTTGACCTCCACTTCAAGCATGTTGGACGTTGTGACACCATGCTCTATGCTGAAGCCCCCGCTCGCCAGAAACACCCAGTCGGCGTTGAACAGTTCCAGCGCACGCAGCACCTGCGGGCCAATCAACGAGCGGGTGAGGTGTCGCAACACTCCGCCAGTCATGAAAAGCTCTACATTGGGGAATTGTGCCGCCGCAGCAGCTACGTTGAGAGCAGGGGTAACGATCCGCAGGTATTCCAGATCGCGTGAGAGGTGATGAACGAGTTCGACCGTGGTCGTGCCCGCATCAACGATGATTGTCTGGCCGACTTCGACCAGTTGCGCCGCGCGGGCACCGATACGCCGTTTCGCTTCCGGGTGCAGTTTACTGCGTTCCTGCAAGCGCGAGCCGTAATCACCAACGGGGAAACGTTTGGAAACAGCGCCCCCCCACACAATCTCGCAAACGCCCGCCTTTTCCAGCTCGCGCAGGTCGGAGCGAATAGTGGCCGTCGAGACGCTGAGCAGGTCTTTCAGCTCGTTGTTACGCACTACTCCCTCGCGCTCCAGGATTTCCAGGATGATGCGCTGCCGTTCGACAGCCAGCAGGCCGCTCTCAGCGTTCTCACCAAGGCTCATGATTCACAACAATGCCCCCACTCATTTCCTTTCTGACAGTTTAGATTTCTTTCGTTTTTCTGTCAAGTTTTTGCCATTACCTCGCAAAAGCGAAGAAATCTTTGAAAAAACGAGGTTTTGGGCGTATAATGCCAATCATTGGAAAGAATTCGAAACCATTGCGGAGTGCATGTCTTGAGAACCTTGCTTGTAGTCAGCGGGGGCGATGCTCCCGGAATCAACACTGTGCTTGCCCACTATACGGTGCTGGCCACTGCACATGGGGACGAGGTCTACGGTGCTCAGGGCGGTTTAGCGGGCATCCTGTCCGGGCAGATCGAGCAGCTCACGCCCGCCCTGATCACACCCTGGGCTGGCCAAAGTGGTTCGTACCTGCTATCGAGCCGCGATCCCGTCCTAAAACAGACCGAGGCGCGCGAACAGCTAGTAGAGGCCCTGGCCCATCACGGCATTGACAACGTGATCCTGCTCGGCGGCGATGGCACTCTGCGCTATGTGGCCCCCTTGCTGAGCGAGTGGGGCATTGCCTGCATCGGTCTGCCTACTACCATTGACAACGACATCGCCGGCACCGAACAGACCCTTGGCTTCGACTCAGCCTGTAATTACGCTTATCAGGCCGTGGACGGCATTCTGGCCACTGGCCACGCTCTACACAACCGCATCTTCACCCTTGAAACACTCGGCGGTAACACGGGCTTCCTGGCCCTGGAAATCGCCTGGGGAGCGGGGGCGCATGTCGTCTTGGTGCCGGAGTACACCTACGACAACGACTGGCTGGCCGAACGCCTGAAACGCATGGTCAGCAAGCATGGCTACGCGCTGCTGGTACTCTCAGAAGGAGTGCTCGCCAGCCGCACGCTGGCTGAGGACATTTTCAGGTGGACAAACATCCGGGTTCGCGATACGCGGCTGGGACACGCTCAGCGCGGGGCCAGGCCATCTCACAGTGACCGCGCCCTGGCCGCGCACATGGCCCGCTTGGCCTATCAGGCCCTGCGCGATGGACTTCGGACGGGCACAGTGGTAGTTCGGCAGGGAAAACCCCAGTTACACGAAGGGCTGCTCCAGGGTTACCCGACCCGCCTCCCTTCCCGCGACATCTACGATCAGATCAACGGAGACGAACGCTAGATGGGTATTCTGGCGATTGACTTCGGCGGCACACGTATCCGCGCGGGTTGGTTCACGCCAGACCTGGCCCTGGTCCGGCGCAGCGAGACGCTATCGCGAGTGAATGAAGCACCCGCAGCGGTGATCGAGCGCCTGCTCAACACAGCTCGCCAGGTGCTGCCCTCCCCAGACGATCCTCATTTCCAGGCCGGAATCAGCGCCATCGGCCTGTCCGCCCCTGGCCCGCTCGATGCGCAGGCAGGCATCATCCATCACGCCGAAACACTTCCCGGCTGGCAGCAGGTTCCCCTGGCGCGGATTATCAGCGAGGCCTTCGGCGATGTGCCCGTCGCCATGAACAACGATGCCAACCTGGCCGCGCTGGCCGAATATCATTTTGGCGCGGCCAGAGGGGCCGATCCCGCCATTTACCTGACGATTAGCACAGGCATCGGCGGGGGCGCGGTGATCAACGGTCAGTTGTTCACTGGCTGGCGGAGGCTGGCCATCGAGCCTGGACATATGCGCTTCACGTTGCCCGACGGTCGGGTTTGCCGCCTGGAAGAACTGGCTTCCGGCACTGGTATAGGTCGTCTGGCTCAGGAAACGCTGGTCGCCAGTTCGCAACCTTCGTCCCTGCGTTCTGCAGAAGTCATTGATGGTAAGACGGTTGGCGAAGCGGCGCAGCAAGGTGATGCTCTGGCGCTCCAGGTGGTGCAACAGGCCGGATACTGGCTTGGCCTCGGCCTGGCTAACCTGGCGCACCTGTTCAACCCCCAAGCAATCGTCCTGGGCGGCAGCGTCGTACAGCTTGGCGATCTGATTTTGCGGCCTGCCCGCCATGCTATGGAACAGAATCTGCTCGATCCGCGCTTCGACGATCCGGCCCTGATCCGGATCGCTCAGCTAGGCGACGATGTGTGTCTGGTCGGGGCCGCCTTCTACGCGCAGCAACACCTGACCAGGTGACCCGTCCTCATTGGCAGCAGTACCGTCAGCCAGGACACTTCTTCCCGCTGCGAAAGCCGGTTGTCGCTGGCTGTGAGCGTGGGGGCACGCACCCCGATCGTGGGTAATCCTTGCCCTTGGCCCACGCCACGACTATAATCTTGCGTAGCAGTGATGGCACTTCAATTCCCACCGTGTGCGTGTTCAACCAGAACCAACCGGGGGCGTCGGGGCTGAGACGCCCCGTTTACTTGAGCAGGCTTAGGACGAGGACAGACTGATGGACAACTTCTTGCTGGGGCTGGCTTCTTTCGTGCTGGTCCTGGTTCCCCTGGTGATCGTGCACGAGCTGGGGCACTTCATTGCTGCCAAACTGGTGGGCATCACCGTGCTGGAGTTCGGCATTGGCTTTCCGCCCCGCGCTAAGGTGCTGTTCACGCGCGGTGGCACGCTCTACACCCTCAATTGGTTGCCCATCGGCGGCTTCGTGCGCCCCTATGGCGAAGACTTCGTCCGCCCCAAGAGCGAGGCCGAGCTATCCAGCGATCAGCGCGAAATCCAGGAGCGCGGCATCAAGAATCCTAAGAGCGTCTTTCAGGCTGGCCCATGGGAGCGCATGTTTTTCATGGCGGCTGGCCCTGGCATCAACTACCTGGCTGCGTTCTTGCTGTTCGTGTTTGTCGCGCTCGTCGGCCAGCCCTTCGCCCGTGCTGAAGTCACCGTCTACGACGTGCAGCCAGGGTCAGCAGCCGAGCAAGCGGGGTTAGAGGCCGGCGATGTCATTCTCTCGCTCAATGGCACAACCATAGACTCGGCTGATCAATTCAACCGCCTGGTTGCACAGCACACCAACCAGGCTGTGACCTTGCAGGTGCAGCGTGGAAATGAGGTCTTCGAGACCTCGCTGGTTGCCTCGGTTGATCCCGACCAGCAAGTCCAGCGCGTCTATATTGACTCGGTCGAACGCGACATGCCCGCCTACGGGGCCGGTTTCCTGCCCGAAGACCTGATCGTGGCCGTAGATGGCATCGAGGTCACCAGCATCGAGCAGTTGCAGGCTTACACCCAGTCGCACGAAGGGCAGGAAATCGTTGTGACTGTGCTGCGTGGCAATCAGCGGCTCGATCTGCCGGTCACGCCGCGGCCTGATGACAACGGCACAGTGCGCATTGGCATCGGCATTGTGGGCGTAGAACCAGCAGCCATCGGTCTGACGGCCATCAACCGCAACGAGCAGACTTACACCCGCGCCCTACCCCTGGACGAGGCAATCAGCACAGGGGTGGATCAGTTCGTGAACCTGCATAAAATGATGGCGAACTTCGTGCAGGACTTGGTCGAGGGCAACATTGCTCCGGAAGCAGCCCGTCCGGTCAGCCCCATTGGTATCGGGCAACTGGGCGCGCCCGTCTTCGAGCAAAGCTTGGACGAAGGCAAGATGTATCCCATCGTGCTCTTCGCCGCGCTGATCAGCGTCGCCCTGGCTATCACCAATCTGCTGCCCATCCCCGGCCTCGACGGCGGGCGTATCCTGTTCGTCGTCATCGAACTGATCCGCGGCAAGCCCATGGAGCCAGAACGCGAAGGGCTGATCCATTTCATCGGCGTCATGTTGTTGTTGGGCATCATCTTCATCACAGTGCTCAACGACATCTTCAACCCGATCAACATCGAAGGACTCCGCTAGCAGGTAGGAATGCTACATTGACCATGATTCACGGCATCATCAGCGAGGAAGAACGTAACGCCCGGTTTCAGCGCACCGTCACCCTGCTGCGCGACGCTGACGCCCCTTTCACCGCCGAGACCATCTATGCGCTATCCGATCTGGAAGGGGAACACCTGGAGCGTTTCCGCGCCCTGTGGCCAGAACTGCCGGTCGAACGGCGGCGCAACCTCATCTTGCGCCTGGTCGAGACGGCGGAGACGAACTTCGAGCTGGACTTCAGCGCCATCATTCACCCTGCCCTCGACGATCCCGACGACGAAGTGCGCATTGCCGCCATGGAAGGCGTGCTCGAAGATAGCCCGCGTTCGGTGATTGAGCAGTTGATGCGCATTGCCGCCAGCAACGCTTCTGTCACCGTGCGTGCCTCAGCGGTCAAGACGCTGGGACAGTTCGTCTTGCAGGGCGAACTCGGCAAACTCTCCGCCGCGCTCAACGAACGCCTGCAAGATTTGCTCTTCGCGCTCTATCACGATCGGGGCGAAGCCCTCGACGTGCGCCGCCGCGCCCTGGAAGCCATCGGCAACTGCGGGCGCGAGGGTGTCAGCGAGATGATCCGCGAAGCCTACTACGCCGACGAACTGCCCATGCGCATCAGCGCCGTCTTCGCCATGGGTCGCTCGTGCGACGAACGCTGGGCCAGCCAGATTCTCGACGAGCTTTCCAGCGAACACCCCGAAATGCGCTATGAAGCGGCGCGCGCTGCGGGCGAACTGGAGTTGCGCCCCGCCCTGGCCCGCTTGATCGAACTGGCCTATGAAGACGACCGCGAGATTCAGGAGATGGCCATCTGGGCGATTGGTGAGATTGGCGGCAAGCAGGCCACGCGCGCGCTCAATGAACTGGCAGCCCTGGCCGAGGCACAGGAAGACGACGAGCTGGCCGAAGCTGTCGCCGAAGCGCAGGCATTCGCGACACTTTCTGGTGAGGACATGTGGCCGCTGTTCGACTTCAGCGAGTACGAAGAAGACCTGCTCGACGAAGACGGCAACCCGTCCTCCTGGCGGCATTTTCACGTCATCGGTGAGGACGAAGACGACTTCGACCTGGAAGACGACGAAGACTACTTCGACGACGAGGACGAAGACGTCTTCTAGCTGTGCTGTTCTCCAAACTGTTCGGGCCACCCCGCTGCTGACGCGGGCGGTGTGCCTGAACTGTCTTCAATAACACTGTGTCAGTCTGTGTGGAGCAGTAGGACCATGAACGATCTCGATCACGGCCCTCAGGCCGATCATGATCCCGAACCTGACGAACGCGAACGCCTCAACGCACACCTGCAGCAGCTTTCCGAAGAGCAGTTTCGCCGCCAGATGCGCCAGGCGGCTATGCTACTCAGCAGTGGCAACGGGACAGATGCTATCCCTCTGCTGGAACGCTGCTTTGCGCTATACCCCGAAAATATTGACGTGTTGGTCAATCTGGGTGGGGCTTACATTCTGGCCGGGCAACATCGGCGTGCCGTGCCCATCCTGGAACGTGCCAGCGAGCTGGCCCCTCACGAGCCAGCCGTCTGGTCGAACCTGGCGGCGGCTTACCTGGGCAAGCTGATCACCTCTACCCACGATCGTCAGGAAAAAGCCCTGGCTGCCTACCGCCGCGTGATCGAACTCGATGCCGCCTATCCGAACGTTCACTACAACATGGGCCTGATCTATGTTGACCGGCGAGACTGGGATGCCGCTTACGAAGCCTTCACGCGGGCCATCGAGACCAACCCGCACGACGAAGACGCCCATAACATGCGCCGCCGCGTAGACGATCTGCGCTCCCGGCCCGCGCAGCCCCCATCGCCCAACTGACATCCCCCCCCGGCCTTCAGCCAGCAACCCCAGCCTTCAGCCAACACAGGGCCAGAAAGTTCCGCCTAACCGGCCCATTGCCGGGGGCTGACGGCTGTTTCCGGCGCGTTGTGAGTACCCCTCTGCCTTGCTATAATGGCGACGCCATGTCAACCACAGGCAGGAGGAACAGCCATGGCGGACAGGCCGTCTGACGAAAAGGTCCGCCTGCACGCCATCGTACATGGGCACGTGCAGGGCGTCTACTTTCGTGCGACGACGCAGCGCGAAGCGGTGCAGCGCGGACTCACTGGCTGGGTGCGCAATCGCTGGGATGGCACAGTCGAGGTCGTGGCCGAAGGGCCGCGCGCGGCATTGACATCGTTCGAAATCTTTCTGCACCAGGGGCCGCCTGGCGCTCACGTGACTCATGTGGACATCGCATATAGCGAGGCCACGGGCGAATTCAGCGGCTTTCACATCCGCTATTGACGAGGGCTTATGTTTGCATCCAACCCGCAGCGCATGGCCTGGGCGACCATGATCGGCGGACTGATCATCTTCGTGCTGCTGTGCGGGGGTACCGTCGGTTTCACTCATTGGCTGCTGTTCGATTCGCCCACGCAGCTCAACGCCACCCTGCACGTCGGTCAGGGGACGGTCGCCCTGGCCGAGCCTAACTCCACCGACCAGAAAGCGATCCGCAGCTACACCAGCGTTGACGCCAACAATACTCTTACCACCGATAATCTGTCCCAGGGCTATATCGCCTTTTCCGACCCCTATTCAGGGGACATCATCGCCACCGTCACTCTGCGCAACGACAGCATGGCGACTTTGCGCAGTGCCACGCGCCCGCGCTTCAGCCTGAGCGACAACCCTTATGTGATTCGCCTGTCAGGGGTAATTGGCCGTCTGGAAGTATGGGTTATCAGCGACCTGGAGCGCGATCTGCAGATCGAGATTGACGGCCCACTGGGCACCACCCGCATCAGCGAGGGGGGCAACTTCCTGATCGAAAGCACACCCGCCTACCTGCGCGTGACCTCGCGCAACGGCAGCGCAACCCTCATCAGCCGGGCGGGCACAGCGCAACATCTGGCCACCGGCACCGAAGGAGAAGTGCAGCCCGATTCTGCTGAGATTCGCGTCGGCCCTGGCCCCATTGACCTGCTGCCGAACAGCACCTTCGGCCAGAATCAGGAGTGGCCCACCGAATGGGTATGCGCCCACACGCCCGATCCAGGTTTCCCCAACGCGCCCGGCGGCACTTACGACTTTCCCACCGTGGATGGGCGACCGACCATTCACATCAAGCGCCTGCACCCCAACCCTGGCCCGGCCAAGACAGGCTGCATTCAGGTGCTCGGCGAGGGATCGCAAGGGCTGGACGTACGCGGCTACGAGACTCTGCGCCTGCGCGTGACCATGCGCGTGCAGCACCAGAGCCTGAGCGCCTGCGGCATCGCCGGCTCGGAGTGCCCGGTGATGCTCAAGCTGACCTATGTGGATCAGGACGGCAACGAGCGCGTGTGGTATCACGGCTTCTACACTGAGTATTCGCCGGCGGCAGGAGGACGGCGCATCTGCGACTCGTGTCGGGAGCCACACGAGCAGATTAACAAGAATGCCTGGTACACCTACGAGTCGGGCAACCTGTTCACCGACTGGCCAGAGGGCGAACGGCCCGGCATCAT
>CAKZOB010000084.1 GCA_937135955.1 uncultured Anaerolineales bacterium | reverse complement strand
CACCACCTTTCAGTACCCTCTACGGGCCTATGGGTGGTGAAACTTTGTCAAGGCCCTTTGACGACCTTGGCCAGAACAAGCTTTCAGTACCCTCTACGGGCCTATGGGTGGTGAAACCCAAATAAGAATATAAGGCTATTCAGGTCATTTTTGACCTCATCACCGCTCAGAGGCCCCTTAGCGGGCACTACAGAGAGCGATCTACTATGACTATACGGTAGAAATTGGCTGTGAGCAAGTCATCTTTTCGCAACCCGTCTGCTGCTCAAAAAAGGGGTGGAGTTGCGACAGCGCTCAAACGTCGTTGCAGAAGCGGCGGAACTCGCAATCGGCGCAGCGCTGTCGCCAATCGGTGGGGGGAGGCATGGTCTCCTGTGCGGAGATCGTGCGCATAGTCTCCAGGGTTTGCAGCACCTGTCGGCGCAGGCCCGCGGTGATGGGCACTTCTGTGGCCTTGCGCAGCGGGATCAGGTAGACAATGGCACGGCGCACTGAAACCTGATAGGTTTCTTCAAGCATCATGGCGTAGGCAGCGACCTGCAACTTGTAGTGATGGCCAACGCGCCGCGCCATCTTGTAGTCTACAGGGATCAGTTCCCCGGCTGTCCGTACCACTTCGTCTACCTGCCCCGAAAGCCCCAGAGTAGAGGACTGCACCCATACGTTGAACAGGCGCTCACCCTCTGGCAGGCCGTACCAACGAGTTGAGCGCCTGGCAGCTCGCTCGCGCTCTTCTACGTGCGCCTCTGTGCCCATCTGCATCTTGTAAGTGATAGGCCGGATGTCGGGCAGGCAGGTCTGATAGTAGAAGACGCGCGGACAGTACATATATTGCTTGAGATCGGTCACCGTGAACAACCAGCGGCTCTCGTCAATCATGGCTGACCTCGATACGGTTTTTCCAATCTTTTTCGCAGATCGGCACCAGCGTGATCTTCCCTTCGCTGTCTCCCAGCAAGCGGCGCACCTTGCCCATCAGCTCCTCCTGATGATTGCGGCTCAGCTCACCCGCAAAGGCGCTGAACTGAATGCGATCTAGGCCGTAGTCCAGACAGGCGTCAGCGACCTTGCTGCGAATGCGGTCATTGACGATGTCGTAGACAACGAGCACCTGCGGCATCACCAGCTTGCCTTGAACGCCGTATAGGCTTCCCGTTCGCCGCGCAAGAAGGCTGCCAGATGGCGCGCCTGCGACTGAATGACGAAACGCAGCGGGTAACGCTTACCTTCGTAACGCACCGTTGCCTCCAGGTGTTCGAGCACTTTTTCGGCCAGGGCGCGGCGCGTCTCGCTGGAGAGCAGCCCCTTGTCGTCTTGCTCGACCTTGAAGTCGCGGTTGGCCAGGCCGAACACCAGCCGGTCTATGGCCACCTGGCGGAACTCCTCAATCAGGTCGAGCACCAGGCTGGGTTTGCCGGGGCGGTCGGCGTGCAGGAAGCCCGCGTAGGGATCAAGCCCGGCCAGCACGGCAGCTTGCTCAATGCGGCTGTAGAGGATGCCATAGCCGTAGTTGAGCAGGCTGTTGAGTGGATCGGTTGCGCCGCGCCCCTGTCGCCCTGGCCAGCCGTAGTGCTCCGGCAGAATTGCCCCCACTGCCGACCAGTAGCGCCGCGCGGCCTCTCCTTCGGCGGCCAGGATACGCTCGCGCACCTGGTCAACCGGTTGATCGCGCGGCAGGCGATCCAGGTCGGCCAGGCAATCCAGCACTTCGCCCGCGCAAAGCTGTAGTTCATCGTGTTGTTGCGGCGCGTTTTCCTTGCGCGTCTTGGCCAGGTACTTCAGCGTGGCCGCCTGGTTGCGAATCTTGCCTTCGGCGATGGCCAGGGCCAGGGCCGTGCCACGCGCGTCTTGATAGGCGAGCAGTTGCGCGCGTCGGGTGAGGACAGTGCCGGATAGCCCGGCGGCGTACAGGCTGGCGTAGCAACGGCCCAGGCTGTCCAGGAAGAAGACAGGGATACCGCGCTCGGCGCACGCTTCGAGCGCGTCAGCGGAAATGCTGACGCCGCGGCTGGTCACCAGCACCGTCTTGAGGTGCAACAAAGGGGCCTGCTGGAGCGTCTGATCGCCCTGTGTGATCTGCAGGCGCTCGCTGTATTTGCCAATGTGTGTGCCGAACGTATCGGCGATCAAGTGCTCGACAATAGGCATCGCTCACCTCCCCTGCTCGCTAGATCAGCGCGTCGAGGGCATACCAACCGTTGCCTTTCACCGCGTTCTTGCCTACGTGCAGGCTGGCTCCCCACACCAGCCATTCGCGAAACGATGCCAGGTCTCCTTCCACCACAGCCTCACCGACGAAGCCGCTCACGGCATTGAGGCTGTTAGTACGCCGCGAGCCGCTCTTGACGCGCACCCAACGGATCTGCTGTTCCGCCAGTTGTACGCCCTGTGCCGCCTGCGTCAGGGCGAGATAGCGCTCTTGCCAGAGGGCACGCGGCGTGGGGGCGGCGGTGTAGTGCTGTTCGAGAGCCTGGCAGCGCTCCAGCAGGCGGGCGATGAGCACGTCGAAGTAGGGACGGCTGGCGCTGCGTCCGCCCTGGTAGGTCAACTCGGTGGGCGTCAGGAAGCGCAGCCGCAGGCGATCGGCGGGCAGCTCGCCCGCGACCCGCCGCACCAGCTCGCCTTCGACGGGCAGGTCGGGCAGAGCCACGATGCGCCGACCGTCCATTAGGTCGTGCGTTGCGCCGGTGAGAGGGTTCACCGCCTGGAGGCGCTCGATGGTGAACTGCCCCCGTCCATAGCCCAGGCCCAGTTGACCCAGGCGATAGAACGCCTGACAGAGATAGGGGAAGGAATCCACCGCCCCGCCGAAGAGATTGACGCCCACGACGAAGCTCTCGCCACTGTAGAAGAGGCAGTCCTGGCCGGGTTGCGCAGGCAGCGGCGGACGCACAGCGAAGGGGCGCGGGGGAGTGCCCCCCCGCGCGCTCTCCGCCGTTTCCAGGGCGACCAGGCGACACATAGGGCAGTGCTGCGCGTGATCGGGATCGCCCTGGACTTTGGGGGCGGCGCAGGCGAATTCGCGCAACGCCGCCCACAACCCACCCCGAATCTGCGCCCCAGCCTGCGGCCCCAGGTGCACCAGCGTCTGCGCCCGGAGCGTGAACAGCAGGTGATGGACGGTCAGATTCATGGCGTCTCCCCGACAAGCTCATACAGACTGTAACCGCGACTGCTGGCCACCAGCCGGTAGGGCAAAGCGACATGGCGCAACACGCGGTGCTTGCCCAGCTCGATCTTCTCCTTGCGGGAGTAGATGTTGGCGCGGGCGAAGGAAAGCCCCTCGCCCACGTCGTCCAGTTGAGTCAACACTGCGCCCAGCACAAAACCTGGCAACCGTCCGTCCACGACGATGAAGTCCGGCGGCAGGTCGTCCAGGATTTCGGGCACGCCCTGAAGCTGAATGAAGCTGCCGCGCTTGCCCAGGTAGTTGACGTGTGCCAGCCAGCGGGCCAGGCGTTCGGCGTCGGCGTCGGCGCTCAGTTGCAGGGCGATGGCGAACGGCCCGGCCAGGTACGCGTACTCGCGGTAGTTGATTGTCTGCTGGAAGTAGCCCGCATGTTTGCTGCCAGGGCGTGCCTCGCCCCGGCGCGGCTTGAGCACCTTGGTGAAGGTGTTGTTCACCACCACCACAAGGGCGGGGCGCAGGGCCACGGTCAGGCCGCCCAACCACGCCCAGGCTCCTGCGGCGACAGCCTGCCCTTCCAGCCGACAGGCGGCGTCCAGCAGCGCCATCTTGATGGCGAAGGGCGTCGGTACCAGCAGCGTCTTGCCGCCGGAAGCCGTCGCCGTCGCCGGTTTGAGAGTGAAGAGGGCGCTGGCCTCGTATTCAGCCACGAGCCACATGGCCGCCTCCCTTACGCATAGCGCAGTTCATAGGGCACGGTGTTGCGCAGCAGTTCCCCAATCAGATCGGTGAATTCCCCCAGCGAATCGAAGGTGGCCATGCTCACCGTCCCCTGCGCGATGTGTTCCAGCGCGTCGCGCACCCGCGCGATCTGCTCGCGGTAGTCGTCCTTCAGCGGGCTGACGGTGGGGGCGGGCACCGGCCCGCTGCTGAGCGTCAGCACGCCGGAGAAGTCCACCAGGTGTGGGGCCTGGGCGGAGCGCATCGCGCCGTTGGGCTGCAGGAAGGTGTAGAGCACGCTTTGCAACAGGGCCTGTGCGCGCAGTACACGCTGTTCCTCGCCGATGGCGTACTGCTGCGTGATGTCGTTGAAGCCGATGCGGGCCAGTTCCAGGTGACACACGGCGGCGTAGATGCCCGACGAGGCCGGGCGGTGGAAGATAGCCTGGCCCAGGTTCGCGCCGGTGCCGACTGCCTCACGGTCGGCGGCGCGCTGTTCCCTGCCCCGCTCGGTAGCGTATTTGACGTGAAAGTAGCTGTCGGTCTCCACGTGCTCCGGCACGCCCACTACCCAGCCGAACTCGATCACGCTCTTGCGCGGGACGCTGCGCCCCCCTTCTGTGATGAGGATGCCTTCGATGTCGTCCATGGCACAGGTCTGGAGCATGACGTCGAGCGTTTCGGCGTCGCTAAGGCCTTTGGTGTCGGCAATGAACTTGCCATCTGCGTTGATGCGGTTGGCGTTGAACTCGCGGCAGCCGGCGCACAGCGGCAGGTCGGGATGCTCGCGGGCGATGTGGAAGAGGTGCTCCGCCTGAATGTGCTTGAACATGTCGCCGCTGATGGCGTTGACGTTCTGCAGTTGCCCATACTGGTCAACGATGTTGACCATGCGCGTCTGAATCTGATTGCCCTCGCCGCCTTCGTTATTCAGGCTGTGCATATCCAGGATGGCGCGGGCGCTGATCGAGAGACTGTAGAGCGGGGTAGTCATTGTGCAAATTCCTCCTCATCGGTGAATTCAACCGGTTCTGGGGCTTCTTGGGATACATCTTCTTCGCGCGGGGTGCGCGCATAACCGTAAGCGATCAACAGATTGGCGACGGTCTCGGAGCCAAACTCGTCAATCAGGGCGACGATCTCGTCAATGTCGGTGGTCTTGACGCTGCGACGATATGGCCCGCTGCGGGTTTCCATCACCTGCGCATTCTCGGCGTTGTACTTGTGCAGGAAGTCGCTCAGGGCGGCGATGAAGCTTTCGGGGTAGCGCGCCTTGCGGGCCAGTTCCTGCCCCAGACCATAGCGCACGTCATATCTGCGGTCGCCCTGCTTCTTGCGATACTGCGCCGTGACGGTGCTCTGCCGGATGGCGTAGGCAATGTTCTGGAAGCCCTGGCTCTCCAGGATACGTGAGAGGCGTTTCTCTGTGCTCATGATCAACCTTTCGATGAACTCCGTGGTAAGCTGACGGGCGTACTTATTCTGTTCTCGCCGTCCCATCAGGTAGGCGGGGAACGCATTGGTGAAGCGAAAGAAGGCGTCCAGGTCGTCGCCGGAGACGAAGTCACGCAGGTATTGCAGGAGCGTGAAAGCATCGCTGTGCGATTCGTCGAACTGCCGCCGCACGAAGGTTTCGAGTTCACCCAGCAGTGCGATATAGAGGTCTACTTCGTCGCGCGAACGCACTTCGATCCAGCCCGGCAGCGCCACAAAGGCCAGGTTCATGGTGGCCGTGGCATTACCCAGGTCTTTGTAAAAGGCGGTGCGGAAGCCCGCTACCACGCGCTTTTTGACCTGTTGCAGGCCCAGCAGGCGCGCCAGACCGCCCGGCTCGGCGGTGAAGTGTTCCAGCAGGGCCACGGTGTAGCGCAGCGCAGCCAGGATATCGAAGCGCGTCGCAGCTTCTGACACCTGCATTTTGTCTACGAAGCGGTTCATGATCTGCCGGTTCTCCGAAAAGGTCAGTTCGCGCGGCGCGACGACGAAAGTCTTGCGGTCTTTCGCGCCGCGTACCTGGCGGGTCAGCGCAGCTTCGTAGAACCCGACCGCCTTCAACCACTCCACCAGCCATAGAGCGCTCTGGTTGCCGATGCTCAGGGCGTCGGCTTTGGTGCGGTTCTGGCCCTTGCCCTGGTCGGGATTGTAAAGCTGCTGGCAGGTCGCCTGTGCGTCAATGCCCCAGCCATACAGCTTGTCGAGTTCCTTCCAGCGCAGCTCGGCGGACTCGTAGTCATTGGGAGTGTCGCTGTACAGCTCGAGCAGCAACAGCAACGCCTGCGAGTGCGCCTCGCGGATGGTCCACCAGTTCTGTGCCAGCTTGTTATAGCCGATCAGCAGCCCGCGGGAGGCGTTGATCGCTTTGAAGATATCCCAGTGCGGGTGTGGTTTTGCAGGCAAAGTGTCGCCGTTCCCGCCTGCCTTGCGAGCGGCGAAGAACAGGTTGACGCGCTCACGCTCTTGCTCATAATCAACCGTCAAGTAGGACGGGAGAGCGGCGGGCAGCTTATGTCGGTTCTTGGCGGTGACGATCACTTTGAGAAGGGGCAACTCCTGTAGGGCCTCGATCGTTTCCCGTCGCAGAGCCGGTGTACAGGTCAGTTGGTAGTACGGCCCTTTGTCCTGAATCAGAACGTCTCTTCCTCCTTCCGTCTGCTTATAAAGCAGCTCGTCTACGACCCGTGCCAGGCCAAAGGTGAGCAGGATGTCGGCGAAAGTCTGGCTGGTTTTGTCTACGTAGAGATACTTATACTCATCCATCACACCTCCTTATGGGGTCTCCCTACATCTACAGACCTGTGGTTCCGCGTTCTGTCCCAAGCTGATCGGCGCGACGCAGAGCACGGACGATAAGCAAATAGGCCAGAAAGCTTGCCAGGTCATCATCTTCTTCGGGTTGAGCAATGGCATCGTGTGCCCCGAAGCCGGAAGGGATTTCACCGTTCAGCCCGGCCAGATGCGCGAGCCCCCCGTCAAGATCGTGGCCCTTGTGCAGGGTGGCCTGAATGTGCGCTGGAGCGTTCCTGGTCAAGCGGAAGGGCTGATTGTCGTCCGACTTCGGCGCGTGATGGCGGGCAATAGCGCTGAAAGCAGCCTTCGCCAGCGGCTGTTGCTCCGCAAAGATGCCAAACAGGATGGGCGCGGTAGCAATCGCCCCCTCCACCGCGTGCCAGGGACGCTTACCTGTCCGTTGCTCGGCCTCGCGGTGCGCTTCGTTTTGCACTTCGGTATGGGCGTAGACCTGACCCGCTCGCACGGGCATCCCGATCTCCTCCTGGTAGCGCTTCACCCAGCCCTGCCAGCGGACGCTCAGCTTGCCCACGTCGTGCAGCAGCACAGCCAGTTCTGCCGCCCGCCGGACGCTCCCCGCTGGCCAGCCGTAGCGCGCTTCCAGGCGACGGGCAGCGTAGTCCAGTTCTGGCCACAGCGCTTCAAAAGCCTCGTAGACGCGGCGGATGTGCTCTTCGTAGGTCTCCAGGCGATAGGTGGGCAGCGGGCGTTCGCTGCGCTGCTCGATGGCGGGCAATGTGGCCTGCCAACCCCCGCCGCGATCTGGCAGGAAGCCTAGAGCGGGATCATAAGTCGCCAGCGAAGGGTGTACCACGATGAGCGGCGCACCCCAGGCAGTTTCAGGGGTTTGCACTTCCTCCCATGTGTAGACCGAGCGGTTGGCCTGGCTGGCATCTTCGTCAGGCCGGGCGCACAGATATTTGACCGCCCAGGGCAGTTCAAGCTCCGCCGCCCGTTCCAGCCAGACCTTGACGTACTTCTGCAGCGTGCCCGGATGCGCCCCAAAAGACGGCGCATCGAAGGGGGCGGCGAGCAGTTCATCCGGATCGGGATGAATGGTCACCTGTTGCTGGAAGATTTCGCGGATCAGGTGTCGCGCATCGGAGGTGTCGTCGTGCCGCATGACGGCGAACATGCGTTGCCGATGCTCATAAGCGCTCTGGCGCAGCGCTTCGATGATCTGCCGGTCGAGCGGGCCATGCACGGCGGAGATAATCTCCTGTTCTTCCAGGAAGTCCAAAACACAACCGGAGCGTTCGCGGAACTGCTCCAGCGTCGGGCCGAAAAGCCTGCGTTCTTCCTTGCCCGCATAGGGTTCGGGGTGTTCGCACAGATCGAGCACCTCGCCAGAGTCGGCGGCGTGCGCGTAAGGGTAGATAT
>CAKZOB010000083.1 GCA_937135955.1 uncultured Anaerolineales bacterium | reverse complement strand
CGTCCGACTTGCATGTATTAGGCACGCCGCCAGCGTTCATCCTGAGCCAGGATCAAACTCTCCGTACTTCCTTCCAGTCCCTCCTCAGGGACCGCTCTCCTTCCGCACGTCGGCTTCCTGTCACTATGCTGTTGTTAAGGTGCGCCCGGACAAAAAATCCGGCTTGCGCCGGTTTAAGACACCACCTCTATGGAACAGAAGCAGCGTCTCAAACCCCCTGCCCTCTTAAGCGAGTCTCTGCCAACACAGACAACACAACCTCGCTCCTTGGCTGCGCAATTTCATCGTATCATAGAACGCGCGCTCAGACAAGAGGGCACTGCCATTTTCTGGTAAACTGCCTGCGGCAAGGGGTCTCACCCTGCGCAACGGGGCAGCATTATAGCGTCCCTCGTCCTCGTGTCAAGGCTCTTTTCGCCTTTTGCCAATATTCGCACTCTAACATTAATCTCTCTATAACTCAATCAGTTCCAACACTAGCTTCGCCGCCTTGTTCACCGCAGCCAACACTTCGGGCGTACATGTCTCACTGAACGTCCACACATCTTTCACTTCAATCGCCACGACATCAATCCGCTCATCTGGCGGTAACGCCACGCCGTGCCGCCGCAAAGTCTGCAGTGCCGTGACCAGATTGGTGTCGTGCGCAGAAGCTGTATTCAGCGTCCCCGGCAGGTCTCTAATGCGCAGATGATACACGCTACCTGGGGGCATCTGACCCGTCATAATCGCATCTACGATGATGGCTCGCTCATATCCAACCAGCATCTCAGCAAGCGACAGCCCGCCCACACTCGCCTCAGTTACCTCCACTGAGGATGATGCGGGCGGGCTGCCATCTCTCACTTGTTCAGACAGTGCCTGGCGCACTCTCTCTGCGACCAGCCACCCTACCCCATCGTCGCACAGAATAGGGTTACCCAGTCCGACAATGAGGGTTTTGCCAGGCACTCTGCTCTCAAACCTCCCTGTCAGAACTGTGTCAATTCCCTGGCTGCCACATACTGGCTCAGATGGCGGACAACCTGTCCCTTGTGATCGCGCACGATCACTTCCAACGGCATCTGTCCCGGCAGGCTATGTGTGGCGCACGACAGACACGGATCGTAGGCCCGGAACGCCATCTCGATCTTGTTGAGAATGCCATCGCTGACCTGACCATCCCTGATCAACGCCTGCGCTGCCTTGCGAATGCTGATCGAGATAGGAGCGTTGTTGTTGGTCGTGCCGACGATCAGATTCGCCCGCTGCAGGATGCCATTCTCATCCGTGATGTAGTGATGGGTCAGAGTGCCTCGCGGGGCCTCCACAATGCCCACACCCTCTGACGGCGTGGCCTTGGGAATAGCCCGCACTTCCGGACTGGTAATTTCAGGGTCTTGCGCCAGCTCCAACATGCGCTCGGCAGCATACAACAACTCGATGATGCGTGCCCAGTGCGTGGCCAGGGTATGGTGCACTGGCTTACCCCCCAGGATTTCGTACATCCTCTCATACTCAGCCTGGGCCAGGGGCGTTGCCATCCCGTCAGCCGCGTTGAGCCGCGATAGCGGAGTCGCGCAGTAGACACCACTGTCCTTGCCGTCTACGAAGCCCTTCCAGCCTACCTTTTTGAGGTAGGGGAATTTCAGATACGACCACGGCTCGACATGCTCCGCAATATACTCGCGATATTCATGCGGTGCGTACTTGCAGTGTTCCACGCCGTCCGGGTCTACCACGCGCACCTTGCCGTCGTAGAAATTCACATGGTTGTTCTCGTCCACCAACCCCATGTAGTAGGTGCGCTGCGTGTAACCAGGGCTGGTGATCAGTTCGACATACTCCGTATTCTTGAGCACCACATCATGGAACAGGCTGATGGTGAACTGCCCGAATTCGACATTCTTACGGGCAATCTCCACGATCTGCTGACGCTGTTCCTCCGTGATAGGATGTGTCATGCCGCCAGGGATCGCTGCTACTGGATGCACAGGCCGTCCACCGATCATCTCGATCACCTGGTGATTGCGCTTGCGCGCATCAATGACCTGCCCGCCGATCTCCAGCCCTACTTTGGCAATGACACCCAAGATGTTGCGCTCTGCCGCCGGAGCTTCTGGGCCAACTACGAAGTCCGGCCCGCCCAACGCATAGAAGTGCGTGGTGTGATCCGTGACGAAGAACGCCATATACAGCAGTTCGCGCAGCTTCTTGCCCGCAGGCGGCACCTCGACCTTGTAGACTGCATCGCAGGCCTTGGCCGCAGCCATCAGGTGCGCCTCCGGACATACCCCGCAGATACGGCTCGTCAGAAACGGCATCTCTTCCACGGGCCGGCCCACGCAGAAAATCTCGAAACCGCGTAACTCCGGCACCTGGAAATAGCAGTTGGCCACATTGCCCTGCTCGTCCAGGAAGATTTCGATCTTGCCGTGTCCTTCGAGACGGGTGATCGGGTCAATGGAAATGCGTGTCATGATCATCCTCCTGGTCAGGCCGGTTCGTGCACTGCTGCTTCGCCCACCGGTTGGCGCTTGCCATTAGTCCGCCCTCTCCGCCGCAGCAGCGAGCCTGGCAGATGGAAACGGTAGAAATACCCCGCCGGATCGGGCAATGTGTCGAGGATGGCTTCTACTTCTTCCTCGGTGTCGGCGTCCAGGACCGACGCGATACCCGACAGGATGCGTGCCCCATGATCGAGCACGCCCTCGTTAGGCCCATAGCAACCGCGGCAGCCAAAGCCCACCTGCGGACACTTGGCCCCGCAACCGGCGCGCGTTGCGATCCCCGCGCAGAACAGCCCTTGTTCCAGCAAGCATATGTTCGGGTCAGGGATGATCTCTTGCGGACGGTAGAAGCGTTTGATCTTCTTTTCGTGCTTTTCGCGCGGACATTCGTCACACACGGTTACGTCAACGCCGATCACTGAGCCAGGCGGTGGCAGTTCACCAGAGACAATGGCATTCACCGCCGCTTCGATCGAGGATACTTCCGGCGGACAGCCTGGCAGGAAGTAGTCTACTGGCACCACCTGCGCCAGGGTACGCACCGTATCCCAGAAACCGGGCAAACGCAATTCTCCCTCTGGCACATCCACACGTTTCTGCGGCACCACTCCGTCCGGATTGTCCGTTGAGGGTGAATCGAAGTAGACCCACCGCAACACATCGTCGCGCGTGTAAAAGTTCGCCAGGCCAGGCATAGAGCCACCGTAAGCGCACGATCCGAAAGCCACCAGGACTTTCGACTTCTGCCGCAGCAGATGGGCCAGATGGGCGTTCTCGTCGTTGCGAATCGCCCCGTTGAAGAAGCACACGTCTATTTCGCCGTCTTCCATGGCCTCCACATCAGCGTACTTGAAGTCCATGACGCACGGCCAGAAGACAATTTCGAACGCGGCAGCTACGTCCAGGATTTTCTCATGCAACCCCAGCACAGCTATCTCGCAGCCGCCGCACGACGAGGCCCAGTACAGTGCCAGTTTGGGTTTCTGATTACTCATGTACGGCCTCCTCCACAGCATAAGGGTCTTCGTTGGGCCAGTTGCGCGGCCAGTCGAGCGGCCCCAGTTGCTTGATCTGCTCGGTCATGCGCGCCACCGTTTCGGCGAAGCGCACTCCCTCCGCCGCCGAAGCCCAATGAAGCTGTACGCGCTCATCTTCGATACCCAGTTGTCGCAGGGTGCGCCGCAACAGGGCAAACCGCCGGATGGCCTTGTAGTTCCCTTCCTGATAGTGGCATTGCCCTGGGTGGCACCCCATGATCAACACACCATCCGCCCCCTTCTGCAGGGCGCGCAGCACAAAGGTGGGATCGAGGCGACCGGTGCACATGATACGGATGTCGCGCAACGTCGCCGGATATCCCATACGCGATGTCCCGGCGAGATCGGCTGCGCGGTAGGAGCACCAGTTGCACAGAAAGCCTACGATCACAGGCGTGAATGTTCCATTATCGCTCATCGCGCCTTGCTCCCCTTTCAAACCGCCTCGACGACAGGCCGGTCGGACAGCACATCGATCATGATGCCGTCAATTTCGGCCATGATCTGCTCGAAGGTGAAGTGCGCACCAGTGATCACCTGGCTGGGGCACGCAGCCACGCAGGTGCCGCACCCTTTGCACAGCGCCGGGTTCACGCGCGATACGCCCTTCTCCTCGATGAAATCAATCGCATTGTACGGGCACAGGTTGTTGCAGATACGGCAACCGGAGCACCGCTCCTCATCAATCGAGGCGCGAATGGGTTCGAGGGTCACCTGACGCTGATTGATCGTTCCCAGCACCCGTGCTGCTGCGGCGGCCCCCTGCGCCACGCTATCGGGGATGTCCTTGGCTCCCTGGCACGCACCAGCGATGAACACACCCTCAGTCATCGTAGCGACCGGGTCAAGCTTGGGGTGACGTTCGATGAAAAAGCCCGTCTCGCCACACCCCACGCCGAACATATGCGCCACTTCCTGGGCATCCGCTTGCGGTTCAAGCCCCGCCGCCAGGATAACCATATCTACTGGCACCCGGCGCTGTCGGCCCAGGAGCGTATCTTCGCAAACGACAATAAGCTTGTCCTCTTCTTCAGGAGTACGCGGCACATCGGTGATCTCAGACACCTTGCCGCGGATGAAGGTCGCACCTTCTTCCATGATGCGGTGATAGAACTCTTCGTAGCCTTTGTGAAGGGGACGCATGTCAATATAGAAGTTGTAGACTTTAGCCCCTGTCTTCTCCATCACCAGGTGCGCGAACTTCAGCGACGACATGCAACAGATCGCCGAGCAGTGAGTGTTGTAATTGCGATCACGGCTGCCGACGCAGTGCACAATCGCCACTGTCTGCGGCGTGGTCTCGCCATCGCGCAGCACGATCTTACCCTCCGTAGGGCCGGAGGCATTGGTCAGGCGCTCGAATTCCAGGCTAGTGAAGACGTTCTCCAGCCGCCCATACCCATACTGCGGAATCCGGCGAGCATCGAACAGCTTGTAGCCGGTCGCCAGGATGATGTTGCCCACCTCCAGGTCAATGATCTCGTCCTGCATCTCATAGTTGATGGCATTAGTCGGGCACACCTTCTCGCACATGCGACACTTGCCCGTCTTGAAGTAGGTGCAGTTCTCGATATCAATGACTGGATACTTGGGCACCGCCTGCGGGAACGGGCGGTAGATGGCCTTGCGGTAGCCCAGGCCAGCTTCCCACACAGTGTCCACCACCTTGATCGGGCACTTCTCCCAGCACGTGCCACACCCCGTGCACAGGCTCTCGTCCACCATGCGCGCTTTCTTGCGCACCCGTACCTGGAAGTTGCCCACGTAGCCATCCACCTTTTCCACCTCGCTATAGGTCAGCAAGGTGATATTAGGATGGCCCCCTACATCGAACATCTTGGGCGTCAGAATACAGGCCGCGCAGTCGAGCGTGGGGAAGGTCTTGTCGAACATGGCCATATGCCCGCCGATGCTCGGCTCGCGCTCCACCAGGTAGACGTGATACCCCGCGTCGGCGATTTCCAGCGCAGCCTGGATGCCCGCGATGCCCCCGCCCACCACCAGCGTCTCGGGGCGGATGTCTACCTTCATCGGTTCCAGCGGCTGCTGATGCACCACACGATGCACTGCCGCGCTGACGAGTGCTTTGGCTTTGTTGGTTGCCCCTTCCCGGTCATTGGGGTGCACCCACGAGGCGTGCTCGCGGATGTTCGCCATCTCGAACAGGTAAGGATTCAGCCCCGCGCGGGCACAGGCATTGCGGAAAGTCTTCTCGTGCATGTGCGGCGAGCACGAGGCCACCACCACATGAGTCAGCTCGAATTGCTTGATATCCTCTTCGACCTGCTCCTGGCCCGTGCTGGCGCACATGAACTTGTTGTCGCGGGCAATCACCACATTAGGCAGACCCATCGCCCATTCGGCCACGTGCTGCACATCAACCGTGCCGGCGATGTTGTGCCCGCAGTGACACACATAGACGCCAACTCTTGGTTCGCTCATGGCCTCCTCCTATTCCGGCATGGCAGGCATGGGCAGCGCGTTCTTCGATCGTCGCGCTGGCGTTGCCCTGGGCGGCGGCACGTCCTGAATCTTGTTGAGCGCTACGCGGGCATCCACAAATTCCTGCCCAAAACCCAGCTCTTTCGCCGAGAGGCCCAGCGCCACGCCGATCACCTGCGTGAAGAACAGCACCGGCACCTGGTAGTTGGTCTCGAAGTAGTGATTGGCGGCATCCTGATACACGTCCAGGTTAAGCTGACACATGGGACACAGCGTCACGAGAGCATCGGCTCCGCTGTCTGCCGCCCCCTTGACAATGCGGTGAATCATGTCCAGCGCCGTTTCCTCGCTGATCTGCGTCATGTGTCCACCGCAGCAGAACGTCTTCAGCGAGAACGGCACTACCTGCGCCCCCAGCGCTTCCAGCATCCTGTCCATCGCTGTGGGTTGTTCGGTGCTGTCAAACACACTGTCGGGTCGAGCTACCAGGCAGCCATAGTAGGGTGCCAGCTTCAGCCCATAAAGCGGGCGACGGGTACGGTCTTTGAGACGATCAATCCCGATATCGGTCAGGATCATCTCCAACAGGTGGCGGACTTTCACCGTCCCTGGCTCGTAGTGCAGATTTCCCGCCGCCAGCGCCTTGTTGACCTTGCTGCCAAGTTCCGGATACAGCTTCATGTTCTTATCCGTCTTGTACAGGTTCAGGAAACACGCGCTGCACGGAACGACGATCTCTTCTGCTCCCTGGTCGGCAGCCAACGCCAGATTGCGCGCAACCAGCGCGTAAGCAGGCAGACGATTGACCGAGAAATACTCCGTAGCGCCGCAGCAGTTCCAGTCGTCAATCTCGGCCAGCTCGAAGCCCAGCGACCGTGCAATAGCCTCTGTGGACTGCTGGTAAGCGTGTGACCGGTGTTGTAGTGAACACCCCGGATAGTAGGGATAGCGAGAAGCAGTCATGCTTCCACCTCCTTGGCGGCCAGCGCTTTGGCCTCAGCCAGGATCGCCTGCAATTGATCGATCCGGCGAATCGACTTGGGACGCAGCGGCAGCCGGTTACGTCGTAGCATTCCCACCCCCATGATGCCCAGCTTGATCACCTGTTGCGGGTGGTGGAACAGGTGATAGCGAGTGGCCAGGCCCGCTTCGAAGCTACGCCCTCGCTGCTCGACGAAGCCGATAAACGTCTCGGAAAACTTGGCTGCATGAGGGTGATCGTAGCGCCCGGCCCGGATGGCCATTTCCTTCAATGTGTACATGATGTCCGTGATCGGGATATTCTGCGGGCAGCGTGTGGTGCATGCATAGCACGACACGCAATACCAGGGGGTGTTGCTGCTCAGCACCTCGTCTTCCAGCCCCACGCTGATCATGGCGAAGAGCGCACGTGGCGTGTGGTCCATATCCGCCCCAGACGGGCACGAACCACCACAAGACCCACACTGAAGGCACCTGCTCAGCAGTTCTCCACCTGGCGTTGCAGCCACCACCCGATCAAAGAAAGTGTTGCGCCGTTGTGGTGCTGTCAAGGGGAGCCTACCTCCTTAGCTTAAAGAAGCCACTAGTGCTGCCAGAGCGTCCTCCTCAGATGATCCATTCAGAGGCACGTACCCTGGCCCCACCAACGAAAACAATCTGGTTCAATCTATACCGATATAAATCTTCCTTTCTCTGCGTTTCAGTTCGTTACACGATGAAGTGAAGCCATTACTTACGCAGATGTACGGAAGCACAATACGCTCAAATGTCATTGTAGCAGGGGGAAAAAGCGACACACTATCAGCCATACCGACTAGTTGCGGCGAGTGTATAGTCGGTATGTACTAGGGGGCTAGGGGTGACTTCAGCGCAGGATCACGCGAGGGTATCGAAATCTACCAGCCCATGCGTCACGCTATAGACAGCCACTTGCAGGCGGTTTTCCAGGTTGAGCTTCTGATAGATACTGCACAGATGGTTGCGAACTGTGTTTTCGGAGATGCTGAGCAGCGCCCCAATGCGCTTGTTAGTCATGCCTCGCGCCACCAGCCCCAGCACCTCGCATTCGCGCGGCGTCAGCTTGGGGTTAGGCGACGCTCGCAGGCACAGTGTGCAGTGACTCTGGCTTAGCCGCTGCAACAACACCGCCGCCAAAGAAAGCGTTAACGCTGCCTCACCATGAGTCAGCCCACGTATCCGCGCGAACAGCTCGTCCGGCATGATGCTCTTTGGCAAATAGCCCTCCGCTCCGGCCAGTACACAACCCAGAACAGTGTCTGGATCAACGTCGTTGGTCAACACCACCACACGACAGCCGGGGAGCTGCCCCTTGATTGTGCGCACAAGTGTGGGCCCATCACATTCATTGACCTCGATATCCAGCAATATCAGGTTGGCATCCGTATCCTTCGCAAGTCGGATTGCCTCCAGGCAGTCGCCCGTCTCGCCAACGACCATCATATCCGGCTGGCCGTCCAGTAGCCGGGCGATTCCACTGCGAAACAGAGGGTTTGCGTCAACAAGTAACACCCTGATCGGACTGAGCGCGCCTTCCATAGTTCAGGCCTCACATTGAAACTGATCCAGATAGACTATAGACGGGCATCGCGATAGAACAAATGCAACCCCGCTTGGCCCTGTTACGATCGAGTATAAGCGAGGTTACCAACTCGCCAGAACCGCCACTCAGCACTTCCTGGCACGCCAAATGCCATGACTTCTCGCCGCGCGGCACAGTCAACCCACCCAACGAAAAGAAAACGCGAGGAAAGCCCGTGCCTCCTCGCGCTCATAGCCGGAGCTGCTCTCAGTTCACATTCAGCGCTTGTCCAGCCAATTCTCGGCGAAAAGCTGCCATTCCAGCGAATCGGTGGTCTTATACTCGTACAGACCGACCCCTTTCACTAGGCGAGCCATCTTGCCTGCCCGCTGAATGCCAGCTTTCACGCCACGCGCAGCCGACCGGACATCTTCTACCTGCGGGTCATGCTCTGGCGCAGCATCATAGGTCGGCAGGGCTATGATAATCTCAGGGGGACGCTCTAGTTCGGCCAGAGCATCCGTGTAACTCTCTACCTGATAGGCAACCCAGGTCTCGTATTCGACCGGATTGCTCAACCCACTGGCATGGGCCATCACCACCACTTCGTCCAGGCTCAGCAGACCGATCCGCTGCTTATAACCCACTTCCCAGGTGAGTTCGGGCGCAACTGTGGTGCCGACCGGTACGTCCGGATCAGCGGGAATGCGATCCGGCGGTACCGTTGCCGAAAGCAGTGCTTCATCCCCGATCGCTTCGCGCAACGCCCGCAGAAGTGTAACGTATGAATCGCTCCCGCTGACCACTGCAAAGCCATTGAGCTGCACCCCGTCAAAACCCCATTGCCGCACGCTGGTCCGCGCCAGTTCGACCGCCCTATCGCGGCGTTCAGCTTCGGCGATCTCGTCGCCGGTCATGCGCAGCCACAGCAAAACTTGCACTTTCGGATAGGCCTGATGCAGAGCCTCGGCAAACTCTTTGCCATACTCCCCGTAGAGTAAGGAACCGTCGGACAACCACGCCGCGCCTTCGACATACACGCGATCAATATGATTCTCGGACAGACGTTTGGCCAGACCAGCGACACCATCCGGATTCACCGGCCCGTTCACCCATTGGAATTCAAGCCAGGTACGGTTGTGCCAGTCTGTCTTATCTCCGTCGGAATCTCGTGCGATGACCTGCGTGATCAGCGCCACGATGACGATCAGCGCGATCACTGCCACCACGGCCCATATCCCATATGTAGCCCAGGGCGGAGTTGAACTCATCCGCACATGGCCGCGACTGGATCGCAAGCGCGACTGCCGATAGTAGCGCACAGTCCCTCACCCCTTTCGACAGTTGCCAGGAAACCCTAGCCCGCCGGCCCTGACCGGTCGTCGTCCGGCGGAAAATCGAACAGTGGCACAGTAATCGCTACCCCTAGCGAACGCAGTAGCTCTTCCTGAACTGCCCACATCGCCGCCTGATGTTCCGGCGTATCGTGATCATATCCCACCAGGTGCAGGCTCCCGTGCACCACCGCCAGCAGCAGTTCGTCTTCTGCGGTGTGTCCTTCGTTCTGTGCCTGCCGTTCAACAGTCGGCAAGGCCACGATCAGGTCGCCCAGATAGGGCGGTTCGTCCAGTGTGCCAGGCCCTTCATCCTCAGCGGGAAACGACAACACGTCGGTGGGCGCATCCACCTGCCGATACTGGCGATTGAGGCGGCGCACTGTCTCATCATCCGTGATGACGATGCTGATTCCCGCCCCTTCAGGCAAACCGTGACGCTCCAGCACTGCGCTACTCGCTGCAATGAGCCTTCCCACCGATGACACATTGCCCAACGGCACTTGCTGGATCACGTTAATCTCGTACTGAGGCATCGCGGGCGCTTTCTGCCGGTCTTTCCTGGCCAACGGAGGCTGAACCATCAGTGCGTCCGGATACGTGGGGCGTCGTTTTCCGCCGCGCTCCAGGTTGCCCATCAGTCTTGCTTCTGTCACCTGGAGATCGCTCTTTCTGCCCATCCGTCGCAGGGATAGCCAGCGCGGTTTCCTCCTTGACGGCCTCCAGAGTAGCCGTTGGTGTCTTTTCCCCCTTGTCAACTAGGACTCTCTCTGTGGGCACGGCTGCCTGCGACGGCGTCCCAGGATAGGCGATGCGAGGATGAAATATCCCCTGTAGGGCAGTCAGGAACGTATCGCGCAGCATACGCAGGTCATTGAGCGTCAAACCGCTGTCGTCGAGCTGTCCGTCGCGTAAACGCTCTTCGAAGATGAAATCAATGACCTCGCGGATGTCCTCTTTGGACTGCGGACGGCGTGCCCGCACACTGCTTTCGCAACCATCTGCCAGCATCAAGATCGCCGTCTCGCGCGAACGTGGGCGCGGGCCAGGATAAGTATATGCCGCCAGGTCTACTTTGGCCGGATCACTCGCCGCCTCCTGGGCCTTGTGCAGGAAGAAAGCGACCCGCGTTGTCCCATGATGCTCCGCAATGAAATCCCGCAGACGCACTGGTAGCCGATACTGGCGAGCAAGGCGTAGCCCCTCGCTCACGTGACCGATGATGATCTTGGCGCTCTGAGCCGGATCGTCCAGCATGTCATGGGGATTAATCCCATCCGCCTGATTCTCGATGAAGAAATGTGGGTTGAGTATCTTTCCCACGTCGTGATACATGGCCGCCACGCGCACCAATGACGCATCTGCGTTCACCCGCTGTGCACCAAGCTCAGCCAGGTTGGCCACCTGCAGACTGTGCTGATACGTACCCGGAGCTTCCCGCAACAGACGTTGCAGCAGCGCATGATTCGGCTGCATTAGCTCGACGAGCTTCAGGCTGGTGGGGATGTTCAGCGCATGGCTGATGACGTAGAGGCCAACCAGGCCAACCGCCGCCGACAATAAGCCATTTACCACTGCGCCAACCATCTGTGACAGCACCACGACCAGGTCAGGTGACCCTTCGGTCTGCAGCGCAAAGAGCGCCGCCACGCCGATAGCTGTCCCACAAATCACCAACCCCGCCACAAAGTACGCATTCAATCGCTCTGTCCGGTCCAGGCTCAGGACTCCGAGAGTGCCGGTCAGACCAATGAGAATGGCAAATTCCAGCGAACTGCCCATCACCAGCCCTGCCGTTCCGGCGAAAAGCATGTTGGCGACAATGGCGAACTGCGGCCCCACCAGCGTAGCGACGAGCAGGGCCAGCGCTGATGCCGGGAAGACATAGTATTGCACCCGATCCTCTACACTCAGCACGCGCACACTTCCGAGAAACAACAGGAACGTCACACCCAGCACCATGAAAAACGGCGGATCGCGCAAGACCTTGGCGTCGAATTTGCGCAGGTAGAGCCACAACACTGTGGTCAGGAACAGCATGGTCAGCAGCGCCCCGGCAAATCGTTCGAGTTTGCGCCGGGCGGGCTGCAACAGACCAAACTGTTCCAGAGCCTCGATATGGGCGGCTGATGCGATCTCCCCTGCGCGAATGATCACCTGTCCTCGCACGAAGGAGCGGGTCTCAGCGGGCACATTTTCCGCCGCCTCCAACTGAGCTTTCCGCGTCAGTTCTTCGTTATAGAAGGTGTTGGGGCGGATCAAATCGCCGACGATGCCGGTTATCACCTGGACTTCGGCTTCGCTGTAAGTGGCGCTAATGAGATTAGGCAGGTCCTCACGCCGGGCCGGAATATCATCCTGGCGCACCTCTCCGCTCAGCACACGCTCCAACAGGCGCACCACCTGCGCATCAATGTCTCGCCAGCGGTCAGGATCGTCTATTGCCAGCAGAGCCTCGATAGTTCCTGGAGCGAGATGCAGATCGGTGATGGCAGCAATATCTGCAGCTTTCTGTTCCTCCGTGGCAAAGTCGTCGTAACGCACATTCTCGATGAAATCAAGAATGTGCCGCGCCCGCTGCACCTGTTCATTGCGCACCGCCGGATCGGGGGGATCGTAAATGGGGCGCACAGCAGCGATTGCAGCGTTGCGCTTGGCTTCTGTCAGTACTTCGCTCTCGTACTTCAGGCTGCGCGGAGCCAGAATATCGTGCGGAGCAACTTCCCCCACCTGCAACGCCACTGCCTTGTCGGATGGGAACAGTACATTCGAGGCCAGGATCACCGCGCCGACCAGCACAAACGCTGCTACGAACAACCCATAGGCGCTCGTCCGCAACGTGGTTTGCAGGGTCTCTGCCCCGTTAGGTGACGCCTGCTTTTCGGTTGCCTGCATCCCCGCGCCCGTTCAACCAAAGCGAGCGCCGCAGCGCCCGCTCCTTCCACATGAGTTATCGCTGGCCCCGGCTGGCAGAGTTCGACTCGAGCGCTCAGTCGCGCATTCTAGCCCAGCAGTTCGCGCACGATGGCATTCACCACCTTGCCATCTGCCTGGCCTTTGACCCGCGCCATCAACTCCTTCATCACCAGGCCCATGTCCTTGGCGGACTTGGCCCCCACCTGAGCAATGACCTCACGGGCCAGGGCTTCCAGCTCGGCGCGATCCAGTTGGCGGGGCAGGTAGGACTCGATGACCTCTAGCTCGTACTGCTCCTGGGCGACCAGCTCCGCTCTGCCCGCTGCCGACATCTCGGCAATGGCCTCACGGCGCTTCTTGGCTTCGCCCATCAGCACTCCCAGAGCGTCAGCCTCGGTCAACTCGATCTGTCGGTCAACTTCCACCTGCTTGAAAGCTGCCATCAGCAGACGCAGCACCTCGCGTCGGCGCGTGTCGCCCGCACGCATGGCCTCTTTCAGATCGTTTTGAATCCGTTCTTTGGGATGCATCAGGCCCCCCAATGCCGTCTGCTTCGCGAACCGTCACGCATTATAGCTACCCTGCTCCCAAGATGCCAACCGCGCGTTGCGTCGGCGCTGCACCCGGTGTGTGCAACGGTTGTCAGCGGCTTCGCTCCACCCGGTGGCCCTGATCCCACTCCCGCGCGGCGGTCGAAGGGGCACGCGCAGATACGCCCCCTCGCCCGCGGCGCAGTCGCGAGGGAGAGGGAATTTAGGGGTGAGGGGGTAGCAAACTGCAGCAAACTGCCCGACACATTTTGTGCGCACCCCTGCGCCGGTTTGCCTAGCCGGGCGGCCAGGTCATACGCCGTCCCCCCAGTAGATGCATGTGCAGGTGAAACACCGACTGCCCGCCATTGCGCCCCTGATTCAGGACCAGGCGGTAACCGTCTGCTGCCAGCCCTTCCTGCCGCGCCACCTTTGCCGCCACCGCGACCAGATGCCCGATCAATTCTTCTCTGTCCTCAGACACATCCAGCGGGCCGGAGATGTGTTCGCGAGGAATGATCAGGATATGCACGGGAGCCTGCGGCGCGATGTCGCGAAAGGCGACAGCCTGCTCGTCCTCATAGATGATGGTTGCTGGAGCCTGCCGGGAGGCAATCCGGCAAAACACACACGACATCCTTTCCCCCTATTTCGCACAAGGTACCTGGCACCGTTCGGCTTTCAGGCCCTGATCCGTGACCTCCACCAGCCGCACAGGTTCGATGCAATTCGTTAGCACTTCGGGTGCTTCCAGAGTGACGCGCAGGTAGTTGTCCGTCAGCCCCACATTCAGGAAACCGCGCTCCGACGCGCCGGAGACCTGTTCCCACAACACCGGCAACACCCGCCCGACGAAGCCTTGCCGGAAACGCCGCCCGCCTTCTTCCGATAGCGCCAGCATCCGCGCGCTCCGCTCGTGTTTGGCTTCGGGAGACACCTGTCCGCCCATGCGTGCCGCTGCTGTCCCCGGTCGTGGTGAATAGCGAAAGACGTGCAGCTTCATGAACGCCATCTCGCGAACGAACTGATAGCTCTCCTCGAACTCCGCTTCCGTCTCGCCAGGGAACCCAACGATTACATCGGTGCTCAGGGCCAGATCGGGAATCGCCGCCCGCGCCCGCGTGACCAGCGCGGCGAAGCTCGCCTGCGAAGTGCGCCGCGCCATGCGCCGGAGCGTGGCGTCACAACCGCTCTGCAAAGGCAGGTGCAGGTGTCGGCACAGGCGCGCGTCTTCCCACAACTGGAAGAAATCCGGCGGAATGTCCCAGGGTTCCAGCGACGAAAGGCGCAGACGAGCGATTGCCGTGCGCGCCAGGAGCGCCTGAACCAGCCGCTTCAACCCGTCGCGCTGACCCCAGTCGTGTCCGTATGACCCCAGGTGTACCCCCGTGAGCACTACTTCCCGGTAACCCGCTGCCACCAGGCAATTGACTTCAGCCACTACCTCATCAATAGGTCGGCTGCGCCCCGGCCCGCGGGCAATGGTGGTGACACAAAAGGTGCAGCGGTTGTTGCAGCCATCCTGTACTTTGACGAAAGCGCGCGTGCGCCCCAGCGCACCGGGGCGGAACTCGCGTTCCAGTGGCTCACGGTCAAACGGATCGATCGGCCCAGGTGTTCCTGCGACCAACGGTACCAACTGCTCCTTGTGCAGGTTATCAATGACCCACGTCACCCCTGGCAACACGCCCACCTGTTCTGGTGACAGATGCGCGTAACAACCGGTCGCGACCAGTTGAGCGTTCGGATTAACCCGGTTCAAACGCCGCAAGATCATGCGGCTAGTGCGCGTCGCTTCCTGCGTGACGGCACAGGTGTTGACCACGCACACATCCGCCGCCTCCGGCGAAGAGACCACCTGCCACCCTGCTCGCTCAAACTGACGACCCAGCGTCTCGATCTCGCTCTGATTGAGGCGGCAGCCGGTCGATTCCAGGTAGACGCGCATGAGATCACTCCTCACCCCAAACCGCCGGGTCCGGGCCAGTGACAATGACATCGTCGAACGCGACCACGACCTCACTCCCATCAATCGTGCCCGCCGCCAAGCCAATGCGACCCTGCCCAAACGCATCGTCGTGGAAGACAGCGGTCGGTTCGGAGGTGTAACAGATCCCTGGGCCTTCCCAGTTGGCCCACATACTGGTTTCGTTCTCGCCTTTCAGGCACAGTGGTGCAGGCTGCCCATTGATAAAGAAGCGGAATTCATCGCCGTACCCGATCACGCGGATTTCGTTGGGAACATTCCCCTGCCGAATCAACTCGCTCACACCCCAATCGCTGATCTTCTCCTGGACGCCATCACGCACTCTGCCCAGGGAATAGTAGCCGTCAGCGCTGATGCGGAAGATATAGAAATTGCTCTCGTCGCGATAGCGAAACACGACGCCGAACTGATTCTGATCCACCGGCCCTTCCAGCAAACGAGCGGTTACACGCAGATCGAAATCACTGAACTTGCGATCCAGCACAGACCACACTACTTCGTCCGGCGCACCAGAACCGTATTCGACGACCAGTGCCGGATCCGGTTGCCCGCCGTCATCAGGCACTGACTGCACCTGCACTGCGTCCCGTCCTGCGTACAAATCCCATTCGTCATTGAAATCGTCAAAGGTCGTGGCATAGAGCAGTTCGCCCGGCTCGGGTCTTGCTACGGGCAGCTCGTAAAGCCAGTCGGTCAGCACTCCCAGAGCAACACCGAGCACCAGCAAGACGATCAGCCACCCGATAACGATGGCGCGGGCCAATCGCGCCCATCCCCTGGCATGTGCTCCTTGCCGGTCATCTGCAGCCGTTTCCTCAGCAAGAGGGCGCGTGCTCAGCACCCAGTATGAGAAGGCCAGGATGCCCTGCGCCACGAGCAACAGCGCGGCAACGCGCACCACTGTTTGCACGTCCTGAACAAGCTGGGTTGTTGTACCCAGGGCTTCCCCCTGATCGGCCCTCCACCACAGCACGAAACCTGCGGGCAGGCTGGCCAGGAGCAGCGTTGCTGCCAACCGCATCCAGCGCACAGCCCCCTTACGCTGGCATTCCAGCGCGCTCGCCGCCCGGAAATACAGCACGCTGCCCAGCACCAGCCCGACTGCCGCGGCCATCTTCCACTGCACCGCCGCCTGGTAGATGTCACCAGCGCGTTCGATACGCAGTGGCCAGCTCAGTTCCACCCGCTTGAATTCCAGAGTGAACAGATAGACGAGCAGGGCCAGCGCCGCGCCAAACAGAACGACACCAATGAGAGCAAAATGCGCTCGTGCCAGTCGCATCATCCATCGCCCGCGCCTGCCCCTGGCTGGCGAGACACGATAGAACGGCTGAATGCTATCATCGGTCAAACTTCAGTCCTCTCCGCGCTTCGTCACGACAACCACCTCATCAAACGATACATCCACATACCCCCGCCCTGCCCGCGCGATCAGCCCGAACGAGCGTCCCTGGCCGATCGCAGGCAATGTGAACTCAGCAACTGGCTCTCCCGCCACAGTTACAGTCAGGAGGGCGTCATTCCCTACGCCAACTCGATTTATCCGCACCAGCACTGACTCTCCAAAGCGGACAGGGCTGATCAGCCCCTCTTGCGACGTGAGTTCCTCCCACTGCTGACCATCACGCGCCAGTATATATATCCTTCCTTCTGCGCTGAGCAGCACCGCCGTGAAGTGTTCGTCATCGGCGTAGCCGAACAGGATGCCCGCCTGTCCATCGGATTGCCCCGCATTGAACTGCACCGTCACCTGGATGTCGAAATCGGCCAGCGGTGCTTGAAAGTCTGGCACCGACCACACCGCGACTCCCGGCGACACCACGCGCATCCATAGCGTCTCGTCGCGGTAAGCCGCCGTCGCCTTGGCCGAGAAACTCTCACGCCAGCGACCACTGTAGGTGCCAAAGTCGTCGGCAAAGAGTAGGATCGGCACTGGCGTAGCTGTGACTGTCGCTTCCGCCTCTGCCCAGGCTCGCTCGTTAAGCGCCGCACCCCGTGCTGACAGTATACATAGCAGCACAAGAACGACCGCAGCACTGGCGCTCACTTTTCCCTGCATGTAGCGGCTTCTCCCGCCGACAGAGCTTTCTGCACTGTAACGGTGAAATTGTAACACATTCGGGCGCGTCGAGACCGGAGACCTTCCGGTGCAGATTAAAGGCCGCTTGAAAGGCTCACCTTCCGGCCTCCCCATGCATGGCAAGGGGAAGTAGGCACAGAATTAACAACCTATCCGTAAATTCCTGTCGCGCAGCAAGCAGCGCCCCTACAGAACCGAATTTACGGAGATACCTGAAATGCACCCCCTTTGAGAGGTGCGCGCAAACTGTGACAGGGCGTGTGCTGGGCTGCGGTTGACCTCACCCCCAGCCTCGCTTCGCTCAGCTTGCCCCCTCCCCGACGCGGGAGGGGGCAGCGAGGCGCGCGAGCGCCGAGCGGGGGTGAGGTCAACGCCCCCGCACCGAGCAAGAGGTGAGGTGACCCAACCGATCAGGACTCCTCATACGCTCTCTCATGGGACCGTCGCGCTCAGCCTGACCAAACCTCGCGCGGCCAGTTCGCCGTAGTAGGATTCGCGCGGAACCAGAGTCAGCACCGTGCTATAAGCCAGCCGCGCCGCTTCCCCGTCACCAAGATGTTCCTGCACCGCGCCAAGATAGTAGTGTACCCGCACGTCCCGCGGAGCCAGTTCTACCGCGGCCTGCAACTGCTCCAGCGCAGCCTCAGCGTCCCCCTGACGATAGATCGCCCACGCCAGACTGGCCTTCAGCACCCCGTTCTGAGGAAAGTCGGTGGAGGCCCGCTGCAGAAATACCATACCGGCCCCTTCCAGGTTGTAGCCAGTCTCTGCGTAGAAGGTCGCCAGCAACTCGGCCCACCGCGCCTCATCCGGCGCAAGCCCGACAGCAATGCGCAGCCAGCGTTCCGCCCCGGCCAGGTCGCCCGCCGCCTGTAGGGTTTGTCCCACCTCTGCAGCCAGCGCGGGATTATCGGGCGCAGCCCAGTATGCTTGTGTCAGGGCACGTCGCGCGGCTTCCAGGTCGCCGATCAGCCGCCAGTGCATCCCTACCAGATAGAGCACCTGTGGACTGGTAGGTGCCATCGCCCGCGCCTGTTCCAGCCAGGGCCAGCCGTCTTCCCCCTGTCGATCCAGGGCGTATCCCAGGTAGGCCAGCGCGATCGGATTGGCAGCGTTGGCCTCAAGCGCCAGGCGTAGCGCCCGCTCAGCCAGTGCCCACTCATCCAGGCCACACATAGTCAGCCCCAGAGCAGTGTAGAAATCCGCCCGCAAGGGTGTATGGTTCGCCAGAACTTCAAGGACTTGCCGGGCGCTTTCTGCCTGCGAGGGATCCGCCTCTGCCCGTTTCAGCCACTGCTGGGCGCGCTCCGGGGCGACAGGCGCCAGCAACAACCCCAGCAACAGACTGGCCTGTGCGTTCGCCGGGTCAGCAGTCACCAGAGTCACCAACGTCTGCTCGGCAGCAGGCCAGTCGTGCGCCTCGATCGCCCGGCGGGCTTCTTGCAAGAGTATTGAAGGATCAGGGGTCGGTGAAACGGTGAGCGTGGAAAGCCTGTCGGCCTGAGCAGAGAAGGCGGAAGAAAAATCAGTGGGCCACGTCAGGCCGATGAAGAGCATACCAATCAACCAGACTATCGCCCCCATGCCCAGCAGAGCATGGCGCTTATGCCTGACGCGCAAGTCACACCTGCAGGCGCAGAGCACTCATCACGGCGTTTTCAATATCGGCCAGCTTGAACGGCTTCAGCAGATACCCGTCCACGCCTTGCAACTTGCCCATCAGCCGATTGGCTGGATCACCGTAGGCGGTGATGACCACAAAAGCCGGGCCTGCTCCATCGTGCGGAACGCGGCGCATTTCCTCCAGAAGCCGCCAGCCCGGAATATCGGGCAGCGCCAGGTCGAGCAAGACTACGTCCGGATGCTGCGCGTGAAAGAGTTCCATAGCCTGGTTGCCATGCGTTGCGTGCCACACGCGCAGCCCCAGCCGCTCCAGCGTCAGGCGGACGATAGTTGCCAGATCAATCGTGTCCTCGACGATCAGCACGCCGTAAGTCTGCGAGCCAGACTCTCCTATCTCTATCCTGCGCGGCGATCCTGCCGACAACGGCTGAGACAAAAGGCTGGAATCTTCAGCCATGGGCTATCCCTCGATTTCTGCTGGCACTTTATCCAGCGACAGCCCTACCCCTCAGGCAGTGCATTATACACACAACCCGCTTTGAGCGCACAACTGGCGGGGCGTGCAAAATATGATCGGGCCACTTGCGGCACTTTGGTTGACCTCGCCTCCAGCTTCCACCATAGTCAGGAGGCAGTGAGGTATGTGAACGCCGAGTGGGGATGAGGTGAATGCTCCCGCGTCCAGCAAATCGCTGACCCCCTTTGCAGGCACTTCCAGCCGGTCAATTGGGTAGCCGGCTGATTCTACTCTCGCTTCTGCAACCGCTTATCCACAATTCGCTCGAAGGGATCGGTGCCAGGCTTGACCAGTACATCGCGCGAACGCCCCCCTGGTTTGGGCGCACCGACTATGCCTAGTTCGTGCAGCAGGTCAATGATGCGCGCAGCGCGGGGATAGCCCAGCCCCAATCGGCGCTGGATCAGCGACGCGGATGCTTCTCCCTCTTCGATCACCAGCGCAATGGCCTCCTCCAACATGGGATCGGTCTCGGAAAGCACCTCCCGGCGTGTCATACCGCGTTCCCACGGGCCGATGGTAACCGGCTCCATCAGGCCCCCCTCTATCTGCGCCGTGTACCACTGCTTCCAGTAGGACACGACCGCCGTGACCTCTTCGTCTGAGACGTAGCAACCCTGGATTCGCTGCGGGGCTGCTGCGTCTGGAGCCAGGAAAAGCATATCGCCCCGCCCCATCAGCGATTCGGCTCCCGTCGTATCCAGAATGACCCGCGAGTCCACCCCCGACGCCACAGCGAAGGAAATTCGCGCCGGGAAATTTGCCTTGATCAGGCCAGTGATCACGTCCACGCTTGGGCGCTGCGTGGCCACCACCAGATGCATCCCCACCGCGCGCGCCATCTGTGCCAGACGGGTCAAAGTGCGTTCGGTCTCGTCCGGGCGCTGCATCATCAAGTCGCCAATTTCATCAATGATGATCACGATATAGGGCAGATGCTCATCGGCTCGACGCCGACCGAGCGCCGCGTTGTAGACATCAATGTTGCGCGCCGCTTCTTTTTCCAGCAGGCGATAACGCCGATCCATCTCGCGGGTGGCCCAGCGCAACACCCCCACAATGCGATCTAGCTCGGTCTCCACGGGTCCCAACAGGTGTGGCAGCCCATTGAAACGGCTCAGTTCCACCATCTTGGGGTCGAGCAACACCAGCCGCACGCGATCGGGCATGTTGTTCATCACCAGCGCCGTCGTCATGGACGCCAGCATAATGGACTTGCCCGACCCCGTAGTCCCCGCGATGAGCAAGTGCGGCATGGTCGCCAGATCGGTCACAAACGAAGCCCCCGCCGTGTCGCGGCCCAGCGGGATCGCCAGCGGACGGTTGCGGTATCGGTAGAAGGCTTCCGATTCCAGCACAGGTCGCAGCGCCACTGTGCTGGGCTGCCGGTTGGGCACCTCCACCCCTACATATGAGTGGCCGGGCACCGGTGCCTGGATGCGCAAGCGCTTGGCCGAAAGCGCCAGCGCCAGGTCGCCGTTGAGTGCAGTGATCTCATGCACGCGCACCCGGTTGACAACCCGTTCGCCATTCTCCGTCACCTGCTCTGTGAAGGGCGAGACAGCGTACATGGTCACTGTCGGCCCCACTTTCACGTCAATGACCTCAGTCTCCACGTCGAATTCGAGCAAGGTGTCGCGGATGATGCGCGCGTTGGTATTGATCTCCTCCTCAGTGGGCACATTCAGTTCGAGATCGCTCAACAGTTCCAGCGGTGGCAGATTGGGATCGCGTTTGCCTACCTTCCTTGCCTCGCGGAAATCCTTCACCGTGAAACGGCGCTCGCCTCCGTTAGTGCCCCCCGACCGACCGCGTCCGCGCGCGCCGTTGATGATAGGGGTTTGACGTAGTTCCGGTGGAACAACCGAGGGACGACCGGTGCGTCCCCCTGGCGCGACCAGACTGCGCCCGTTTTCCGTGCCCAGTTCGTCGCGCGTGCGGGCAATCAGTTCCTGACGTTGTGCCTTAGTCAAACGTGGGTTCACCGCTGCCCTGGAACCAGGGTTACCCTGCGCGTCACTGCTCGGACTTCCGCCAGCCAACCCGTCACCGATCGCGCCCGGCCCTGTCCCGCGCTGACTACTGTCCGTTGGGGGCACATGTCCGCCGCCTCCCAGCCCTGTCGAGCTGCCAGGCCAATGACTATCATCCGTCGGCGAAGGCCCTTCCTCGCGACCCCAATTCTGGTCTTCGTCCAGTTGCGATAGCCTCGCCTGCAAGCGACTGCGGAGCCAGTGCATGGCCTGTACCAGATGCCGTAGGCGTAGTTCGGTCGTCAGCACAACACTGCCCAGGGTTAGCGTTCCCAGCACCGCCGCGGAAAGCGCGCGGCCCAAAGGCTCCCCAAGTGCCGTCAGCACCCATCCCAGGTATCCTCCGCCGCCTCCCTCACGAGCCAGTACCCGTGGTTCCGGATCGTTGGCCCACCAGTGTAGCCAAGCGGTGAGCGCCGCCAGAGCCATCTCCAGACCGACAATTTGCAGCCAGCTCAGCCGCACAGGACGACCGAAACGAGGCAACAGCAGAAAGACCCCTGCCGCCAGCAGGCCCAGTGCGATCGCATACGCGGCATGGCCAAACCATTGTCGGAGCGTGCGCGACAGAGTGATAGCCAGGGGGGCCTGCGATGAGCTATTCAACAGGGCATTGAGTGCGACAACTCCCAGCACCATCAGTAAAATGGCCCCCACTTCTCCCGCCCACGGAGGCAATCGGCCCGCTATCGTCTTCCAGAAAGCCGGGTCTGTGATTGTAGTTATCGCCTGGGAGACTGTCTGTCGCATCCTCTGTCCAAGAGGAATGCGCTTTTCGATGGTGGGACGGACGCGGGGACGACGTGCAGTCTTCGCCTGCGTCGTTTCTGCTGGAGGCGTGGACTTTCGCCTGGAGGTCTGCTTCGGCGACTTATCGGACGGAGAGCCACTGCTCGTCTCCGCCCTGGAAGACTGTCGCCGTCCGCTACTTCCGCGCGACCCAGACAAATCGGGCTGTTCGGTGACACGCCGACCGCCCGCCGCCATCTTCGATCTGCTCATGAAGTATATGTTCCCATAATTGGCCGACCGGCCTTCCCCCTCCCATAATCTACAGCCGGTCGGTAGCGTCACTTCATTCTAGCACTGGTGTTCTAACTCTGCAAAGAATGCTGTTGTGGACTGCATTTTACGGGTATATTGATCTCTGCGCGCCCCATCAGTTAAGATACACGGCGCGTGAGCAACCAGGGAGCATCCGATCGTGCCAGAACACATTCTGATTGCACCATCCATACTGGCCGCTGACTTCACCCGTCTTGGCGCTCAGATCGCCGAAGCACAGCAAGCAGGAGCCGACCTCATCCATGTGGACGTGATGGATGGCCGTTTCGTGCCCAACATCACCATGGGACCGCTAATTGTCGAAGCAGCCCGGCGCGCTACCTCGCTCCCCCTCGATGTCCATCTGATGATTGTCGAACCAGAGAAGCATATCGGGGCATTCGTGCAGGCCGGAGCCGACCGCATCACTGTTCACGTTGAAACCTGCCCTCATCTGCACCGTGTCATTCAGCAGATCCGCGAAGCGGGAGCCAGGCCCGCAGTGGCCCTCAATCCACATACCCCGGCGGTTATGGTCGAAGAAATTCTGCCCTTTGTGGATATGGTGCTGGTGATGACTGTTAACCCTGGTTTTGGCGGACAGCAATTCATCCCGGAGACGCTGCGCAAGATCGAGCAGATACGCGCTGCGATCGTCCAGCGCGGCCTGACAGTAGATATCCAGGTAGACGGTGGCATTGATCTGCTGACTGCCCCCCAGGTTGTGGCGAAGGGAGCCAGCGTACTGGTAGCTGGCACCTTTGTCTTTGGTGCGCCAGAAGGCATCGCCGCGGCGATCGCCTCATTGCGCGCTGCTGCCAGCCGGGTTCGGGTGAGTATATGAAAAAAGCCAGCGTATGCTGGCTCTCCGAAACGCCTGGGGCATCGCGTACAGAGAACTAGGAGCGCACTTTGATGTCTTTGCTGAGCGTGCGAATGCAACGGGTGCACATATACTTGCGCACCGGGCGACCGTTTTCCATTACAGTCACACGCTGGATATTCGCCTTGAACTGGCGCTTGGTCCGGCGGTTGGAGTGGCTCACATTGTGCCCGAACTGCGGCCCCTTCCCACACACTTCACACTTTGCCATGGCTACGCCTCACCACCAATTGTTCGATCTGTCAAACAAGCGGACGCCATGCTACCATAGAGCGGAGCACAACGCAAGGGCCATCCGGGAACAGTGACGGGATAACCCATGACAACGAACGATACGCCTCGCGGCTCAATCGAAATATCGCCCACTGCCATTGCCACTCTGGCGAGTCACGCCGCTCTGCAAACCTATGGTGTGGTGGGCATGGCTTCTCCCAATCTGGCTTCGGACATTGCAGCCAGTCTCACTCGCGACCCGAATCGCGGCATCGTCGTCCGCCTGGAAGACAATCACATCATCATTGATGTCTATGTGATCATCGAATACGGCACGCGCATCGCCTCAGTAGCCAACAGCCTGATCAACGGCGTGCGCTATGCTGTTGAGCAAGCAACCGGCCTGTCGGTCAACCAGGTGAACGTCCACGTTCAGGGCCTGCGCGTGAGCAAAACGGAATGAGAGAGCACTGAATCATTATGGCCGACCATTCATCCTCCCCTTCCGAGACACCCGCCTGCAACGGCCTCACCCTGTGGCGTCTGGCCCAGGCAGGGCGTGACTGGCTCGACCAACACCATGCGCTGGTCAATCAGTTGAACGTATTCCCCGTGCCAGATGGCGACACAGGCACCAACATGCTCATGACCATGCGCAACGCCATCAGGGAAGTTGAAGAGTCTGGGGCCACTGAGCACGTAGGTCAGGTAGCCGCGCGCATCGCTCATGGGGCGATGATGGGATCGCGAGGAAACTCCGGCACGATCCTGTCTCAACTGTGGCAGGGTTTTGCCCATGCCCTCAAGGAACAAAAGATTCTGACGCCCGAACTGCTCGCCAAAGCGCTGCGCGAAGCCTCCGACACGGCCTATCGCGGTGTGATCAAACCGGTAGAGGGCACCATTCTCACTGTCGCCCGCGAGGCAGCAGAAGCTGCCGAAGAAGCGCTGCGCGATACCCAAGACATGGTTGAAATCCTGCGCAGAACGGTGCTGCGTGCCAAGGACGCCCTGGCCCGCACGCCGGAAATGCTGCCCATCCTTCAGAAAGCCGGCGTTGTGGATTCTGGCGGCAGCGGTCTGGTCTACATCCTGGAAGGGATGCTCCTGTACCTGCAAGGGCAGGCGATCCAGGTGAAAGAAGCAACCCTGGCAGAGGCCCGCGATCTGGCAGAGACGCTGGCCCCTGAGGACGAACTGGGCTACGGCTACGACGTGCAGTTCATCCTCAAAGGGGAAAATCTCGACGTTAACGCCATTCGCGCGGCGATAGATAGCATGGGCTGGTCAACCCTGGTCGTCGGCAACGAACAGGCCATCAAGGTGCATGTTCACGTGCACGATCCGGGCATTCCCCTCAGTTATGGCGTCAGCCTGGGGACACTGAGCGACATCGTAGTCGAGAACATGCAGGAACAGTACCAGGAATACGTGCGCGAAAGAGCGTCCGCGCCATCTCCCATGCCTGGCGCACCGCCTTCGCTGGCGGAAATTCCCCCCATCGAACTGGACGAAGACGACATCGCTGTAGTCAGCGTCGCTTCAGGAGATGGGCTGGCGCGGGTCTTTCGCCAGCTTGGTGCCGCCCAATTGGTGATGGGAGGTCAGACCAACAACCCCAGCACCCAGGAAATCCTCGATGCCATCCAGCGGGCAGCGACCCGCAAGGTGATTGTCTTGCCCAACAACAAGAACATCATCCTGGCCGCCGAGCAGGCCGCGCGATTGGCCACCGATCAGCAGGTGGTGGTCGTGCCCACGCGCACTATGCCGCAGGGCATCAGCGCCATGTTGCCCTATGATCCCAAGGGCGACCTGGACACCGTGGTAAAGGCCATGTTCCAGGCCAAAGATAGAGTAGTTACCGGCGAGATCACCACCGCCACACGCAGCGTCGAGTTGAACGGCGTCAAGGTCACTGAGGGACAGATCATCGGGCTGATAGACGGCTCTCTGGCCGTGGCAGGCGACGAAATCAGTCAGGTGTTGCGCGAGGTGCTGGAACGCATGTGTTCCGGTGAATGCGAGCTGATCACGCTCTATTACGGCAACGGCATTGACGAGGCCGACGCCCGACAAGTGAGCGAAGAGTTGAGCGCAGCGTATCCTGACCAGGAGTTCGAAGTGGTGTATGGGGGGCAGGCGCATTATCACTATATTGTCAGCGCCGAATGAGGCTCACCACATCGGGCAAAAAGGGAGGATATCCTGGTGGGAAAAGTGCGCATTGTGACCGATAGTTCGGCTCAATTTCTCGACTCCACCGTTGTAGATCGCTATGGGATCACGGTTGTGCCCCACACCATCCTGTTGGGGCCACGAGCCTTTCGCGAGGGCATTGACATTGAATCGCAGGCCTTCTTCCAGCTTGTCCGCCAGACCGAGTTTCCAGCCCGGCTGATGGCCCCCTCGGCGGACGATTTCACCGCGGTTTTCAAACGGCTCAACCGCGAAACCGACCAGATTCTGGCGATTACCATGTCGCGCCACATGAGTCAGGCGTGGGAAAACGCTCTGCGTGCCAGCAAATCGTTGCTGGGGCGCTGTGACATTGTGCCCCTGGATTCCACGACTACCTCGGTAGGACTGGCCCTGCTGGTCGAGCAGGCCGCGCGTGCTGCCGAAGACGGCGCCACCCTGGATGACATAGTGCATCTGATTCGCTCGCTGCTGCCCCATGTCTACTCGGTGTTCTATGTCGACTCCCTCACCTACCTGCGCCACAACAACCTACTGAGCGAAGCGCAGGTTTTGCTGGGCACCATGCTCGACATCAAGCCCTTTCTCACCATCGAAAACGGTGAACTCATCGCCATGGAAAAGGTGCGCTCGCAGGCTCAGGCGATTGAGAAACTCATTGAGTTTGTGGCCGAGTTCTCCGAGCTACAGCATCTGGTCATCTTGACGAATGCCTTGCTCCCTGCGGAGCGAACTCGCCTCTTGCTGGAACATCTGTCCATGGAGTTCCCTGACCGTACTTTCCCTCAAGCGTTATACCAACCCAGTCTGGCAGCCCTGATCGGCCCTGACGGCTATGGGGTCGTGGTGCAAGAACAAGCCGAAGCCGGGGAAGAGCTACTATGACGCGCATTCTGGTCATGACGGATAGCACCTGCGATCTGCCGCGCGCCTGGCTGGAACGCTACGACATCCGAGTTGTGCCCACTTACGTGCATTTTGGTCTGGAAAGTCTGGCGGACGATGGCGTACAACTCACCCGCACGGCGTTCTATGAGCGGCTGACGGCTCACAAAGAGGTCGTCGCTACTTCTGCGCCGCCAGTCGGGCAGGTGCTGGAAGTAATGAGCAGAGCGCTGGCCGAAGCCGATCACGTCATCGCCCTGACTGCCCCGTCCAAGCTGAGCGGTATCTTCAATACGTTTCGCCTGGCCGCCGAGCAAACCGCCCCCGACCGGGTGACACTCATTGACAGCGGTACCATCAGCATGGGATTAGGATGGCTGGTGCTCATGGCTGCCGAACGCGCGGCTGCAGGATTGTCACCCGCCGCCATTGCCAGGGACATTCACCAGGCTTTGCCCCGTGTAGAGGTCTGGGCCGCGCTGGACACGTTCGAGTACCTGAGACGCAGCGGGCGCGTCGGGTGGGCCAAAGCAGCTATGGGCGAGCTTTTTCAGATCAAACCGATCATCCGTCTGTACGACGGGGTGGTTTCGTCGGTCACGCGGGCCCGCACTTCTCAGCGGGCCTTCAGCACACTGGTCGACCTGGTGCGGTCCGCAGCGCCGCACGAGCGGTTGGCTGTCATGCATTCCAACTTCCCGGAAGGGGGCGAACGCCTGGCACAGGCACTGGCCGACCTGTCCCCCAACACGGAGATTCCACGAGTCAATGTCACACCGGTGATTGGCGTGCACGTCGGGCCACATGGCCTGGGTGCAGCCGTCCTCCGCAGTGCAGGATAGGATAATCCCATGCCCTCGGCGTTGGAAACACTGGTCAAGATTCTCAAACTCGAACAAGAGACCGGCTATCGCAACACGGCTGTGATCGGCGGACTGGGAGCTTTCGCGGCCAACTGGCAGCGCGACGCTCATCAGCAGGCCAAGCGTCCCGAACACCATCAGCTTATCGAGGAACTGGTGGAATTGTTACACGCTTACGACGGGGAAACCGTTCCCGCGGCGCGCGCTGAGGCCATTCAGTATATGCTGGGGCGTATCACCGGGCGCATCCCCGCTCCCCAGACGGCTGGCGCGGCCCTCACAGAGAGTCCACAAGAGTCGGGCGAACCGCAAGTTCCCACCGATCAAGAAAAGTCGGACTTCGTGCCCGTTGAAGAGGAGACCGTCGCTGAAGCGTCAGCGCCATCCTCGCGCGCATCTGTGACCCCGCAGCCTGTCAGTATGCCGCCTTTTCCTGGCCCAGCAGGGCGCCGGCGTCGCCGCGAGTCCCTCACGCCCGAACAGGCCGCCGAACGTCTGGCCGCTCTGCAAACCCCTGTAGTCCGCCTGCCCAAGGTGGGCGACAAGATGGCCGAGAAGCTCGGGCGGTTAGGTATCGCCACGGTAGGCGATCTGCTGTTCACCTTCCCCCGCCGCTACAACGATTACTCGCGGATGCGGCCCCTCAATCGTCTGTTGCCCGGCGAGACTGTCAGCATTGTGGCCGAAATCGAGTCTGTTGCCCGTAAACAGGGGCGCGGCGGACGGCCATACTTGCACGCGACACTGGAAGACAGCACGGGCACTCTGCACACCTTCTTCTTCGGACAGCTCTGGCTACAACGGCAATTCAAGCGCGGAAGCATGGTCGTGCTCAGTGGCAAGGTCGAGCGCTTCCGCGGCGCGCCTTCCATGACTAACCCTGAATGGGAATTTCTGGAACGCGAACACCTGCACACCAACCGTATCGTGCCAGTCTATCCGCTGACCAAAGGGCTATCGGCCCGTACTATGCGCCGTCTGGTGCGTCTGGCGCTCGATGACTACGGCGTAGGGGTCCCCGACTATCTGCCGGAAGCAGTGCTGGAACGCACGGGCTTTCCGGAGTTGAGTTGGGCGCTCGAACAGGTGCACTTCCCGGATACAGCGGATCATCTGGAACGGGCTCGCCTGCGCCTGAGCTTCGACGAGTTGTTCGTCTTCCAGATGGCAGTGATGGCCGCCCGCCGCGACTGGCAGTCCGTGCCCGGTCAGCCGCTTACCGTCACCGACGAGTGGCTGCATCAAGCGCTGGCGACGCTCCCCTTTGCTCTCACCGGTGCGCAACGTCGCGCCCTGGACGAGATTCGCGCCGACCTGGCCCGCGACATCCCTATGAATCGCCTGTTGCAGGGTGACGTTGGCTCCGGCAAGACAGTCGTCGCTGCGCTGGCGATGGCTATCGCAGTCCTCAACGGCAGGCAGGCGGCGCTGATGGCCCCCACCAGCATTCTGGCTGAGCAGCACGCCCGCAATATCAGCCGCCTGCTGCCCGCCCTGCCCGGCTGTGAGCACGCCCAGATTCGCCTGCTGACGGGCAATACTCCGCCCGCTGAACGACAGGAGATTTATGCTGGCCTGACCAATGGCTCTGTGCAGGTGATCATCGGGACACACGCGCTGATCCAGGAAGACGTGAGCCTCAACAACCTGGGTCTGGCGATCATTGACGAGCAACACCGCTTCGGAGTGGAACAGCGCGCCACTCTGCGCGGCAAGGGAACCAACCCGCACCTGCTGGTCATGACCGCCACGCCCATCCCGCGCACCCTGGCCCTGACCCTGTATGCAGACCTGGACCTGACCCTCATTGACGAGATGCCGCCGGGCCGTTCTCCTGTGGAGACGCGCATTCTGTGGCCGAACGAGCGCGAACGCGCCTACGGTTTTATCCGATCCCAGCTCCAGAAGGGCCATCAGGCTTTCATCATCTACCCCCTGGTAGAAAGCTCCGATCCCGACGAAGCCTCCAGCGCTGCGGTAGACGAGTTCGAGCGCCTGCAGAGAGACATTTTCCCCGAATTTCGGCTGGGCCTGCTACATGGGCGGATGTCCGCCGCGGAGAAAGAGGCCACGATGGCCGCTTTTGCCCGCGGAGATATTCAGGTGCTGGTCTCCACCTCCGTCGTCGAAGTGGGAATTGATGTGCCCAATGCCACGGTTATGCTCATCGAACACGCCGAGCGCTTCGGGCTGGCTCAGTTGCATCAATTCCGCGGGCGGGTTGGCCGCGGTGAGCACCGCTCTTTCTGTCTGCTGCTCACCGAATCGCCCAGCGACGAAGCGACCGAACGTCTGCGCGCGCTCGAAGAGACCACCGACGGCTTCCGGCTGGCCGAGATTGACTGGAAACTACGCGGCGCTGGCGATCTGTTAGGAGTCCGGCAGAGCGGCATTGGGCAATTTCGCCTGGCGGAATTGATGAATCCGCATCTGGTAGAGCTGGCACAGCGCGAAGCCCGCACTGTCTATGCTGACGATCCGTCACTTGCACGTCCGGAGCATTTCCTGCTGGCCCGCCGCATTGCTGCCCTGGCCGAACGCCGGGGAGATATTAGCTGAGCATAAGCCGCGATCCAAGGTCGCAGACCGAGAAGGATACCATGCGCCACAATCATATCTACCGTGCTGTTCTGCCCGGCTCTTTCAACCCGATCCACTACGGCCACATTGACATCGCCCATCGGGCACTCCGCCTGTTTGACGAAGTCATCGTCGCGGTCTACGTGCACCCTGGCAAGCCCGACCTGTTCAGCGGAGAAGAGCGCGTAGCGCTGGTACGCGAATCGCTCAAAGATGAGCCTCGCATCCGAGTTGCGTCATATAACAAGTTGACTGTAGACTATGCACGTGAAGTTGGCGCACAGGCTATTGTGCGCGGGCTGCGGGTCTTCTCTGACTTTGAGCTGGAGTTCCGTATGGCGCTGGCCAACCGTCGCCTTGCGCCCGATATCGAAATCGTCACCTTTATCGCGGCGGAGGAACACCTGCATATCAGTTCGAGCACCATACGAGAGATCGCTTCGCTGGGGGGAGATGTCTCTTCGATGACGCCGCCGCATGTAGTAGAGGCGCTGCAGCGGCGCTTCGCAGAGCTTAGAGCGCGAGGGACCAATTCCTCCTATATGGTCAGCCTGGAAGATTGACGCCGACGTAGGTTTAGGAGGCAGGGCATGGACATTCAACATCTGGTAGACCGGCTCGAAGACCTGATAGACGAGGGGCGGCATGTTCCGCTGAGCAAGTTCACGCTGATAGACGAAGAGCGAGCGCTCGAAATCATAGACCAGATGCGCATTTCGGTGCCAGAGCAGATCGAAAAAGCCTCGCGCCTGATAAATCAGCGCGACCGGCTCATTGCTCAGGCCAATGAAGAAGCTAACCGTATCCTGCAGCTTGCCCGTCAGCGCAGCGATGAAATGGTAGAGCGCGACGCCATTGTGCAGAAGGCGCGCGCCCAGGCGCAGAATATCATTGACGAGGCTTACCGCGAAGCTGAGAATATCCGCGCTGAAGCCGATGCCTATGTGCTGGAAGTGCTACGCTCGCTCGAAGAGCAACTGCAATATAACCTGACGGTCGCCCAGAACGGCATCGCCAAGCTGCTCAGAGATCGTGAAGCAAAGCAACAACCTCAGCGGCGGCCCGTTTCTGTGCCAGCAACACCATCCGCAGCAGCGCGCGCGGTCGAAGAAGTTGAAGTGCCTGCGCAGACACCCTCTCAACAAGAGGCGTGAAGCGCATGTAGGGGTGCATGAAATAATGTGTCAGCCAGTTTTGCTGCGCTTTAGTTTACCTCACCTCCGGCTCCTCCGTAACATGGCGAGGGAACAGCGGGGCACTCGCGGGCCGAGCGAGGATGAGGTAAGCGCCCCGGCGCCAAGTAAATTGCTGACCACCTTTGCACGCACCTGCATCATGTAGCATAGCCTTGACAGGGCCCTGAGCGGCCCTTATAATTCTCCCCGTTGTCCGGCCTGCTGGACGGACCTTGGCTTGGCCAAAGGAGAATTCGCATGGGTCCGCTACCCAAACGAAAAATGTCCAAATCCCGCCGCGATAAGCGTCGGTCGCACGATCACCTGACGCCGCGCCATCTCGTCCTGTGCGACGAGTGCAATGAGTACAAGCCGGCGCACGAGGTATGCCCTCACTGTGGGTCGTATCGCGGGCGCGAGGTGATCTCCGTCAAAGAAGACGAAGAGTAGCTCATTCTCCCAACAACCCACCCTGTCGGGTCCTGGGAGCCGTGCCTGGCTTTGCACGGCTCTTTGCGTTATGAATCCAGGGTGCACTCTGCTTTTGGAGTAAACGACCTCACCGGTTCTTTTTAGGAAAGCGGAGAATACACAATGATTGACTGGCACACCACTGCATTGGTGTTTCCTGGTCAGGGATCGCAAGAGGTCGGTATGGGTGCCGACCTGGTGGCGATCTTTCCCCAGGCACGGCAGGTCTTCGATCAAGCCGACGCCATCCTGGGCTTTTCTCTCAGCGAACTGTGCTTTCACGGCCCTGCCGACAGCCTCAACGACACGTTCAACACACAGCCCGCGCTTTACGTCATCGGCATGGCCATCGTGCGCATCCTGGAAGATGCCTGTGGTACGGCCCTCGCTCCCCTGTGTATGGCAGGGCACAGCCTTGGCGAATTGACCGCGCTAGCTGCTGCGGGAGCCATGTCCTTTGAGGACGGCCTGCGGCTGGTGCGCGAGCGCGGTCGGCTGATGCGGGAAGCAACTGTCCGCGCGCCGGGTGCCATGGCCGCCGTCCTCGGCCTGGAAAGAGACGAACTGGCCGCCCTCTGCGCGGACGTGAGTGCCAGCACGGGTCAACCGCTGGTCATTGCCAACGACAACTGCCCCGGCCAGTTGGTGATTTCGGGCGGTAAGACCGCGGTGGAACAGGCCATCCCGCTGGCCGAAGCTAAAGGAGCCAAGCGCGTCGTCCCCCTGGCCGTGACTGTTGCCTCGCACTCACCGCTGATGACCGCCCTTGTGCCCGAATTCGAGCAGGCCCTGGCTGCCGTGCCCTTCCAGTCTCCGCGCGTGCCAGTGATCGGCAACGTGGATGCTACGCCGCTGCAATCGCCGGAAGCCATTCGCTCCGAGTTGGGCGCTCAGCTTACCTCCACTGTGCGCTGGACGGAATCTGTGCAAACCATGCGCGCTCTGGGCGTCAATGTCTTCATCGAACTGGGGCCCAAGGATGTGCTGTCTGGCCTGATCAAGCGCATTGACCGGGACGCCCAGCGCATCACGCTCAATTCAGCCAGCAGCGTGCAGGCGTTCCTGGACAGCCTGCCCAACTAGAGAATTGTGCAGTCTGCCCAATTTGCATCTAACCGCCCAAGCAGATCGTCCAGAAATAAGGCCAATCGGCAAAATTCTTTGTGTGTAATGCACAAGCAACACTATCGCCAGTGACTCCACGGCCACTATAATTGGTATGTACGCTATGCCACACACAGGAGAGTGTCGTAATGGACGACAAAGCCCAGGCCATTCTTGAAACAGTCAAGGCGGAAGGGGTGAAGTTCATTGACCTGCAGTTCACCGATATCTTTGGCGTGACCAAAAGTGTGACCATCCAGGATGTCGGACTGGAAGAAGCACTGGAACGGGGAGTCTGGTTCGATGGGTCTTCTATCCAGGGCTTCGCTCGCATCCAGGAATCGGACATGTTCTTGCGGCTAGACCCGGTGACATTCCGCGTGTTACCCTGGACTCTGGACGATCCCCTGGGCAAGCGTGGCCGCATCATCTGCGATGTCTACAATCCGGATGGCACACCTTTCGAAGGCGATCCGCGCTACGTGTTGAAGCGCGCTGTCGCTCACGCCGAAAAGCTGGGGCTAATCTACAACACGGGGCCAGAACTTGAGTTCTTCCTGTTCCGCGAGAACGGGCACGAAGCCGTACCGCATGACGTGGGCGGATACTTCGATTTCTCTCCTGGCGACGAGGCGCAGCGAGTGCGCAGCGACATCAGCCGCGCCTTGCTGGCGCTACGTATTCACGTCGAAATGGCCCACCACGAAGTCGCTATTGGTCAGCACGAGATTGACTTCCGCTATGAGCACGCGCTCCACACAGCCGACAATGCCGTGACTTTCAAGTACACAGTCAAGGGTATCGCCGCGAAACACGGCCTGATCGCCACGTTCATGCCCAAGCCAATCTTCGGCATCAACGGTAGTGGGATGCATGTGCACCAGAGCCTCGCCGACATCAAGACCGGCAAGAACCTGATGTACGATCCCAACGGCGAGTTCCATCTTTCCAAACTGGCTCGACAGTTCGTGGCCGGGCAGCTTGCTCATGCCCGCGCCCTGGCAGCGGTGGTAGCGCCGACGGTCAACAGCTACAAGCGCCTGACCCCCGGCTACGAAGCGCCAGTCTACGTCTGCTGGGCACAGCGTAATCGCTCGGCGCTGATTCGCGTGCCGCGCTACTCTCCGGGTCGCGAACAGTCCACGCGCGTCGAGTTGCGCTTCCCCGATCCCAGTTGCAACCCCTACCTGGCCTTTGCGGCGATGCTCGAAGCAGGTCTGGATGGGATCGAACGTGGCCTGGAACCGCCCACGCCCGTTACGGATGATGTCTTCCATTGGACGACTGCCGAACGGGAAGCCAATGGCGTGGACGTGTTACCGGGTACGCTCGAAGAAGCTCTCAACGAGCTAGCCAAAGACGACGTCGTGCGTGGCGCTTTGGGCGAACATGTCTATGAGGTCTACGACCGGGCCAAGCGTGCCGAATGGGACGAGTACCGCATTCACGTCTCGCGCTGGGAACTAGACCGCTACATGCTCACCGTCTAGCCCGGTTAGCCAGTCAAATTCACGCACAGAGGCAGCCCCCCGGCAGGGGGATTGCATCAAACCACTTGCCGCTTTACCTCACCCCCAGCCTCGCTACGCTCAGCTTGCCCCCTCTCCGCGTTGGAGAGGGGGCAACGAGGCGCGCCAGCGCCGAGCGGGGGTGAGGTCAACCAGAAGATCACCCCTGAGCTTACTTCTGCCCATGGTTCTGCGGGCTGGTTTTGATGCGATTACCCTGAGCCCCCTGGTTGCCTCTGTGTCTTTCTTACTGCTATCATCGGGCCAGGGTCATACGGCTTCAGGGAGTGTCATCCATCATGTCCAGCAGTGCTCACCACAAAGAAATTGCCGCCCGGCAAGGGCCGGTGCCCATCGCCATCGTCACTGTCAGCGACACGCGCACCCCAGAGACCGACACCAATGCCACCTACCTGCGCGAGCAAATCCTCAGCGCCGGTCATCAGGTCGTGGCCTATCACATCGTCAAAGACGAAGTCGAGCAGGTGAACAACGTGCTGGAGGAGCTGATCAACGGCCCCGCCCGGGTGATTCTCTTCAACGGCGGCACCGGCATCTCGCCGCGCGACCGTACCTACGATGCCCTCAGTCGCAAGCTGGAGAAAGTGTTGCCCGGCTTTGGCGAACTGTTCCGTATGCTCAGCTATCAGCAGGTAGGTGCTGCCGCAATGTTGTCGCGCGCCATCGCGGGTGTCTACCGCAACAAGGTGATCGTCTCGACCCCCGGCTCACCGGACGCCGTAAGGTTGGCCTGGGAAAAGCTGATCGCGCCAGAGCTATCACACCTGGCGTGGGAAGTGATCCGCTGAGCGGGTCTTGTGGGCGAAAAACAGCCTCAAAACCATTGACGCGCCCACAACTCTTGCTATAATATCCCCCAGTTCGGCGACGTAGCTCAGCGGTAGAGCAGGGGACTCATAAGCCCTGGGTCGTGTGTTCAAATCACACCGTCGCCACTCCAAGACCCGACCTCCTGGCCGGGTTTTCTTTTTTTGACTTCCCCCAACTCGTTTTCCGCCCTCCAGATAGCACACACTACGGTCAACGGCCATCAGCCACAGGGAGAAGAACGCCCCATGCCTAGACGTCCGGATATGTTCGACCAGCAAGCGCTCGAAAAGGGGCACATATCAAAGCGTACAGGCAGCGCCGCGATGCCAATTCCCCGATCGGAGATCAGGTCGCCTCAGCCAAGACCATTGTGATCCTTGTCCTTCTCACAGCATCCGTTAGAATTGCTGAGCGCGTTTCTTGTTCCGCATGACAGTGAGGAGTTGCAATGACACCGGCATTCGTGGTCTTCTTTGGCCCGCCCGGCTGTGGCAAAGGTACTCAGGCCAAACGTGTTGCGGCTGAACTTGGCTTGGTTCAGATTTCGACTGGCGAACTGTTCCGCCAGCACCTCAGCAACCAGACGCCGTTGGGTCTGCAGGCGCAAGAGTATATGTCGCGGGGCGCTTTGGTGCCCGACGAAATCACGATCGGCATGGTGCGCGAACGGCTGGCCGAACCAGACGTGAGCAAGGGGGCCATTTTCGACGGATTCCCGCGCACCCGCGCCCAGGCTCAGGCACTGGACAACCTGCTACATGAATTGGGCGCACAGCTCAACCTGGTGGTAGATTTCGTCCTGCCCCTCGAAGTCTCGCGTCAGCGCCTGATGGGTCGGCAGGAAGGCCGCCCCGACGATCGCCCAGAGGTCATCGAAAAACGCCTCAGCGACCATGCCCAGGTCGAAGCCAGCGTGATGCCCTACTATCGCGAGCGCCCCGGCCTGGTCAAAAGCGTAGACGCCAACCGCACCATTGACGCCATCTACCAGGATGTTCTGGCGCTGCTCAAGCCGCTGATCAGCTAATCTCACGGAGAAATAAGGACGAGGAAACAAGCCCTGCAGGGGGTGACCTGTTACCTGCAGGGCTGACATTTCATTTGTGCAGGCGCGGGAATTCTGGCCCACCTTCCAGGATCAGCACATGCCCATTCCCCAGGCTGACATCTAGGTGTACCGCACCGCGCCCCACATGAGCTACGTCAGTTCCCCACAGAGGAGTTAAAGAGCACTGGCAGACAGGCAGGTACACGCGCCCGTCTTCTGGCGCTTCAAAGGTCGCGCTGGCCACAGCGACCAGGGTGTGCTCGGCGTTTTGCCGGGCAAAGGTCAGGAAACCCGGATTTTCGCTGTAGCCGATAAAGAAGGTGGCCGGGTCAGGATCGCTGAGCAACGAAGCGAACTTCTGCCGCAACTGCAGCGCATAGCGCACCGAGTTCACCAGGTTGTCGGGACGCGCCCAGTCGAACGCCCAGGCGCTGAACAGCGGCAGTTTCTCCGTAGGATAAGCGCGGATCATCTCGTCTGTGAAGCCCAGCCCTGTATTGATAGGCTGTGTCTCCATCAGTTCGAAGCCGCTGTGAATGAACGGCACGCCTGGTAGCAGCACACTCAATGCCAGAGCAAAATGCACGTACTGCAAGGGGAATGGACGTGCCGCCGCCCGCGGGGTGTTATGATTCTCCGGTGTGGCAAAGAAGGGCAGCGCCAACCGCTCGTGCGCCAATCTGTTCAGAAAAGCGCGTAATTTGTCGGGTTGGTGGAAGTCGAACAGCAGGTAGCCCACGACCGCGTTGTATCCTTCGTCAACGCTCTGCTGCCCAATGACGAAGTTCTCGTCCCAGAAAGCGAAGTCCGGATTGATAGTCCGTGCCGAAGCCACGATACGCTGCTTGAGCGCCATAGGCAATGCGTGGCCCATGTCAATCATGACGCCATCAATCCCAAAGGTTCGCTGGTAATGCGGAATCACCCCCGCGACTGCATCCCACAGGTCCGCGACAGCGTTCTCCGGACGCGCCAGCCGCTCGTCATACATGCGGATGGTGTTGTAGGCCATGTAATTGAAGTCCGGATGATCGTACATGCGCAGATAGGTGACATCCGTCCACGGCGGCTGATTGTCGTCCGGCGGCCAATCGGTGAACGCGCCAGGAATGCGCACCCTGGTTCCATCATCCAACGCGCCCAGCCAGCGCCCATCTTCCATCCACACGCGATCGGGGTGCGGAGGAGATGTAAACATTGCCCGGTACTGGCGCGGCGGAGGCGGGAGTCGCGAGAAATCATGCGCAGCTATCTTCGCCTTAATCGCCGCCAGTTCAGCCTCTGAGAAGATAGGGTTGCCGTAGGCGGCTGGATCAGCACTGCCCGGCTGACGGTCCGGCACGTCGGCACGAATCCAGTAGAACCATTCCGGATGCTGTCCGATCCACGCCCCATCCTTGGATGACGTGCGCAGCACAAACTCCATCACCACACGCATCCCCAGCCGGTGTGCCGCCTCGACAAACCCGGCGAAGAGCGTGTCTGCGGACAGTCCCAGCGCCGGCTCTTCCAGGTTTTCGTCCAGCGCATAAGGGTCGCGAATGGCATAGGGCGATCCCAGGGTGCCCTTCTTGCCATCCTGACCCACCGCCGTGATGGGCAGTAAGTGCACTGTGTTCACGCCCAGGCTCTGGATGTAGGGCAGTAAGGCGATGCTTTTGAGCAAGGTGCCGGTCTCGCGCCACCCGTCAGCAGAGGGGCCGGTAATCAGCACCCCGTCGTGAGCGTGGTCATAAGCTGTGGTAACGCGCGGGAACATGTTGTAGATGATGGCCTGTCGCGTCCAATCCCCATTACCATCCCCCTGCACCAGCGGACGCGGCGGCTGCGCGACAATCCATTCCAGCCTGGCACGGTAAAAGTCATAAGGGTTGACCGCACGAGCCGCGGTTGTTTGATGATCAATCCACAGGCCCGGTACATGGTATGGCTGTGTCAGCTCGCGGCGACGTTGCCGCAGTGTCTCAATGATCTGCCCCAAGGCATCCATACAACCCTGCTCCGATCTTGCCACGTTGCCCCAACGTTCTCCCCCACACAAAAAGGGAGACTCGCTCCCTTCTGTGATTCCGGCCACGGTGTAGCCCGGCTTTATTGATTGTAATCAGGCCCGAAGACCTCGGCCATCAACGGCCCCAGCTTGGCCCGGTTGGGAATCAGAATATCCTGCCCCTGCCAGTTGGTCGGAATGACGTATTCCCAGCCAACTACCCCACTGCGATAGTTCGAGGTAGGGATATCCTTCACCCACCAGGCCAGTTGCAGAATCTGCTCCAGCGACAGGCCTGTGTCAATGCCCTTGCTCAGTTCCGACCACAAGACTGGCGCTTGCATGGCCAGCTCCGGAATCATATTGAAGGCCAGCACCTTGTCGCGAATGGCGTAGAGCACCTGTTGCTGGCGACGATTGCGATCAATATCGTCCGTCGAATGACGGCTGCGCGCATATTTCAGCGCAGTGGCCCCATCCATCTGATGCCAGCCCGCTTCGATGTAGAACGGATCATACCCATAGTTCATATCGGGATAGAGCGGGTCGTAGATGTCGTAGGGCACTTCGATGTTGATTCCGCCAATGAGGTCAATGATGCGGATAAACGTCTCAAAGTTCACCATCACGTACTCATTGACGCGGATACCGAAGTTGTACTGCACTGTCTGCATGGCCAGGCGCGGCCCCCCTCCTGGCCCTTCCAGTTCGCCCGCGCTATACGCGGTGTTGATGCGTTGCGGCCCATAGCCTGGCACGTCTACGAACAGGTCGCGCGGAATGCTGAGCATACCCACACTGTTCGTTTTGGGATCCAGGCTGATCAGAATCATGGTATCGGTGCGCACCGACGCTCCAAACTCGCCCGGACGCCAGTCCATGCCCATCACCAGCACGGTGAAGCGCTCTTTGCCATCCCAGGGGCGGATGATCATGCTCTCGCCGTTGCCCAGCATCCCGCCTACTGGCATATCACCCGACGCCTCCAGAATACCCCCCGGCCCGTAGAGCACCGACGTCGGTTCGACCGGCGGGGCGCTGGTCGCCACTGTCCCTTCAGCGCCGCGCGCGGCCTGCAGCAGGAAGAAGACAATCATGCTGGAGATGATGGTGATTCCCAGCAACGCCGAGGCAATGATCACCCACGCCCACTCATCGGGCGCGCCCAATTCGCGGCGCACCTTGCGGCGTTCGACACGGTCGCGCACGCGCCTGCCCCGCCGCCCTCTCCGCGATTCAACCTCAGATGGTATGGCAGCCGGAGCGCCGGGGAAACTGTACCAGTGTCCTCCGCCAGACGAGCGCGGATTGCCCCCAGGCTTCGGCGCAGGGATGGGATCGAGATGTGGCTGAGTCTGAATCGGGTCGTCAGAAGTCATCACGTGCTCCAACTGAGCCTCATGCGCGTATTGTAGCCCTAAACCTCTGAAGCCTCAATGTGCTAAAATCCTGCTGCTTTGTGACGCAATTCCACCTTCGGAGCTAGAGATAGAATGACTCGCGCACAATGGCGGCTACTACTGACCGATCCCCTGGATGGCCCACTGAACATGGCCATTGATCAGGCCATCATGGAGGCCGTGTCAGCCAACCGTGTCCCTCCCACCCTGCGCTTCTTTGCCTGGGAACCGGCTTGCCTGTCGCTGGGCTATATGCAATCCATCCAGGACGTGGACCTTGCACGCCTGACCCTGGCTGGCTGGGACATCGTGCGACGCATGACTGGTGGACGGGCCATCCTGCACACAGACGAACTCACCTATAGCGTGGCTGTCCCCACCGACGATCCCCTTGTGGCCGGAGGGATCGTGGATAGCTATCGCCGTCTCAGCGCCGCCCTGGTCGAGGGGCTACATATCCTGGGCGTCACGCCAGAAGCCGATAAACGCGCCGACGGACACAACAGTGCCAATGGGCCAGTCTGCTTTGAGGTGCCCAGCCACTACGAGATCACAGTCGGCGGCAGGAAACTGATCGGCAGCGCTCAGGTGCGCAGGTTTGGGGCGGTGCTGCAGCACGGCACTCTGCCGCTCTGGGGAGACATTGCCCGCATCTGCGACGTACTGGTCTTCACCAGTGACCAGGAGCGTCAGCACGCGCGCGAGCGTGTGCTCGAACGCGCCACTACGCTGGAACAGGCATTAGGCCGGAGCGTCTCCTGGCGCGAAGCCGCTTCAGCCATGGTCGAAGGCTTCCGGCGCGTGTTCGATCTGAACCTGCAGGAAACAACGCTGACAGACGACGAGTACAAGCGTGCCGCTGAGTTGCGCGCCACACAATACGCCACCGAAGCGTGGAACTCCCGCCTTTAGAGACCTGTTGTCCCCGGCTCCCTTTCCGGGCACGGCAAGGTGCAGAAGTGCGGGATGAGGTTCGCTCTCCGCGTATGGAGGAAACCCAGGGGTGAGGCAGACTCGCCGATCAGGACTGCTGAACCCTTCTTTTAGTCTGGCTGACACGAGGGATCCGGCGGGAGTGTCTCGCCCGCGACTTCGAAAGTGACGCTGGCAAACCCCAGCTTCTGCAGCAGGTCATACAGTGTCGCTTCGGCGTTCTGCCTGGCCAGCCCCAACAAGTCCATCGTCTCGGCGGCTTCGAGCAGGTCACTCATGGCCCGGTTGTAGGCTTCGCTTTGCATCCGCTCGTAACGGCTGCTGCAATCCTGCAGGCCCGCCCAGCCCCGGCATGTCCAGGTGTGCACTTCAGGTTTGCCCAGGTCGCAGTAGGTGATACGCAGCGGGGGCAGCACCAGCCTGACCGCGCCGTCTGGCGTCGTGGTGACGTCATCCTCGCCGATCGTCGCCAGGTCTATCCCGGCCTTAATCGTGCCGGTATAGCTGATCTGCAACTCGGCGTCGGGTGCTGCTCCGCTGTCCACGACAGTTTTGGTAATCACGACGCCGCTCTGCACCGTCTCCAGCAGTGCCAGCTCCCGCACGCTCAGCACGATCGTCCGGCTGTCAGTGACAACCGGAGTCGCGTTCTTCTCGAAGCCGAACACGGCCAGGAAATTATTCGCCGGATCGCCCAGAAAATCGGCAACCTGCAGCGTCATGATCAGCGCCATGCAGGCGACAACCAGCGTCAGCACCAGCACCGACGCGCCGCCGAACAGCGCGCAGGTGGCCCAGCATCCGCGCGGTGCTACCGTTCGAACAGTTTCTTTGCGCGGCGGGCGTCCCGCTGGGGCGACGGCGTGCGAGGGAGCTTGCCGCGAAGGGGTTTTGGCTGGTTTCATGGTCTCCTCGGTTGGCGGATGGGTGGTGTTCTTGTTTGTTAATGACTACGCGAAAACACCTCGCGAGTTGCATCGTGGTCTGCAGTTCCGGTCATTTCAGGGGCCGCAACTGATATAGTGTGCCATCTTCAAAACCCCGTGCCCTGTAGTACGATCGCGTCCCCACTGCCGAAATCACCGCCAACCGCGCAAAGCCATGCTCGCGGGCAATCTGCACCGCCCGCTCGATCAGGCGGGTACCCAGTCCGCTGTGTTGCGCCCTGCCCCGCACCTTCTCACCAATGGATACCGCCTGCCCGTAGACGTGCACCTCGCGGATCATGGCTGCCCCCTGCAACTCAGGCAACAGAGGTGCCGCTGTGGGTAACGACAGCCGCAAAAAGGCCGCGATCCGCCGATCGTCTGTGATGTATTGCAGGAAAACCTCTTGACCGACCCCTGTCTCATACCACAGTTCGTCCAGATGCAGCGCTTCCGGTGCTACAGTCTTGCCGCGAATCTCCCGTCCGCGGATGTCCGGGCTACGCAACCCGCGCTGCTGCAACGCCGCTTCGACCAGTTGGCGGAAATTCGGTTTCATGTCTCCCGCCACAATATCCGTCGAAGGGATATCGCGCACGACGCGCGTCAGGCGGCAATATTCCGGCGTTTGTAGAAAGCAGTTGACCAGCACATCCAGCAACACCTCATGCGAATAGGGCTGCCATTCCCCACGCTGATAGACCTGCATGAGTTCGGCGCTCTCGATCAACGAGCAGGGGTATATCTTCAGTTCGTCAGGGCGAATATCCGGATCGGAGAACAGGCGCTGATAGTCCGCAATGTCCGCTTCCGGTGACGAGCCGTACAGGTTCGGCATCCAGTGCGCGTGAATCTTGAAGCCAGCCAGGCGTAGCAGGCGAAAAGCCTCCCGTGTCATGGCGACGGTATGACCGCGCCGGTTCTTCCGCAGGATCTCGTCATCAAGGCTTTGTACCCCGATCTGCACCTTGGTCACGCCCAGCCGCCGGATGCGGATCACTTCGTCCACGCTCAGATAATCGGGGCGCGTCTCGATCACCAGCCCCACACAGCGGCATGGCGCAGTTTCGTTCTGGCGCTGCACTTCGGCCAGTTCTTCCCAGGTAGCATACTCGTCTACCACCGTACGGGGACGTTGCCCTCGCGCCACCGCCTGCGCCAGTTCGCGCGAACGCGCCATCTCCTGGCGGTAAATCTGCTGCACCACCTGATTGTAAGTGCGATCCAACGCGGTTCCATGCAGCGTCACCGGAGTTGCCTGTTCCGGGTGCAACTGCGACGCCTGCCGCAACAACGCGCGCACTTCGTCCGTCCGGTCAATGCCTGCGCCGAAATCGTGCAGCGCCTCGAACATCCGCCTGACAAACCACACCTGATAGGTTTCAGGGTAAAATGACCACGTCCCACCCAGGACAATTAACTCGATCTTGTCCAGGGGATGCCCGGTTTCATAAAGTGTGGTCAGGCGTGAGTAGACCTGCAGGTAGGGATCGAAGTTGTTCTGCTCCGCCCGTTGCGCCCCTGGTTCACGCGCCAGGTAGCTCTTGGGCATCCGCACATCATTCGGGCAGAAGATGCACTCGCCAGGGCAGGGGTACGGCTTGGTCAGCACTGTGACCGGCGTCACACCGGACATGGTACGGATGGGTTTCATGCGCAGCCGAGCCAGGACTTCCGGGTCGAACGGGGGCAATCCATTCGTCCCGGCCAGGTGCCGATAAGCGTGGATCAGGTCGTTCTTGTTGAACAACCCTTGCCCATCCCTGGGATGTTGCTTGAGAATCTGAATGAGGCGCGTTGGCGTCAGATTGGGTTCGCGCACGACTTCCTGTAAGATCGCCAGGAGCGCGTCTCGATAATTCTCGAGTTCAACCGGTGGACGGTAGTGTTTGCCCATGATAGGTTCCGAATACCTGCTCGACTGCTAAGTGCCCTGTGGATGCCGAAACGATCGCGCGGCTGAACGCGCTCAACCGTGCATTTTACCAGATCACCGCCGCCGACTTCGACCAGACCCGCACTGCTCCCTGGCCTGGCTGGGAGGCTTTGTTGCCTTTGCTCAGCACGCCGCTCAGCGTGCTGGATGTGGCCTGCGGCAACGGGCGCTTCGGGGTCTTTCTGTTCGAGCGCCTGGGGACAAACGTAACGTACCATGGAGTGGATAGCAACTCTCAGTTATTGAGCTTTGCGCAGATCGCGCTGAGCGGCCACACGGCCCGCCTGGAACAGCGCGACGTGCTGGGCGAACCGCTGCCGTCCGACACTTATGATCTGGTGGTGCTCTTCGGCATGTTGCATCACATCCCAGGCCGTGACAACCGGCGCGATTTCATGCACGCCCTGGCTACGCGTGTGGCGCCGGGTGGGCTGCTGGTCTTCACCGCCTGGCGTTTCTACGAATACGCGCGCTTTCGCCAGCGCATTGTGCCCTTTCCGCCCGAATTGCGCGCCGAACCTGGTGACTACTTGCTGGAATGGCGGCGCGGCACGCGCGCCTTGCGCTATTGCCACTATGTGGACGACGAAGAACATGCCGCCCTGATTCAGGCCACTGGCCTGCGCGAAGTGCTCACCTATCGCGCCGACGGGCACAGTGGTGACGTCAACCGCTACAGCGTCCTGAAACGAGAAACGTGATGTCCCTCGATCCCACTGCTCTGCACGATGCCTTGCTCGCCTGGTTCGTTGCGCACCAGGCCGACCTGCCCTGGCGGCGCAGGCGAGATACTTATGCCGTCTGGGTCTCGGAGATCATGTTGCAGCAGACACAGGTTGCCACCGTGATCCCTTACTTCGAGCGCTTCATGGCGCGCTTTCCCACCATACACGCGCTGGCAGAAGCCCCTCTCGATGATGTGCTCAAGGCATGGGAAGGCCTGGGCTACTATAGCCGGGCACGCAACTTGCACCGCACCGCACAACTCCTGGTCGCCGAGTATGGCGGGCAATTCCCCAGCGACCCGCTCCAATTGCAGAAACTGCCGGGCATTGGTCGCTATACCGCCGGCGCGATCGCCAGCCTGGCCTTTGGCATAGCAGCGCCCGTACTCGATGGCAACGTGATCCGCGTGCTCACCCGGCTGTTCGATATTGCCGAAGACGTGACCCAGAGCCGCACCCAACACACGCTGTGGCATCTCGCGACAGAGTTGCTACCTGCCGGACAGGCGGGCGCATGGAACGAAGCGCTGATGGAGCTGGGGCGGCGTATCTGCACCACCCCGACGCCACGCTGCCAGGAATGCCCACTGACAGCACATTGCAGCGCCTTCGCCAACGGCACGCAACTATCTCGACCGGTCAGGCAACCACGTCGCCGCACGCCGCACTACGACGTAACTGCCGCCGTCACCCGCCGCGAGGATGGGCGCATTCTAATCGCCCGCCGTCCCCCAGAAAGTATGCTCGGCGGCCTGTGGGAATTCCCTGGCGGCAAGCGCGAACCAGGCGAATCGCTGCGCGAGTGTCTGCGCCGCGAAATCCGCGAGGAACTGGGCATTGAGATCGAGGTAAGCGAACAGATCGGCACGGTTCGTCACGCCTATACGCACTTCCGCATCACCCTCTATGTCTTCGCCTGCCGCCATCTCAGTGGCGAACCGCGCGCCATAGGTTGCTCCGAGTGGGCCTGGGTGACACTCGAAGACCTGGACCGCTACGCTTTTCCAGTGACCGATCAGAAGATCATCACCATGCTGCGTGACGGGGGCGGACAACTGGGCCTGGAACTGCCCTGAACGGCAGGCGTGTACAAAGTGTGCCAGATAGTTTGCTGCAGACTGCTGCAAATCGCCTGTCACATCTTGCACGCACCCGTCCGTTGGAAGCTGACGGGCATTTGTGCTATCTTCGCACTAGATATCCCCGCCGAAATACGGAGGCTTCACCATGCTGCGCGACTTCATGAACCGGCGCGACGAAGAACGTCAGATGAAGCAGGCTGGCCGTCTGCCACCAGGTCAGTCGCTTACCCAAAAGTTCCCCGTCCTCCACTATGGCCCTGTCCCGCAGATTGATCTCAAGACCTGGCGCTTGTCGGTGTTCGGGGAAGTCGAGCGCGAGATGAGTTGGACATGGGAAGAGTTCTGCCAGATTCCGACGACCGTCGTCACCACTGACATTCACTGTGTCACTGGCTGGAGCAAGTTCGACACGACGTGGGAAGGCCCACTTTTTCGAGACTTCATCAAGCTTTTCGGCGTCAAACCGACGGCGAAGTACGTCATTGCGCACGCAGCCTATGGCTTCACCACCAATTTACCCCTGGAGGTGATGCTGGAAGACAACGTCTTGCTGGCATGGAAATACAACGGGGAACTGCTCGAGCCAGAACATGGCTTTCCAGTCCGCACCCTGGTTCCTCAGCGCTATTTCTGGAAGAGCGCTAAATGGCTCATGAAGCTCGAATTCAGTCCCGTAGACAAACCTGGCTTCTGGGAACAGGCAGGTTACCACAACGAAGGCGATCCCTGGAAAGAAGAGCGCTACCAGCGGCAACGCTTCTTCTAAAGCAATCCGCAAGGCACAAAAGGAAAAGGAGTCGCCGGTTGATGAAGCCGGGCGACTCCTGCTCTATTACACCAGTAGAACCTCTGCCCCTGTCTTCCTCTCAAGATAGGGTAGCAGTTCGTGCTGGAGGTACTCCAGAGTGGTGACGCGACTTTCACGTGGACGTCCCAGGACGATGAGGGTCGCCCTGACTTCGCGCGCAACCTTGACCAGCACATCGGCCAGCGCACCTTCTCTCACGACGTAGTCGGCCTCTATTCCCGCTTTCTCTGCGCGATCCCTGGCCAGGGCAAGTAGAAACTCTGCCATGTGCTCGATCTCATCGTCCACCGCGTGAACATGCGGAGCAACGAACTTATCCAGGAAAGCGACATCCAGGGCAAAGACAAAGACCAACCGCGCCCCGCGCTCTTTGGCCAATGCGATGGCGCGTTCCTGCGTGCGTATGCTGGCCTCGCCCCCCCGTGTGGCACACAGTATGACCTGCATCCCTCACCCCCCCAACACTTCAAAGCGCAGCAGCAACCACAGGCTGCCAGTGAGCAGCGACAGCAGCGTCGCAGGAATGCCCACACGAGCGAACGAAGCGAAGCTCACCCGGAAGCCAGCCCGGTCGGCAACGCCGGCGGTCATCAGATTGGTTTCGCCACCGATCAGCAAGCCGTTGCCGCCCAGCCCGGTGCCCATGGAGAGTCCGTAATACAGAATCTTGCTCGTCATAGCGCCCGGAATGCGCCCAGAAAGAAACTCAACTACCGGCAGCAACGCTGCTGTCAAAGGAATGCTGGCCACGACAAAAGATAGCAAGCCACCCCCAAGCACTACGGTGAACAGGCCCACATACAGGTTGCTCCCAACAAGGGCACCCATGACACCTGCAATGGCTCCGATCAACCCTACTTCCTGGATGGCCCCCACGACCATAAAAAGTGCCATGAAGAAAACGAGGGTCGTCCAATCCACCAGGTCGATCATCATCTCCACATCGGTTTCGACCCATACCAGCATGACCGTCGCGGCCAGCAGGGCGGTTACCGCGGGCACCATCCGCAACGGCTCGCCCACGGCGAACAACAGAATGGTCAGCGCGAAGACGACCAGCGATTTGCGTAGCACACCGACATCCTAGATGGCCGCGTTCTGTGCCAGCCTGGCGTATAGCGTCGGCGAGATGCCTCTTTCGCCTCTGGTGTAGTCGTGCCGAAAGAACCACAGTACACAGGCGACCATGACCAGCACGGCCAGTACACCGCCTGGCATCAGGTTGAGCAAAAAATCATTGAACGAGATGCCCGCCTGTGCCCCGATCAAGATGTTCGTCGGTGTGCCAATCAGGGTCATGATCCCCCCGATGTTGGACGCAAAGATTTCCGGGATCAGCAGCGACTGTGGCGGCAATTCCAGAGCGACCGCAATTTCCAGGGTGATGGGCACCATCAGCAACATGGTGGTCACGTTGTCCAGCAACGCCGACGCCAGCGTGGTGATCGCGACCAGGATCAGCATCAACAACACGGGCTGTCCCCTGCTCCAGCGGTAGGACTGAAACGTCAGCCATTGGAACAAGCCCGTGCTTTCAATGACTCCGACGACGATCATCATGCCCATCACCAGGAAGATCACTTCCCAGTTGATGTATGTCAGCGCGCGCTCAAAATCGAAGATGTACAGCCCTGGCACCAAACGTCCGCCGAAGAAAGTGGAGGCAAAAACAATGGCCGCGCCGAGCAAGGCCACCGTCGCGCTCGGCATTGTCTCGGCAGCCATGAGCACCAACACCAGCACAAAGGTGCCGGTCGCCACCCAGAACCCCGGCGCATAGCGATTGCGCATGACGATTTCGCCCAGGCCTACGGAGCCACCGTGCTGCAATCCCTCAATCTGCGCAGCATCGAGTTTCAGGGGATCGGTCTCGAAATGTGTGTGAGAAAAGGTGAGATGCGCCGGGCTATCGGGCAATTGTGGCAGGTTGATTTCCCACAGCCCGTCAGCATGACTGCGCGCCAGCGCCACCGGCTCTGACTCGCCATCATAGTGGACTTCTACCTCAACGTCGGCGATGGGGTGACCCTGTTTGTCTATCACAAAACCGAAGAGCGCCGCCGGACCGTTCTGACCCTGACCGTGCGCAGCGTTCAATCCCGGCCACTCCAGCCAGAGGGCTGCAGTCAACAACAACAGGGCCAGCCCATATCGTCCCAGTGCTCTGAACATGTTTGCCACCCATTCGCCAGCCGGGGGCCATGCCTGCTATGGTCATCGCCCTGCCTGCCGCAGATTCCACTACTCAAGGCCGCACGTGTCCGTCGCCCTCGATGATCCACTTGTAGGTAGTCAGTTCCTCCAGCCCCATCGGCCCGCGGGCGTGCAACTTCTGCGTGCTGATGGCGATCTCTGCTCCCAACCCAAGCTGCCCCCCGTCGGTGAAACGCGTTGACGCATTCACATAGACGACTGCAGAGTCTACCTCATCTACGAAACGCTGCATGGCCGACGGGTCGCTGGTGAGAATACCGTCGGAATGCCCCGTGCTGTGCGCCCGGATATGTTCAATGGCCGCGTCCAGGTCGGGCACGACGCGGATGCCCAGAATCAGATCGAGCCACTCGGTGTCCCAATCACCCTCCCCCGCCGGTTGCACGTTTTGAGCCGGAGCCAACACGCTCTGCGCCCGCTCGTCAACGCGAAAGCGCACCCCGTCCGCCAAGAGTCGTTCTACCACCCGTGGCACAAAGTCTCTGGCGATGGCCTCCTGCACCAGCAACGTGTCCAGCGCATTGCACACAGACGGTCGCTGCACCTTGGCGTTGCGAATAACCGCCAGCGCCGCTTCCTGATCCGCTGTTGCGTCTACGTACAGGTGACAGATGCCGATCCCCCCTGTAATAACCGGGATGGTGCTGTTCTCACGGCAGAAGGTATGCAGTGCATTGCCTCCCCGCGGGATAATCATATCCACGTATTCGCTCAGCCGCAGGAGTTCGTGCACATAGCGACGGTCGGGGTCGGTGATGAGTTGCACCGCGTCCACAGGGAATGCTTCGCGCTCAAGCGCCCCGCGAATCGTCTCCACCAAGGCCACATTGCTCCGCAGCGTCTCCGAGCCGCCACGAAGGATCACGGCGTTGCCCGTCTTCAGCGCCAACGCCGCCACATCAACCGTCACATTGGGGCGCGCCTCGTAGATCACGCCCAACACCCCGATAGGCACGCGCCGTTTGCGCACGCGCAGGCCGTTGGGCAGAGTCCTCTGTTCGAATTCTCGTCCTACTGGGTCGGGCAATTCGGCCACGTGCCGCACGTCCTGCGCGATACCCGCCAGTCGTCCCTGCAGGTTGAGCCGGTCGAGCAAGGCCGGCGTCAGTCCTTTTTCCTTGCCTTCGGCCATATCCTGGGCATTGGCTACCAGAATGGTTTGCTGATTCGCTTCCAGCGCATCGGCGATGGCCCGCAACGCCCGATTCTTGGCCTCTGTAGTGAAGATGCGCAACGCATACGACGCTGCTTTGGCCTGCCGACCCAGTTGTTGCATGTCAACTGTCATGGCTCTTGCTCCCCGTCTCAGACAAACACCATGTTGTCGCGATGAATGGCCTCGTCACCGTAGGTGTAGCCGAGTACCTGCACGATATCACGAGAGTGGTGCCCGCACAAACGGCTCAGTTCCTCGCTGGGATAATTGACCAGCCCTTTGGCCACAGGACGAGACGTCTCATCTACCACCAGTACTACCGCCCCGCGCTCGAACTTGCCACGCAGAGCGCGAATACCCACAGGCAACAGGCTGGCCCCCTGTTGCGTGAGCACGCGCACTGCGCCGTCGTCTACCACCAGTGTCCCCTGGGGTCGTTCAGCCAGCAACCACCGCTTGCGGCTCTCGATGTGACCTACCGCCGGCACAAAGGTTGTGCCCAGTTCCTCGCCGGCCATGATCCGCACCAGCACATCAGGGGTGCGTCCGTTAGCGATCACCACGCGTGTTCCGCTGCGTGTGGCCAGCCGCGCCGCCTGCACCTTGGTCGTCATCCCCCCTATGCCCAACCCCGATACGCTATCGCCTGCCAGGCGCTCAATCTGCTCGTCAATATGGTCAACGCGCTGAATCAGGCGCGCCCGCTCGTCAGTGCGCGGATCGCGATCGTATAACCCATCTTGGTCCGTGAGGATGATCAGCAAGGCCGCGTTGAGCAACACGGCAATATGGGCAGACAGGTTGTCGTTGTCCCCGACCTTGATCTCCTCTACGGCCACTGTGTCGTTCTCGTTGACAATGGGCACGATGCCGTAATCCAGCAGGGTATTGAGCGTGTCACGGGCGTTCAGGTAGCGCGTGCGGTGCGACAGATCACCATGCGTCAGCAATACCTGCCCAATGCGCACGTCATACAGGTCGAAAAGCATGCTGTAAAGCTGCATGAGATGGCTTTGCCCTACCGCGCTGAGCATCTGCTTGGCGGGCAAATGATTGGGCAGGTCGGGATAATTGAGCAGCTCGCGCCCGGCAGCAATCGCGCCCGAAGTCACCAGCACTACACGCTCGCCCTGCCGCCGCAGTGTCACGATCTGTCGGATAAGATCGAGCATGTGCGGGCGCGACAGGCGCGCCGTGCCACCTGTGAGTGTGCTGGTGCCTACTTTGATCACCACTGTATGGTGAACATGATTGTGATTCATGCGTCGTGTACACTTTCCATCGTAGCAAACGCCAGCTTCGCCGTTTCATGAATTTTTCTAATATACATTAAATGATTCTCATTCGGTCTCATTGGTACGATCTTCACAAAAGCGCGATAACTAAAAAGGGTGTGCATCCGGCGCATCGTCTTGCCTGGCCTGCGCATCAATATGATGAGGATAGCATAGCATCGCCCCTGGGAGTATCGTCCGATGCAATACTTCACTGGAACGCCCGACAATCCCATCCGTGTTGCCATCATTGGCTCCGGCCCATCGGCGTTCTATGCCGCCGAGTTCCTGCTCTCGGCCTCAGACGCCGTCGTGGAAGTAGACATGTTCGAACGCCTGCCCACACCTTTTGGTCTGGTGAGGGGCGGCGTCGCGCCGGATCATCCCAAAATCAAGACAGTCACGCGGGCCTTCGAACGCACCGCGCAGCACGAACGCTTCCGTTTCTTCGGCAACGTCACCTTTGGGCGCGATCTGACCCACGGCGACATCGCGGCGCACTATCACGCTGTGATCTACGCTACCGGTGCACAGACCGATCGTCGGTTGGGCATCCCCGGTGAAGACCTGCCCAACAGTCACGCTGCCACCGAGTTTGTGGCCTGGTACAATGGTCATCCCGACTACGCGCACCTGTCCTTCGATCTCTCGCAGGAACGGGTAGCTGTGATCGGCAACGGCAATGTGGCCGTTGATGTGGCGCGCATCCTGGCGCGCACCCCGGACGAATTGCGCCAGACAGATATCGCGGACTACGCCCTCGAAGCGCTCGCGCAGAGCAACGTCCGCGAAATTCTCATTCTGGGGCGGCGTGGCCCTGCGCAGGCCAAGTTCACCAGCCTGGAACTGAAAGAACTGGGCAACCTGGCCGGAGCAGACGTGTTCATTGATCCGCGCGAACTCGAACTCGACCCGCTCAGCGCCGAGTATTTGCGCTCCGGCGAAAGCCGCACCGCGGTGCGCAACTACGAGATTTTCCAGGAATTCGCCCGCAGCCGCCCACTTGCCAAGCCTCGCCGGATCATCATGCGCTTCCTGCTCTCCCCGGTCGAGTTTGTCGGCACCGATCGGGTCGAGGCCATCCGCATGGTCAAAAACGAAATCTGCGAACGCGAGCATTTCATGAGTCCCTGCCCCACCGAAGAATACGAGACCGTTCCGGTTGGGCTGGTTTTCCGCTCCATCGGCTACCAGGGTGTACCTCTGCCAGGTGTCCCTTTCGACGATCGGCAGGGCATCATCCCCAACAAGCGCGGTCGGGTGATCAACGAACACGGCGAGCGGATGCGCGGCGAATACGCGGTCGGCTGGATCAAGCGCGGAGCCATTGGCATCATCGGCTCGAACAAGCCCGACGCCCAGGAGACAGTCGAATATCTGCTGCGGGATATGGCCTTTCACCAGCATTTCTGCCCGGCCAACTCGTCGCGCGAAGCCATTCCAGACCTGCTGCAACGGCGCGGCATCCGCTATGTGACCTACGAAGACTGGCAACTGCTCGACCGCCTGGAAACCGAGCGGGGTGAAACCGTGGGACGCCCGCGCATCAAGTTAACCAGCGTGGCAGAAATGCTGAACGCCCTGGAGACGGCCAGACAGGCAGCAACGCCCTGAGGGCGATCCCACAGAGACTGTTTGAAACTTCACCCCTGGCCCTTCAGCCATGCATGGAGAGAGGGTAAGCGCATTCCCAAGTCCCCTTCCGCGTGTGGCTGAGGGAATCGAGAGGTGAGGAAACCCTGCCGATCAGGGCTTCTCAAGTAGTCTCTCATCCTGAATGCAACAGGGGACGCAGCAGCCGCACAGGGAAGCGGCTGCCTGCGGCAACGCGCGACTGGCCTTCGGGGATGATCATCAGACCATCGGCCAGCACCATGGACATCAACACGCTGGAGCTTTGTGTCCCCGTGGTGCGGGCGACCAGTTCGCCGTTGCGTTCGCGCAGGATGACGCGCACATAGGTGCGTCGCCCATCCAGCGTCAGATCTTCTTCCAGCACAGCCGTGGTGAGCGGCACAGCCAGCGGATCGGCCCCAAGCGCTTTATGCAGTGCGGGCCGGACGAACAGCTCGAACGTCACCATCGCCGAGACCGGATTGCCAGGCAGGCCGAAGAATGGCACGCCGCCAACCTGCCCAAAGGCCAACGGCTTGCCCGGCTTGACGTTCACACGCCATACCTCAATGCGCCCCAGTTGTTCGACTACGACGCGCACCACGTCGTGAGTGCCCACCGATACCCCCGCCGAACTCAGCACGAAGTCCGGTTGCAGCGCCAGTGCCTCCTCAAAACGGGCGCGCACCTCGTCCAGGGTATCTCGTGCCACTGGCAGGCGAAATGGAATCCCCCCACACTGCTGCACCAGGCCCGCCAGCATGTAGCTGTTGCTGTTGTGAATTTGGCCGGGGAGCAATGGCTGCCCCACCTCAACCAGCTCGTCTCCTGTCGCCAGAATCGAGACGCGCGGTTGCCGCCGTACAGCCAGCGTGCCAAATCCCAGTGAGACCAGGACCCCTATGTCCTGTGGCCGCAAGATAGTGCCTGCCCGCAAAACAACCTGTCCTGCCTGAATATCTTCCCCGGCAGGACGCACGTTGCCACCGGCTGCTACAGGCCGGAAAACCGCCACACGCGCCGGCAACGGCGTGTACCCTTCCACTCGCCAGCGATCGTCGGTATCTTCCACAGGCACAACCGCGTCAGCCCCAGGAGGGAGCGGCGCGCCAGTCATGATCCGCGCGGCTTCGCCTTGACCGATCGTTCGCTGGGGCATTCGCCCCGCAGAAATATCCTCAATGGGGGTCAAAGAGACGGGCGTCTCCGCCGTGGCATTGCTTACGTCTGCTGCACGAACCGCGTAGCCATCCATGGCCGAGTTGCGGAAGGGTGGTACAGAGAAGGAAGCGATGATATCTTCGGCCAGCACACGCCCCAAAGCATCGGCTATAGGCACGCTCTCTGAAGGGAGTACCTGCACCCGTGCCAGGACGCGCGCGAGCACCTCCTCGACTGACAGCAGACCACTCACTGGCATGCCCTCAGGTGTTGTCTAGCGGCACGTCGCCCCTTCACGGATGCCCAGGTCGAACGCTTCTGAGATGACGGGGATGTCATCCCACCAGCACTTCGCATCAATGATGATGCCCCCGATTACCGAGGTCACGATACAAAGCACCAGGAAGCAGCCACACCCCAGGACGATCCAGCGGCCTGCTCCGCCGCCCTCTTCATAGGGTTCCTCCTGGTAGCCATACTCGTACCCCACGGGTTGCTGTGGGGCCACGCCATAGGGTTGTTGCACCGGAGCAGCTCCATAAACAGGAGCTACGGGGGGAACTCCCGCCGCTTGAGGCCCATACGGAGCTTCCGGTCGGGCATAAGGAGCTGCCCCAGGCTGAGGCCCGCCAATCATCGTGGCCGCCTGGCCAGGAGCCGCCGCGTAACCCGCCTCTGCCAGTTCGTAGGCCAGGGTAACTGTTTCGCCCAGGCCTACCATATCTCCAGGAGACAGCGGGCGAGGCCCCGTCAGCCGCTGCCCGTTAACAAACGTCCCGTTCGTAGACCCCAGGTCTTCAATGGTATAGCCCCCTATGCCCTGCGTCAGGCGGCAGTGATGACGGCTCACTTCGGGGTCATTGATCACAATGTCACTGGTGATGTCTCGCCC
>CAKZOB010000082.1 GCA_937135955.1 uncultured Anaerolineales bacterium | reverse complement strand
GCTTCTACTACCACATCGTCACCGGTCACCTCATCGGCCAGGCCGGGCAGATGATCCTGGTAGATTACTGAGACGGACACCAGAACGGGAGACTATCATGCGGGACACAGGGCGGTTGCTCTTGACTTTCTCGATCTGGCTCGGCCTGTTGATCTTGATCGGCAGCCTGCTGACTTCGCCGACGGGTGCGATCGCCCAGGCCAACAGCGCCACCGTGCTGGACGTGACGCTCGTCCTGGGCGGTGTCGCTGCGCTGATGACCCTGATCATCTGGGTGAGCGGAAGCGAGCAGGCGCGGGCCGAAGCCGAAAGCGCCAGCAGCAAGCGCAAACGTCCTCAGCACTCGAGGATAGAGCGTTTGCTGGCCGACCTGAATGATGACGAAGTGTACGAGCTGGAGGCGCTGTTGCTGGGGCACAAGGGCGAAATCCGCGCCGACCGCGCCCAGCCTGGCCGCGATGCCTGACGCAATAGACGACTCTACCTGTCTGCCTCGCCCATCAGTTCGTCGGTGTCCAGCCAGATGGTCACCGGCCCATCGTTGAGAATCTCAACTTCCATGCGCGCGCCGAAGACCCCTGTTTCCACAGGGGACACTCCTGCCTGTCGCAGCATGTCGGCGAAGCGGGCGATCAACGGCTCGGCGACCTGCGGCGGTGCGGCGTCGGTGAAGCTGGGACGACGACCTCGGCGCGCGTCCGCGTAGAGCGTGAACTGTGACACCACCAGGCATCCCCCGCCCACATCGAGCAGCGACAGGTTGAACTTGCCCTCGGCATCCTCGAAAACGCGCAGCCCGGCGATCTTGCGGGCCAGCCATTGCGCCTGCGCTTCGCCGTCGCGCGGCCCGACTCCCACCAGGATCACAAAGCCGTGCCCGATCTCGCCGACCGTCTGCCCGTTCACATGCACTGCGCCGCGCCGAACGCGCTGCAACACCACACGCATATCATGCCTCCTCTGAGTGCCGCCGTGTTCGTCCGCCCATTGTACGGCAGCCTGTGACACACACAAAATGCTATCTGGTTGCTGGAGAAGTGCCAGAAATAATTGCTCGCGAGAGCGCTAATGCGATAGAATTCACCTGTAAAAAATTACAATTTTGCGAGAAGGATACCTGTAAGGTCATTGCGAGCCTTCAAGTGAGGAGAGATGGCGCCATGTTCTTAAAACCTATCCTGGCCATGCATATCCCCGACGGCTTTCTGAGCGCGCCGGTAGCCATCGTGGGCTGGCTGGTGACAGCGGTGCTGGTGGGGTTAGCGCTGCGCGAAGTGCGCGATCGGCTCGGCGACCGGCAGATTCCACTGATGGGCGTGCTGGCGGCGTTCGTCTTCGCGGCGCAGATGATCAACTTCCCCGTCGCGGGAGGCACATCGGGTCACCTGATCGGCGGGACGCTGGTAGCCGTGTTGCTGGGGCCGTGGGCCGCGGTGCTGGTGATGACCACGGTCGTGGCTGTACAGGCGTTGCTGTTTCAAGACGGCGGCCTGCTGGCGCTGGGCTTCAACGTGTTCAATATGGGCATTCTGGCCGTCTTCGTCGGCTACGCAGTCTATGTATGGGCACGTCGAGCACTCGGCGCGCAGCCTCAGGCCATGCTGATCGCGGCAGCGCTGGGGGCGTGGGTATCGGTAGAACTGGCAGCCATGGCGACCGCGCTGGAACTGGCCATCTCCGGCACGTCGCCGCTGGATGTGGCGCTGCCGGCCATGGCTGGCATTCACGCGCTGATTGGTATTGGCGAGGCGCTGATCACCGTGGGCGCGCTGGCTTTCGTCCGTCAGACCCGCCCCGACCTGTTGGGCGCGCCGTCGGCTGGTGTGGCCCGGCAATCGGCGTTGATCGCTGCCGGGCTGGTGATCGCGCTGGCGATTGCCTTCGCCTCGCCGCTGGCCGATTCCGACCCTGACGGCCTGGAGCGCGTGGCCGAGGACAAGGCGTTCATTGACAAGGCGGAAGACCCCGTCTATGAAGTCCTGCCCGACTACACGGTGCCCGGTATTGACGACGAGGCATTAACCACTATCATTGCGGGGGTGATCGGTGTGCTGATCGTGGCGGGTATCGGGTTTGCCGTGCCCCGCCTGGTGCGCCTGAACGCGCCGGAAAAAGTTCGGCAGCAACAATGAGGCAGCATGTATCGTTCTTTTGAGCGCTATCAGCCCGGCCAGAGTCCGCTGCACAGGGCCGATCCGCGCGTGAAAGTGGTGGTGACGTTTGCCCTGATCGGCGGGATCGCCCTCACGCCGACGCACGCCTGGCCCGCCTATCCGGCGCTGTGGACGCTGGTGGCTGGGCTGGCTGCCCTGGCCCGCTTCAGCGCGTGGCGCATGGCGCGCCTGGGGGCGGTAGCGCTGCCGTTCATGCTGGCCGCGCTGCCGCTGCTGATCACGGTGCCAGGGCCAGCCTGGACGCTCGGCGGGGGCATTGCCATCAGTCAGGCCGGGCTGGCGCGTTTCGTTGCCATCCTGCTCAAAAGCTGGTTGTCGGTGCAGGTCGCCTTGTTGCTGACCATGACCACCTCTTTCGCCGACCTGGTGTGGGCCTTGGGCAGTCTGCGCGTGCCGGGGACGCTGGTGGCGCTGATTGCCTTCATGGTGCGCTATAGCACAACGCTGGGCGAAGAAGCAGAGCGCCTGTTGCGCGCCCGCGCTGCTCGCAGCGCCCATGCCGAGGGACGCCCCGCGGGCGGGACATTGTTCTGGCGGGCGCGGGTCGCCGGAGGCATGGTGGGCAACCTGTTTCTGCGCAGCTACGAACGCAGCGAGCGAGTCTATGCGGCCATGCTCGCCCGCGGCTATGCCGGAGAGATGCGCCGCCTGACTCCGCCCCCGTTATCCTGGCGAGCGGCGCTGGCGGGCGCGGTGCCCCTATTATGGCTGGGCATTGTGGAGCTGGCAGCCATGCTCTGGTGGCAGTGAGGCAGCGATATGTGCCCGGCCATGATCGAGATCGAAGGGCTGTCTTTCAGCTATCCAGACGGGCAACGCGCCCTGTCCGATATATCGCTGCGCGTCGAAGCGGGCGAACGGGTGGCGCTGGTCGGCCCGAACGGGGCGGGCAAGTCTACCCTGCTGCTCCACCTCAACGGCATCTTGCGGGCCGCAGACGGGGCGATCCGGGTGGCTGGGGTGGCGCTGACCGACCGCACGTTGGGGCAGATTCGGGCAATGGTCGGGCTGGTCTTCCAGAACCCAGACGATCAGTTGTTCTCGCCGCGCGTGTTCGAGGACGTAGCCTTTGGCCCACTGCACATGGGGTTGCCGGAAGACGAAGTACGGGCGCGAGTGGAGCGCGCGCTGACAGCAGTGGGGATGAGCACCTACGCCGACCGGATGAGCTATCACCTGAGCCTGGGCGAGAAGAAACGCATTGCCCTGGCCACCGTGCTGAGCATGAATCCGCGCGTGCTGGCGCTGGATGAGCCAAGCAGCGGTCTCGATCCACGCGCCCGTCGGAGCCTGATCCGGCTGCTGCAAGGGCTGGATGGACAGACGCTGCTGATCGCGTCGCACGATATGCGCCTGGTGCGCGAGCTGTGTCCGCGCATGGTCATTCTGGATGGTGGCGCGATCGTGGCTGATGGCCCGACAGAAACGTTGATCGAGGACAGCGCGTTGCTGGAACAGCACGGCCTGGAGCGCGGGTGAGCCGTTGCGCTGCTGAGCACCCCTTCTCCGCCAGTCCCCTTGCCCTCTTTTGCTGATGGATGCGTGCAAGATGTGACAGGCCATTTGCAGGGGTCTGCTGCCCCTCACCCCTACATCCCCTCTCCCTCGCGACTGCGTCGCGGGGCGAGGGGATTTACTGTCTCTTGTGCGAGTGCTCCCCTTTGCCCGCAGCGCTGGGGGATGAGGGTCATTGGGCGGGGCAAAGTCGCTGACAATCTTTGCATGCCCTCCTTGCTGATTCCCGTCTTGACAGGCAGGGCACTCTGTCGTTACAAAAGCCGGTGCCTGCACTCGGAGATGTGCGACACCGGAAAGGAATGCTCATGACCGGCTTTAAGACTCTCGAATGGGACAACGGCGTCTTGCGCCTGCTTGATCAGCGTCAGATTCCCTTTGCTATGGTTTATCTGGATTACACAGACTACCGCGACGTGGCGACGGCCATCCGCGAGATGGTGGTGCGCGGCGCACCGGCGATCGGGGCCACCGCCGCCTACGGTCTGGCGCTTGCCGCCTGGCATAGCCGGGCCAGCACAGCCGAAGCGCTACGCGCCGAACTCGCCGAGGCGGCGGACGTGCTGCGGGCCTCGCGCCCGACAGCGGTCAATCTGTTCGGGGCCATCAAGCAGGTGTTGGCGCGGGCCAGCGATCCCGCTCTGACGGATGCGGAGAGCATCCGCGCGGCAGTCCTGGCCGAAGCGCACGCCATCGCCGCAGCCGACGTGCGCACCAACCGGCAGATCGGCCTCAACGCGCTGCCGCTGGTGCCAGACGAGTGTACGATCATCCATCACTGCAACACTGGCAGCCTGGCGACGGTGGACTATGGCACGGCGCTGGGCATCATCCGCACGGCGCACGAGCACGGCAAAAAAGTCTTCGTGCTGGTGGACGAGACGCGGCCCCGTCTGCAGGGCGCGCGGCTCACGTCGTGGGAACTGAAGATGCTGGGCATCCCGCACATGGTCATCGCCGACGGCGCTTCGGGGCACTACATGCGAACGATGGGTGTTGATCTGTGTCTGGTGGGGTGCGATCGTGTGGCCGCCAACGGTGACACCGCCAACAAGATCGGCACCTACAATCTGGCTGTCGTCGCGCATGAGAACGGCGTCCCCTTCTACGTCGTCGGCCCAACCACGACCATTGACCTGGCGACGCCCACCGGCGATCACATCGAGATCGAAGAACGTCCCGCCCGCGAGGTCACGCATGTAGGCGAGTGCCAGGTCACGCCGGATGGGGTGCAGGTAGGCAATCCCGCTTTCGACGTGACGCCCGCCCGTTACATCACGGCCATTATTACCGAGCGCGGCGTCGTCTACCCACCCTTCGAGGAAAACTTGCGTAAGATTATCGAGCAGGCGTAGGGATGGTGCGTCCGGGCCTCTGCCCGGCAAAGCAGGGAACAATGGCTGAGACCGTAGCGGTCGTAGAGGACATAGAAAAACACAAAGCCTTGTTGTCTTTGTCTTCCTCTCCGCGATCTCTGGGTCTCGGCGATTGACCTCGCTGCCAACGTGGACGCATCGGGCCGAGGCCGAATTACCGCTCTCTGCGGAACCTGCGGTAAGCTAGGGCATGCCATGTACTTTTTCGCTCCCGCCCGCGCTGGGGCGAAAGGTAAGCCAGCCTCCAGGCCGTGCCTGACATGCCCGGCTGGCGAGTTGACCGTCACTGGCACCGACCTGTGTCGTCTGTGAGTGCCCATGCGCATCCTGTTCGTTGCTTCTTTGCATCATCCGGCGGAACTGGAGCGAGCGCGTCGGGCCGCGCCCGACTCTGATCCGCTCTTCCCGCCGTCGCAGGCGCAGTACTTCTGGGTGCGCGCGCTGCGTCGCCAGGGGCACGAATGCGCTGTCTTCTGGCGTTCGCAGAGCGCGTTACCCTGGGCACGACACAGCCAACTGCGCATGACGCAGCGGCTGACCCTGGGGCGGGCGCTCAGCGCGTTGGCGGCGCGCTTCCCCTACGCTAACCCCGACTTCCGCCTGCGCAATCATCGCCTGATCCACTTTGCGGCCCGGTTCCAGCCAGACGTGATCATCCTCCCTGGCGACAACGGCGTGATCCTGCCGGAGACGCTGGCCCGCCTCAAACGCGAGCACGGCGCAACGCTGGTCTATGGCTGCGGCACATCGCCAGTCGTCTTCTCGCGGCCCATCGAGCGCGCCGCTGCGCCGCTCTACGACCTGGTGATCGCCAACGATTTCTATCATGCTGTGCAGTGGCGGGAACTGGGCGCGCCGCGCGCTGAAGTGTTGCCCATGTCGGCCATTGATCTGGACTTCCACTATCCTTATGCCCTGAGCGACGACGAACGGGCGCGCTACGGCTGCGATGTGGCTGTCGTGGGGACGCTTGTCCCGCAACGCCTGTACAGCGAGCGCGTGGCCGCCCTGGAAGCGCTGCGCGAGTTCGACCTGGGCATCTGGAGCGTGCACGAAGTCCCGCCGTCGCTGCGCCCGCATTATCGGGGCGCGGCGCTGGGTGAGCAGATGTTGCGCATTACCCGCGCGGCGAAGATCACGGTCAACCCGCACGGCGATTTTATGCGCTGGGGGGGCAACATGCGCCTGTTCGAGGCGTGCGGCGTGGGGACGTTGCAGATCGCCGACGACCGGCCCGGCGTGCGCGAATGGTTCACGGTGGGCGAGCACCTGATCACCTATCGCGACCCGCAACACCTGCGCGAACTGGTTGCGTACTATCTGGCGCACAACGACGAGCGCGCGCGCATCGCCGAAGCAGGTCGGGCGCACGTGCACGCCCATCACACCTACGATCACCGCATGGAACGCCTGATGGCGCTGGTGCAGGACATCCGCTCCGCGCAGAAATGAGGGACGATGAGCGACGATCTCTACGAACGCACCCGGCAGTCCTGGGAAGATATCTGGTCACAGGCCAGCGTTGAGGCCGAGCTGGAGGTGATGGATCAGCGGCGCACCTGGGAGACGCTGGGCGTCTATCCGCAGTATCTCTCCAGGGAGGGCATCATCCTGGAGGCGGGCTGTGGCCTGGGCACAGTGATCATCAAACTGCGCGAGATGGGACTGCGCGTCATCGGCCTGGACTATGCCGAACGCGCCCTGCGCACCGCCCGCGCCTACGACCCGACCCTGCCGTTGCAGGTGGGCGATGTGCACGCGCTACCCTACCGCAGCGCTTCGCTGCACGGCTATCTATCGTTCGGGGTACTGGAACACTTTGAGCACGGCATGGGGCCAGCCCTGCGCGAAGCCAACCGCGTGTTGGTGTCCGGCGGGACGCTGGTGCTGACTATCCCCTATCCCAACGTGGTGCACCGCCTGGTACACTGGAAACGCCGTTTGCTCGGCCAGGGAACGCTGGCCAGCGAGGACTTCTACGAGAGCACCTACACCCAGCATCAGCTCATCGCCGAAGTGCAGCGGGCGGGCTTCGAGGTCGTGCTGGTGCGGCCTACCAGTCACAGCTTCACCCTGTGGGGGCTGGGCTGGCCTTTCCGCGCCAAAGGGTATTACCGCACGACCTGGCTGGCGGACGCGCTGGGAGCCATATTACGCCGGATTGCGCCCTGGCCGTTCAACTTCACTACCCTGCTCATTGCCCGCAAGGCCCGCAACCTGACTGAGTGAAGTCTTTAAGGTGTGGCCGGCGGAAGTTCTATCGGGCAATTCACCGGCCGGCAATAGATCGTGATCCCTACCTGAAACCAGTAGCTGATGTCGTCGGGCGGCAGGCGTTCGCCCGGCCAGGGCATCCGCGCGAAGTGTCGCACGGGCACCCATTCCGTCTCCAGCACCTGGCGAATCCCCTCTTCCCTGGCGATGGCGCGGTCGCTGGCCAGTCGCCGGTCGCGCAGCGCCACAAAAGGATAGGCGTCGGAATAGACCAGGATCGGCGCGTCTACTGTGCGCACTGCCTCCGGCCCGGTCTCAGCGGCATAGGTCTGCGTCACAGGGTAGTCGAGCGGGTCAAGAGGGACGTTGTAGGGGCCAAGCAGATAGATAGGCGTCCCGCGCGGCACGTGTGCATAGATCCATTCCTGGGCGCGTAATCGCGTGTCGGGCGTCGCCAGGCGATAGATCAGCAACGCCGTGAGCACAGCAGGCCAGATCAGCAGAGCAGCAGCCAGGCCCGCACTGCTCAGCAGCCCTCATCTGCGCCGGACTCCCGCCACCGCATAGCCGGTCAGCAGCGCCAGCGGTGCCAGCAAGGGGAAAAGCAGGTTGGCCTGCAAGCGCCGTCCCAGCAAGGCCAGCGCCGAATAGACGAGCAGATGGGCGAGCAGGGCCAGCGCGATCCAGCGGCGAGCGCGGGACTGCGGGCAGTTCCCGCCGCGCAGCGCCCGGCCCGCGCCGAACAGCGCGCCCAGCATGGTCAACGGCCCGGTGATGATCAGCGCGGTGTAGCGCCAGTGATAGGCCAGCGGCAGCCACCCGCGCTCCGCCGTCATGCCCGACCCGCCGCCGCGCAGCCAGTACCAGTCGAGGATGTCGCGTATCTGCGCGATCACTTCCTCTGTGCTCAGTATGAGGCCCGGCATACCCAGCACAAAGCCAAGGGGGATCGCCCCCAGGCTGATCAGAACCAGCTTCCAGCGACGATCGCGCCGCCAGGCGACCCACAGCGCCATTCCCGTCACCAGGCCAATAGCTCCGAAGTTGTAGCGCGCGACTGTGGTCAGGCCGACTGCCAGACCGGCCAACCCGTAGACGGCCCATAGAGGCAGGCGCGGCACACGCCTGCCAGTGAACAGCACCATGGCCAGCAACAGCGCGGCTGTGCCCAGCATGGTGGTCTGAGCGTTGGGCGTGGCGAAATGGGCGTGCTCAACAGTCAGGGGGGAGAGCGCCACCAATGCCGCGGCAACCATGCCCGCCGTGCGCCCAAAAGCCAGTTGTCCGGCGGCGTAGGTCAGCGTCACGGCCAGCAGCGTCCACAGCCCAGAGAGCGCCCGCGCCAGAAAATACAACTGGAACGGTGCCACCGCGCGCACCTCGTGCCCGGCGTCATGGGGCAGGCGGGTCGCACCGGAGAGCCAGAACATGGCCAGGTTGGTGTAGAGGGTCAGCGAGGGGTTGTGGAAATAGTGCGGATTCCATTGATCCAGCAGCAGCATATGGTAAGGAATCCCTACGTAGGCGAATTCGTCTGGGTGAAAGATCGTCGAAGGGTTCAGCCAGGCATGGTGGACGGTGGAAGGGCTGAAGGCGGGGCGAGGTGCTCCCGCGCTGATCCCTTTTGCATAGAGCGCCAGGCAGCCGAGCAGCGTCAATGCCCAGAGAAGCCTTTTCATGAGCAGACTGTCGCGATCAGCGAATACAGGTGAAAGACCGACTTCCCAATGCGAACGATTTGCCGTGCGTCAGGACTGACCTGGTGACATATTATAAGCTTCACGGCGCTGCTGCTCTACGCTATACTTGCGCCATGTTGCATTTCACGAAAGTTCACGGTCGGCTGATCATGCATCAGGCCCGTTCGGACTTGTCGGGTCTTGTGAACTCAAC
>CAKZOB010000081.1 GCA_937135955.1 uncultured Anaerolineales bacterium | reverse complement strand
TGCCCCCCGCTGTATGAACTCTTTCATCAGCTTCCGGCCTGGTACGGGCTACCGCTTCATCTGGGCGAACCTGAGATGAGCAATGCGGTCACCTTCGCCCCGGCCATTTACCGCATGTTGACCGCTCAGGAATCCTACGATCACCTGGAGCAGAACGGCATCGCTGATCCGGCAGCGGTGATCCAGTCTGGCGCGTCGAGCGCCGACTATGCGCAGCGTTACGGCACATTCACCCTGGTTGTCGAGATGCCCTATTTCGACGATCCGCGCGTCAACGATCAGACAGTCACGGATGCGCTCCGGCGCGATCTCATTCTGCAGAAGCTGCAGGCCGCCGATGAATTCGACGCCTGGATCGTAAGCCGGCTGGACGCTGTGCGCGATCATCTGCGCCTGCAGACGCCGATCCGCACCGCTGTCGAAGCATTCCTGAGCATGGGCAAGCAGTGGCGCGAGGCAGACCGTCAGTGGGCACAGCAGTCCCCGGAGACAAACCGACCGGCCACGGAAGCAGAACGATTCAGCAACCTGCTGGAGTCGCGCTTCTATTCGATGCTTGTGCTGGGAATGTTTGCCCGTATGATGGATGATGAAATAGCCCACGGGAATGCCAGCGCGGCCATCCTGGCGGCCCGCGACGAAGCGCGCGCCCGTCTGGAAGAACGCGGCGCAGCTCTGGAGCGCGATCTACAGTATCGGGTGCTGCCGATTCGCAGTCTGGTTGGTGTGCAGGTGTGCGCAGGACTCGCCGCCGCCAGACATGTCAGGGAAACGCTCGCCAGCGCCTAGGTTTTGGGTGGAATCCTATCTCAACAAGAAAGCAGGAATAGATGACAGACAGACTTTCCACAATCGGTGATTATGTCCAGGAAGCTATGGCCTCCTGGCAGGTGCCCGGTCTGGCTCTGGCCGTCGTCAAAGGGGACGAGATCGTACACCTGCAGGGCTATGGAGTGCGCGATCTGGAATCCCAGGCCCCCATCACTCCAGATACGCTGTTCGCCATCGCTTCGGCCACCAAAGCCTTCACGGCCATGGGTGCAGCGCTGCTGGTAGACGAAGGGTTGCTGGAATGGGACAAGCCCGTCCGCGAGTACCTGCCTGGTTTCCGGCTCAGCGACAGCTATGCTGCCGAGCATATCACCGTGCGCGACCTGTTGTGTCACCGTTCTGGCCTGCCACGCCACGATCTGGCCTGGTATGGCACCGATTTCGACCGCGACAGGCTGATCAAGAACCTGGCTCATCTGGCCTTCAGCCATGGCTTCCGCGAGGTCTGGCAGTACCAGAATCTGATGTACATGACGGCGGGGTACCTGATGGGCGCGCTGACGGGCACAACCTGGGAGGACTTCACCCAACAGCGCATCTTCGACCCGCTGCAGATGCAGCGCAGTTGTTTTTCTCCGGAGGCCATGCAACAGCAGGGGAACTACGCCCTGCCCTATCGAATTCGGCGGGGCAAAGCAGAGGGCGAAGAGGATACTCTGGAGTTGATGGACTTCTATTCCGACCGCGTCATGGGGCCTGCGGGCACGATCCATTCCTGCGCGACCGACCTGGCCAACTGGGTTATGGTGCACCTGAACGAAGGCCGCTTCAACGGTCAGCCGTTTGTGTCGCCGGCCAACCTGGCGCAGATGCATCAGCCACAGATGGTGATGCCGGTTGATGCTTTTATGGCGACCTTGCTCAACACCACCATCATGACCTATGGCATGGGGTGGTTCGTGGTGCCCTACCGCGGCTATACCCTGATTCATCACGGCGGCAATATTGACGGCTTCAGCACCATGGTCGCTTTCGTGCCGCAGGAGAAGATCGGTGTAGTCGTGTTGACCAACATCGACTCCCGCCCCTTGCGCGATGTGCTGGCGTATGAAGTAGTAGACCGGATGCTGGGCCTGCCCGATAACCGCTGGAATTCCCGCTGGCACGCCCTCCATGCCGAAATGATGGCCTCGATTGACCGCGACCGCCAGGTGACGGCTCAGGCGCAGGTGAGCGGAGCGGCACCTACCCATCCACTGGAAGCCTACACGGGTGAGTACGCCGCCGAGGGCTATGCCGATTTCAAGGTCAGGCAGGATGGAGATCAGTTGATGGCCTGGATCGCCGGGGACTGGTATCCATTGCAGCACTACCATTACGACATCTTCAACCTGGACCTGGATCGCTTTGAGTTGCGCCTTCCCGTTCGGTTTCTGATGAACGTTCAGGGCGAAATTGATGAGGTCTCGCTGCCGATAGAGCCGGAGGTGCAACCCGTCATTTTCAAGCGCAAGCCGCTTGTCCTGGATATCGAGACGCTGAGCAGCCTCGCTGGCCACTATGCCCTGCCCATCGAAGGCATGGAACTAACCGTTGCCCTGAAAAAGGATCGGCTATTCATGGCCGTCACCGGTCAGACCGAGCGCGAACTGTTGCCCCGGCGGGCCTCACCTTCGGCCCTCGAATTCCAGGTGAAGGGGGCGACAGAAGTCTTCCTGGAATTCCAGCAAGATGCCGACAGAGCCTATCGGTCGGTATTGCTCAAGCAGGTAGGCCAGGTCTTCCAGGCCACGCGCATCCCTGAGGCCTGAGTCAGGAGAGCATGAGAAGATATCCTGTCAGTCCGCCTTGCCAGGCTTGTAGCGAGGACGTCCGTTACGTCCAGGGTTGAGAGTTGTCATGAACCGTTTCATCATTCGTCGCCTGTTGCAGGCCATTCCCACCCTGTTTGGGATCACGGTCATCTCGTTCCTGCTCATGCTCAAAACTCCCGGCGATCCCATCACGCTGATCACGTTCAGGCCCAACGCCACGGCAGAAGCCACCGCCATCCTGCGCCGTCAGTTGGGCCTGGATCAGCCGGCCCTGGTGCAATATCTGTACTGGCTGGTCGGCAACGACTGGGTCAAGATTGATGTAGATGGCGATGGCAAGGGAGACGTCCAGGGGACGCGCAAGGGCCTGCTGCGCGGAGACCTCGGCTATTCGATCGCCCAGAAGCGGCCTGTGCTCACCGTGATCAGCGAGCGCATCCCGGCCACACTATTGCTGACCGTGCCCTCGCTGATCATCGGCTATAGCATCGGCATCGTGATCGGGTTGCTGGCCGCTATCTATCATCGCAGTTGGTTCGATCAGTTCGCGCGGGTGCTATCCGTGGTAGGCAGCGCGATCCCGGCGTTCTGGCTGGGGTTGATTCTGATCATCGTGTTCAGTGTGCGGCTCGGCTGGCTGCCCATGAGCGGGATGCGCGACATCACCAAGCCCTCCAGCGAATACCAGGTTTTCGACTCCATTCCCTATATGGTAATGCCGGTAACCGTATTCGCCCTGGGCATCATCTCGGTGGTCTCGCGCTTCACCCGCACGCAAGTGCTGGAAGTGATGGGGCAGGAATATGTGCGCACCGCCTATGCCAAGGGCCTGCGTGTCCGCAGCATCTACGTGCATCATATCGCTCGCAATGCGCTGATCCCGGTAGTGACCTTGCTGGGCAGCGCCATCGGCTTCCTGCTGAGCGGCGCAGTCATCATCGAGCAGGTGTTTAGCTGGCCCGGCCTGGGCAGGACCACCATAGATGCAGTCTCACAACGCGACTACCCTGTCGTCATGGGGACAGTCATCATTGGTGGGGTAATGTACATCCTGGGGTTGTTGATTTCCGACATCCTGTATGGCCTGGTAGACCCGCGCATTCGCCTGGAGTGATCATGACGGCTACAGACACCACAAGCAATCAGGTTTCTCCCGCCGACACCAACGTCCTTCGGCTCCAGGAGCAAGGCCCTGTCTCGCGCTCCCTATGGCACGAGGCGTTGCGCCGCCTTCTACGCGACAGGCTCACCCTGCTCGCCCTGAGCATCCTGACGCTCATGACGTTGGCCTGTGCCTTTGCCCCGCCTGTTGTCGAGCGAGAACTGGGCGTAAGCGCTGAACGCACCGACATCATCAACCGCTACAAGCCACCCGGCTACCAGAACAACATCCTGGGGACTGATCACCTGGGGCGAGACCAGCTCGTGCGCCTGCTCTACGGAGGGCGCGTGTCGCTGGGCGTCGCCTATGGCGCAAGCATTATGTCCATCACGATCGGGATCATCATCGGTATGCTGGCCGGTTACTACGGCGGGGTGATTGACAGCCTGGTCAACTGGTTGATCAGCACGCTATCGTCTATCCCCAGCATCTTCCTGTTGATTCTGGTATCCGTGGCCTTCACCCCCTCGCCGCTGGTGCTGATCTTGCTGCTCGGTTTGCTGGGGTGGATTGGCACGTGCCGCCTGGTGCGAGGAGAAGTGCTCTCGCTGAAGGAGCGCGAGTTCGTAGTCGCCGCACATGCTGTAGGTGCCTCGACACCGCGCCTGCTGATCCATCACTTTCTGCCCAACGTCGCCTCGCTGGTCATCGTGTCATTGACCATTGACGCGGGCAGCCTGATCCTCATTGAGGCGGGGCTGAGCTATCTGGGGCTGGGGGTGCGCCCGCCCACTCCCTCGTGGGGGAACATGCTCACGTCGGCGCGCATGTACTTCAACACCGGGCCGCATCTGGTCATCTGGCCGGGCATCATGATCGCTGTCACGGTGCTGTGCTTTTTCATCGCTGGCGACGGCCTGCGCGACGCGCTCGATCCACGCGCCAATCAGCGCGTTTGACGGCATCTCTTCAACGAAAAAGGGGCGCTCGCCCTGGAGCGCCCCTTCCGCCTGGACTTCTCTGGGCGGCTATTGAGCCAGCCCCCACTCATGGATGGTCACCGGAATGCCCCCATCCCACTGGCCGATGAAGGCGTCGGTCACGCGCTTGTTGAGCACATGAACCTGGGTGGTGCTCACCGTCCAGTCGTAGGGCACGTCATTCCGCGCGATCTCCTGAATCTGGCGATACAGCTCGGCCCGTTCCTCAACCGGGCACCCCGGCAGAGTGCGCGCCATATCCAGCAGGCGATCCATCTCCGGATTGACATAGCTGGCCAGGTTGAAGCCGCCGTTGGGGATCGCATTCTTGCTATGCAGCAGGTTGTAGGCGATGCCGTCCACCTCCGTACCGCCGCCAAAACCCACCACTGCCATGTCATACTTGGCGGGCAGCAGCACTTCGGACAGGAAAGCGCTCCACTCCATCTGCACCACGTTGATCTTGATCCCGATCTGGCCAAGCTGATCCTGAGCCACCGCAGCAATGTTCGCCCACAGGTCAATCAGGGGGCTGTAGTACAGGTTGACCTCGAACTTGACGCCGTCTTTCTCGCGCACGCCATCTCCGTCGGTGTCCACCCAGCCCGCCTCTTGCAGAAGCTGCTTGGCGCGCTCCGGATCATACGGCCAGGGTTCCACAGAGGACATATCGTAGGTGCTGTAGAAGGCCGGCGTGACCGGGCCGGATAGCTGCACACTGCCCGAATTCTCGCCGAGCGTCAGCGTCAGGGCAGCCTTGTCGTACCCCATGGCTACAGCCTGCCGTACCCGCACGTCGCCGAAGAATTTGTTGGGGACGAGCTGATTCGGATTGCCGTTCTCGTCGTAGGCGGGCTGCGGATTCTCCGAGTCCTGGTTGTTCATCAACAACATCGGGGCGTTGTTGTTCGGGTACAGCCAGGTATTGAACTTCTCCGGCGCGCCCAGTTGTTCGAGCTGATCGGGATACATGAAGGCGTAATCTATCGTATCCGTCAGCAGCGCCTGATTGACCGTGGCCGGGTCGGCCAGGATGCGCAGGATGAAGGTCGGGATGCGCGGCTCGCCCAGGTAATACAGGGGGTTGGCCTTGAAGCGCACATACTCGCCGGGGCTGCGCTCTTCGTATAGGTAAGGGCCACTGCCGATATCCGGCGTGAAGTTGAAGTCGCTGGTCATGAAGTCGCTGAAGTCAGCAGCATACTTGTGCGCAGGCAGCGGGTAGAGCGAAGCAAAAGCGTTGCCCCAGATGGTGCAGTTCGGCTCTTTGAGGGTGACCACGAAGGTCCGATCGTCAACCACTTCCAGGCTGGCGATCGCCGCGAAATCGGCCTTGCGCACCGACTCTACCTTGTCGGACATGACAGCGTCGTAGGTGAATTTGACGTCGTTGGCGGTGATGGGCACCCCATCGCTCCACACAACCCCTTCCTTCAGGGTGAAGGTGTACTGCAGGCCGTCGTCTGAAACCTCCCAGGTAGCCAAACCGGGCGTGGGCAAACCCGTGTTGGGATCGGCGATGAAGAGCGGGGCATAGATCGCCGCAACGGCGTAAAAGGAGGCCTGGTCCGTCGCAAGTACCGGGTTGATGATCGAGATATCACCACCAGCGAAAGACCAGATGATAGCGTCTGAACTTTGGGCTTTCGAGCTACCCTGCACAGGTACCAGCGCCGGTGCCAGCACCATCAGCAGACATACCAAAATACCTAATCGTTTCATGAAGGTATCCTCCCCAGGTACTCTTGATAGACCACGGCAAGCCCATCGCTGCCTGTTACAGAAAGTATACAACGAGTATTGTGTCCCCTGGTAGAAATCTGCCCCAAGACAAATTGGTAGAAATAGCACAAAAGCCCCCATCGCCACGCTCTGCGGTTGAAGATCGCTGCCTCAAAAGCGAAGGCATCCGCCTTTTGTCTGATGCGGTTTGATCCCGTATGATCACCCCTGTTGCGAGGAGGAGCGCCCCATGACTACCTGGTACGAGTATCTGCAGCAGTACGGCACCCTGCCTGAATGGCCTTATCCGATCCGCTATGGCGAGGAACAGGTCTTCAGCACCGATGTCCTGGTGCTCGGCGGCGGCATCGCGGGCTGTCACGCGGCGATCAATGCGCGGCGCGCGGGCGTAGACGTGATCGTGATGGAGAAGGAAGCGACCAAATGGAGCGGCAACGGCGGCGCAGGCGTTGATCACTGGCTTTCGGCGTGCACCAATCCCTGTTCGCAGGTGTCGCCGGAGGACTTCACGGCGCAGATCATAGCCGACTGCGGCGGCTACGATTGCGGTCCTCTGCGCTACATCAACGCGCGGGAGGGTTGGGATGCGCTGCTGGACTGCGAGCAGATGGGCGTGCGAATTCGCGATGTACAGGGCGAATTCGCGGGCGCGGCCTTCCGCGACGAGGAAACGGGGTTGCTCTTCGCTTACGACTATCACGCCCGCATTGACCTGCGCGTCTACGGCCACAACATGAAGCCGATGCTCTACCGGCAGCTCAAGCGGCTCGGCGTGACCATCCTCGACCGGGTGATGGTCACGGCGCTGCTGACCGAAGGGGGCGAAGTCGGGACGCGCGTCATCGGCGCGATGGGGCTGCATACGCGCACCGGTGCGTTTGTCATCGTCAAGGCGAAGGCAACCATCCTGGCAACGGGCTTGCCGGGGCGCATCTGGCTGTTTTCTACCGAGTATCGCCCGACCTTCCGCGACCCCAACCTGACTGGCGACGGCATGGCCGCAGCGTGGAACGCGGGAGCGCAGTTCGCCAAGCTGGAGGAGTCGTATCCGGATTCGGGCACGCTGGCCTACCTGGCCTATGGGATGGGCAACGCGCACAACACCTGGCACGGCGCGTCAATCGTGGACGCCAACGGCACCGAAGTCCCCTGGGTAGACCGCGATGGCAGGCCGCTGGAGTCGGTCGAGGAACGCTTCCTGCCGTCACCAGGACAACCCTATATGGTTGGGCACGGATTGCGCGTACCGACGACCTACGCCAATCATGTCAAGGAACTGGCCCCCGACCTGCCCGAACGCATCCGCCGCGGGGAGATCGTGTTGCCGCTCTACGCCGACCTCACCCGCCTGCCAGCGCACGAACGCCGCGCCATCTTCGGGCTGATGGTCGGCAACGAGGGGCGCACGCGCATTCCCGTTTACGAGACGCTGACGCGCGCCGGTTTCGATCCGGATCGCGACCGCCTCGCTGCGCCGGTGATGCACCCCGAAGCGTATGCGCACGCCAACTTCTGGGCGGGGATGCTGGTGCCACACTGGCGGCAGTGGGGCAGCGGCGGCGTGATCGTAGACTGGGACCTGCGCACTTCGCTCGAAGGGTTATATGCAGCGGGTGGCGCCATCTACGGGGCAGGCGCTCATTCCAGCGCAGCAGCCAGCGGACGCTACGCCGGTCGCAAGGCTGCGGCCTATGCCCGCACCGCCCGCGAAAGCACGCCCGATCCGGCGCAGGTTGCTCGCGAAAAAGCCTGCGTGTACGCCCCGCTGAAGCCGGAGGGCCGCAGCATCGGTTGGAAGGAGCTTAACGCGGGCATTTGCCGCATCATGCAGGATTACTGCGGGCAGTACAAGACTGGCACGACGTTGCAAATGGGCCTGCGCCTGTTGCAAGACCTGCGCGAGTCCGAGGCGCGGGCGGTCGCGGCAGCAAACCCACACGAACTGATGCGCGCCGTCGAGTGTCAGTCTATCCTGACAGCGGGCGAGGCGATCATCCGGGCGTGCCTGGCGCGTCAGGCGAGCAGCGCCCTGCTCAACTTCGTGCGGCTCGACTATCCCGCTATAGACCCCCCAGAATGGCACGTGCTGGTAGCGCTGCGACGCACGGCGGACGGCGTGACTGTGGAGAAGATGCCAGTAGACTATTACCTGCGGCCCCCCTATGCGCCAACCTATGCGGAAAACTACGCCTTGCACGCGGCGCTTGAGAGGTGAGACCATGGGACACCGTGTGATGATGCTGCCCACCCCCCCTACCCCAAACCGGGCGATTGCCTTCGACCCGAACATCTGCACGGGCTGCAATCTGTGCGTGGAAATTTGCCGCTCCGACGTGCTGATGCCCAACCCGCAGCCCAAACAACCGCCGATCGTGCTCTATCCGGACGAATGCTGGTACTGCGGAAACTGCGTGGAAGAGTGCCACCATCCGGGCGCGAGCACCCTGCTGCACCCGCTCAACCAGAGTCTGCCGGTGATCTGGCAGCGCGTAGAGACGGGCGAGTTCTTCCGGCTGGGGATGCGCAATCCTCCGCCGCCCAACACCCGCCCTCCCGCGGGCTAGGCCCAACCATGCCTCCGGCCCGAAACGCGACTGATAGCTGACTGCCCCTTGCTCTTCGCCCCATTGTAAGGCAGCAGCCAATCGCTGAGCAGTCATCTGGCATTGGCGTGGAGTCGTCGCGCCAGCCGACCTACGGGTGCGTGCAAAGGTTATCAGCGACTTTGCCCCACCCGATGACTCTCATCTCCCAACCCGCGCTGCTGGCGAAGAGAGCACTCGCGTGGGAGACAATAAGTCCCCTGGCCCCGCGACGCAGTCACGAGGGCGAGGGAATAGAGGGGAGAGGGGCAGCAGACCGCAGCACACAGCCTGTCATAGTTTGCACGCACCCTCCCCTGAGGAGGCGGCCACCCCTGGCCAGGCCACCTCCCCATCAGACGACCGTCCCAGTCTCAACCAGACGGCACC
>CAKZOB010000080.1 GCA_937135955.1 uncultured Anaerolineales bacterium | reverse complement strand
CAGGGGTCATAAAAATACGAACGCCGCTCGGGGTGCATATCGCTGACAACCTTTGCACGCACCCGCTCATAGTGTTCGCTCTGTGGTATGATAGGTGCTGGTATCGTGGACTTAACACACAGACAAGGGATAGTACATCCAATGAGTATTCCGGTGCCTAACCAGCCCTGGCATTCTATGACGGCGGACGAGGTCTTGGCTGTGCTCAAGACCGACCGTGTCAAGGGATTGACGACGGCAGAAGCGGAAACCCGCCTGGCGTTGGTGGGGCCGAACGCCTTGCGCGAGCAACCCCGACCTACCTTCTGGCAGCGCCTGCTGGCACAGTTCCAGAGTTTTGTCATCTATGTGCTGATCTTCGCGGCGCTGCTATCCGCGGCTCTGGGAGACTGGCTCGAAGCAGCCGCGATCCTGGCCATTGTCGCGCTGAACGCTGCGTTGGGGGTTATCCAGGAGGGCAAAGCCGAAGAAGCACTTGCCGCGCTTCACAGACTCACCGCGCCAGAGGCGATCGTCGTCCGGGATGGCTCGCAGCAGAATATCCCGGCCAGTCAGATCGTGCCGGGCGACATTGTGGTTCTGGAAGCTGGCAACTACGTGCCCGCCGACGTCCTGCTGCTGGAGGCGGCCAACCTCAAAGTAGATGAATCCTCTCTGACCGGAGAGTCGGTGGCGGTGGACAAGCGAGCCGACATCACCGTGTCCGAAGATTCGCTGCCGGGTGATCGCAAAAACATGGGCTACATGGGCACGACAGTCACTTATGGACGCGGTCGCGCGGTGGTGGTTAGCACTGGCATGGCGACTGAGATCGGCAAGATCGCTGACATGATCCAGTCCACTGAAGAGGAGACGACACCTCTGCAGCGCAGGCTGGATCAATTGGGGCGCACGCTGAGCATTGCTGCACTGGTTATTTGCGTGCTGGTAGGTGTAGTGATCTTTGCCCGCGAGATCAGCGCTGGGGATATCGATCTGGCAAGCGCCCTCGAAGATTCGGTTCTCACGGCGGTGGCGCTGGCCATCGCCGCAGTGCCCGAAGGACTCCCGGCCATCGTGACGATCAATCTGGCGATCGGGATGCGCGAGATGATCCGTCGCAACGCGCTGATCCGACGACTCCCTGCAGTCGAGACGCTGGGCAGCGCGTCAGCGATTTGCTCCGACAAGACGGGCACATTGACCCAGAACCAGATGACGGCTGTCAAACTGTTTGTTAACAGCACGCTCATCGAAGTCACGGGAAGTGGGTACTCCCCACAGGGGGACTTCTTCCTCAACGGGAGCAGGGTAGACGTTGCGACTCTGCCGGATGCTTATCAACTGATTGCGGGTGGCCTGTTGGCCAGCGATGCCCGACTGGAAGCAAGCGGCGTGGCTCTGACAGGGGGTAACAATGGCAACAGCCCCGAATTCCGCATGGTGGGCGATCCGACGGAAGGCGCGCTGGTCACGCTGGCAGCGAAAGCGAACCTGTGGCGCAACGAGCTTGAGAACCGCTATCCGCGTGTGAATGAGATCCCCTTCGATTCAGCGCGTAAGCGCATGAGTACGATTCATGCACGACCAGAGGGTGGCTATCTGGCGGTCACCAAGGGCGCGCCGGAAATCGTGCTGGAACGCTGCTCGCACATCCTGTGGGACGGCGACGCTCGCCCTCTTGATGATGGGGCACGAGCCGAGATTCTGCGCATGAACCAAGAGTTCGCCAACCAGGCCCTGCGAGTGCTGGCTGTGGCACAGCGTCCGCTGGGGAGCATCCCAGACCCGCTCACGCCGGATACCCTGGAAACCGGTCTCACCTTCGTGGGACTGATTGCTATGATTGACCCGGCGCGTCCGGAGGTCTCTGCCGCTATCGAGAGAGCGCGTCACGCCGGAATTCGAACGGTCATGGTCACTGGCGACTATCCGGACACAGCGCGCGCCATTGCCCAACAGATCGGCCTGCTGCGCCCCGAAGGGCGTGTCTTGCGCGGCAGCGAGGTCGAGGCCATGTCGCCGGAACAACTGGCCACGATCATCGAGGAAGTGGATGTCTTCGCGCGGGTTTCACCAGAGCACAAGGTGCGCATCGTGGAGGCGTTCCGGGCGCGCGACCATGTCGTGGCGATGACGGGCGACGGCGTGAACGACGCACCCGCTCTGAAGCGAGCAAGCATCGGCGTGGCAATGGGGATCACTGGCACTGACGTATCCAAAGAGACAGCAGACATGGTGCTCACCGACGACAACTACGTGAGCATTGTTTCGGCGGTGGAGCAGGGGCGGATCATCTATTCGAACATCCGCAAGTTCGTGTTCTTCCTGCTGAGCTGTAACCTGGCCGAAATCAGCGTGATCTTCCTGGCGACTCTGGCGGGTACACCGGCTCCGCTAACGCCCATTCAGTTGCTTTGGCTCAACCTGTTGACGGATGGCGCACCGGCGCTGGCTCTGGGCGTCGAGAAGGGCGATCCGGACATCATGGATAACCCTCCACGCCCTGTCCACGAACCAATCATCAACCATGAGATGCGATTGGGCATGGTGATCCAAACGGTGATCATCACCGCCGTCACGTTGCTGGCATTTGCTCTTGGTCGTCACCTGCGCCCCGCAGGCTGGACACTGGCACGCACGATGGCGTTTGTGACGCTATCGTTTTCCGAATTGCTGCGCGCCTACACTGCACGGTCGGAAATCTACCCGCTCCATCGGACCGGTTTCTTCAGCAACCGCTTCATGCAATATGCGGTGCTCACCTCCGTGGCCTTGCTGCTGGTAGTGGTGTATGTCCCGTTCCTGGAGATCGTATTCGACACTGTGACGCTCTCGGCGCTGCACTGGGGGTATCTGATCCCGCTGATCCTACTCCCTTCGGTTGTCGCCGAGCTGACCAAGGTCTATTTGCGCCACACGGCTCGCCACGGGCGTGGTGCGGCGCTATCTGCCTGACAGTCAGCCGCGTGAACAAAGGCCGCTCTCATGGCGGCCTTTGTTGCTGTTGGGGACGGAAGCACCTGCCAGGAAACGCAGGTGAAAGCAACGCCGAGCAAAAAGGCGAGCGTCGCGTGTGGGGAGACGCGACGCTCTAGCGGGTGGGGTGGTGGGATGTCCTTTGCGGACTCTTGACGATAGTATAAAAAACTTATAACGAATTGTCAAGGCTTATCCGGTCAATTTGTCCGACCACTTTTCCAGGAACTCCCGCCGTCCAGAGTGCCGAATCACTTCATCGCCGATTTAGCGCCAGGTAATCTAACACGGTGACGAACAATTGGGGATCGAGCTGATCTTCAAGGTATGAACCAACGTATTGCACCCATCGCTCCGCGTCGTGCGCGATGATCAGCCAGTAGCGGTCATTGTAGAGCGCTCGCTCTATGGTCACCAAGTCATGTGCCCAGGGCTGTCGCTGCCCGTGCAAGAGCAAGCGATGCGTACTGAGATAGCACTTGCCGGAGTCCAGGACAGTTCCACGGTTGGGCCGCACAAAAAGTGTGGTGGGCGAGACTTCACGCAACGTGACCGCTCGCATCTCCAGCATGAGTTGCTCACCAGCGCGCAAAGCCAGGGGGAGTTCTACATCAGGTGGAGCCAGCCAGGAGAGATCGCCGCTCTCAGCCTGGAATACGCGCATTCGTTGCGCATAACCGCGGCGGCTGATATCCAGCGCATCCGAGGCACTCATCCAGCCGCGACGCCGATAGTGTACAGCGACGTAGTAGTAGCGCGAGTCCTGGTTGACGCGGCGGTAACGGATGCGCCAGTCATCAGCGGAGTTTGGGTCATAGTCAAGCTCAGCTACCGAGCCACAATGGTTACAGCGTAAGAGCGGATAACGGCGCGGCCCCAGAAAGCGCCGCTCCGTCGAGAGCGTAGTTGTCCCTTCACGATGACAATACAGGCATCCCTCAAGCGGCGGAATACGTGGAACCGGCTCGCCATTCATGGCGACCTCCCGGCCTGTCTAGCCAGGCGGCATGAGGAAGCCCATGTTCTCTCGTGCGCGCCTCAATGTTGCTTCGGCTACTGCGCTGGCCCGCTCTGCGCCCTGGGCCAACAACTCGTCAATGAAGCCCTTTTCACTGGTCAGCTCGCGGTAACGCTGCTGGATGGGCTGCAAGGCAGCGATGACAACCTCCGCCACTTCTTTCTTGAGATCGCCATAACCGCGCGCCAGGGCGAAGTGCGCTTCAATGGCGTCTCTCGGCTGGTCGGTGAAGGCTTCGTAGATTTCCAGCAGATTGTTCACACCGGCTTTCTCCGGATCGTTGCTGAAGCGGATCTCGCGCCCGGAGTCAGTGACCGCGCGCATGATTTTCTTCCTGATCCGATCCGGCGGGTCGAGCAGGTAGACAGCGTGATATTCCGATTCGGTCAGGCTCTTGCTCATTTTGACCAGCGGATTGTCCAGTCCCTTGATGCGTGCACCTGCCGGCGGAATCATCGCTTCGGGGATGGTGAAGGTCTCGCCGAAGAGATGATTGAAACGCTGGGCGATATCGCGGGCCAACTCCAGGTGTTGGCGCTGATCGTCCCCTACGGGTACCGCATCTGCTTGGTAGAGCAGGATATCTGCGGCCATGAGCACCGGGTAGTCGAGCAGACCAGTGCCCACTGAGTCAGCCTGTTGTCGAGCGGCCTTGTCCTTGAACTGCGTCATGCGATACAGCCAACCCAACGGTGTGATGCAATTGAGCAGCCAGGCCAGCTCGCTGTGAGCGGGCACATGGGACTGGACGAACACCGTCGAGACGGCGGAATCAATGCCGCAGGCCAAATAAAGCGCAGCCACCTCGCGCGTCTTCTCACGCAACTCGGCGGGATCGTAGGGCACAGTGACCGCGTGCAAGTCCACCACGCAAAAGAAGCTTTCGAAGTTGTACTGTTCGCGCGCCCACTGTTTGAGCGCGCCGACATAGTTGCCAATGGTCAGGCTACCCGATGGCTGAACGCCAGAGAGTACGCGCTTTTGTCTCTTGAGGGTCGATGCACTCATCAACGAGATACCCTGTGCGTGTGTGAAGCATGGTTCAGGCGAAGAAATTGTAGCATTCGGGAGAACAACGGGCAACCGCTTTCAACGCCAAAACATTGGCCAGCGCAGACGGTTTCTGGCTGGCCGAGGATGCCGCCGGCAGGATTCGAACCCGCGACGCCTAGTTCCGAAGACTAGCGCTCTATCCACTGAGCTACGGCGGCGTGTACGGCTGCAATCATACCATGCTATCGCACCCGATGCCAGGGCTGCGCGTGCAGGGGTGCGTGCAAAATGTGACAGACAATTGCAGCAGCCTGCCGCCCCTTACCCCTACATCCCCTCTCCCTCGCGACTGCGTCGCGGGGCGAGGGGACTTATTGTCTCTCACGCGAGTGCTCCCCCGCAGCGCTGGAAAAGGGGCCGGGGGATGAGAGTCATCGGACACAGCAAAGCTGCTGTCAACCTTTGCACGCGGGAGCCAGCGTCCGAGAGATGGTCACCTCACCAGGTAGCGTCGGGGAAAGTCACGATGCCTGCGTGCACTCCCACCCGCTTGTACATGAGGACATCGGTGAACGGTTCCCCGAGAATACCATCATGAATGGCCCACGATCGTCCGGAGACCGAACGCCAGGCCTCAGGGTGACGGAAGGGGGTCGAGCCGTCAAGACGCGCGTGCAGCATACCCCCAGGCTGAAATTCACGGTGAATCCAGCGCATTCGCTGAAGGCCGCGAGCGTAGGCAAAGCCGTAGCGCTCGAAGGTGATCGCGTTGTGGTAGAAGAGCGGCTCGATGAGAAACAGTTCGTGCCCCACCCGGCTGACGAACTGTTCGAAGACGGGCAGGGCGGCCCGAAACAGACGCAGGCCGCGCCGGGTCTGGCCAGGGGCCAACCCTGCCTGCATGGCGCGGGTTTCTTCGGGGATGTTGCGGCTGCGGATGCCAAGTTGTGTGTCGCGCCCTTCTTCGTCTATATCAACGTTGAAGCGTGGCGAGTCGGGATCGCCAACTATCACCATCAAGACCATCAGTTGCCCGTTGAACGTGTCGCCCATGTGCAGATAGATGGCAGGCTCCGGCGCATCGGGCGCGGGATACACCGAGATTTCAACCGAGCCACTGCCGGGCGGATAGCGATAGACAATCGCGGGCTGTCCGCCCAGAGTATCGTCCTGGGGATCAATGCCGAAGCGCAGATATACCCAGTCTGGGATCAGGGTGCGATAGATCGCACGCTTCTGCTGAGGCGGCAGGCTGTTGATCTCGCGAATGGTGGGCGGCCATCGTTGAGGGGTGTCGGGAATCACCTCGCCGATCCTCTCAGTCTTCGTGCTTGCGCAGCGTGCGCTCAATCTGACGCTGCGTGTCTCGCTTGCGCAGAGATTCGCGTTTGTCGTATTGTTTCTTGCCGCGTGCCAGAGCGATCTCCAGTTTGGCCAGGCCGCGCGTCAGATACATCATGGTAGGGACGATGGTCAGCCCTTTCTCCTGCACACGGGCAGCAATGCGATCAATCTCTTTGCGGTGCAGGAGCAGCTTGCGCGGGCGCAGAGGGTCATGCCCGAACCGCCCAGCCTGATCGTAAGAGGCTATGTGGGCGTTGAGCAGCCACAGTTCGCCATCACGCGGCAATACATAGGCTTCGCGCAGGTTGACGTGACCAGCGCGAATGGACTTGATCTCCGAGCCAGTCAGAGCGATTCCGGCCTCGAAAGTGTCCAGTAGTTCGTAGTCATGGCGCGCTTTGCGGTTGGTGGCGACTATCTTACGTCCAGTGTTCACGCTTTCGATCACTCCTGTTCAGGGTGAGGCAGGTTCTTGCAATTGAGCGGTAAGGTACTCCAGCGCTGCGGTAATGAATGGGTCTTCGCCCTCATCTAGCCCGGTCGTCTCTTCGACGAGAATGTCAGGAGTCAGCCCTTGCCCCTGGATCGGTGTTTCGTTGGGAGTGAACCACAGGGCAACGGTCACATGCACCTGGGAGCCGTCGGGTAGATCATGCACATGTTGCACCGACCCCTTGCCGAAACTCGGCTGACCGATCAGTGCAGCCCTGCCGCGATCCTGCAGCGCTCCAGCGACTACCTCAGCAGCGCTGGCACTGGTGCTGTCAATAAGTACGGCCAGCGGCAGAGTCTCCGCGGGCTGGCCGGTCACGGAACGGTAAACCGTGCTGTGGCCGCTGCGATCGCGCTGGGTGACAACCACTCCTTCGCCCAGGAACAGATCACTAACGCTGACCGCCTGATCCAGCAGACCACCCGGATTCCCACGCAGATCGAGTATCAGGGCCGCGATACCCTGATCGAGCAATTTATCAATCTCGTCGGACAACAACTCCGTCGCTCGATCGTTGAAGCTGAACAGGCGCACATAGCCCACCTGGTCGTAGGTGCTGGCAATGAGAGTGGGCAGTTCGACTCGCGCTCGCTTGATCTCCACGCTGAAACGGGACTCGTCACGAGGGCGAAAGATAGTCAGAGTTACTTTGCTGCCCACTTCGCCTCGCAGACGTGCTACAGAGTCTTCCAGTGTCCAGCCGGCGATAGACATGCCATCCACTTCCAGGATGACGTCCTGGACTTGCAGCCCCGCTTCTTCTGCCGGATAACCGGCAAAAAGTGCGGTGATGGTCAACTGACCTTCGGCGTTCAGGCCCACGTAAGCCCCGATCCCTCCGAACTCGCCGGCGATGCGCTGTCGGTCGAAAGAAGCCTGGCGGGGTGGGGCAAAGAAGGTATACGGATCGCCTGCTTTGGCCAGCAACCCTTGAATCGCCCCATAAATCAGTTCGCGTTCGTCGGGCAGATCGTAGTAGAACTCGCGCTCCAAAATGCTCCAGCTCTGCCAGAAGATATCGAAGGCGCGCGTATCGTGGGGGGAGTCTGTACGCTCGGCGAACCAGACTCCCGCCAGAAAAGCCACCGCTGCAATCAGAACTGCAGCAAACAACAACCGCGCGCGGTGCGGCGGGCCAAGAGGGTTTGGGGCTGAACGAGATGCCATAGGTTGGTGTGCTCCGTTTTCAACGCAGTCAATTTGCAGCACGAGACGAAGCAGACGCAAGCTGAGCGCTCAGGTAGCGAATTGCTTCCCCAAGCTCAACGTCGCGCCCGTCTTCAGCCGGGATCATGACAATATCTGGCTGCAAGCCCTGCCCATCCAGCGCCACGTGAGCCGGAGTAAACCACTCGGCGCTGGTGATGTGAATCGAAGAGTCGTCGGAAAGGCGGAAGATGAGCTGGACAGAACCTTTGCCATAGGTCTTTTGCCCGATCAAAATCCCCCGTCCGCGATCTCTGATAGCGCCAGCGACCAGTTCTGCCGCGCTGGCCGTACCCTGGTCAACCAGCACTGCCAATGGCTGATGGATAGCCGCTCCGCCAGGCGTCGCCAGAGTCTCCTTTTCGCCCTGGCGGGTCCGCTCGTAGAAGACCACGCCGTCGTCCAGAAACTCGGAAGCGACAGCCACCGATTCTTCAAGCAACCCGCCAGAGTTTCCGCGCAGATCGAGGATCAGCGCCTGGACATTCTGCGACGACAGTTCGGCCAGCGCCGTGCGCAGTTCGTCAGGCGTGCGAGCGGTGAAGCGCAGCAACTGCAGATAGCCCAGGGCAGGTGCTTCGGGAACAACATGCCAGATGACTGAGGGCACCATGACCTCTTCGAACGCGATAAAATACTCGCGCGTTTCGGCCTGATCGGGCTGGCGGACAGTAATGGTCACTCCCCGTCCTTCACCGACTTCGCCGCGCAGCAGCCGATCGATCACGTCCAAACGTTCGTCGAGAGCCAGCGAGACGCCATTGACGGCTAGCAACAGGTCGCCGTCCAGGACTCCGGCGCGGGCAGCCGGCCCATCGCGGAAAGGAAACAACACCACTTCTCCGCGCTCGTTGCGCCGAACTTGCACGCCGATGCCCCCGTACCTGCCCGCCAACACCTCCGATTCGTTCTGGGCCACGGGCGGGTCAATGAAAAAGGTGAAGGGATCGTTGAGCGCTCCCAGGTAGCCGCGAATGGCCGCGTATTCCATCTCTCTGGCTGGAGGCAGATCGCGCAGGTAATGCTGCTGGAGCAATTGCTCTACTTCGGCCAGCAAGGCAAAACGGGTTGGTGCTGGCTCGCGCGCTGGCTCAACCAGACGATCGCGGACAATGAACCCCGCGAAGAATGTCAGACCGAATACAAGGCCGAGCAGTGTCCCTCGCACAAGCGCGGTTGCCAGCCGGCGGCGGAATGATTGGGGGCGTTTCATGATCAGGAATCCTTGTGTGCGCAACACCGACATTCTAACATAGTCTGCAGGTGTGTCTATGGCTCAGGCTTCCCCGAATGCTAGAGTGCCATTATCATACGGGTGAGATGAGTTTGGGTGAGAGGGGAACGCCATGCACAGGCGCAGACCGCTAGTATTGGTAGCTGACGATGAGCAGAACGCGATCTTGTTGCTGCATCGTGTGCTGGAACGCGAAGGCTTCGCTGTAGAAAGCGCGCGCGATGGTCTATCTACGCTGGCCAAGGCGCGCGAACTGAAGCCCGACCTGATTCTGCTGGATGTGCAGATGCCCCACCTGAACGGCTTTGAGGTCACGGCTCGCCTGCGCGAGGACCCGGAGACTGCCCGGATTCCTGTGATCTTCGTCACTGCGGCTGCGCGCGAAGCGTCAGATGTGGCCCACGGGTTGCAGTTGGGGGCCGATGACTATATCCGCAAACCCTACGACTATCATGAATTGGTGGCGCGGGCGATCAGCAAGATGCACGCCCGTCAGCTGGAAGACCGCCTACAGCGCCGCAACGCCGAACTGGAAGCGCTGGTGCGCATTGGGGCGGAGTTCAACCAACAACTGGAACTCCCCGATCTGGCCGACCGCATCGTCGCGATCGCCAGAGATGAGTTTGGCGCGCACCAGGTTGAGCTTTATCTGTTTGACGAGCAACAACAACCGATTCTCTGCCGTGATTTGCAGCACGGCCTGTTGTCTGAAGAACAGGTGCGCGCCGTGCTCGAAGGAGAGGATACTGTTGCAGGCTACGTTTATCGTACGGGTGTGCCTGTGCTCGTCGCCGACGCTTCGGCTGCGGGACAATTTGGACACCTGCAACGCCAGGGGTATCACTCGGCCATTGCGGCCCCTTTATTGCACCATGGACGGTTGGTAGGCATTCTGGCAGTGGCCCATGCTGAACCAGAGACCTATGGCGAGAGCAAGTTGCGCATGTTGCGCTCTGTTGGAGAACAGGCTGCACTGGCAGTACGCAATGCGCAACTCCACGCGGCGCTACATGCCTATGCCCAAAACCTGGAGGCCATGGTTGACGAACGCACCCGTGAGCTACGCGCCGCACAGGCACAACTGATCCAGTCTGAGAAGCTGGCCGCGTTGGGGCGGCTGGCAGCAGGGATCGCCCACGAGGTGAACAATCCCCTGCAGCCGATCCTCAACTGCCTGGAAGTCGCCATTGAAGACATCGAGAACGATCAGCCTGTGGATGCCCAAGGGTTACGTGTGGCCGAGCAAGAAGTCCAGCGGATTAAGGGCATTGTATCGCGGCTGCTCGACTTTGCGCGCCCAACTACTGGCGAGATCATGCGCGTGGACTTGAGAGAGCTGGTTGAGGAAGTGATCCTGTTCACGCAGCGGCAGATGGAACATATGCAAGTGAGAGTTACCAAGAGGCTTGAGCCGGTGCCTCCCATTCTGGGCACGCCAGCGCAACTCAAACAGGTCTTGCTGAACCTGGTGCTCAACGCCGCCGAATCCATGCCCGACGGGGGAGATATGATCATCGAACTGTACCCAGATGAGCAAGGCGTGGTGCTGGCTGTCGCGGACTCGGGGACAGGCATTGCTCCCGAAGCGCTCGATCGCATCTTTGAACCATTCTTTTCCACCAAAAGCGATGGCACTGGGCTGGGGCTGTCTGTAACTTATGGTATTGTGCAGGGTCACGGCGGCACAATCACTGTAGAGAGCGCAGTGGGAAAAGGCAGCCGCTTCGTTGTGTGGCTGCCTACTGAAAGCGCCAGTTCCACTCAAATCAACGATTAGGTCAGGAGACCGACCAGAGGGCCTGGAAGCTGGCCCGCGCTCTTTCGCCCGTGCCCAGGTCACCATTCAGATAGCGCTGGGCAGCCTCCCACGGAACCTGAGCGCGGTACAAAGTATCGTGTTTTTCGGACTGACAGCGATTGACTGACACTCCTACGGCCTGCACCTGTCCGCTCGCTGCCCCGCCGTGTTGAGCCGCCAGCTCCATGCCCCGAAAGACTGCCTGCGGCAACTCAGACAGGGACGAGAGACAGAATTCGACGTAGAGGGTTTTCCCCAAAGAGCTGGGGGCGACAACAGCGCGGTATTCCTGGCCCAGCCCCTGGATGCTCAACTGATCATTCAGGTCTTTGAGGACGCCAGCCAGCGTTATGTCTTCGATGGCAAGCGGAGCAAGCGGACCGGGGTCCTGTGAAGAAGGTTCCTCTTGCTCCATAATGCGGAAGACGAGTACCACCAGACCAGCCAGAGCAATGATCACCGCCAGCAGCCAGAAGGGAAAGCCTGGACGTCGCGCGCGTCGTGGGGCTGCGGGGGCATGCTCCGGTTCGGCTTCTTCCTCCTCGAGCTTGAGCAAGGCGTCCAGATCTACCTGTTCGGCATCAATGGCTTTGATCAGGTCCGCGGTGTCGAAATCTTCCTGCTGGAATTGCCCGGATAGCAGGTCTTCTTCCAGACGGGCGAAAGGATCGTCTTCGCCCGCTTCGATCTGGGCAGGTATTTCAGCTTCGTCAAGGACGAGCGCTTCAAGAGGTTCGGGCGCGAATTGCGGGCTTTCCGGCATTTCATAGTCTGGGAAAGAGGCGCTGCGAGCTTCCGGAGGCGTAAAGGTGCCTTCCAGTTCGGCCCAGTCTTCGACCTCTACCTGACCAGCGAGAACGTTATCCTCGGCGAGCGCGAATGCCTCAAGCTCTGTTGTGGTGGCCATCCGTTCGTCCAGGGCGGCCAGCAGTTCACGGGCTTTGTCGGCATTGGGATAATTGGGATCGAGCGTCAGGACGCAGATGAGCGCATGGCGGATTTCTTCGGGGTCAGTTACGGCATGGGCAAGCAGCCACCAGGCATGAACGTTGTCCTGCTCTCTTTCCAGCAGCGGTCGCAGTATCTGCTGCGCCTCCTGGGTGCGGTCGTGCCGGATATAGCGGTAAGCGCGCCGTAACTGTTCGCGTGTGTCGTCCATCGTCTGTTTCCTCCATGCGCTGCGAGCGCTCCTTCTGTGTGGGATTATAGTCGGCCTTGCCTGGCGTGCAAGGCAAGTGACAGTGGCGACGGTCAAGATTTCTGGCTCAGCAAAAAGGTGGTCTATAATCGGCCAGTGCGAAGATTGGCAAGCACCTGGACTATCCGGACAATCAGAGCAGGGCGGCGATCGGATACAGGCGGGTTATGATGAGACGTGTGCATCTGTGGCGGGGCACTCTTTTGCTGGGTCTTTCAGCCTTGTTGATGGTGGGCATTGGAAGGCTGTGGCTGCCAGCGGCGGCGCAAGACAACCGCCTGGCAGACGGTGTCACTGTCAGAGGGCGGATCGACGCGCCAGATTCTGAGGAGCGATGGAACTTCGAGGCGATCGCCGGTGACATGTTGGCGCTGAGCATTGAGCCGCAAACCGCCGGTTTTGTCCCTCAGTTGACAGTCACCGATCCGAAGGGGCGGCTGCTCATGAGGGTCTCCTATCCTGCGGCTCAGCAAGGCGTATTTCGTTTCACCCTGGGAATCAGCCAATCTGGCCTGCATGTGGTGCAGGTGCAGGGTGACGCGCAGACCACAGGGGAATATGCGCTTGGTCTCACCGTGATCGAACGGGCCGCCCAACCAGGCGATGGCACGCTGGTCTATGGGCGCAGCGTAGAGGGAGAGATCAGCGACGCCGTCTACCGCACGACCTGGTCGTTCTTCGGGAATGCAGGCGATGTGGTGGATGTATCCATGCGCGCAACCGCAGGAAACCTCGATCCCTTCCTGGCCCTGCTCGCGCCCGATGGCAGCCAACTGGCGAGCGCAGACGGTGGCGGTGAGGGAAACAATGCGGCTTTGTTCGCTGTTCGCCTGCCTGTGAGAGGCACCTACACTGTAGTGGCTCGCCGGTCGGGGGCCAACCTCGGCGCAGGTGGACGCACGACAGGAAGTTTCGAATTGCTGGTGTCGCTGCGACGGGCGGGAACGGGCGAGGATTCGCCAACGCCGATCCCATTGGCCGTGGGAACTACCGTACGCGGTCGCCTGACCCGCACTGCGCCCCTGGTGCGTTATGGGCTGGAGACGCAAGGGGGCAATCTCGCTCTTGCGGTGCAGGTATCGGAACCGGCGCAGGGTTTGCATCTCGCATTTTACAGCGCCGCAGGCGCTCTTCTAGACAGTGTCACTGGGGTTGGTGACTTCGCCTGCAGTGTGCTCGCTCCGTCAGGGGGCGAGGTGATCGTTGAAGTGCAGCCATGGGGCAGCCTGGTTGCCGAAAGCGTCGATTTCGAAATTAGCACGGTTGGATTGCCAGCGAGAAGCACAGTCCCTGGCCGTCTTGTGCACGGTGAGATAAGGCAGGTTGCGGCGGGGGCGGGGGCAAGGTCCCGCTGGTATGCGATGGCAGAAGTGGGCGATATTGTTATGTTACAGTTTTGGCCCCAGGTGCCCGCGGCTCAGGGCACACTACAGGTTGTGGCTCCTGATGGGACGACTGTGCTGATGCGGGCGGTTGAGCGAGAGTTGCGTCAGTCACTGGTGTTACACCAGAGCGGACCGTACCTGATCCTTCTGGACAGCGGGTTGGCCGAAAGCGGCTATAGTATCCGGATCGACCTGCTGGGTAAACGATGGCGCGCCTTCGCGCAGCGTCTGCCGGAGCAGACCGCTCTTTTTTTGCCAGCGGGCGGGACGACTGCTGAGCTTACACCAGGTTCCGCTGATGTGTGGTTAATAGACAACCCCGAATCTGTGCCCTGGCGTTTCGTCCTCAGGCGGCAGTCGGGCACGTCTGAGCTGGTCATGCAAATAGAAGCGCCCGATGGAGAAGTCATTGGCACAGGGTTGACAGAGGGGTTATTGGGAGAGAGTTCCCTGTATCCGCGCCTGTCCCACAGTGGTCGTTACCGCATACGGGTGTTTGCTGTGGATGGGCAAGGTGCGTCCTACAGTCTGCGCGCTGTTCCTGCGAGCGGGGGGACGCTCGAACCGGGGCAGCGTTTCAAAGGCGTTCTCAGCGAGAACGACACGGCCCACAACTGGTGGGTCGAAGCACCAGCCGGCGCGGTTCTCAGCCTTGATCTGGAGAGTGTAGTAGGCAGCGCCGCACCAGCGTTGACCGTGCTCGATCCCGACGGTCTGTTGCTGGCATCCAGCGCTCAGGGCGATGAGTTGACAGGTCTGCCGTTACGCGAAGGGGGAAGATATCGCGTGCTGGTGACCGGCTCAGGCGCGGTTTCTCGCCAGGTGTACTATCTGAAAGCTGAACTGAGCAGTGTGAGCATCGTGTCCGCTCTCGAGAGCGTACCGGTACCTCTTCCTCAGGAACGACCGATGGTGCAGCGCGTGTCGATCCCCGCTCTGATCATTCCCGCCTGGCAGACCGATCAACTCGCACAGCCCGCATCTCCTCTCGCAGTTGGTGTACCGGTGCGCGGAGAGATTGCTCAGGGGCATACCGCGCAATCCTGGGAGTTGTCTGTGCAAGCCGGGCAGACCTTTATATTCACAGCTATGCCAGTGGTAACCGACAGTCCTATCGCTGTGGCCGTGATCGATCCAGCGGGCAAAGTAGTAGCCGAAGAGTATGGCGGGGACGGCAAGCCGGCGGCGCTGACCTACTCGTTTCCGACTGCTGGCGAATATCGTGTTTCCGTTGGCATGAGAACCGCGCGACGTTATGTATTGTGGGCAGAGCCAGTGGATAACCTCGATCCCAGAGCGCCCCGGGTGATCCAGGGCACATTGCTGGCACTGGGAGCAACCGCCAGAGCCACACTGAGACCTGAGACGCCCCAGCAAACGTTTGTTTTCTGGGGACAGGAGGGCGATACGGTCTTCGCCAGTGTATCTGCCCAGATAGAGATTCCTCTGTCTCTCACCCTGCTGGATGTTACAAGACAGCCCGTGCCGCGCGACGACAAGTTACTGGATGTGACTTCAGGAGGTGTGTGGAAGATTCTTACAGCGGACGGCGTGTACCAGTTAGTTGTTGCTGTAGATGGTGATAGCCCACTCTCTGCCCCGCTGCCATTCGACGTTCACTTGAACGTCGTGTCCAGTGTCCAGGCGCAGGTCCCTTCGGGCGGGATACTGGGAGGATCGGTGACCGAGACTTTGTTGCCGGATCGGGCTGCTCACTGGTTGTTCGAGGGAACGGCTGGACAGCGCGTGCGCGCTACGGTCACACTCCTCGGTGACAGAGAAGGTGATGTCGTGATCCTCAGCCTGGCAGACAGCGCGGGGACAGTCTTTGCGCAGCGGCGCGCCTACTTTGGACAGCGCGAGTTGATTCTGGGTGACATAACCTTGCCGCACACGGGCATCTATCAGGTTATCGTGGAGGGAGCAGGGGGTTACTCTCTGAAGATTGAAGGGCAGGGTGTGCAGCAAGAGGCTTCCAGCACTGCACTTGATTATGGCTCCACGGCCTCCGGTGTCCTGACACCAGAGGATGCGCTCGACGCCTGGACTTGGAGCGGGTCGCGGGGAGATGTCATCAGGGTGAGTGCCCGTCAGACGGCAGGTATTCCCGCTCTGCTGACCATGCAGGTACGCGCGCGCGACGGGCGTGCGTTGGCAACCGCTGTTGCTGGCCCTGGCCGCAGCGCGCAGATTGAGCACCTGGAGTTGCCTCTGGACGGTCACTACACTCTGTTAGTGGGCAGTCCGTCTACGGAGGCCGACGTTTTGTCCTATACAGTGAGTGTCCAGTTGGAGGCAAGCACTGCGTACTCGATCGGGCGCACAATCAGGGAAGGCGAACGCTGGCAAGGAGTGCTCACCATAGACGATCCGGTTGATACCTGGTTGGTAGAAGCCGCCGACGGAGATGCTCTCTCACTCTCTATCTCGCCCCGTGATCAGCGGTTGTCCCCGGCTGTTGCCCTGATTGCCACCGACTGGCACCTGGGAGGATTCAGTGTGACCCCTGCAGTGCTGGCCGAAGCCCAGAGCGTTAATGGAGAGCCGGTTGAGCTGACGTATACCTTTGCCGTGCCGGGTCCGTACGCTGTGATGATCACCGCACCGCCAAGAAACTACGGTGCGTACGAGATTGCCATCACGCAAGAATCGTCTACGGCTTTGGCCGCGCAACGCCTGAGGGCAGGGCAGTTGTATCAAGGTGAGCTAGGCGAGCCAGTGCTGAGCAATTTCTGGGCTTTCCAGGGGCAGGCGGGCGACACTGTCACTCTGGTAGCTACTACAGACTCGCGCTCGCAGGTGCCGCTGAACATGGCATTGACGGCCCCCGACGGGACGATTGTTGCGCAGGCCGATATCCAGGGTGAGAAAAGCGTGAGAATCGCCGACTTTCCACTGCGGGCAACAGGGACTTATCAGGTCTTTGTCACAGTGGCCGCCCATGTTTCTTCCGGCACTTCCACACATTACGCGTTCGCTCTTCAGCAGGTATCAGAGACCCGTCCAGTGATACGCCCTCTGCAAGACAGGCGACCGGTATTCGATGTCCTGGACGGAGATCAGCCTGTCCAGTGGTGGACGTTCTCAGGTCAAGCCAACGAAACGGCGCGGATTACTGCCCGCGTGACCAGCGGCACGCTCGATCCGGCGCTCGCTATATACGATATGAGCGGCCTTCTATTGGCCCAGACAGACGATGTCGAGGGCCTGGATGCCATTCTGACAGTGACGTTGCCAGCCAGTGGCGATTTCCTGGTGCGCGTCAGCCGTTTCGCCGGGCCATTTGGGCGTACGGCTGGCAACTATTCACTCTTGCTGGAAAAGGTGTATAGCGTGGACGACGGCCAGGTGGAGGCTGCTCTGCTTTTCTACGGGCAGCATGTCGAGGGCACGCTGGATCGCCAGACGGATCAGGCGCGCTGGGCCTTTTGGGGAGCAGCGGGAGATACGGTCTCGGTCACTGCCCAGTTTCCAGCAGACGATGTGCCGCTGTTGCTCACAGTCAGCGATCCAGCAGACACTGTGCTTGCTTCTGGCGTGCGAAATGGCGGATCGGCGACGATCGCTAGTCTGGAACTGCCTGCCGATGGCTTCTATCTTGTTGCCTTGCGCCGCCCCGGAGATGTGCGGTCACCCTTCAGCCCGTTCTCGTTGACTCTGGCGATCACAGACTGGATCGAGCAGATACCTGTCACTCCAGGGGTGTTGATCGCGGGGAAACCGCTTACCGCACAGATCGGCGCGGGCGAAGCGCACTTCTGGCAGTTCAGCGGCATCGCCGGAGACGCGATAGCCTGCACAGCTTTAACTGATCAGCTTCCGCCGGCCCTGGAAATGTCAGTCTACGGGCCAGGCGGGGAGAGCGTGGCGCAGGCTCAAACTGTGCCGGGCCAGGCAGGGGCGCTTACTACGGGCAATCTTGTCCTCCAACAGAGTGGGGTTTATACGCTGGTAGTACGGTCTCGTTCTCAGGCTTTGCCAATATCCTATCGCTTGCTGCTGCAACCTTCCGTAAGCCAGGAGATAGTCCCCGCTGATATAGCGCCAGGGGAAGAAGTGGCCGGGCAACTCGATGATCTCAACCCCTCAGATGCGTGGCGGCTGAGCCTGCGTCGTGACGACCAAGTCTATTTGCAGGTGCAGGTGTTGTCTGGCGATTTGCAACCATCTCTGGCGCTGCTCGATCCAGCAGGGCGGCCAATAGCCCTGGGGGTGAAGGAACAAACTGTCCCAGAAACGCGATACGTCATCGGGCCGTTACGGGCGGAGAAGAGTGGTTGGTATACCGTCCTGGTCACGCGGCAGGGAGGGAATGCAGGCACGACCGTTGGTCGTTACTGGCTCAGTGTGTCGCAGACGCCTTCGTTACCAGAGGTAGTGTCAGCGCAAGAGATCGTCTTTGGTATTCCGCTATGGGACAACATGGCCCAGCACGAGAGCCGCACGTACCGTTTCAGCGCGCACGCGGGAGATGTGGTGGAGGTCTCTGTGCTACGCACGGAGGGCGAGGCGCTACCTGACCTGTCGCTCGTAGGACAGGATGGAAGAACATTCCCCGTGCAAGTCATTGCCACAGAAGGTGAACTCGCAGTGCCGCTGTTCGTCGTTCCGCGCACAGGGCACTATTTGATCCGCCTTGCCGCCGATGGGCCGATTGGCTACGGCCTGTATGTGACCCGACTTTCCCTCACTGCTCCTGCAGAAGGGCCTGTGCGTCAACTGGGTAGTGGTGTTCGATTGATAGAGAGCATTCAAGGGCCTGGTGATGCAACACGCTGGCGTTTCTCTGGCAGCCAGGGTGAGGTAATGACCTTCACTGTGACGGCTGCCAGTGCGCAGTTTTCCCCTGAAGCGATTCTCTATGGGCCGACAGGGTATCTGGCAAAGTCTGCCGATCTGCTGGCCGACGACATAGTGATCGGCCCAGTGCGTCTACCGGAGACGGGAGAATACATTTTGCTCGTGCGATCCTGGCAAAATGCCGCCGGCGCAGGGATAGGCGGATACAGCGTATTCATGGAGCGTGCGCCACAGGATGTGTCTGGTTCGTCAGGCGGCATCTTGCCGATTGGTGGGCAGTCTGTGTATGGCGGTCTGACAGCATCCGACCCGGCAGACTCCTGGCTCATCGAAGGCAGTACCAGTGAAAGATTAGTCATTCGGATCGAGATTTCCGAGACACTGGAGACGGTGGAGCTGGCATTACTGGCTCCTGATGGCACGACGCTGGCGACTCACCGTGCCGCGCAAGGCGACACGATTTTCGAAATCGCCAGACTCCCTGAGTCGGGCACTTATATTTTGCGCGTTTCTGCAAGACCAGTCGCAGATTCACCAATTGAGTACAGCCTCGCTGCAGCGGGTGGGGCCAACATCGGGCTTGAAGATGAGTCTCATATCCAGGGCATTGTTGTCGGTCAGTCAGGGCAGGGCAACCTGTCCCCTGATCAGGCGACGGAAACATGGGTATTCTACGGCCAGGCTGGGCAGGTCATCGAGATTACAGGGACGACTTTGTCTACCGTACCTCGCGGAAGTGTGGCCCTCGCATTGGCGGATAGCAGCGGTGAACTGCTGCAAGGAAGCGTACAAGACGGAAGACTGCTCGTGGTTGGGCCATTACTCCTGCCGCGCACAGGTTTGTATGCAGTGGTTGTGCGTGCCGAGCCAGCGCTGTTCGCGGACATAGAGGTGCTGCCCTATGAAATTCGGATAGGTGTCCCGACACCTGGGGCGACGGAGATGGGGACGCTGCAGGGAGAGGTCACCGGTCAGCTTGATGACACCATGCCTGTTCACGAATGGGAAGTACGTCCCGCTTTTTCGGGGACGTATCGGCTATGGGGATGCAGTTATTCGCCAGGCGAGGAACTGGCACTGATCGTGCTGTCACAAAGCAGGGACACGCTGGGACAAGGGAAGCCTGACGAAAGCCGGGACAACTGCTGGTCAACCACGATAAACCTTGAAGGGGGCCAACAGCACCGTGTTGTGATTACCAACCCCGCGTTCTCTGGAGCAGTCAGTTATAGCCTGGGGGTCGCTCCGGAGAGTTACGCGAGCGCAGGGTTGACCATTCGGCCCGGAGAACGGGAGGTAGGACGTCTGGACGACGAGCATTTCGGCGACCAGTGGACGATCCGGGGCAGAGGGAGTCAGGAAGTACAGGCTACAGTTGAAGTGACCGCCGGCGACCTGGATTTGTTGGTCGAGGTCCGCAGCGCTTCGGCTGAGGTGATCGCCAGCGGAATCGCAGACGGTCAAGGACGGGTAGAAGTCCCGTTTCGCCTGCCGCGTGACGGAGTCGCTTATCTCAGCGTTGCGCGAAAGGGACGCGGAGGTGGCAGTACCTCTGGCGAATACATCCTGGTATTGAATTCGATAAGTGAGCAGAAATAAAAATTAAAAGCCTGTAAACAGGCCTTCTCGCGCTTGCGATTCTGAAAGATGCCCTGGAGAGGACTCGAACCTCCACGCCCTTTCGGGCACAGGCCCTCAACCTGCCGCGTATACCAATTCCGCCACCAGGGCAAGCGATCTTGATTATACACGGCTCGAGGGGCCTGTCAATGGTTGCCAAGGGAGCGGCCTCTGGCGTACAATCGAGTGTTGCTCGTGGCAAATTTCGTGTTCAGACAAGGTCGTGTGAATGAAGATCGCTGTAGATGCGATGGGTAGCGACCGCAACCCTGTTCCCGATGTGGAAGGGGCGGTGTTGGCTGCCCGCGAACTGAATGTATCCATCGTGCTCGTCGGTGATGAGCAGAAAGTCCGCGCGGAGCTGCAACGTCATGCTGCTCAGGGGCTACCAGTTGAGATTGTACATGCGCCCGAAGCAGTGACCATGACCGACAAACCTGGTATGGTCGGGCGCGCCAAGCCGCGTTCTTCGATGCATATCGGTATGGAACTGGTCAAAGAAGGACAGGCGGACGCTTTCGTCACGGCGGGCAATACTGGAGCTGCCCTGGCGATCGCCCTGTTACACACCCTCAGGCGCATCCCAGGTGTAGACCGTCCGGCGCTCTCTGCGATCTTGCGGGTGAGCGGCAGACCGGTGATCCTGCTGGACATTGGAGCCAATGCCGATTGCAAACCTGAATGGTTGGCGCAGTTTGCTTTGATGGGCAGCGTCTACGCCCATCATGCGCTGGGACTGTCTGCACCGCGGGTGGGGCTGGTTTCTAACGGTGAAGAGGCGGGTAAAGGTTCTGTGCTGGTGCAAGAGGCAGCGGAACTCCTGAGCCGTGGCGGGGTTAACTTCATTGGCAATGTGGAACCCAAAGAAGTCCTGGGGGGGCGAGTGGATGTAGCCGTGATGGATGGCTTCACCGGCAACATCATGATCAAATCCATGGAAGCGTTGGGCGCTATGGTGTTCGATTTGCTGCGCCAGGAGCTGCGCGCTGACTGGCGCTCCAAATTGGCTGGACTGTTGGGAAAGCCCGCGTTCCGGCGCGTCTACCGGCAAATGGATCCCTTTGAAATCGGGGGAGCGCCGTTGCTCGGCGTGGACGGTGTGGTGATCATCGGGCACGGTCGGTCGGATGCGCGGGCGGTGAAGAATGCCATCCGGCAGGCACGTGATGCGGTAGCCGGTGGCATCGTGCAGGCGATCCGTCAGGGTTTATCGGTGCCGTCACCAGGGCGGCAGTGAGTCTCGCTTGCGATCAGTGAGGAAGAACTATGGAATTCATACGCAATGGTTTTCCACGAGTGGTCGTCACAGGGATGGGGGCAGTGACCCCTCTGGGACGTTTTCCTGAGTTCTGGGAAAAGCTCAAGGCGGGAATTTCTGGCATTCGGCGTATCCAGAGCTTCGATCCGTCGCATCTGGAGGTGCAGATTGCCGGAGAAGTGCTCGACTTCGATCCCACCGAGTATATCGAACCCAAAGAGGCTCGGCGCATGGGACGCCCATCTCATTTCGCCGTGGCTGCAGCCATGGATGCTCTGAAAGACGCGGGCTTGACCGTCGAAGACCTCGAACCGATCAGAGAACGGGTAGCTGTGGACTTTGGCTCCTCACTGGGGGCGCACGATCTGGCACAGCAAGCCTCGTTTGAATTTCGCACCAAGGGGCGGCGTCCAGGCCCGTTTGCCCTGATCGAGTCCATTCCCAATATCCCGGCCCATCACATCAGTCGCATTCTAGGGGCGTTAGGGCCGCTGATCTGCATCTCGGCGGCCTGCGCGACTGGCACACACAGTATCGGCGATGCCATGAATTTGATCCGCTACGGCAAAGCAGATGTGGTGGTGACGGGCGGGGTGGAGGCGATGATCCTGGACTATGGGATCGCCGGCTTCATCTCCATGAAAGGTCTTGCCACCGGCTACAACGACAACCCGACCAAGGCGAGTCGTCCTTTCGACCTGCACCGCAATGGCTTTGTGTTTGCCGAAGGCGCGGGGGCGATGATCCTGGAGACGCTGGAACGCGCGGTGAAGCGCGGCGCGCGTATCTATGCCGAGGTGCTGGGGATGGCTTCTTCCTCGGACGCTTATCACGTGGCTGCCCCAGAACCGACTGGCATGGGCGCGGCGAACGCCATGCGCTGGGCGTTGCAGGATGCGCGCCTCGATCCTGAACTGGTTGACTACGTCAACACGCACGGCTCGTCAACACCAGCGAATGACGCGACTGAGACGCGGGCGATGAAGCAGGTCTTCAAAGACCATGCCTACAAACTGGCGGCGAACTCAACCAAGAGTATGTTGGGCCATCTGTTGGGCGCGGCTGGCGCGGTGGAGGGCATCGCCACGGTGATGTCCATCTTCGAGCAGGTGTTGCATCCCACCATCAACCTGGAGACCCCCGATCCAGAATGCGATCTGGATTACGTGCCGAATGAGGCGCGCGATGCCAAGATCAACTTTGCTATGTCCAATAACTTTGGGCTGGGAGGACAAAACGCCAGTGTGATCTTCGGGCGCATCTGACGTGCCCAAGTGCCCAGGGGATGGCGATCAGCGGGCCTGCGCGACCATCACCTGGGCCTTGTTTTCCTGTTCCAGCCGTGCTTGGGTCTGACGGGCACGCTCGCACAACCGGCTGCCACCGGCGGCCAGCCATTCAGCCAGGGTGGGACTGGTCGGCAGGCCAGACTTCGCCTCAGCGTAGATGCGCGCTCCCCAGTAATAGTAGCGGCGGGTTTCTGTAGACCAGGCAGCCCAGCCATCGTCAATGACTCCGTGTCCACCATTGTATCCGGCCAGCGCCAGGCCAGCGTGACCATTGGCAATACGCAGACCAGTGAGCAGGTAGGATAAACCGCGGCGGGCGTTGGTCTGCACATCGAGCATATCTTCACCCGGGTCGAAATGGAACGGCATTACCTGGAACAAGCCCTGCGCGCCCGCCGGCGAGGCCACGGAGGGGTCTCCGCAACTTTCGATCTGGATCAGCGTGGCGATCAAATTAGGATCGATCTGGTACACGGCTGCCCAGGCTTCGATCAAGGGAGTCCAGTACAACACTTCGTGGGTGAAAACGTCGGCCAGAGGAGAACGCGCTGCCTGCGGCCCAATGGGCGAGTCGGCGTAGTAGACAGTCCGGTCGGCGACAACAGCCCGCGCCTCTCCGGCAAGGTATCCCCAAAGTAGGGCTGTGCCCAGCGTGATGACGAAGCCCAGCATCGCGCACAGCATTAAGAAGCTCGCGGCTGCAAGCAAGGGTAGGGTCCGCGGTCTCACGTGCTCTTTCCCGGCCATCAGATTCGCGCATCCGAGCGAGTAAACAGAACCTTTGTTCTATTTCTTAGAATACCCTTGAACCTTATATCCGTCAAGGCGTCCTGTCGTGAATTTGGGCTGCGTGTCAGCAGCTTGGACAATGGTAGCTCAATTCTGTAAAATCGAAAATGCCAATGCCGCGAGCGCACTGAGAACCCCAGGTAGCTGGTAAAAAGGATGAGGGCTGCGATGGCCAATGCGAATGTCGTGCAGGTAATCGGAGGGGGCTTGGCTGGCTCGGAAGCAGCCTGGCAACTGGCGCAGCGTGGCATTCCCGTCATCCTGTATGAGATGCGTCCGCTGCGCATGACACCAGCCCATCAGACCGATCGGTTGGCCGAACTGGTGTGCAGCAATTCCCTCGGTTCTGATCTCCCCGATCGCGCTCCCGGCGTGCTCAAGTGGGAGCTGCGACGTCTGGGGTCGCTGTTGATGGCCTGTGCCGATCAGGCAGTGGTGCCCGCGGGCGGTGCGCTGGCCGTCGACCGCACCGTGTTCGCTTCCCTGGCGACCGAGCGCTTGAGCAGCCATCCCTTGATCGAAGTGGTGCGCGAAGAGGTTGCCCATATTCCGGATGGCCCCTGTATCATCGCCACCGGCCCCCTCACGGCCCCGTCTTTGGCGGAGGAACTGGCCCGGTTGTTAGGCTCAGAGTATCTGTACTTCTATGACGCTATCGCGCCGACTGTCTATGCAGAGACGATCAACATGGACATCGCGTTCCGGGCGAGCCGCTATGGACGCGGGGAAGAGGAAGGCGGGGACTACATCAACTGCCCACTGACGCGCGATGAGTACGAGCGTTTCGTGCAGGCCTTGATCGAAGCTGAGCGGATCGAACTGCGGGGTTTCGAACAGGAAGACCCGCGTTTCTTCGAAGCCTGTTTGCCTGTCGAGCAGATTGCATCCAGAGGGCCTCAGTCATTGGCCTTCGGCCCAATGCGTCCGGTAGGGCTGCGCGATCCGCGCACCGGGCGACGGCCCTATGCTGTGGTGCAGCTTCGGCAAGATGATCTGGCCGGTACTCTGTATAGCCTGGTGGGATTTCAGACCAATCTGCGTTGGACAGAACAGCGACGGGTGTTTCGGATGATTCCTGGTCTGGAAAATGCCGAGTTCGCCCGGTATGGCATGATGCACCGCAACACTTTCATCAACGCCCCCATGCATTTGCGACCGACTCTGCAGTACCGACAGCGCGACGATCTGTTCTTCGCCGGGCAGATCACCGGGGTAGAGGGTTATGTCGGCAATATAGGCACAGGGTTGCTGGCCGGCATCAACGCCGCCAATCTGCTGCAGGACAAACCGCTGTGGGAACTGCCCTCGACGACCATGTTGGGCGCGCTATGCCACTATATCACTCACGCTTCGCCGCGCGATTTCCAGCCGATGAAGGCGAATTTTGGCATCATGCCGCCGCTGGAAGATGCCCCGCGTCACAAGAGCAACCGCAAACAAGCTTACGCCGAACGTGCCCGGCAGGCGCTCGAAGAATTTCTGTCTCGCCACACCCCCTGAGCCGGATTTCCGGGCGGCGGCAGTGAAACTAGCAGGCGCTCCGCATTGGGCTATAATGCCAGTCGGAGATCGCATGGCCATAGCCTGCCTGACCAGGTGGGGATCGGGATAAAACTGATGGATTTTGCCGAACGTGGCATCAATTTGCACAGTACCCAGGCCAGTGCCGACCGGGCCTATCTGGTCGGCGTAGAGATTAGGGGAAGTCACGCCCAGTTTTCGGTTGAGGACTCGCTGGATGAACTGGCTCTGCTAGCGCAGACAGCAGGGATCCAGGTGGTCGGGCGCTCGGCGCAAAGACTGGCACGTATTGATCCAGCGACCTTCATTGGGAAGGGCAAACTGGAGGAAATCGCGCTGGCGTTGCCGGCGGTTGGCGCAAACATGGTGATTTTCGATGACGAGCTTTCACCACGTCATCAGCGCGAAATAGAAAAGATGTTGGGCGAAGATATCCGGGTATTGGATCGCTCGGCCCTGATTCTGGATATCTTCGCGCAACATGCCCGCACGCGAGAAGGCGCGCTACAGGTCGAGTTGGCGCAATATGAATACCGCCTGCCACGGCTGACACGCCAGTGGACACACCTGGCGCGTCAGGTCGGCGGCGCGGTAGCGCGCGGCGGCGCTGGAGGGGTGGGGTTGCGCGGGCCGGGTGAAACGCAGTTGGAGGTGGATCGGCGCGAAATTTCCCGTCGCATTGTCAAGCTGCGCGAGGAGCTGGCGGCTGTGCGAGCGCATCGTTTGCGTCATCGCCAGCAGCGAGTTCGGTCGGGCATTCCCACGGTGGCCCTGGTCGGCTACACCAACGCTGGCAAATCAACCCTGTTGAACGCCTTATCGGGAGCCGATGTCTATGTGGCCGATCAGTTGTTCGCCACCCTTGATCCCACCGTCCGACGAGTGGAGCTGGCCAACGGGCGCGAGATTCTGGTTTCTGACACGGTAGGCTTCATCCAGAAGCTACCTGTGACGCTGGTCGCTGCGTTTCGGGCGACTCTGGAAGAGATCGCCGACGCAGACCTCTTGCTGCACGTGGTAGACGCCAGTCATCCCCGCGCCTGGGAACAGATTGATACGGTAGAGGACACGCTGGCCGACCTGGAGGCGACGCGCATCCCCAAAGTGTTGGCGCTTAACAAGATCGATCGCGGAGACTGCTGCCAGGACCTCGACTTCAAAGCGCTGGGGTATCGTGAAGTGGTGCGTGTGTCGGCTCTGCAGGGCTGGGGGATGGATGAGCTACGTTCGGCAATTACCAGGGTATTGCTGGAAGACCTGATTACCTTGCGCCTGTTGATTCCTTACCAGGCGGGTGAGTGGATTGCGGTTGTACACAGCCGCGGTGTAATTGTGAAAGAAAATCATACAGAGAATGGTATTGAGGTTATTGCGCGCGTTCCCCATTGGCTCGCTGGACGCCTGGAGCAGGCCGGGCTGGTCGCTCAGTGAACATCGGGAGGCGAACTCGATGCGTGCGATAGGGTGGGGCATAGTCCATTTAATCTCGTTTCCTCTTGTCCTGATCGGGCAGGGGGCGAGAAGGTTGGGCAGCTTACTGTTTGGTTCCCTGGTGCGGCGCTTCGATACTTCTCCCCGTTGGAGCCAGACGATCAACAGTCTGTCGTCATCTATGGCAACTCAGCGAGGGCTATTGTTACTCATAGGCACGGCGATCGTTATGGCGAGCCTGTTGGTCAGCGCCCTGGTCATCGTGTTGCTGGTCGCTGAGGGACACTTTAACCGGGCGTTGTACTGGCTTTGTCTTCCTGCGGCGTTGCTTCACCTTGGCGTCCTGTTAGGTTTCACGGGCATTATGCTTGCCGTGCCGCTTGGCCAGGGCTATAAAGACCGCTGATCTTTCCCTGCTACTCTACTGGGTCAGGGCTGGCAGGGTTGCGCGGTAATCTGACCTTTCGCGCTGCTTCGTCCACACGAAGCGGATCGGTGTGAGCGTAATAAGCGCGGGTGGTCTCTACCGAGCGATGCCCCAGATAGTCCTGTACAACGTCCAAAGGATAGCCTGCATTGAGCAGTTGAGTAGCGCGCCAGTGCCGGAAGTCGTGTGGAGTGATGTTGCCCAGTCCCAACGCTCGCGCTGCTCGCTGCACGACTCGCCACGCGACTATACGGCTCATTCGATTGCCGTCGTAGCGGCGGTCGTGGCTGACGAACAGCGGCACCTTGCCGCCACGGTTAGCCCGTAGAAAGGCTCCGCGGCGCTCGATATAAGCACGAATGGCGGGCAACGAGTCGTAGAAACGCAGAGAGTAGACATGGCCGCCTTTGCCGTGTACTTCGATGCGGAGCACCTGGTTCTGCTGGAGGGCGCGCGCCGGAAAATCGTCCAGATTCAGGCTCAGTATCTCACTGATGCGCCCTCCGGATTCGGCTAGCGCGCGCACCAGAGCACAGTTGCGCAGGCGTGTCAATTCCCAGCGCTCGACGCGCTCTGGATCGGCATCAGGCCGGTCGAGCGCACGAGGACGCTGAAGGTGATCGTAGTAGTAGATCACCTCTTCGATATGTGCTGGGGGCTGTGGAGGCCCAAAGCGGCGCGAATGTCCCCGTAGTTCGTCGCGCACGATGCGCCTGGCGTTCGGTAAGCGGAAGCTGGGTGGCAACCAGCCGTGATCGTCCATGAACTGAAACCAATTGAGCACACCGGCCAGGCGCAACTCGACCGTAGATGGCCTGTAGGGCCGCTGGTCGCCCTGACGTCCGGATGAGGGGCTGAGCATCCATTGGGCGAAGTAGAGCAGAATCGGTGCGTCACCTTCAGAAAGGGCCGAAAGTGGGATATCGGCGGGCGTAACGGCCCGATAGTGGAGGATGGGCAGAATACGCCACGACGCCGAATCATCGGCCATGAATTCCAGAAAGAGATCAATGGCGCGGCGGTAGGCTTCAATAGTGTGACGAGATTTCAGGGTGGCCCGTTGTAGATACGCATCGCGGGCCTGACCAAAAGTGATGGGCTTACGCGACATAGCATCGTCCTCCGTTTGCTCCATGCCCATGATATAACATTTCTTTGCTTATGTTACAAATATTGATGAGCCAGAAGGTGCAGCGCATTCGCCTTTCACCTGTGGAGCACCTGCCCCATGTCTGCCCACAACTGTGCGCCAATTTGCCCGCCCTTCGCCGGCACCCGCACCGACTCGGCGCTCCTTGAGACACATGCTACCGATATGCCTATCCTTACTTCATCTGCCATATTACCTCAGGCATATTGGCGAGGTGATTCGCGTAACGGGCGGTTACGAACAGCCAGTCCGACAGGCGATTGAGATAGCGCAGAGCCTCTCCGTTGATCTCCTGGCTATCCTGCAACGCTACAACCCAGCGCTCGGCGCGGCGGCAAACCGTCCGCGCCTGATGCAATAAGGCCGCGCAGAGCGTGCCACCGGGCAGGATGAAGTGCTTGAGCGGCGGCAACTGAGCGTCCCATTCATCAATTTCTGCTTCCAGGGCAGCCGTAAGTTGGGCAGACACACGGACCACGTAATTGCTCGGAGCTTCCAACGGGGTGGCAAGATCAGCGCCCACTATGAAAAGTTCCCGCTGGACACGCTGCAGAGGTGCGGCAAGGGTCTCTGGTGTTCCTGCTGCCAGCACCACGCCCAGCACGGAATTCAATTCATCCACCGTGCCGTAGGCGTGCAGACGCGCATGGTTTTTGCTGACGCGGCCACCAGCAAACAGCGTGGTCTTGCCCTCGTCTCCTCCGCGAGTGTAGATTTTCATGGAGAACTCCTTTGCATGTCTACGGGCTGCGGTGTGACGGTACGTACCGCTGCGGGCAGTACCACGGTCACCGTAGTCCCCTGCCCCGGTGCGCTGTCCAGATAGACCTCGCCGCCGTGACGTTCCACCACAACCTTGACCAACGCCAGACCGAGACCCGACCCGCTGATTTCCCCAGGAAGGCGCTGCCTGCCCCGGTAGAATCGCTCAAAAACGTGCGGCAGGTCTTCGGGCGCTATGCCAATACCAGTGTCGCGGACAATCACGTAGACGAGACCTTCATAGGATAGCGCCTCGATGTCCACCCGACCACCAGGCTGCGTGAACTTGATGGCGTTGTCCACGATGTTGGCGAAAGCCTGCGTCAGTTGCTGCGCATCGCCCCAGACAGACGGCAGCGTGTCCCCAATGTGCAAGTCCAGGGTGATCTGCCGCTCGCGCGCTGACGGGGCCATATCCACGGCAACCCGTCCCAGCAGGTTGGCCATGTCGCACTCTTCGCTCACGCGCCGCCCTGCCCCTGCCCGTTCGAGGTCAAGAATGCCGTTGATCAGGCGGTACATACGCGAAAGCTGCAGCCAGATCGAACTGAGATAATCGCGCATTTCCGGCGTGAAGACGGCTTCGCCATCTTCCTGGAGCAACTCCACATAACTCATGGCTGCCTGCAATGGGTTTTTCAGGTCGTGACTGGTCATTTGCAGCATTTGACTCTTCAGTTTATCAAGTTCTTTCAATTCAGTAATATCATTTAATACAATCACCCATCCCTTTGGGCGCGGGCGTCCCAGCCCAGCCACGTGACACAGGTACACGTGTCCCTGAACATCTATCTCGTAGGTATGCACCCGCTTCTGCTTGAGGTCGCGCAGAGCAGCGCGGGCGCTGCCCGGCAAGAATTGGCGCGGGACGAAGTCGGTCAGTTTCCAGCCGACAGGGTCAACATCTGTCTGCAGCAACGTTTTCGCTGCGGGGTTGGCGAAGATGATACGGAAACGGCGATCCAGCGCTATAACCGGATTTTCGGTGCTGGTGAGCACTGCTTCGAGCTGACTCTTGGCGGTCGCCAGGTCAGTCAGCAGTTCGCGCTCGGCCTCAAACAGACGGCTGTTGGTGATCGCCACGGCTGCCTGCGGGCCGAGCAGTTCCAGCAAGCGCAGATCCTCCTGATCGAAGAGTCGTCCCTGTCTTCCCTGTACAACCAGCAGCACTCCGACCACTTCCCCGCCGAACACAAGCGGGGCACACAGCACCGCGCCAAACGTTTCTTTGGCCAGTGGCAAGTCCGGTTCGCCAGCCCATTCGCGCCCGTAGTGCTCTAGACGGCGGGCGCGCTTATCACCGGCTACGGTGCCTACGATCCCCTGCCCCACACTCACTGTGGTGCCAACGAACTGCGAGGGCATGTTGAACACGGCTGCCAGGGTCAGGGTCTCGTCGCGCTTGAGGTAGATCGCTGCACCATCTGCGCCCAGCAGTTCGGCGGCCTGAGCAGCGATGGCTGCCAGCGTCTCATTGAGGCGGAGTCGGCTGCTGATGGCAAGACCTACATCGCGTACCGCTTCGAGTTGTCTGGCACGTCCTAAGAGGGGTAGCATGATCTGATGGCGTACCACTGTGTAAGCCATGACCAGCACCGCCGCCGCACTTGTATCCTCGGCGACGCCCAGACCGCGCAGCCCAGGGCTGACCAGGGCCAGGCTGTGTCCGATACAATAGAGGAGGATACCATACACAATTCCGCGCGCCCGTATCTTGGCCCGGTTACGCCAGGTAACGAACACCGTAGCGGCATGCAGCGCCAGAAAAAGCCCGGTTTGGGGGGGGCTGTAGGTGAAATGCAAAGACCCTGTGGCGCTGATGTCGAAAGGACGGCTGATCTCTACCAGGAATAGCAGAAAGAACTGGTACCCTGTCACTCCTACCAGCCCCGCAGTGCTGGCTAGGCGAAACAAACGTCCTCGCACGCTGGTGATGATCACCGCGTAAATGTACAGGGCCAGCCCTGCTCCAGCGTAGGCCAGGTCCATGAGGCGCAGCCCCAGGCGGATCGTGTCGGCGTCTGCATTCGTGTAGGCGGCGGCGCGGGCGAGCAACGAGCCCGCAGCCCACAGACCCACCATGAGCAGAAATATCGCCAGGTAGCGGTTGGCGTTGCTGTGTGGATCTTGCCAGAGGGCGAGCAGAAGCAGACCCAACGCGAAGATTAGCGTCAGGCCGTCCAGGAGCAGAACGAGGGCCGTGAGACTCATAGTGGTCGCCAGTGGCGAGTTATCTGCGCAGGAAGTTGCCCTGTTTTTCGAAACGATAGCCGACGCGATGCTCGGTTTGAATGTAGGTTGGATTGGCCGGGTCTGGCTCGATTTTGCGGCGCAACTGACTGATATAGACGCGGGGGTAGTATACGTCGTCCACGTACTCCGGCCCCCATACCTGTTCGAGCAAGTCTCGCTGCGATACTACTCGCCCGGCGTTTTCGAACAGGACCATCAACAGCTTGAACTCGGTGGGCGTCAGGTGTATTTTCTGCCCGTTGACATAGACCTGCCGACGCAGCAGGTCTATATTCAAGTAGCCGTCATGGTATCCAGATTCCGCCTGTGGGGAGACCATCTGTGACCGACGCAGCAGAGCTTTGACGCGGGCGACAAACTCGTTGAGCCGGATGGGTTTGACGAGATACTCGTCAGCCCCCGCATTCAGCCCTTCGATGATGTCCTCTTCTGTGATAGCCTGCGCCGAGAGCATCATCACCGGAGTCTCGGCCACTTCGCGGATGCGCGTGCACACAGTAAGCCCGCTCATCTCTGGCATCACGATATCGAGCACAACCAGATCGGGCCGCTCCGAGTGAAACAGGCGCAAGCCTTCCAGACCGTCCCCTGCCAGGACAACTTCGAACCCTTCGCGCTGCAGTTTGCGTCCCAGGGCATCCCGAATGGCGAATTCGTCGTCTACGATCAGTACTTTGGCCGTCATCATCTCATCTCCCCGCCTCACCTGCAACCCCGTAGGCTTACAGGCGCTTGATGATCGGTCAGTAGAGTCTGGTCAGTGCTGTGCCAGAAAAGCAGTGACCTCGTCGGCAACAGGCAATGAAGGCTGAGCGCCCATCCTGGTGGCCGCCAAAGCGCCGCAGGCGCTGGCATAGCGCGCTGCCTCCTGCAGGTTATTCCCCTGCCCCAAGGCAACCGCCAGCCCCGCGTTAAATGCGTCGCCTGCAGCCGTGGTGTCAACCGCCCGGACCCGAAAAGCTGGTATACGGACAGTCCCGTTGCGATCAATTACCAGTGCCCCTTCGGCCCCCAGTGTGACAATACCCTGACTGACTCCCAGGCCGAGTAGTACCTGTCCCAACTGCTCGTCCGTCAGATTCATGATATCCCCCTCGGCCATCCCGGCGAGCTGCGCCAGCTCAATGCGGTTGGGAGTCAACACATCAACCGCTTGTAGAAGCTCACGCGGAAGTGTGCGCGCGGGCGCGGGATTGAGCACTACCTTCACGCCATGTGCACGCGCTATGCGCGCCGCTGTCATCACTGTGTCTAGAGGCACTTCCAACGGCATGACCAGAGCATCTGCGCGTGAAAATGCCTCGCGCGCAACCTCTACATGTTCCGGCATCAAGCGCATATTGGCTCCGGACGCCACGGTGATGCTGTTCTCGCCGTCTGCCGCAACAGCGATCAACGCGACTCCTGTTGCTTCTTCGGGATCGCGCGTGATATAGGTGGTATCAATGCCTTCTGCGCGATAGGTCTGTAGACACTGATCGCCGAAGATATCCATGCCTACACGGGCGACGAACAGGACATCGGCTCCCAGGCGAGCTGCACCCACAGCCTGGTTAGCGCCCTTTCCTCCCATGGCCATTACGAAGCTGTGGCCCAAGACTGTCTCACCGGGCCGGGGAATGTGTGGGGTCTGCACAACGAAATCTACATTGGCGCTCCCAACCACAATGACGCGAGGCATACTGGCGCAAACTCCTTTTGTTCATGCTCTGAGGTCTGTCAATGCCCTAATCTTACTCAGACATGTTGTTTTGCGCATCCTGGGCAAATGAAAGGGCCGGCCTCTGGCAGAAGAGACCAGCCCTGATCCCTTGTCTGTGGACAGGAAACTATGAGTTTTCTTGCAGGATAGCCCGCAGCACGGCGTTCAGGATGCCACCGTGACGGTAGTAGTGTACCTCAACCGGAGTGTCGAGACGGCAGATCACAGTGAACTGACGGACGCTGCCGTCGGCAGCAGTGGCCCGCACCAGCAACGGCTGACGCGGCGTCAAACTGTCGTTCAGACCCTCGATATCGTAGACTTCGTGCCCGCTCAGGCCGAGGGAGGCGGCATTCTCGCCCTCTTTGAACTGCAACGGGAGCACGCCCATGCCGATCAGGTTGCTGCGGTGAATGCGTTCGAAGCTTTCAGCCAGCACTGCCCGCACGCCGAGGAGCATCGTCCCCTTGGCGGCCCAGTCGCGCGAACTGCCCGCGCCATACTCCTTCCCCGCGATGATCAGCAGGGGGGTATTTTCCGCCCGGTAACGCTCCGCCGCATCGAAGATGGACATACGCTCCCCGCTGGGCAGATGCACGGTCACTCCGCCTTCTACGCCGGGCACCAGCAGGTTCTTCAGGCGAATGTTGGCGAAGGTGCCGCGGACCATCACACGGTCGTTACCGCGCCGTGTGCCATAAGTGTTGAAGTCCTTCACCGCGACGCCTTGCGCTATCAGATAACGCCCTGCGGGGCTGTCGGGCGCGATAGAGCCAGCAGGAGAAATGTGGTCGGTAGTGATGGTGTCACCGAAGAGGGCCAATACCCGTGCTCCGCGTATGTCGCGGATTGGCTCAGGTTCCGGTGAAAGGTCCGTGAAGAACGGCGGTTCCTGAATATAGGTGGAGTTGGGATCCCAGGCATACACGGGACTGTCGGCGACAGGTATGGCGTTCCAGGTTTCGTTGCCGTCGTAGACATTGCTGTACTGCTCGCGGAACATCTCTGGCTTGAGGGCGGCAGCGATGGTCTGCTGAATTTCCTCCTGGCTGGGCCAGATATCGCGCAGGAAGACCGGTTGCCCCTCCCGATCTATCCCGATCGGCTCTGATGTGAGATCAATATCCACTGTCCCTGCGATGGCGTAGGCTACCACCAGTGGCGGTGAGGCCAGGTAATTGGCCCGAACATATGGGTTGATACGCCCTTCGAAATTGCGGTTGCCGCTCAGGACTGCCGCCGCGATCAGGTCGTTCTCGCTGATAGCTTCGGCGACGGCCTGAGTCAGCGGCCCGCTGTTGCCGATGCAGGTGGTACACCCATAACCGACCACATAGAAGCCCAGTTGTTCTAAGTAGGGGAGCAGGCCGGCTTCTCGAAGGTAAGCCGTGACCACTTTCGAGCCTGGGGCCAGGCTCGTTTTGACGTAGGGGGCAACCTGTAAGCCGCGCTCGACCGCCTTCTTGGCAAGCAAACCCGCCCCGATCATGACCGAGGGATTGGAGGTATTGGTACAACTGGTGATCGCGGCGATAACCACTACGCCATGCCCAACCTCGAACGACTGATGCCCGTTCCGCGCCAGCCTGATCTGAGCGCGGCGCGTGAGCGCTTCGGGTGTCAGCGCAAAGCCACGCTCGGACACCGGTGCACTGAGCGCCTGCCGAAACTTCGCTCGCATCTCAGTCAGCGGTACCCTGTCGTGAGGGCGCTTGGGGCCAGCCAAACTGGGTTCGATAGTGCTCAGATCGAGTTCGAGCGTGTCCGTGAAGGACGGATCGGGAGTATCGTCGGTACGGAATAGCCCCTGGGCACGGGCATACTGCTCGACAAGCTGTACTAGCTGTGGCGGACGGCCCGTATAGGCAAGATAGCGGATGGTTTCCGCATCCACCGGGAAGAAACCCATGGTCGCCCCATATTCTGGGGCCATGTTAGCCAGCGTAGCCCGATCGGGCAGGCTCAGACTGCTGAGACCGCTACCGTAGAACTCAACGAACTTGCCCACGACGCCCTTTTTACGCAACATCTGCGTCACCACCAGCACCAGGTCAGTAGCCGTAGCGCCTTCTGGGAGTTGTCCGATCAGCTTAAAGCCGATCACTTCGGGCAAGAGCATGTAGATCGGCTGGCCCAGCATCACGGCTTCTGCCTCGATGCCCCCTACCCCCCAGCCTACTACTCCCAGGGCGTTGATCATGGTGGTATGCGAGTCGGTGCCGACCAGACTGTCGGGGAACACCACTGTGGTTCCATCTTGTTCCCTAGTTAACACCCCGCGCGCGAGATACTCGAGGTTGACTTGATGCACGATTCCGGTCGCAGGGGGCACAGCGCGAAAATTGCGGAATGCTTTCTGTCCCCAGCGGATGAATTCGTAACGCTCGCGGTTGCGTTCGAACTCCATTTCCGCGTTGATCTGCAGTGCGTCTGGCGTCCCAAACACGTCAACCTGGACTGAGTGATCAATGACCAGATCAACGGGAATGGCCGGGTTGATGCGGCTCGGATCGCCTCCCATACGCTGCAACGCCGAGCGCAGCGCGGCCAGGTCTACCAGGGATGGAACCCCTGTGAAGTCCTGCAGAATCACGCGAGCGGGCTTGAATGGAATTTCGTGATCCTCAGCCATAGACGGCGACCAGCGTGCGATCTTGATCACGTCATCGTCGGTGACCTCAAAACCGTTATTGTTGCGCAGCGCTGCTTCCAGCAAGACCTTGATCGAGAATGGCAGCCGATCAATGTCGCCAATGCCCTGCTCAGACAGCGCGGACAGTCGGTAATAGGTCAGCCGCCCGTCGGGGATGTCGAGTGTCGCGCGCGCGTTGAAAGAATCGCGCAGAGGTCTGGTCGAGCTTGTCATGAGCGTTCCTTCCTTGTGCTGCGGCTTGTCGATCCCCAAAACTATGGTGGGGAGGCCAATTCTCTGCAGATTATAGCGTGAGGCAGGGAACGTTCGTAACCCATTGGGCGCAGGCCAAGCGGAGGCGCCGTGGAGAAAAGACAGGAATTTGTACACCCAACACAATCGTAGACTTTTTTCCGCGTGTCTTGCTTGTCAGAAGCCCTATGCTGCCTTATAATACGTCTCCGGTTTTCATTAAATCCCGCTCGACCTAGTATGCGCTCACAGGGGTCGCATTGCTTCGACATCAGACAGCCTCTGAACACTACTGGACCGATCACTTCGAGGTAACAGACGAAGATATTGAGTTCCTGTTCAACGTCTTCCTCGAAGATGAGAAGCCTCTCTCCAGCCAGGAACTGGCCCGACGCCTGGTGGTGTTCCGGATCGAAAAAGAAGCGCAGTTGCTGCGGCGGCAGTTTCAGCGCGGCGAGGTTTTCCAGCCCCGGCACGAATATCAGGTTGGGCAGACGCTGGTCTTCCCTGCGCTCGATTACGCTGTAGGCCGGGTGGTTGGTGTCCGTCCGGGGAACAACCCAGAACATGGCGAGTTCAAGGTGATTCGGGTTGAGTTCGAGGACGGGGCAGCGCGCGAATTTGCCAGCGCGCTGCAAACGCCTCATCAACTGAACATTGACTTCAGCGTTGATACTCAGCTTCCTACCGCCACGCAGGCTGACATTGACGTCATCATGCGTGATTATGGGGACGACATCATCTACCTGCTGGAAGAGCGGCTGCGCAAAGAAGAGGATGTCGTCTACTTCGCCGGACGGTGGTTCCTCAAGTCCCTGCTGGTAGAGGTGACCATCGCCCATCTGCACTTGGCCGAGGCGGTGTTGGTCATGCACAACGGCGGCCCGCTTGAAACAGAGCGCATTATCAAGGAAGTTGGACTGCCCAGCGAGGCAAACCGCCGCCTGCAAATCTTTTCGCTCGAATATGCGATGTTCCACGACCCGCGCTTTGACGAAGTGGGGCCGGCGGGGCGTGTGTTGTGGTATTTGCGCGACCTTGAGCCGCCCGAAGTGGTCAAGGTACCGGAGCGCCTGCGTTACAAGCCGATTGAGTATGACTGGCGGCTGCTGACAGAGGAACTCGCGCAGCTCGAATATGAAATTGATGACGAGCTATCGAACTTGCGTTCCCCAGCCTCGCCAGCGGACTCGGTGACCTTTAGTCTAAACTTCCCTCATCGCCGGACGGGGACGTTGCCGCTGAACTCGCATCTGCGGCACCTGTTCCCGACAGCGTATGAAGCGCAACGCATCCTGATGACACTGATCGATGGTCAGACGGGCGAGGAGATGCCCGGCTGGGTCGTGCGCGAGCACCGCTATGTCTATGGGTTGGCCGATTTCTATCGCCGACATCGCCTGCCTGTGGGAGCCTATATCATCGTCAGACGCACTGATGATCCTTCACGGGTTGTCGTTGACTTTCACGCGCATCGCCCCCGGACTGAGTGGATTCGTCTCGCGGTGCCGGGTCCCAACAACCGACTGCTGTTCGAAAGCCAGAAGCGTGCGATCGGAGCCGAATACGACGAGCTGATGGTGCTCGGCGCTGACGATCTCAAAGGCATTGATGCGCTGTGGATTTCGACTGACAAGCCGCAACGAGGTCTGGCGGATATCATGCGCGAGTTAATTGCCGAACTGGCGAAGCTCACCCCACAGCGCACGGTGCATGCCAAGACGCTCTACAGCGCAGTGAATGTCATCCGCCGGTGTCCACCAGGGCCGATCTTCGCGACACTGGTTTCTAATCCTGAGTTTGAGCACGTGGGTGGGCCATACTGGCGGCTGGCCTGATGGCAGAACGCAGATCAGGGGACACGGTGAATTCTTCGACTGGGATTGCCAGTAAACGCATACGACCTACGCTCGATACCAAGTTCCACATTGACTACAATTGGTGGGAGCGGGAGGGGCGCGATCTGCGTGTCTATCTACTAAGTCACCTGCCTCCGGAACAACGCGATTTTTTCTCCGAGCATCGCGACACGGAGGAGGTAGACTGGATCGATCCCGTCACTGCAGAAGTCCGCAAAGTAGATGCGCTGCAGCGCGCGCTGCGCGAGGCGAGCAAACAGCCTGATTTCATCACCCCTCACCTGTCGCTGGTGGACGCTGTCTTTCGCGTCTTTCTGGCCAACGGCAACACGCCCCTTACCCCTGTAGAGCTGAGCGAATTGATCGGTCGTCCACCCATGACTATCCTGAGAACACTCAGTGGTGGCACGGTGTACAAGGGCATTCGTCCTTGCCTCGACGAAGAATAAACCGATTGCTTGATCGCGCTTGACATGGTCAGATGTGGACCGTACAATGACGGAGCAATGCCCCTGTAGCTCAGTGGATAGAGCAGCTGCCTTCTAAGCAGACGGTCGGGGGTTCGATCCCCTCCAGGGGCGTGCAAGCAAAGAGCGGCAGGTGAGACAGCCTGCCGCTTTCTGTTCGGTCTTTCCTTGTCGGAAGTGCACGCTCAGGACATGATGGACTGGTAGAGTGCCTTGGTTTCCGGCTCCGGCTCTTTGCCTTCTTGCTTCAGTTGATCGGCCAACTTGCGGTAGTGTGCGGCAGCCTCGCTGCGACGCCCCAGATCGGCGTAGAGTTGCATGATCTGCCGATGAATGGGTTCGTAGCGATCATTCTCGTTCACTGCTCGCAGCAACAGCCCCAGAGCATGTTCCTGACGCCCCTCAACCAGGCGAATCCGTGCCATCTCGCTCAGGGCCTCCAGGTAGCCTTTCTGATAGTCGGCACGGCGATCTAGAATCCACTGGTCAACATGCCCCTGCAGGAAAGGCCCTTTGTAGAGATCAATCGCCTGTTGCCAGGCACTGGTTTTGTCCTGGGTTTCCGGCGCGCGTCCACGCACCAAAGCGCCGACAAACTCGGCGATGTCGTACTCGACGGACACTTCCGGATTGATGCGGTAATAGCCCCCTTCGTGTACTAGCACATCGAAGTTGAGCGCTTTGTGCAGGCGGCGCTTGGTCACATGGAAGACGTTGACCGCCTGGTCGCTGGCCAGATCGGGCCAGAAAGCCTGGCAGATCTCCGAGCGGGTTACTACTGGCTTGTCCAACGCGAAGAAGAATAGCAGGCGAGGCAAGTGCCCTTCCCAGGTGTTGATCACTTCACCGTTGTGAATGACCATGCCAGGTCCCAGTGCGTTCACCTGCAGGTGAATCACGCCGTCGGTGCGCATGTCGTAGAAGTTGCTGGTCACCAATTGGTCATCGCGTAGAATGACCGCTTTCTTCTGAGCGATCAGCGAGATCCAGGGGAGACGAGGCAGCGTCCGGCTGTTGATAATGATCTGGCAACGAGAGGGAACGCGCAGAATCGTTTGTTCGATGAACCACTGGATGTCGTCTGCGCTGTCGGTACGGTCGTATTCGTCCAGGATCAGCATGAATGGGTCGCTGGAGAGATCGGCCAGATCAGCTACGAAAGCATCCAGCAAGTCTACCAGTTTTTGCTCCGGGTCGAACTGGATCAGATTGACGTGGCGGCCAAAAGTAGGATGCTGGTTGGCGAGATCATGAGTGATGCCGGACAGGAACGAGCGCACATCCACATCGTCCGGCCCCATCGCGTAATAGAATACGCGCTGCTCTGTCGAATTCATGAGCTGCGCGACGACCATTGACCGGTAGCGACTGGCCGGGTGCAACAAGATCACTTGTGCTCCTGCCCCACGCATGTGTACCGCCTCAAGGACCCTTGACACCATCTGATTCAGTTCCATGGCTGGCCTCTCTTGTCTGTAAGCAATTACCAGAGTATAGTATAGAGGATGTTGAGAGATAAGGCAAGTGCTAAGGATTGTGTTCTTTCACATTACGCGCATAGCCCAAAATATTAATCTCTCCTGTCTAACAGACGCATTTGCATTATTAAAATATATTACTTGATATATAATGGTGCATTTTCAGCAAGGGCCAAGGAAATTCGGAGCAGCGCATTGGACACCCTCTTGCCTCCCATGATACAATACGCGCACCATCACGGGAAGAGTCGGGGGAACCGGCGGGCCGTTGTGATTGGTCTGTGTTGCACAATTTGTGCCTGAGACCAGAGTGAAAGAGAGCGCGCCATGTACAAAGCGGTGAGAAATTCGATCGTGCTGGGCGCTGGGCTGGCAGCCAGCGCGGTTGTGGGATGGCTTTTGCTCAAAGAAAGCAAGCGTGGCAAGCTCGCTGCGCGTTTCCTGGTTCGTTCTCGTGTTCCTGATGCCGGGCCAGAGCCACTTCCGGAGATCAAACTACCACTGGATACCCTGGAGGCAGAGCCTGCGCCCGCCGTTGATGCCGCCATGCCAGGTGACGATTTCACGCTGATCAAGGATGTTGGTCCCCGTTTTGCGCAGGCTCTGCGCGACGCGGGCATTGTCAGTTTTGCGCAGCTTGCTGCCATGACGCCAGAGACGCTGGCCGAGCGCCTGGCCCCATTCGTGACGGTGCGGCCTCAGCGTATTCGCAACAACGATTGGATCGGTCAGGCCAGGCAACTGGCGAATTCCAGCAGATAAAAACTATGGACACCCCTCTTCCAGACGACATCACGCTCGATCAGAAGTCCAACGTGTTACTCATTCGCTGGAACGATGGCCGTGTCTGTCGCTATCCGCTTGGCCCCCTGCGTCTCGCCTGTCCATGTGCCGAGTGTCGGGGAGGGCACGCCAACATGGGAAGGCATTCCGACCCAGAGAATCTGCTGCACCTGATCCCCACCCGCCATTATTCGGTTCAAAACCTGGAGATCGTGGGCAACTACGCCCTGCAGTTCTACTGGAACGATGGTCATCATACCGGCATTTACACCTGGGAGTATCTGTACCGGTTGTGTCCGTCGGAGGAGGGTTGATGACTGACCCGCTGGATGATTCCTTTGGAGCACTGTCCGCTGAGTTTCAACTCCTGCGCTTCGAGGCGATCGAGACCCTTGAGTACTGCCTGACCAAAGGGGACAGCACCGCATTCCTGGAGTTTCTGGAATCACAGGTGCTCAGTTCTCCGCCTCGATTGGAGCTGTTGCGCAATATCGCCGACGAATTGCATCTCCGCCTCTTGCGATTGCGCGAACAACAGCTTGATATGGGCGAACAGATTTCGGCAGCGCTGTCGGATCATTCTTCAGACCTCCCGCCGCAGGGGTTTTCCGCTCTCGAAACAGCAGGGCAGGCTCTTCTATTCCCAACTGAGGAGTTCCCCCCACTCAGCAAAGCCATCCGCTCACTGCTGGATGTGGCGCATCAACTGGCAGCGGACATTCAGATAGCTGAAGACCTGTACCAGACAGTCATGGACTGGTGGATGGCGCTGAGCATCTCCGCTTCACGCGATCTGATCGGCATTTATACCCTGGCAGGAGTCTCTGGCGACACGGCGCGTGTGCATTGAAATGAGACTTTGCCCTCATGCAAAGGGTCAACAGTGATGTCCAAACCATACGAACGATATCTGCAGGAAATCTTGATTGATAGCGACAGGGTACAGGCGCGCGTAGCTGAGCTGGGGCGTCAGATCAGCGCCGACTATGCCAATGTGCGTCCGGTGCTCCTGATTTGTGTACTTAAGGGTGGTGTCATGTTCCTGACAGACCTGATGCGCCACCTTGACTTCCCGCACAGCGTAGATTTCATGGCGATTGCCAGCTACGGCAGCGGCGTGCGCGAGACTTCAGGGCGCGTGCGCATAGACATGGATCTGAGACAGGATATCGCTGGAAAACACGTGATTATCGTCGAGGATATTGTGGACAGTGGGCACACGCTACAGTATATCCTCAACATCCTGGCAACCCGCGATCCCGCCAGCGTCAAGATATGCACCCTGCTGAGCAAGCCCAGTCGTCGCCAGGTACATATTGATCTGGACTACGTAGGGTTCGAGATTCCGGACAAGTTTGTCTTCGGTTATGGACTCGACCTGGATGAGTATTACCGCAACCTTCCCTTCATCGGCGTGTGCAAGCCAGACGTACAGGTGGAGGAGGCGTGATTGGCTTGGGAGCCTGTCGTACCAGCGCGCCCGCTGGTCTGGCCGCCGCTTGTTGAACGCCTGCGTGCCCTCCTGCAAGATCAGCCAGATATCTACCTTGTCGGAGGAGTGGTGCGCGACGCGCTGCTCCAGCGGCCCTCCCACGATCTCGATCTGGTGACGAAAGATGACGGCTGCGCTGTCGCCAGGGTGATCGCTGACAAATTGGGGGGCGCTTATTATCCGCTCGACGTTGAGCGCGGCGTGGGAAGAGCGCTGATCCCATGGGAACAAGAAACCATCACAGTTGATGTGGCCCGCATCCGTGGGCCAAACTTGCTGACCGACCTGTCCCTGCGCGATTTCACCATCAACGCCATGGCCGCACCTCTGGCGGGCGGCGGGCAGCATGTGTACGATCCCTTAGGTGGTCTGGCCGATCTGCAAGCGAAAAGGCTCCGCTTTTGCGCGCCAGGGGCCATTGCGGACGACCCGGTGCGCAGTTTGCGCGCAGTGCGCTTCAGTCTCGTGTTCGGCCTGTTCATCGAGCCAGAGACGCGGGCTGCGCTGCGCGACAATGTGCATCGTTTGAAAGAGTGCTCCGTAGAACGTATTCGCGATGAGTTCTTTGCGATCTTGCAAGCACCTCGACCGCAGGCAGGGTTGGCGGCGCTCCAACAGCTCGGCTTGCTCCAACAAATCATCCCGGAAGCTGAACAACTGATAGGAGTGGCACAGCCGCCCCCCCATCAGTACGACGTATGGCGGCATACACTGCTCGCCGTAGAGCGGTTGTACGAAATCGCGACTATGTTAGAAGGCCAGCGCTCCACTGACGACACTGCCAACGTGCAACTGGGCTTGATCGCTTTTGCGTTCAGCGGCATGCGAGAAAGCCTGAGCGAGCATCTGAAACAAGAGTGGGCCAACCATCACACACACCGAGGATTGCTGATGCTGGCGGCTCTGCTGCACGACATCGGCAAGCCCGCTGCCAGGCAGGAGACGGGTGAGAGGCTCAATTTCCATGGACACGAGCGTATCGGGGCCGTCATCGCTCGGGATCGCGCTCGCGCTCTCCGCCTGAGCAACGAAGAAGCTACCCGCCTGGAAGTGATTGTACGCCATCACATGCGCCCTCACTGGCTCTTTGCCAGTCAGCCACTGACGCGCCGGGCTGTTTACCGTTTCTGGCGTGACACAGGCGAAGCGGGCATAGATGTCTGTTTGCTGGCGTTGGCCGACTATCTGGCGACCTATGGGATTATGCTCGACACTCAGCGGTGGACTTATTATCTGGAGCTGGGGCGCGACCTGTTGCAGAGTTACTTGCGTCGCCGCGAAACCGACGTAGCCCCGCCGCCACTGCTCACTGGGCGCGACCTGATTCAGGAATTGCAGTTACGGCCAGGGCCACTGGTAGGAGAATTGATCGAGCGCCTGACCGAAGCGCAGGTAATGGGCGAGATCACTTCCAGAGAAGAGGCATTGGCTTTCGCCAGGCGCTTTCTGTCGGGAAAAGCGCTGCTCTGAAAAACTTCCCTAGCCGGACGAGACGCGCTCGAAAAACCACAGCATGGTTTTGCCATAGATGCGCACGTCGTAGGGCTGCAGATGTCGCAGGGAGACATCCTCGCGCTCGCGGGGATCGATCTGCACGATGACGATTCCATCCTCCTGCACGTGCCCAGGATTTTCGTCAAGCAAGAGCAGAGTCTGTTTCCACAGGCCCATATACTGCGGTGGCGCAATGTAAATATATTCAAAAGGCTCTGGTCTGGGAGATTGCAGATAATGAAAGACATTCGCCCGTATCACCTGGGCACGATCTGTCAGCCGCGTATGGACCAGATTCTCGTGAATCGTGCGCACGGCTAGCGGGTGATTCTCGACAAAACGGGCCAGCGCCGCTCCCCGACTCAGCGCCTCGATCCCCACAGAACCTGTGCCTGCGAAGAGATCGAGAAAGGTGCTGTCTACAACCCCCTGCCCCAGGATGTTGAACAGCGCTTCCTTCACGCGATCCATGACAGGGCGGGTCGACGAGCCGGGCACCATCTTCAACTTGCGGCCCTTCGCGGTTCCGGCGATGACCCGGATGGGCATGGTATGTCTCCCGCTCAGCCCTTGCTCTCTACCACCTCGCGCGCAGCGCGAATGTTCGAGAGCGGCGTTGTGGTCATGATCACGCAGCCAGTCGAGAGGATGAAACGCCGCCCGAAGGTCTGCTCGATGGCCTCTCGTGCCTGAGCGCGCACATCCACAGGCGTGCCATTGTGCATGGGGTCCCATCGGCCCAGACCGCCGCAAACGGCCCCGCCGAAGCGCAGCTTACCCTCGGCCAGCGTCAGGCCTGTCTCACGGTCGTGCCAGTTGATAGCCTGAACTGGATAGTCGGCTACGACATCGAACATGGGCGCCGATCCGTGCAGATGAACCATGTTGAACCACCACGAATCGGGTAGCGCCTCCAGGATTTGCAGGTCGTAGGGACGCCCAAACTCGCGGTACTCGGCTTCGCTGATCACAGCGTAGGAAGCATGCTGGATGGCGTAGAAAATGCCCGCAACACCGCTGCGCCGCATAGCGTCGATGAAACGCAGAGTACTTTCGGTGATGGTGTTCAAGCCGGTCTTCAGGCGGTCTGGCGCAGTGCGCATGTGCTCGATCAACACTTCTTTGCCAGCCAGGTTTTTGGCCTGCGCCAGAGGGCTGAAGATTGTCTGGATAAAAGGCACCTCATCGCCGAAGGCTTCTTTGAGCAGGCGCAGCGTCTCCAGTTGACGGCCCAGCGCGCCGCGCGTCGGGTCGAGCACACGCAATTCCGTCCAGTCGAGTGAGCGTTGCACGACACGTCGCACGTATTCTCGCGTGCCTTCCAGATGGCCTACCCAGCGATCCTGTACTCCGTAGTCAACTAGGCAATAGCTGCTGGCGGGAGTGACTTTCACAAAGTCGAAATCCCACTGGCGCTGAAAGAGAATGGTCGCTTCAGCCAGATCGCTGGCACGCTGATCATCACCCGGCCAATGCCGCCACAGAGCGACGGGGACGCGATCGGTCTCCTCTCCAGCAATGGTCTTTTCTAGGCGCTCGCGTTTGCTGAGAGTCATAAGTTCTTGCCGTGCAGGTCAGTTGAGGAACTCAGCGATCTGATCGATCTGTTGCCTGGCCATGCGCTGCAGCATGAAATAGCGCTCGCGGTCTTCCGGTTCGTTTTGAAGCGCCTGAGTGGCCAGTTCAGCTACTTTCTCGAACGCCTGGCGGGCCTTTTCCCTTTCGCCCAGGTGACGATACGACAGACCAAGCCCCCAATGCGCGTCAATCTCGTCGGGGGCTTCAGCCAGGATCGTGCTGAAATGCTCAACGGCGGCCTGTTGCTGGCCCGCCCGGTAAGCTCGCCAGGCAGCATCAATCTTTGTCTTGATTTCGTTTTGATCCATGTGATTCTCCACAGTCGTGGCCCGCCAGGGCAACAGCTTGGGGCAGATTCCAGACAGAAGCGAATCTGCTGGGATTATACTGCTGGGCTTCAAGATAGCAAGCGTCAGTCAGCGAGCACGCTGAGGGATACTGGCAAAATCGCCTGCGCGCCCAGGCTGGTGCCGCGCCCATCATGGACGAAGAGCGGTGTGCCCGTTCCACACGGTGCAATGCTGGTAAGATTGCATGTTTCGAGTCGCACCGCAAGCCTGTAGGTGCCCGCGGGCAATCCGTCCGGTAATCTCAGGTAGTAGGAATCGCGCACGTAGGTCCTCAGTAGCGGCCACCATGTCCACTGGCTGGTGGGGATGCCCGCCGGATGACGGCGTTGTACGATAGGCCAGGCGGTCGTGCTTTCCGCCTCATCAGATATCAGTTCGATCTCAGCCTGATAGTCCGGCAAATCTGGCTGCACGGCACGCCAGTACAGATGCAAGGTGAACCTGTCTCCGGCGCGCAGAGGTTGCGCAGCGTCCAGGCTGAAGGCCAACAGGTCAATGCCTCCCTGAAAAGCGCGGGGAAAACTGGTGGCTCCCTCGACAACGCCGGGCGGTGATTCTCGCACCGGCCAAGCGTGCAAGAAGGGCATCGCCGCAGCAATAAGGGCGATTGACACGCTGAGGGCGCTCAATGCCCACGTTTGGAGTGGTTGTTCCATCCCTATCCCATTCGGGGTGGTCCTGGGAACAGCTTCCAGCAAGAGGGGCTTTCGCCACAGCGCTATACCGACCAGAGATGCCAGCGCAAGGGCGGATATAGTCCAACCAACATCGCGCGCAGAGGTGCTGCCGAATTCCACTCGCACTTCATGCCGCCCAGCAGGGACATCCAGGCTGACGAAGCCTGTTTGTGGATCGCGTTGTACGTTTACTTCCCTGCCATCTATTGTGGCTTTCCAGCCTGGGAAATACAGGAGTGCCAGCACCACTGTGGCGGGGCGACGAGCGTTGACGATCAGCCGCTGTGTCTGAGGCCCGCTTTCGATGACATCGGCCTGAGTGGCGGCTGGCAGCCGCTCACGTATCACGCGGTCTGTGAAACCGCTCTGGTACGAAGCCATCAATGACGGCAAGGGTTGCGGCACTGCTGCCAGATCAGATGGCAAGAGCCAGCCGTCCACGAACGAGCCAGCCAGATACCCGCGCCCTTCGTCGCGCAAAATGTCCGCAACGCTGGCGGGGGTTCGCGACACAGGCCAGCGGGGTTCGCTCCGCAGGGGCAGAGCGGCGATCAGAAGCATTCCTCCAAGAACAACCATGCCCGCGAGTCCGAGGCGCTGCGAGCGCAACTGTTGCAGCGATGCACCCATTTGCGCTACTACCAGGGCACAAATGCCACTGAGCGCAGGTACCAGATCGCGCGGATAGGCGTTCAGCCAGGCGGGAACGTGCTTCCACAAGGTTTCTGCCAGGGGCGTAGCGAGCACGCAGGTCAGCAGGCCAGCCAGAGCGAAGTAGATCATTTCGCGATGAGCAGCAGGCATATGCCGAGGTAGGGCCGCCAGGCGCGCCTGCCAGGCTTCCCCCCGGCTGATCCAGGCAGCGGGGTCAGGAGTACGACGCCAGTCTTGGTAGAAGCAGGTCCCCAGACTGAGGACAGCCATTCCCCACAAGGCAATCCCGATCGCATTGGTGCCAGGCGGGTTGGCAGCGCTGAGATCGGGACGTGAGGGTAGTGCCAGTAGCTTCGTCAGGGACAACGGTTGCCAGTTCGCCAGCGGCCAGGCTGTTGCCGCCTGCCAGCGGATCAGGTCGCATTCCAGGATGGCCGGAAGCAGGTAGAACGAGCTTAGCAACAGGCCCAGCAACCAGGCCAGCGCGGCCCGGGGCGCAGTATGCGCGGCGTACCCTCCCAGCCATCGGTTCCAGGTCACCCAACCCAGCAGCACCAGAGTCAGCCAGATATTGAGCGGGGCATGCGACAGCCATAAGGCAGTTGTGAACAGGGTGGCGAATACCAGGTCGCGCCGATGGCCGGTAGTCATTAATACGTCGTAGCTCCACAAGGCGGAGAGAAACATACCAACGGCCAGTAACGTCCCAACCCCGCCGGTGATAAATGGCATATCCCATATCACAGCAGGGCACAGGCCATAGCTCAAAGCGGCCAGCAGCCCGGCATAGGTTCCCCAGCGGCGCCTGGCAAAGGCAAAGAGCGCCACAACTCCCGTCATGATTCCCAGCGTAGTGACCGCCTTGACCGCGATAGTGGAGTCAGACTGCACCAGGGCATGATAGAAACCAGCCAACCAGTGCGGTAGCGGAGGGAGATAGTTCCAGAGAGGAGAGCCGTATCCGTGGTTGAAATCAGCGGCCCAGCGAGGGTAAATCACCCTGGCCTGAAAGCTGTGCGACATCTCGAGAGTCCGCACAAGCTGCTGTTGTATTTCCGGCGTTGGCGGAAGACCCCTGCGCATCCAGAGTGGTGTGCTCAAGGCCAGCGCCAGCAGTAATATGCCCAGCCATAGAAAATCAGTCTCTTTCTGGCTGTTGCGCATCCATTCTGGCAGATCTTCGGGCCGAAGACCTGCCGGCAAAGTCACCCCCCGCTGTCGTTTCACAACAGTGTTTCCCCATTATCTGAAAAACATTTGCAAGATCGCGCAGGACCGAGCATTATTAGAGTGACTCGCTAGCTGTTGTCCGGCCCGTCGGTAGCCGGAGGGCATGTGCCCGATGTCTTCTTCTCAGGAAACTCTGCTCAACGGTCGTTATCGCCTGCTGGCCCAACAGGGGTCGGGTGGCATGGCGGTCATCTACAAAGCGACGGACCTGGCGTTGGGCCGTACCGTTGCGGTCAAAATCCTGCGCCCTAGCCTGACCAACGACCCGGAGTTCCTTAAGCGCTTTCGGCAGGAGGCTCGAAACGTTGCCAACCTGTCGCACCCCAATATTGTCACTGTCCACGATGTAGGGCAAGATGGCAACACGCACTACATGGTGATGGAATATGTAGATGGGGAAGACCTCAAGAAGCTGATTCGCGCCAGCGCGCCTTTCTCTATTGATCGCGCCTTGAGTATTGCGATCAAGATTTGTGCAGGCGTGGGCTATGCGCACCGCGCCGGTCTGGTTCATGCCGATGTCAAGCCACAGAACGTGCTGGTCACCGAGAACGACAACGTCAAGGTGACGGACTTTGGCATTGCCCAGGCTCTGACGGCTACCAAGCCCCGCGACCAGGAGCGGCAGCGGGTCGTGTGGGGTAGCCCGCACTATTTCTCGCCAGAACAGGCCCAGGGAGAACCCCCCACACCGGCGTCAGACGTCTACTCCATCGGCATTGTCCTGTTTGAAATGCTTACCGGGCGTCTGCCATTCGTGGGCACAGATCAGCAAGAACTGGCCATGGCCCATATCCGCGAGACGCCCCCAAAGCCGTCGCAATTCAACCCCAATGTGCCGGAACATCTGGATCGCATCCTGATGAAAGTGCTCTCCAAGGAGCCGACGGCGCGTTATCGCACAGCCGATCAGTTAGGCCGCATCTTGCTCAGCTACCGTAGACGCGGACAGATCACCACCGATGTGGTACCGGAGGTGGGCTCCGAAGCTTCTTTCCCGGCCACGGCTGCTACCATTCCACCAGAAGCGCCGCTTCCTGTGCCACGCAGTGCCGCAGTGCCCTCTCCAGGAAGTGCACCGCGCGCGTCGGCAAGCAGTGCGCGTTCAGAAGCGCCGACCTATATCTACTCCGAGATGCCCGCCCAAAGTCCGCCGACTATGCCGGGAGTACCCTCGGTCGTACGACCAGGCTATTCTGCGCCGGTTCCCCCTGCCCCTATGATCCAATCGCGCTATCGGGCAGTTGAGGAGCCACCACAGCTCGATCTGGTCACGCTGGTGCTGGCCTTCATCGCCTTTCTGGCGGTCATGCTGCTCATTCCCTTGTGGATTGCTGTGTATCAGGCCTGGATGGGATGACGTCGGACTTTCTTATGCGACATTAATTCTTCCGGTGAGCAAAAGGCTGGTTTTTAACTCTCCCTTCCTGTATAATTTTGATTAGGAATTATGCAAATCTATCATGCGCTGCCGTCCTGGCAACGCGATTGGTAGCCCAGGCTGTGGAGACAAATCGGGTTGGGAAACGTGCTGGAGGCAGGGAGTGAATAACCGTTCGCGCAATCTCTTCGTGTACATCCTGATTATCGCAGCCATTGCTGCGATAGTCTTTGGGGTACGCAGCAACAGTACCGATGCAAAGCAGTTGACCGCGAGCGAGTTGGCGCGCGATATCAACGATGGGCTGGTGCGTTCCATTGAGATCTCGGACGAGGGCGAAGTGACCGCCACGTACCGTAACAATGAAACGCGCAAGACCCAGATCAATCCCAATACAGATGATCCCGCGGCCCTGCTGGAATCGCTTGGCGCTTCGCGGGAGATGCTGCAGCAGATTGACTTCGAGTTCACCAAGCCCAGCAATCTCTTTAACTGGATCGGGCTAATCGGCACGTTCCTGCCGCTACTGCTCATTGGTGGCTTCATTTATTTGATGCTACGCCAGGCGCAGGGGTCGAACAACCAGGCGCTTTCCTTCGGCAAGAGCCGCGCCCGCATGTTCACGGGTGATCAGCCCTCGGTGACCTTCGACGATGTGGCGGGTGCGGACGAGGCCAAGGAAGAATTGCAGGAAGTCGTCGAGTTCCTCAAGGACCCGGAGCGCTTCATTCAGCTTGGCGCGCGCATCCCCAAGGGCGTGTTGCTGGTAGGCAGCCCCGGCACGGGCAAGACGTTGCTGGCCAAAGCAGTCAGTGGCGAAGCGGGCGTGCCATTCTTTAGCATCTCCGGTTCCGAATTCGTCGAGATGTTCGTCGGTGTGGGTGCCAGCCGCGTACGTGACCTGTTCGACCAGGCCAAACGACATAGTCCGTGCATCGTGTTCGTGGACGAGATTGACGCTGTGGGGCGTCATCGTGGGGCTGGCCTGGGCGGCAGTCACGACGAGCGCGAGCAGACGCTCAACCAGATTCTGGTCGAAATGGACGGGTTCGACACAGATACCAATGTGATTATCATGGCCGCCACCAACCGTCCGGACATCCTCGATCCCGCCTTGCTGCGCCCGGGGCGTTTTGACCGCCGGGTGGTGCTCGACCGGCCTGATATGCGTGGACGCGAGGCGATCCTCAAAGTGCATACGCGCGGCAAGCCGCTGGCCTCCGATGTTGACCTGACCGTGCTGGCCAAATCCACGCCCGGTTTTGTCGGGGCCGACCTGGAGAACCTGGTCAACGAGGCTGCGATCGTGGCGGCGCGTAAGAACAAGAAGAGCATCAGCATGCGCGATTTCGAAGAAGCCATCGAGCGTGTGGTGTTGGGGCCTGAGCGCCGCAGCCGGATCATCACAGAGGAAGAGAAGCGCCTGATCGCCTACCACGAGGCAGGGCACGCGGTCGTCTTCCACATGCTCCCGAACTGCGATCCTGTACGCAAGGTCACCATTGTAGCGCGAGGCATGGCAGGGGGCGTGACCTGGGTGATGCCCGAAAACGACTCGATGCTCGGCACGACACAGCGTTACATCGATCAGATCACGGGCGCGCTCGGCGGGCGTGCGGCTGAGGAGATCGTCTTCGGAGATATCACCAACGGTGCTTCGAGCGACTTGGAGAATGTCACCCGTATTGCCCGCACCATGGTCACTCGCTGGGGTATGAGCCGCAAGCTGGGGCCGCGCGTGTTCGGGCAGAAGGAAGAGCTGGTCTTCCTGGGCCGCGAGATCGGCGAGCAGCGCGATTACAGCGAGAGCATCGCCGAGCAGATAGACGAAGAAGTGCACGCCATCGTCTCGCAGGCGTACGAGCGCGCACTGCAGGTGCTGCGCGAGAACCGTGACAAGCTGGAAGCGGTGGCTCAGCGATTGATGGAGGTCGAGACAATTGGCCGCGAGGAATTCCTGGCGTTGATGGGCGAGCCACCCGAAACGCCTGCGCCTGCGCGCCCTAGCGAACCAAGGCCATCCGGCGCGGCTGAAGCGCCAGAAGGCAAGACGGATAGCGAAATGCCTCCAGCGCCACTGGGGACAGCGCCCTCCCCTGCGTGACATCCTCTAATGCCAGTTGCTCAGCCCCCGTCAGACGGGGGCTGTTTTTGGGCGCAGCCTCGCTTTTGCCAGAAACCACCTGCGTGTACAATGCCTGCAAGTCAATTCGCGTTGATGGGGAATCACTGCGGGAGGCTCTCATGAGTCACGACAATCACCCCAAGTGGCTGGACCTGCATCACCACGCCACAGTCGTTGATATTCACGCCCATCCCGCCGATCTGTCAGCTAGCTCAAGGCCTGACTTACCTTCACTGGGTTTGTTGCGACTGCTGTTCGCGCGCCTCCATTTCCATTCGTGCCAGTTCGCGTCGTAGAATCTTCCCCACGGTCGTGCGTGGCAGCTCGTTGACAAAAGCGAAACGCTTAGGCACCTCGTAGGGGGCGAGTTTCTGACTGGCAAAGGCGATCAATTCTTCTTCCGTGACCGTCTGACCTGGCTTGAGCACAATCCACGCTTTGAGCGCCTCTTGCCCCACTTTGGCGGGATCAGGATGAGGGATTGCCGCCACACCTACTTCCTGGACAGCGGGGTGTTCCATAAGCACATCTTCAACTATCCGCGGATAGACGTTGAAGCCACCGATCAAGGCCATGTCTTTTTTACGATCCACAATGTAGAAGTAGCCATCCTCGTCCATGCGCGCAATGTCGCCAGTGTACAACCATTTCTTGCCCTCGGCATCCTCGCGCAAAGCGTTGGCGGTTTCGGTGGGCATGCCGTGGTAGCCGCGCATCAACTGCGGGCCATGCATGATCAGTTCCCCCACCTCCCCTACCGGCACATCGGTGACCCCATCGTCCAGGTCAACAATGCGCACTTCCATATCCGGGAACGGTAAACCGATAGACCCGGTGCGATTTTCTCCTTTCACTGGGTTAGCGTGAGAGGCAGTCGGAGCCTCGCTCATCCCAAACCCTTCGAGTAACACTCCCCCCGTCAACTCCTCGAAGCGGCGCTTAGTAGCGGGTGGCAGTGGGGCCGATCCGCTGATGCAGGCATAGATGGAACTCAGATCATACTTGCTCGCCACCACACCCGGATGATTGTTGATGGCGTTGAACAGCGCCGGTACGCCCATAAAGAGAGTAGGCCGGTAGCGGTCGATTTTGGCGACCACATCGGTGATGTCGCGGGGATTGGGCACCATGATCATGGCTGCGCCCAGCGACACGGCAAAGCTCATTACCGCGACCATGCCAAAGACATGGAAGAGCGGGATGGCTGCCAGGAAGCGCTCGTCAACATCCTTACGGGCCAACCAAGCCTGACACTGCAGGGTATTGGCCACCAACGCCTTGTGTGACGACATGGCTGCCTTAGGAATGCCAGTGGTTCCACCCGTGTACTGGAAAATGGCAATGTCGTCTCCATGCACCTCTACTGCTGGGCGGCGACCTGCGTAACGCAGCAGAAGGTCCTGCAACCAGTGATCTTCTGGCCGCTTGGCGATGCGATGCCCTTCCTTCTTCTCTTTCGCCAGCGTGAAGAGGGTGCGGGCGACCGGCGGTAGATACTCTTTGATGTTGGTGGCGATAACATGCTGGACTTTGGTCTGAGACTGAATACTTTTCACTGCTTCGTAGAAGAGGGTCAGAGTGATCGCTACGGTGGCTCCACTATCCAGCAGTTGCTCAGCCATCTTGGCGGGCGGAAACGTAGGATTGACTGCGACAACGATCCCGCCTGCCTTGAGCGTTGCATAGAAGGCCATGACGAACTGAGCGCAGTTGGGCATGATCAGGGCGACGCGGTCTTCCTTCTTCAGTCCCAGATCAACCAGGGCCGTCGCCAGAGCGTCAACGTTGCTGTTCAGCGCGCTATAGGAGACTTCGCTGGCCACATACCCCAGCAACGGCAGGTGTGCAGCGGTGATGATGGCGGGGGCGTGGCCTCGCGTTGCTGCGGCCCGCTCCAGAAAGTGATGCAGCGGGTGGTCAGGATAGGGAGCAAGACTGTGCGGAACATCTGGATCATACCGTCTGAGCCAGGGCTTATCTTGGTAAGTCACCATGTTCTGTTTTCCTTTCCCTTGTGCTGACATGCTATACTTTGGCCATGTGTTCACAGCGACAATCAAGAGGGGCATATCTACGTAAGAGACAATTGTTTTGATATCATTGATTTTAAAGGGTCTTTCGGCAAAGTTCAATGGGCTTGCATTCACTATTCGCTGGATCAGCATGAGGCAAGAAGAGCAATGGCTGCGCGCCAGCTTCCGCTGTTTCCCTCCGACAAAGAGCACGCACTCACCAGGCACAGCCATCTGGCCGATGCGCACGGCCCCTTCCTGGCCTATCTGCGGAGCGAAGGGTGCAGTGAGCATACGCTGAAAGCTTTCTCGTCCGACCTGCGGCTGGTCGAAGAGTTTTTCGGAAAAGAGTTCGCTCTGAAAGATTTCACGACGACCCGCCTCAACCGCTTTCTGGACTGGCTGGAAAACGGTCGCGGAGTTCCCTGCAGCCGCAAGAGCTACGCGCGCCGGGTAACTACCTTGAAAGTGTTCTTCAAGTTTCTGCGAGCGGAGCGCGTGTTGGCGCACGATCCGGCAGAAGCCCTGCTGCAACGTTCTGGCTCAGCGCCGCTGCAACCCATCCTGTCCGAAGGCGAGATCGCGCAGCTTCTGGCTTTCACTGCCAGTCTGCGGGTAGCGGAGCACCCCGATCCGCGGCCTGATCTGCTGGTGCGCCTGCTGCTGGACACCGGTATCAAGAAGAGTGAATGTATGCGCCTGCGCCCTGGGGACGTGATACGGGTCGATCCGAGCCGTCCCTACCTGCTGGTGCGCCATCCTCGTCCGGGTAACGTGTATCGCGAACGCAAAATCGCCCTCGATCCGGATTGGCCAGCCGTGCTCGATGAGTATATGGCTCAATACCAGCCTACGGACACCATCTTCGATTGCACGGCACGCAATCTGGAATACGTGTTGCACGATACGGCTGTCGCCGCAGGCGTAAACTCGCGCGTCTCGTTCGAGATTCTGCGCTGGACGAGTGCCGTCCGAGATTATTGTAGCGGCCTCGATCCTGAAGGGTTGCGCGAGAAAATGGGGTTAAGCCGGATCAGTTGGCGCGAGACCAGCCAGAAAATCGCGCAACTCGCCGAGCGCTATCGCTCAACGCCAGACGCGACAGAGTAGTCCTTTCAGATATGCCCCTTCTGGGAAAGTGAGCGCTACCGGATGGTCGGATGCCTGCGTCAGCCAGCGGATGATCTGTGCCTCGCAGCGGGCGTCCAACGCAGCGGAAAACACGATTTTCTGGAACAAGTCTGCGCTGATTGCTCCGGAACACGAGAAAGTGACCAGAATGCCCCCGGGTTTGAGCAACTGACAGGCGAGCAGATTGATGTCTTTATAGCCTCTGGCAGCGCTTTCCACCTGTCGCGCCGAATGGGCAAACTTGGGGGGATCGAGGATGATCAGGTCAAAGGTGCGTCCTTCTTCACGCCAATAGCGCAGCACGGAGAATACATCCCCTTCGATGAAATCGTCTTCGTTGATGGCGTAGCCATTTAGCGCCACATTGCGGCGAGCCAGTCTGAGCGCTTCTGCCGAACTGTCTACATTGATCACACGCCTGACCAAGCCGCCCAGGGCGTAGACAGCGAATCCTCCTGTATAGGCGAAGGCGTTCAATACTTCGCGTTCGGAGGCGTGCTCATCCCAGCGAAACCAGTCTCCGACGATCTCGCGGTTTTCACGCTGGTCGAGATAGAAGCCCGTCTTGTGTCCCCCGCGCACGTCTACCAGAAAACGGCGTCCGTTCTCGTCTATTTCAATCAGTTCGGGTGGCTCCTGCCCCGCCAACAACCCACACTGGTTGAGCAGCCCTTCCTTGGCTCGCACGTCTACATCGCTACGCTCGTAAATGCCAGCGGGGGCCAGCAGCTCGTTCAAGAGGCTGACAATGAGCGGCTTACGCACCTCAATGCCGAGCGTGAGTGCCTGGATGACCAGCCAGTCCCCATAGCGATCCACCACCAGGCCCGGCAAACCGTCGTTCTCGGCATTCACCAGGCGGTACGCGACGGGTTTACCCTGCGCAGCCAGACGGTTCTGCACATGCCGTCCCTGGATGGCGCGCTGCAGCCGTTCGCGCCAGAAACTTTCGTCTATGGGTTCATCCTGGTTCCAGGAAAGCAGGCGTACCCGAATGGCAGAATGGCTGTTCCAGTAACCGCGAGCCAGAAATTCGCCTTGTTCATCGCGGACAGCCACGATCTCGCCATCGGCTGGTTCACCTGCGACTTTCTTGATCGCGCCGGAGAAAACCCAGGGATGTCGGCGCAGGACCGCTTTCTGCTTTTCGGAATATACGATGATGGCCGCTTCGCTCATCGTTTATCGTCCAGCAGGGCCAGCAGTCCCGCTTCGTCCAGCAGAGGTATGCCAAGTTCCTGAGCTTTGGTGAGCTTGCTGCCCGGTTCATCGCCGACCACAACGTATGAAGTCTTCTTGCTGACGCTGCCAACCACTTTGCCACCATGCTGCTCGATTAGAGCGGTCGCCTCATTGCGCTTCAGCGTCGGTAGAGTGCCAGTAATGACAAACGTCAGCCCAGCCAGTCGGTTGGACAGGCGCGGCTGTGGGGCAGCAGCCTCCTCTTGAAGCCGCACGCCAGCAACGCGCAGTTTCTCGATGAGGGCGCGGTTACGCGGGCTGGCAAACCATTCCACAATTGCTCTGGCTGTGTGTGGTCCCAGCCCTTCCAGTGTCTGCAACTCTTCTTCCGTGGCAGCCGCCAGACGATCAATGCTATGAAAATGCCGGGCGAGCAGCTCGGCGACTGTGCTCCCTACCCCACGAATGCCCAGCGCGGCGATCAGACGGGCCAGGGGGCGTTCTTTGGCCACGCGGATACTTGCCAGCAGATTCTGCGCTTTCTTCTCAGCAAACCCTTCCAGTTGCAGCAAATCGCTGGCGGTCAGGATGAAGAGATCCGCCTCGTCGTGAATCAGACCCTGTTCCAACAACTGGCGGACTCCTCGCTCGCCCAGACCCTCAATATCCATCGCCTCGCGCGATACAAAGTATTCGATGTTACGCGCGATACGTTCCGGGCAGGCCGGATTGGTGCAGTAATATGCCACTTCGCCCTCGTCCCGCCCAACTGGCGATCCACAGGCCGGGCAGGCTGTCGGTGGTGTGATGGGACGCTCATCACCGGTGCGCGCAGCCACGATTGGCCCGACGACATGGGGGATGACCTCTCCAGAGCGCTTGACGATAACACGGTCCCCGATGCGGATGTCTTTCTGGGCGATCAGGTCATAGTTGTGCAGGCTGGCCTGACGCACTGTAACCCCACTGACGAACACCGGCTCAAGAATCGCTGTGGGCGTGAGTACGCCGGTGCGTCCTACATTGGCAGCCACGTCGAGCAGACGGGTTGTTGCCTCCTCCGCGGGAAACTTGTAAGCTACCGCGCCACGAGGGTCTTTGCCTACCACTCCCAAATCATGATAGGTGGCCAGATCATCAATTTTGATCACCAGACCGTCAATTTCGTAGGGCAGATCGTGGCGGCGCGCTTCGAATTCCTGTACATAGACGATGACATCGTCAAGGTTGTCGAAGCGTCGGATGACATCGTGCGCGGTCAAGAAGCCCAGATCGCGCAGATAGGTCAGCGTCTCCCACTGAGTCGACGGGACAACACCATCCGCCGCCACGATGCCGTAGCAGTAAGCGGTGAGCGGACGCTGGGCTGTGATGCGCGCGTCCTTCTGCTTGATCGCCCCCGCTGCAGTATTGCGCGCATTGGCGAACGGAGGCAGCCCTTCTGCTATCATGCGCCGGTTCAGTTCGGCGAAATCCTTCTTGTGGAAAATGACTTCTCCACGCACTACCAACCGGTGTGGCACGGCGGGGCCGTTGCCGGAGATGGGAATGCGCAGGGGGATGGTACGCACTGTGCGTACATTGGGCGTGATGTCGTCGCCTAGTTCGCCGTTGCCGCGCGTTGCACCCTGCACCAACACCCCATCTTCGTAAGTAAGTACCACTGTCAACCCGTCAAACTTGGGTTCAACCACGTAAGCCAGGCGGACATTTTCGGGCAGCAGTCGCCCTATCCGCTCGCGCCAGGCACGAATTTCACCTGGGCTGAAGACATTACCGAGACTGAGAATGGGCGCTGGATGCCGTACTTTGGGCAGGTCTTCCTGCAAATCGCTGCCGACCCGTTGCGTCGGCGAATCCGGCGTGACCAGCTCCGGATGCTCCTCTTCGAGCCTCTTCAGTTCGGCGAAGAGTGCATCGTACTCGCTATCGGTAACGATTGGTGCGTGCAGCACGTGGTAACGGTAGTTGTGCTCGTGCAGCAGGCGGCGTAGTTCTTCGACTCGCGCCCTGACCTCGCTATTGTTCACCGCTCAACCTCACTCACTTTGGGTCACTACCATCAGGTAATTGCGCGCTGCCCAGCCGAAACGCTGCGGGTCATCTGGGTCTTCTACGCGCCACCATTCCAGGCCATCTATGGTTTGAGGGCCATCCACTACTGCGAAGATCTCGTCCTCAGCGGCCAGAAAGCGCGGCGTGCCGCTGTAACCAGGTGAAGATCGAATATTAAGACCGCTCGCTCCGACACCCACAACGCGCACCAGGATGCCAATCGCAAAGTCACCCGGCGGCAAAGTCGGACTGGGGATGGGGGTGGGCAATGGCAGGGTAGCGGTGGGCTGTGCCGGGCGGATGGGCGTTGGCCACAACGGTTGGTCTGCTCCGCCGTCCTGCGCCGGAGCGGCCAGAAAGTCCTGGCTGAGTGTCGGCTGCGCGGTGATAACCTGCACGCGCGGCAGTTGGTCGCCGGGGATGTTCGGTTCCATCATGGCAGAGAGGGCCAGCACCAGGCCCAGCGTGACAATCCCCACCACCCCAATCAAGACGAGCAGCGACCACCAGGGGAAATATAACCCACTCTGGCTTGGAGGACGGGCGATCGCCGTCCTCGGACGTACAGGAGGTGGAGGTGTGCTCGCCCACGCTGTTCCGGGCGGCGCAGCACTCACTGGTGGTGGAGCCGCCGCTGTCTGTCGTCGCTCGTGTCGCTGCCGTGCCTTGCGAGCAGGCTGCTGAGCAGGCGTCTGGGGTGTCCTGGTCACCGGCCTGCTGGCTGGCGGTATCTGCGATGCCGGAGGGAGCGGGCGGGTGGGCTGTAGCGCGTCTGTATCACCCTGTCGGGCTGGCTCAGCAGCGTTCGGCAGGCGGCTGGAGGGCGATAGGCGATCCTGAGGCTCGCCAGTTTCGGGTGGCTGCATCCGCTCGCTCATGGGTTCTGCACCACATTTGTCAGCTCAGCATCATACCACGCTGCCTAGTATACCACAGGGGCACTTGAGACGGGCGCCGGTTTCTTGACAGTCGGCCAGCGCATGCTGTACGCTTGGCCGCAAGATCGCAGAGCGGAGGCCACCATGCCATATTACGAGTATGTAGGCAACGTTCATGTCCATACCACCTATTCAGATGGAGAGGCATCGCATCAACAGGTTGCCGAGGCGGCGTTGCTAACAGGTCTGGACTTTGTCATTTTCACCGACCACAACGTGCGGGTGGCAGGTATTGAAGGTTACTACGGCGATGAGGAACGAGGATATGTGTTACTGCTCTCCGGGGAGGAAGTGCACGATCGCACCCGCAACCCGCAATGCAACCACGTCCTGGTCTTCGGCGTCGAGGACGAGATGGCTCCCCACGCCTACAGTTTGCCTGCGCTATTGCAGGACGTTGACCGGCTGGGTGGACTGACGTTCATGGCTCATCCTGACGATCTGGCTGTGGCATGGCTGGGCGAACCCGCCATTCCCTGGGTCGATCGCTATGTGGACGGCTTCACGGGCCTGGAAATCTGGAATTACATGTCGTGCTTCAAGGAATATCTGCCTGACCGCAAACAGGCGCTGCGCCATATCTTTCGACCTGAGGAGATCATCATCGGGCCGTCGCCAGCAACATTGGCTCTGTGGGACGACCTGTTGGAACGGGGGCATCGCGTGGTGGGGATTGGGGCAGCGGACGCTCACGGTACGCGCGTCCGGCTGGGACTGTGGGAATACGAAGTGTTCCCCTACGATTTTCTGTTCAGCGCAGTCAATACCCATGTCCTTACTAAGGCTCCGCTGAGCGGAGAGGCGGAATACGACCAAGTTCAGCTTTATCAGGCACTGAAGGCCGGGCGCGCCTTCATCGGCTACGACATTCCTGGCGCGACGGCGGGTTTTCGCTTCTCGGCACAGGGCCAGAATACCACTGCGATCATGGGTGAGTCGATCCGCCTGGGTCATGGCGTGACGTTACAGGCGATGGCTCCGGCGCGGGCACGCATTCGCCTCATCTGTAACGGGACGGTGGTAGCCGAAGAAAGGCAGGCGGAGAACCTGACGCACGTCGTTCGCTCACCAGGCGCATACCGTGTGGAGGTTTGGAAGACGTATCGTGGCGTCGAACGCGCCTGGATTCTCAGCAATCCCATTTACGTGGAGCCGAACCCGGGTTCGCTGCGCCCGTAGTCCAGAAGAGGGCCATCGCTTTTGGGGCAGTTATTTTGAACCCCTTCTCGCCCCCAAATCCGAAAGCGCTCCTGCTATGTTCAGAATCAGGTTCGTCAGAACAGCATCTTTGTGCTATATTATAGAACTTGCGTTCGGCTGAGTGCGGAGCGATGCCATGCCTGGCTTTCAGCTTGTATCCAACTATCGTCCGACGGGGGATCAACCCCAGGCTATCGAGGCGCTCTTGAAAGGCTTGGAGGCGGGATACCGCTTCCAGACACTGCTGGGCGCGACGGGCACTGGCAAGACCTATACTATTGCCAATGTCATTGCTGCGGCCCAGCGCCCCACCCTGGTGCTGGCCCATAACAAGACTCTGGCAGCTCAATTGTACGCGGAGTTCAGGGAATTCTTCCCGCACAACGCCGTCGAATACTTCGTCTCCTACTACGACTACTACCAGCCGGAAGCCTATGTCCCTCGCCACGATCTGTACATCGAGAAAGAGACAGAGATCAATGAGGAAATAGATCGGTTGCGCCTTTCAGCCACAGCGGCTCTCCTCAGCCGGCGCGATGTGATCATCGTGGCCTCAGTGTCGTGCATCTACGGCATTGGCAACCCAGTCACCTGGGGCAAGGCAACTCTCGAACTACGCTCAGGCGCGCAGTTCCGCCGCGACCTGATCCTGCGCCATCTGGTGGGCATCCAGTATGGCCGCAATGATTTCGAGTTGCGACCGGGCACTTTTCGGGTGCGCGGGGATACTCTCGAAATCATGCCCGCCTACAGCACCTCGGCCTATCGCGTGGCGATGTTCGGCGACGAAATCGAGCGGCTGATCGAGTTCGATCCGCTGACCGGCGAGGTGTTGGCACAGCACGACGCGCTCAAGGTCTTCCCGGCCAAGCAGTTTGTCACCGAAGACGAACTCTTGCGGCAGGCATTACACGACATCGAACAGGAACTGGAACAGCGCGTTGCGGAACTGAAGGCCGCCGGACGTTTGCTGGAAGCGCAGCGTCTGGAACAGCGTACCCGTTACGATCTGGAGATGATCCGCGAGCTAGGCTATACCAGTGGCATCGAGAACTACTCTCGTCACCTTGACCAGCGGCCTCCAGGAAGCCCTCCGTGGACGCTGCTCGACTACTTCCCGCCCGATTTCTTGTTGGTGGTAGATGAATCACACATGACCATCCCCCAGGTGCGGGGCATGTTTGGCGGGGATCGTTCGCGCAAGGAGACGCTTGTCGAATATGGTTTCCGTCTGCCCAGTGCCCTGGATAATCGCCCGCTGAGCTTTGAGGAATTTGAGCAGCGTATCGGGCAGACGATCTTCATGAGCGCGACTCCCGGCCCCTATGAACAGGAGCATAGCAGCCAGGTGGTGCAGCAAGTCATCCGTCCGACCGGGGTGCTCGACCCCACCATAGATGTGCGCCCGACGATGGGCCAGGTGGATGATCTGCTGCGCGAGATTCACGCGCGCGTGCAGCGCGGCGAACGCGCCCTGGTAACCACGCTCACCAAGCGCATGGCAGAAGACTTGGCCGACTACCTGCTGGAGATGGGCATTCGCGTTCACTACCTGCACAGCGAAATCGAGACCATCGAGCGCGTGGAGATTCTGCGCGACCTGCGCCTGGGGGTCTACGACGTAGTAGTGGGCATCAACCTGCTGCGCGAAGGTCTTGACCTGCCTGAGGTATCGCTGGTAGCAATCCTCGATGCGGATAAGCAGGGTTTCTTACGTTCTGCCCCTGCGCTCATCCAGACAATTGGCCGGGCTGCACGTCACGTCAATGGCCATGTGATCATGTATGCGGACAAGATCACTGAGGCGATGCAGGTCGCCATCGAAGAGACGCAACGCCGCCGTGCCATCCAGCATCAGTACAATGTAGAGCACGGCATTGTGCCGGCCAGCATTGTCAAAGAAGTGCGCGATCTGACAGAGCGCGTGCAGCACCTGGCGACCGAGGCAGCTCAGCGCGAACCCCAGCGCGCCGCTACACCAGCCAGTCTGTCCAAGTCGGAACTGAACAGGCTGATCCAGACACTGGAAGCCGAAATGAAAGCAGCGGCCAAAGCGTTGGAATTCGAGAAGGCGGCTGTGCTGCGCGATCAACTGCTGGAGTTGCGCCAGGTGTTGGTGTTGAAAGAAGCCGAAGCCGGTGATCCCAGCCTGACTCTGGTGAAGCACAGCGCCCGCCGCCTCGACCTGTAGAAGTGAGCCTTTGCTGCTCTGCACGGCGCTGGAACGACCAGCTACTGATAAAGGCGCGTGCAAGCTGACAACCTTTGCACACGCTCTGAATAATCGGCATTGCCAACCTGGCCTGAATCGGTTATCTTTTGAAAACCATGTGCCGCTGAGAGAACGCGGCTATGGTTGTTTGTACGTGCGACGCAACCTCGTCGCAGTCTGAGTCTTTTGGCGGCAAAACGATGTTGATCACGCGCGAACAGCTCGAAGCGCTTGAGCGGAGCACGCTAGCTCCATATGCCCTGCTGAGCGGCGAAAGCAAAGGGCGCGAATATCCTGAAGCGGAGCCGGAATTCCGCACAGCCTTCCAGCGCGACCGCGACCGCATTCTGCACACGACGGCCTTTCGGCGTCTCGAATACAAGACGCAGGTTTTCGTCAACTACGAGGGCGATTACTACCGCACCCGCCTGACGCACACGCTGGAAGTCACACAGATCGGGCGCAGCCTGGCGCGTGCGCTTGGCGCTAATGAAGACCTGGTGGAGGCGATCTGCCTGGGCCACGACCTCGGCCATCCGCCGTTCGGGCATTCCGGCGAAGCGATCCTCAACAAGCTGATGGCCGATCACGGCGGTTTTGATCACAACAAGCAGTCTTTGCGCATCGTGACCAAACTGGAGTCGCGCTACCCAGACTGGCCGGGACTTAACCTGACTTATGAACTGCGCGAGGGCATTGTCAAGCACGAAACACAATATGACCTCAGCGATTCGCGGGCGGAGGGATTTGACCCCACGCTACGTGCCAGCCTGGAAGCGCAGATCGCCAATGTCGCCGATGAGCTAGCCTACAATGCGCACGATCTCGATGACGGCCTCCGTTCTGAACTGATCACTGCCGATCAGCTTGACGGGTTGGGTATATGGCAGATGCTCAAGGAGAGCATCGGCTGGGACGGCAAAGAGTTCAGCGAGCAGATTCGGCATCGTATGATCCGGCGCATGTTGGGCATTGAGATTGACGACGTGATCAAGGCTACCAGCGCGGTGCTGGAAGAACTCAAGCCGACTTCACCACAGGCCATCCAGCAACTGCCGTACAATGTGGTGCGGCATTCGGATGAGTTGGCACGACTGAATGCGGAATTGAAGGCGTTTCTGTACCATCAGATGTACCGGCACCATCGTGTAGTGCGCATGGCAGTAAAAGCCGAGCGCTTCATTACCCAAATCTTCGAAACGTATATCAAAGAACCCCGGCAACTGCCGCCCTCGGTACAGCAGGCCGCAGAAGAACGGGGTCTGCATCGGGCAGTCACCGATTACATTGCGGGGATGACCGATCGCTATGCGCTACAAGAGTGGCAGAGGCTTTTCGACCCTTTTACGCGCACGTGAGACAGGTGTTTCTAACGAGCAGAATATGAGGGTGAGCACATGGCCGAAGAGCAACAATTCCTCACAGCAAAAGGGGCCGCTGAGCTTCGTAAGGAACTGGAAGAACTGGTCAATGTCAAGCGTCCCAAGCTGGCTGCATTGCTCAAAGAAGCCATCAGCCAGGGCGATCTGTCGGAAAACGCCGACTACATAGACGCCAAAGAGCAGCAGGCGTTCCTGGAAGGGCGAATTAAGTATCTCGAAAACCTGCTGCGCTCGGCAGTTATCATCGAAGAAAGTGATGATGGCAATGCGGCACACATTCAGCCCGGCTCCCTGGTGACCGTTCAGGCCGACGGCGAGCCGCCGGAGACTTATCGTATCGTGGGCGCTGCTGAAGCCGATCCCCGCAATGGGAAGATCTCGAACGAGAGTCCACTGGGCGCAGCGTTGCTCGGTCGGCGCGCGGGCGAAACGGTGCGCGTCACTACGCCCGGTGGCGTGACTGAATTCAAGATTCTTGAGGTCGTGCGCTGAGCACCCTCGACAGAAAAAGAACGGGGCCTGTGCCGATGCCAGGCCCCGACGTTTGTCAGGCGCGGTCTGTCAATAGTTGAGCAGTTCGGCGGTATCTCCGAAAGCGGCGGAGGTGTCGGGTTCTCCGGCTCCGCCCTCTGCCCCCTCCTTGGCCCACACAGCGATTTCGACTACCAACCGCTCGAAGAAACTGTGCGGCGGCAATGCTCCTTCCCCATACTGCACGTCTACGATGCGCACCTGCGCGCGCAGCGTCTGAGTCTCAAGGACAGTGGTCATGCCCGGCGTGGCCAGCACAGCCTCGCCCTTGGAGGCCAGCTTAGTGCGCAGCGCCTGATCGTAATAGGCATGTTCCGACATGATCACTTTGGTCACTGTCGTGATGTCGTTCTTGTCGAACAACCAGACCTCTGTCGCTGTGACCTTTTTGGGTTCCCCTACCCCAATCGTTTCGCCAATGCTGGAACCGCACTCGCCCAGGAACATGCCCTTCGCAGTCTCAATGGGGAAGGACTCGTCGTATAAGCTATCGCCCAGGACGTAAGTAGAGACAAATTGGCAGACCGGCGGCACTTCTCCGCGCGCCTTGAAATCTGTTTTCTCTCGCGCTGCATCGCGCTTGGCAGCCAGAATACTCGCCGGCGCGGGAGCGGCTGCTCCCCCAGTGGGGACAGTTGCTCCAGAAATGGGTTCGGCCCTGCGCCGTGACAATCCCTGGCGCGGCACAGCCCAGTAGAAAGTGAAGAAGACTGCGAGCACCAACCCTATCACCGCGGTGCCCACGATACAGGCTAGCGGCCCTAGAATGCCTCCCAAGAAGCTTGTTTCGATCTTCTGGGTCTGTTTGCCGGCGGCAGCGCGGCTCTCTTCGGCGATGGGCAGCAAGGCCTGCAATTTGCGAGCCAGGTCCGGTTCGGTGACCGCATTGGCGTCAATAAGGGCCTGGATCATGGCAGGGCTGACTCCGCCCGCAACAATCTTACGTTGGGCCTCTGCTGTGTCACCTGTCTCGGCATATTCGACAGCGATCATCTTGATCCACTGATCTTTGTAGCCAGCGGCAAGGTGGACTGGCTCGGCGTCGCGGAACTTGATCGGTGCTCCCTGATAGGCCCACGCCAGGCCGATAATCACCCCCAGAAGCACGAAGCCAAGCCGGTAAAGAGAGGGCGCGAGAGTGCTTAAAGCCGCCTTGCCTATGATATTAAACTGTCCTGTCAGGCGCTTTATCATCGAGATCTCGCCTTTCTTGCGCTATCGAGCTAAAAAGCTCGCTTTCCTCACCTGCGCTGTGAGCATTGTACATGAACACTTCAGGCAGCACAAATCCCACGCCAGTCCTGTCTGCCGAAACCTTCACTCCTGTTTAGCGAACGAGCCGCCCATCTGGGCGGCCCGTTCTTCGCTGTACAGCCAGCAGAGCTGAACAGTTTATCCCTTCACCGCGCCCGCTGTCAGCCCTTCGATGATGCGGCGCTGGAAAATCAGCACCAGCACCAGCACGGGGACGGTCACGATCACGGTGGCCGCAATGCGGTCCGCAACGGGGATTTCGTAACCATAGCCGCCAAAGTTGGCAATTGCCACAGGCACCGTCTGCGCGCTCTTGCTGACCAGCGTGAAGGTCAAGGCGAACAGATATTCGTTCCAAGCCGCGATGAACGCCAGCAAGCCCGTTGTCACCAGCGCCGGAGCGGTGAGCGGCACCAGTATGCGCCAGAAGGTCTGAAATGGCGTCGCCCCATCTACCAGTGCGGCCTGTTCAATTTCCGCTGGCAAGCCCTGGAAGAAACTGGTCAATACCCAGACGGTGAACGGGAGCGTGAAGATCGGGTAGGTGAAGATCAGGGCGGCAGTCGAACCAAAGATGTTGAGATCGTTGACGATGGCGAACAGGCCCGACAGGATGGAAATCTGCGGGAACATGGTCATCGCCAGCACAGTATACAGCACTATCATGCGCCCTTTGAACTGCACTCGTCCCAAGGCGTAGGCGGCGAATGATCCCACGACCAGCGAGAACACGACCGTGACGCTGGAGACGAACGACGAGTTCAGCATGGTGCGCATGAAATCACTGTCTTCGAACAGGTTCTGATAGTTGATCAGTTGCGGGTCTTCTGGCAGATAACGGGCAGAGACCAGTACCTGTGCGTTGGTGCGGAAAGAGATGCTGATAGCGTAGGCAAAGGGAGCCATCGTGTAGAAGGCGATGGCCAGAATCAGGAGCCAGAACAGAGCACGACCAACCAGGTCAGTGATGCGTCTGGGTACCAGAAGAGTCTGCTGAGAGGCAATCCCCGGTTTGGCGTTCATTCTCGCTCAATCCTCACAAACCTGACGTACAGAACGGTGAAGATGAAAATGAGGATGAAGATCATCACGCCCACGGCAGAGGCGTAGCCATCAGAACGGGTCAAGACCAAGCGGTTGTAGTTGTACGTGGCCATGGACGGGCGTGTTGTGTCCAGCAATACCTGGAAGACATCAAACACGCGCAAGGCGTCGAGCGTGCGAAAGATCAGTGCCACAGCGATGGTAGGACGCAGCATCGGCAGAGTGATTGAGAAGAACTGACGCACCTTCGACGCCCCGTCAACGGCTGCGGCTTCATAGAGATCGCCAGGGATCACCTGCAGCCCGGCCAGCAGCAGCAGGGCCATGAAGGGGGCCGTCTTCCACACATCTACAGCGATGATGGAGGCCATCCAGGGGCCGTTGGCGGAAAACCATTGCTGCGGCTTGGAGATGATGCCCAGGTCCATCAGCAGTTTGTTGAAAATGCCAGTCTGATCTCCGCGCAGAATCACCGACCACAGGACGGCAGAAACCACCGTCGGGATTGCCCAGGGCACCAACATGGCTGCGCGCATCAGGCCACGTCCTTTGAAGCGCGAATTCACCGCCATAGCGATGATCAGCCCCAGCAACAGTTCCAAAATGACTGAGGCGACCGTGAATTTCAAGGTATTGCCAATAGCGTTGAGGAAAATAGGGTCTTTGCCCAGGATACGCAGGCCTTTGTCGCTGAACGGCAAGGCCAGGGTAGAGGCTTCACTGTAACGAGCATAACGCTTGCGTTCGGCGCTGCTCATCTCGCGCAGCTTGTTGCGCTCTTCCTCTTCAACAGATGAAGTCTGCCACACGATACTCCCGTTGGGCGAGCGGGCGCACTCACCGTTGTCATCCTTCTTGCACTCCACTGTCGCCAGCTTGAAGCTGAGCAGGCGCGTGTAGTTGTCAAACCAGATGAGGCGAGCCGGGCGGTTGGCGCTGAATTCGTCGTCAGTCAGGCTCTTGATGAAAGTCTGCTCCAGCGGTCGCGCTGCCACCAAAATAAGCACGGAGAGCGTGGGCACCAACAGCGTCCAGGCAAAGCGCGTCTGGCGTGACATCAACGACTCTTCGCCGTCGAAAATCTCATCAATGACCTGGTTGAGCCAGCGATACGATAGCGCCAGTGGAATGATTGCCAGCAGATAGGGCACAGCGCGACTGATCGCCTTGCCGTAATTGAACGGCGCGTTGCCGACCAGTCCGCCTTTACCGTTCACCCAGAAAGCCCAGATTGCCCCTACCACTGCTCCGATCATCAGCCACAGGAAGACGACTATAGCCCAACGTGCCGCGACAATGTCGTAGCGCCGTAACCGATTTCCCAGCCGAATCAGGAGCGCGCCCAGGCCGATCACGACCAATGGCACCACAAAGCCGAAACTTTTCAGGTAGGCAATGGTGAGTGTGGGGGCAACATTCTTCGGAACGACTCGTTCTTGCTGAGAAAACGTGCCGTCTGGTTTGGGACGGAGAAAGCCTATTGTGATCTCAAAATCGTCTTCTTCGCGGCTGACGTCCTTCTCTTCTAGCCGAGCCTGCACCTCTGCCAGACTCATGCCACTGACGTCTTCCCCGTCAATGCTCACCAGCCAGTCGCCTTCCTTGATCCCAGAAGCCCCTGCCTGTCCGCCTTCGATGGGCCGCAGCTCGAAGTGCGGTTCTTCGCCTTCGGGGGCCTTGTACACGACATTCAACCCCACGCCTGGAATCTCCGGTCCTTGCGTGGCTTCGCGGATGGTGTCGTTAGTGGCAATCGCGTAGAAGAGATAGGCAAAAGCGAACAGGCCGATGAGCATCAACAGGCCGCTGATCAGTTCGACAGCGATCACTTCTTGCTCGCTAGGACGCCGCCGACCAACTGAGGGCGGAATGAGCGTCATTGCACCAGCCTCCCCTCTGATACAGCCTCATAAATGCAGGCTGGGGGCAACCCTCTGCCCCCAGCCTTGATCAGCGATTCATCATGTCAGCAGAGCGACTGCTGCGGGCAGCCTAGGGAAGTTCAAAGCCCAGGTCCGCCAGGGCCAGTTCCAACTCCGCCATAGCGGTTGCCGCATCCGTCTTGCCGGACAGGATGTTGTTGACAGCCGTGTAGTACAGTTCCGAGACAGTGCCATACTGTGTGCCAGCTACACCGCCCGGACGGGCCGTCGCGAAGTTGAGCACGTCGCCCGTGTAGGCCAGGTAGGGCAACACCTCAAGCAGTTCCGGATCCTCATACAGGGTGGGCAACACAGGCGCTTCACCGCGGGCCAGGTGGAACAGCTTCAGCGCATCATAGTCGGTCATCCAGTTGATGAAGGCGACAGACGCTTCGGGATTGGCCGAGTACTTGGAAACAGACAGGCCCCAACCGCCCAGCGTCGCGGCGCTCATGCCCGGCTCTTTGCCCGGCAGCGGAGCCACGCTGAACTTGTCCTTGATCACGCTGTCTTCGGCCTGACCCAAGGTGTAGGCATACCCCCAGTTGCGCATGAAAGCGGCGTTCCCCGCCTGCCAGACGGCGCGGGCATCTTCTTCCTGGTAGTTCACCACATCCGGCGGCACGAAGTCGCCAACCCAGCTCGCGATCTTGTCGAAGATCTCGATGGTCGCCGGGTCGTTGACCTCGATCACGCCCTCTGGGCTGAGGATACGACCACCACCATACGACACCTGCCATTCGAGCGCGTCGCAGGTCAGCCCCTCATAGGCCTTGCCCTGGAAGACGAATCCCCAGAAATCGGGGTTACCGGCAGCGCGTTCGCCTTCCTGAATGGTCTTGGCTGCCGCGGCCAGTTCATCCCAGGTCTGCGGCACTTCCAGGCCATACTTCTCCAGCAAGTCCGTGCGGTAGTAGAGCATACCCGATCCAGCGAACCAGGGCAGTGCTACCAGACGGCCACCGATGGTGTACGCCTCGATCAGCGCCGGATAGAAGCGGCTGAGCGCTTCCTCGTCGAGATATTCGCTGACATCCAGCAGGTGCTCGGCGATCAGGCCCGGCCAGGCCACGTCAATCATGAAGACATCCAGTTCCGGACTCTGCGCTGCAAAGAACTGCTGATACTGTGCCAGCGTGTCAGTAGTGCTTTCGGGCCGTTCTACCACCTTCACCGTCACGTTGGGGCAGATCTCAGCCATAAATTTCTCGACGATGCTGACGTATACTTCGTGCTCGCCGCCAACTGTACCAGCGATGAAGGTCAGGTTGACCGGCTCATCCGTGCCGCACCAGACTTCCCCTTGAGCGCCTGCCCCGCCACGCGGAGCGACGCCGACCAGCAGCATGGCGATCAACACGAGAACACCAAGACGCTTAAACATTTTCCTTTGCTCCTTTAGCTCTTGACCAAATAGATAACAGGGATACGGGAAACCTTTTGTCTCCCGGTGCTGGGAGATACGGACGTTTGTTTCGCTGTTTCTCACCTCCTCGGCTGATTTTCGGACAGGTCTGCGACTGAACTTCCAGATGGGTAAAGCGGTGTCTAGTTGGTAAGCACCTCTATATTATACAATCTGGTTGTTCTTTGCAACCTCTCTTAGAGACAACTTCGCCTGGCTTCTACTGACAGGATGTGTGGTGAGGTGCGCAGTGGTCAACTTCAGTGCAGTCATTGTCGCTGGCGGCAAGAGTTCGCGTATGGGGCGCGACAAGGCGTTTGTGCTCCTCCACGGCAAACCCTTGATCGAGCATGTGCTTGAGCGTATCCGGCCACTCGGTGCCACTCACATCCTGCTGATCGCCAATCGCCCCGCGGACTACGCCTACCTGGGACTGCCAGTGTATCCCGACGTGCTGCCAGAGAAAGGGGCGCTGGGGGGAATCTACTCCGCTCTCACCCATAGCCCCACTGATTACTGCCTGATAGTGGCTTGCGATATGCCGTTTCTCAGCACTGCGCTGTTGCAACGCTTGATAGGTCTATGCGACGAGACTCCTGAGACACCGCCCGACGTGATCGTGCCCATATTCAACGACCGACCCCAGGGGTTACATGCTGTCTACTGTCGGACGTGCCTGGAACCCATCTTCGAAGACCTTAAGCGCGATCGGCTCAAAGTCATTGGCTTCTACGAACGGGTGAAAGTTCGCTACGTGATCCCTGAGGAATACTGCGACCTCGATCCAGAGGGCCGATCATTCCACAACATCAACACGCCCGACGAGCTGCGCGACGCCGAGAGCGAAGCCTGAGCGCATATCAGTAGAGAATGCGCCGGGGGCGATACTGGATGGCCTCGGCGATGTGCGTCACCCGAATAACTTCGCTCCCGTCCAGGTCGGCAATAGTGCGGCTCAGCTTCAGGATACGGTGATAGGCGCGCGCGCTGAGTTGCATCTTGCGCAAGGTGGTATCCAGCAGTTGCTTGGCTGCCGGTTCTGGCTGGCAAAAGCGCCGAATGTCGCTGGCCCCCATGTCGGCATTGCACTGCAAGCGCGGCTCTTCTTTGAAGCGTTCGTGTTGCAAGGCGCGCGCAGCCTCTACGCGCTTGCGCACCGTAGCCGATGGCTCTCCGCGACGCTCATCGGTGAGCTTGTCGTAATCCACACGTGGCACATCTACATGAATATCAATCCGGTCGAGCATCGGGCCAGAGAGCCGCTGTTGATAGCGCCGAATTGCCGCCGGTGAACAGGTGCACTCGCGCACGGGATCGCCGTAGTAGCCGCAGGGACACGGGTTCATCGCGGCGACCAGCATAAAATTGGCCGGAAATGACAGCGCGACCCGCGCCCGGCTGATGGTCACCTGTTTGTCCTCGATAGGCTGCCGCAAGACTTCCAGCGTATGGTTGCCGAATTCCAGCAGTTCGTCCAGGAAGAGAATGCCCCGGTGCGCCAGCGAGACTTCGCCCGGCTGAGGCCACGATCCGCCGCCTACCAGGCCCGCCTCGCTGATGGTGTGATGCGGTGCCCGGAAGGGACGGACGCGCATGAGCGGTTTATCGGCGGGCAGCAGGTCAGCAACCGAGTAGATGCGTGTGACTTCCAGTGCTTCGTCCAGAGTCATGCTTGGCAAAATGCCGGGCAAGGCCCGCGCCAGCAGGGTCTTGCCGACGCCCGGCGGTCCCACCATCAGCACATTGTGTCCACCTGCTGCAGCTACTTCCAGGGCGCGCTTGACATGCTCCTGACCTTTCACGTCAGCGAAATCGGTCAGCCCATCCAAATGTTGCGGCGGAGTGGGGTCAATGTCGGAGCGGACGTAAGCCGGAATCGGGGCCAGATCGTACAGGTGCTCAACCAGGTGTCCCAGGGAGTGCACGGGGATGATTTCGATCTCCGGCACCAGAGCAGCCTGTGGCGCATCCTCTTCGGGGACAAAGAGACGTTCGTAGCCGTCCACCCACGCTCGATGGGCGATGGGCAGAATGCCACTCACGTGCCGTACCGAGCCATCCAGCGACAATTCGCCCACAAACACCGATCCTTCGAGCTTGGGCAACGGCACTTGATCAGTTGCCGCCAATACGCCGATAGCCATCGGCAGGTCATAGGCAGGGCCTTCTTTGCGCAGGCTCGCCGGCGCAAGATTCACGGTATAGCGCTTGTTGGGAAATTGTAGCCCGCTATTGCGAATGGCAGCCCGCACCCGTTCACGGCTCTCCTGGACTGCCGTGTCAGGCAGACCAACAACGGTGAACGCTGGCAACGAGTTCGGATTGTAGTCCACCTCGACCTGGATGATCTCCCCGTCGAGGCCCACAACAGCGCAGGAATAGACAGTTGCTAACATGATGTGTCCGCAAGGAAGTATGCAGGAACAAACTCAGTGCGGCCAACAGTATAGCGCAATCTATTTTCCCTGCTTGTCCAGCCCCAGATCGGCCTACGGGATGGCGTCAGGCAGAGAGACCACGCTGGCCTGCGCCAGATACTGTTGACGGATGGGCGCGGTGAGAGCATACGCCTCGGCGGTCATTGCGCCCCAAAAATCCGCCGGTTCGGCGATCTTGCCACGCATAGCCTCGACATAGTGTGTCAGCCAAGCGAAGAATGCCTCGTCACCCATCGCCAGGCGCAGATCATGCAACATCCGCGCGCCCTGCAGATAGACCGTATTGATGTAGGGCCGGGGTGCGTTGAAGGCTGTAACCGGCATGTCCACTGGGCCGCTCGGAGAGTATGCGTTGACCCGAAAGGCCCACCACCATTCGACCAGTTCCGGGTAGTAATGCTCAACGAAGAGCAACTCGCTGTAGGTAGCCAAAGCTTCATCCAGGTAAGGTGCCGCAGCCTGATCGTTTCCCACCGCGGCGTACCACCACTGATGGGCCACCTCGTGCGCCGTGATGAGCGTCAGCCAGTCGTTGGGCGTTCCCTGCCAGGTGCGGAACCACGCCTCGCTGACGAAGACTAACCCGCTGAATTCCATCCCATCCGGAAAATCTCCCTCGACGACCACTAGGCGGTCGAACAGGAAGGGGCCAAAGCGTTCCTCAAACAGGTCGAGCGCATCGGTAGCTACCTGCAGGGCGTGTCGTGCGGCATGCATAGCCTGTTCGTCTCCGCTGTCCAACAGAAACAATTCTACCGGCGTGCCTCCCGCTGAGGTCGTTGTCAGCAGCCTGAACTGATCAGAGAGGGACAAACTCAGTTCTCGGCTGTCGCAGAGTTCAAAGCGCCATGTATTGGCACTGGAGCGCACGAAAGCCCCCGGCCCGGCAACACGAAGTGTATCCGGCGCGCCCTGGACTCGCAGTGTGACGCGATAGTTGGCGGCACGCGAGACATTCGTCTCGCCAACGGGCCAGAACTGATGCCAGGTCCAGCCATTTTCCTCTTTGTAGGGGAGTAACTGTGGAAACCACAGGCCCAGGTTGGTCTGACGAGCGCTGTACCCCCAGTAACCCAGGTGACCGTGCCGATACCCTGAGCGAATAGGGGGAATAGACAGGTTAAAGCGCAGGCTCACCTGCACGACTTCCGTCGGAAGTAGCGGGCTTGGCAAGGGCAGGATGAGTTGTTGGCCGTTCAAGATATAGTCCCGCAGGGCTGAATTTCCCAGCGCGATGCGCTTCAGAGTTAGCTCTTCGGGCGCTATCGTCCCTGGAAATGCCAGCACCAAGGCGTCCAGGGGGTGCCCTGTATCGTTGTGGAAAGTCAGCGTCTCTTCTACTTCGAGGCTTTGGCTGGGCCAATCCAGGGTGGCTTCAATCTCGTAGGCCACGTTACTCGCGCTGCAGGCGTGGGCGTTAGGAGTAGCAGTACCTGGCAGCGCTGTCGAGGGGACGACCGTGGGGGATAGGAGCGGCGCAAGCGTGACACTTGCCAGCGGTGCGGCGAGTGTCTGAGCCTCCGGCGCGACAGTTGATAATTCCCCGTCAGGCTCAGGCGCACACGCGAGCAACAGGAGCACAACAAGCGTGACTGTGGCGAGCTGAGCGTATCGTCTCGATCTCATGATCCCCTCTTCCAGGCTATCATAGCGTCGCTCAACGTAATCGGCCACTGCTTCGGCGCACGCTTCGCCTGCGTTTGGCCTGTGCTCGCTTCGGCGTTTGCCAGCAAGCGCGCTATAATCTGGCTGGTCTATGGTATGTGTGGCCATCTAACACGGAGAAGACTGGTGGTAGAACCTGTTCATCCTGATCAAATCGGCGTTTTGAATGAAGAGCGCCCCAAACGCCGCCCAGAATGGATCAAGGTGCGCGCTCCGAGCGGCGCTACTTACGAAATGGTGCGCGGCTTGATGCGCAGCAAGCAGCTTCATACCGTCTGTGAAGAGGCCCGCTGCCCCAACATGGGCGAGTGCTGGGGGGCAGGCACGGCCACTTTCTTGATGATGGGCGATATCTGCACGCGCTCCTGCCGCTTCTGTGACATCAAAACCGGTCGCCCTGCTCCGCTGGACTGGCAGGAACCAAACCGGATTGCGCAATCGGTAAAGGCCATGAATTTGCGCCATGTGGTGATCACCAGCGTCAACCGCGACGAGCGGCCCGATGGCGGCGCGCCTATCTTTGCCATGGTCATCCGCCGCATCCGCCAGGTTCAGCCGGGGTGCAGCATCGAAGTGCTCATCCCCGACTTCAAAGGCAATCGCGATGCCCTCAAGATCGTCATGGAGGCGCAGCCGGAAATTCTTAACCACAATGTGGAGACTGTACCGCGGCTGTTCCGTCAGGTTCAGCCTCAAGATCGTTACGAATGGGCCGCGGCGACCCTGCGCAACGCCAAGGAACTTGATCCCCTGGTGCTCACCAAGAGCGGGATTATGGTGGGACTGGGTGAGACCTTCGACGAGGTGGTCGAGGTCATCGAAGACCTGGCCAGTTGGGGGGTGGACATTCTGACGATCGGCCAGTATCTGCAGCCCAGCAAGCAACACATGCCCATCGCCCGCTACTACCATCCCGACGAATTTGCTGAGCTAAAACGTATTGCGCTCGACCGCGGCTTCAAATGGGTGGAGTCTGGTCCGCTGGTACGCAGCAGCTACCGCGCTGAACAACAGGTCCGGCAGCTCTCGCAGTTGTATCACTTTCGACTACGTACAGAGCAGTAGCGTACCATGCCGCAAGCGACAAAGGCACCCCCATGGGTGCCTTTCTTCTTGGGGAGGCGATGAAGACTTTGCTCAACTCTCGATGATCTTGTCGTCAATGAGTTGCTGTTGCACACGCTGACCGCGTGGGTCGAAGGCGAAATAGGGTGCATGCAGTTGGAACTCCATATCCTGCATGGCACGCCCAGCCCGGTTCTTCTCGATGGTGAACACGACCCAATCGCGATATTGCCGCGCCTGATAGGGGTTGAAGGCCACATGCTCTTTGGAGAGGATGTGGTACTTGTTGTTCATAATAATGGCAATATCACACTCGTAGTCCAGCGCCGAGCTGCCGCGCAGATGGAACAAATGCAGCCGATTAGCCTTGAGACCTTCGCGGTCGGCGGCCACAATAGCCCACACCGGCACGCCGAGGGCCAGCGCCGTGTCCTTCAACCCTTCAACCACAATGGTCACTTTCTCGGCCTCATCGGTGGCTCGTTCGGGGTGAATTGCCACTTTCTGCAGGTAGTCCACGAAGACGGTCACATTGCCGCCAGTTGCATCGCACAGGCGCGCGGTCATCTCGCGGATGGCACGTAGCGTCGTAACCGCGGGGCTGGCCTTGACCAGGATCAGGCGGTCGGCATAACGGTTCATACGCGCCAGCGCCATGGCAGTCCGCGCATTTTCCCGCAGAATGGTCTGTAACGATCCCTGTCCATCCGCACCCCCGCGGAGAGTGCTCTTGGCACGCTCGGCAATAATGATGTCGTACAGGTCTTTCAGTCGTACACCGTTCTTCAGGTCAATTTCGGGGGGATTGATGCTCTCCAGGCACAGCAGGCGGTTCATCAGGTGCGTTTCGGTGTGCTCGTAGGAAAGGTAAAACGCGAACTGCCCACTGCGCATGGCGATGTTGCGCGCAATCTGCAGCGTGGCAATGGTCTTGCCAATGCCCTGCGCCCCTCCCAATAAGACCAGTTCTGTCTTGCGCAGCCCGCCGCCGATCATCCCATCCAGGGGATCGAAACCTGTTGGAAGGGGGACGTATTCGGTCAGATCGCCACGCACCACCATATCGTTGGCCTCCGAGAGGACCTGAGCCAGGGTGCGCGGCATATGAGCAGTGTTACGGCTGGCTCTTCCACGCGGTGTCACGCGCGGCTGTCGCGTAGCGTCTATTTGCCCGGCTTCGGATTCGGAAACGCGCGGCACACCAGGCTCCGCCGGACGTGGCCCTGTAGCGGGGCGATCCGCCATATCGTCATGGAATCGTCGAGTTGACATGTCCCGTTCTTCCCCTTTGAACCGGCAAGCTATTTCCATTGTACTGGCGAGTGGTATTATGCGCAATTCACCTGTGTCTTTGTCATGCGGGGGTATGCAAAGGCTGTCAGCGGTTTATTTGACGCAGGGGCATTTGCCTCACCCCCACTCGGCGCTGGCGTGTCTCGTTGCCTTCACATTGGACAGGGCATGAACCGGGCAAAGCGAGCTAGGAGCAAGGTAAAGCGGAGAGCGGCAAACTGCCTGACACATTTTGCACGCGCCCGTTGCAGCGCCCTTGCTCAGACCTGTTCACAGGGGTATAGTTCTCCTCAATGAGCGCTGGCGCAATGAGGGAGAAAGTGGTCGTTGAACAAGAGTAAGACGACTTGCTGGATTTCGGTGCGCAATCTGGTCGTGATGGTTCTGGGCGTGTACTACTTCTTTGCGCGGCCCCAGTTGCGCAAATGGGGCACTCGCTTGGGCGAGGCCCAGCGCCGCTTACCCGGCGACGAGCACATCCCCCACCCCAATTTCGAGACTACCCACGCTGTTAACATTGACGCGCCTCCGGAAGCGGTTTGGCCGTGGATTGCTCAGATGGGACGCGCTCTCACGGGGTACTATGGCCTGGATATGATCAAGAACCAGGGCATTCCCAGCGTAAATTTCCTTCGCCAGGATGTCGCGCCGCCTCAGGTAGGTCAGAGTATGGACGGGGGGTTCCGGATTCTAGCGGTGGAGCCAGGGCGACAGCTTGTGTTCGGCGGTTTCAACCTGGCCCTGCCGTTAGGGCATCACCAGGATGTGACGTATGCCTATCTGCTGGAGCGCCGCCGCGATGGCAGCACGCGGCTGTTGGTGCGCCGGCGGGGATACAGCTACGGTCCTTTGAGTTCCTTCTTCAACCTTGGGCTGGAAGTGCTGCATTTCGCGTTCATGTTTCAGCAACTGGCCAGGTTGAAAGCATATGGGGAAAAGCACGCCCATCTTGGCTATCACTGAGCGCCGCGCGTGCAACCATAACCGGCAGCGCGCGTATTACACGATAGAGACAGCCCGACAGACTGTGGGGAGCCTTGTCATGAATACTCAGAAGCGCCTCTATCGTTCGACTCAGGATCGCATGTTTGCCGGTGTATGCGGGGGGATCGGCGAGTATCTCGACGTAGACCCAACGCTGGTGCGTCTCGCTTTTGTTGCCCTCACTCTCCTGAGCAGCGGTTCAGGGCTGGTGATCTACCTGATCCTCATGCTGATTGTTCCCGAACGCCCGGTTGACAGGCGTAAACCCAAGACCAAACTCCCGGAAGATAGCGACTTTCCTGAGGACGACGCTTCGCTGTGACGTTGTTCGAGACGACGATCTGTCGCAGAGCGTAATGATGGCGGGCTGCATTGGCTAATCGCTACCCGCAGCGACATCTGGTATAGCGCCTGCTGCCGAGAAACGCTCAGCTTCGGATTGCCCGTTCAGTGCTGCCACTTTTTTCTGAATGGTGCGCAGATATTCGCCATGTAGCGGATATTTCGCCAGCAAAAAGAGACCCAGAACCAGCGCCAGCAAGGGCAAAAAGGCCGTAAAAGCGCGGATCACGAGGATCACGGCTTCTGGCTGCATCTCAGCGCTCAGGTCTGCGTCGTAGCCTGCCAGAGCCAATCCTTCTCCCAGTAACAACCCGGCGACCGCAGGCGGAAAGCGGTAGATGAAACCCAGCAGTCCCCGATATGTCCCCTCTCTGCGGATGCGGGTCTTGGCGTAGTCCTCGTCCACCACTTCGGCGAAGAGCATATCTGGCCCCAGCACCACTCCTCCAATGGCCAGGCCCAGCAAGGCCAGCACAAGAGCTGTGGCGTGCAGGCTTGAAGTCAGTAACAACGGCAGGGCGAACACCGCCGCGACGCTCATGGAGAGCATCATGCCCTGGCGGGTGCCTGTCCGGCGAATGATGAACTGCCAGATCAGCACCGAACCCCCAGACGTGGCAAAAAGTGCCAGCAGCAGTTGGGTGAGTTGAGTCTCGCTGATGCGCAGGACGTAGTCGGCATAGAAGGGCATGGCGGCCACGATGGCGGCGATGATGAAGCGCGTCATGAAGTTGATGCACAGCACGATCAGGAAGGTGCGGTTGGTCAGAACGACGCGCATTTGCGCTCGCCACGGGGGGCGCTCCTGCCTGGCATAGGCGGGATTCTCCCGGATACCCAACAGCGACAGAAAATACATCAATGCTGCCAGCGCTCCCCACATGATCGCCAGCGCATTCCACCCCAGTTTGCCATAGACGGTTGGCGTGAGCGCCACGGCCATGCCATTACCCACCACAAACCCTACCAATTGGCGCGTGCTGGCTCCGGTTGCCCGTCCGGCTGTGTCCTGATACATCTCAGGGAACAGGGCATCTTGATTGAGGGTGACAATGGACTGCAGGAGATCATAGAGGCTGATGATCACCAGGAAGTAGACCAGCAACGCCGAGGGATTGGATGCATCCAGAGGGGGCAGCCAGACCAGCGCAAAGGCGATGGCAGTAGGGATAGCCAGCAAGCCGATGTAGAAACGCCGCCGCCCCCAGCGAGTGCTGGTGCGATCGGAGATCCAACCCGCCACCGGATCATTGATGGCATTCCACAGTCCAAAGGCGAACCATCCTCGCCCGACCCAGTTGGGTGGCAACCCTTTCACGTCGGTGTAGAAGTACTGGATGAAAGCGTTGAAGGTGGTATACGTCAACAGACCGGCGGCGTTGCCCAGTGAGTACAGCAGGGTACGCCAGAAGGGAACGGCCCTGTGTGCAGGCGGCCTGGCTGAAGGTGAGGTCATGGTTGAGATGCCCCTGGCAAGCAACAATGAAAACAGATTAACGCCCGGACCGAATGAGTTCGAGCGTCAAGAGGTATACGCCGCTGGTAGTCCCACTGATCTGGTCGTAGCGGGAAGCAACTAGAATATACATGCCGTCAGCGGGAAGCACAAAGCGGTCGAGCAAGGCGTTCTGATTTCCGCCGCTGTCATCGTCGAAGGCGATCTGCTTGCGCTCGCTGTCGTAGAGCGTCACCAGTGGATCGAGGTCTCCGGTGGCGCGTTCCATGATGATACGGATCACGTCTCCCTGCTGACCGACGAAGACATATTCTTCGGCGTAGTGTTGATCGGAAATCTGCCCGCTTACAGTAGCCCCATACATGATCTCTAGCGATCGCCCATTGGTAAGGCCAGGACGTCCGCTCAACGTGAGAGTGAAGGTGCCTTCTGTCTGGCCTTCTGCTCCACCACGTCGCGACGCGGCCACATAGTAGATGCCTTGTTGAGGAAGCGCGACGGCGGCAATGCGAGCGCCCTTGTTCTCTCCGCTGTTATCGTCCTCGGCTATCACATTAAGGGAGCTATCCAATATCTGCAAAAAGGGATCGAGCGAACCATCCTGGCGGCTCTGCGTCACCGCGATCACGTCGCCGCGTTGTGCTTCGAAGCGGAAATAGCGTACTGGCACCGCATCATCTACGCTACCAGTGACCGTAGCCCCATAGTCAATTAGCCGGGCATTCCCTGGTTCAGTGCCTAACGACTCAGGCGGAGTCTGAGTCACAGACAGCACATAACTGCCCTCGGTGGTGCCCGACTCGCGCCCGAAGCGCGTGGCAACGACCAGATAGAGACCTGTCTGCGGCACTGTGAAGTTGGTGATCGCCGCGTCCAGTGTGCTGCCTCCGGCCATGCTGTCGTCGTCCGAGGCCAACACCAGCCCTTCTACCGTGGCCAGATCGAGGTGAGGATCGAGCGTGCCCGACGTGCGGCGCATAGTGATGGTGAGCACATCGCCTCGCTGAGCATTCAGGAAGTAGAAAGCCAGTGGGGTTTGTGCGTTGATCCGCCCCAATACCTGCGATCCATAGGCCAGTGTGCTGGTCACTACCAGACTGTTCCCTGCTCGCTCGACAACCAGCGAGTATTCGCCCTGGGTGACACCATGTTCCTGCCCAAAGCGCGTGGCAATCACAAAGTAACGTCCATCGGACGGAAGGCGTTGGAATTCGACGAGGGCGTCAGCCCTTTCGCCGTCATCGTCGCTCACTGCCAGGATCGAGCCGTTTGCATCGGAGACGATCAGCAAAGGGTCGAGATCGCCCGAAAGGCGGCTCATGCGCACCGTGATCACGTCGCTTTGCTGCGCAGCGAAGGAATAGAGATGACGTGGCGATTCATCGCTGATTGTACCGCGCACTGGCTCTCCCAAACGCAACTCGGTACTGCTCTGAAGTAGCTCATCGGCGTGAATAGAGGGTACCGGAAGCGCTGTAACCCCCAGAAGGAGCAGCGCTATCGCCAGCACCCATCTGACACTGGCGTTTCCTGCCTGTCCCACCTTGAAGACCAGTATCATCACGTGTCCACTTCTGAACCGGATTCAGCGCTTACGGAATCTCCTGGGTCAGTGTGACGGTAAAGGTGCCCGTACCAGCCTCTCGGTCGAGGCCATAGCGGTGAACAGCGATCAGATACTTGCCAGTCTGGGGCAAAATCACGCGGCTAAGCATCGGCTCAAAGGTGCCTCCAGTGGGGCTATCGTCATTGCTGGCGATCTCCACCCACTGAGTACCTTCCGCCCGGTATAGATGCAGCACTGTATCCAGATTACCGCTCGTATGCGCGACCCGCACAGAGACCGTGTCCCCTGCCCTGCCATCGAAGACGTAGAACAGCAGATATTGCTCGTCCGATATTTCACCAGCCAGCGTTTGACCATAGGCAATGGGCACCAGGACGGGGCTGACGCCGATGAGGGCTTCGTTGTCCACACGTTCCAGCGACAACTCGTAGGTGCCGCTGGTTGGTGCTGCATCCGGTCCCTGGTATCTGGATGCCACAATCACATAGGTGCCATCGGCTGGCAACTCTGCCACGATACGGGAGTCGCGCACCTGGCCGGTCACGATGTCGTCGTTGGCTTCCAGCACTGTGCCATCAGCCGTCTGCAATTCCAGGTAGCAATCCAGAGTCGAACCATTGGAAGCCTTCATGGTGATCTGAACCGTCTCTCCGGCTAGTCCCACAAAAGTGTACATCTGACTGGTCGTGTCGTCGTCAATCGCTCCGTTGACAAGGTCTCCATACACCAACAGGCGACTGGTTCTCGCTGTTGCTGCTCCCTCTTCTGCTACACCAGCCAGGGCCAGGGCGATCATGTAACCTTTCCCTGTTTCATCTGCAGGGCCGAAGCGCGGTGCTACCAGGACCGCGTATCTCCCTGTCTTGGGAATCTCGATACCAGTGAGTGTTCCCGCGTTGCTCGAACGGATTTCGCTGAGAGTCTCGTCGGCCAAAACGACCAGGATATCCGTTCCGGCGTCAGCCGTCACTGCGATGTCGGCCAGCGACCCGGCAAAAGCGGTGAAAGTGTACAGAGCGCCTGCACTCTCAAACACGGCCTGTATCGGCTCATCGGAGATCAGCGGTGTAGCCTTCAGGCGTGCTAGCGGTGATGTGCTCCCTTCTTCGGCAGTGATTGGCAAATGCTGTCCTGGGCCGGACAGAGTCAGGCTATAGGGGCCGGTGGAGCTGCCCTCTGCCTGGTCAAAGCGCGTGGCCACGATCGCGTAGTAAGCCGTGCGGGGTAGTGTGAACTCCAGGCGGGCATCGCGCTCCACTCCCTCGACAATGTCGTCGTGTTCGGCCAGCGGGATGCGCTGATCGTCTAGCAGCACCAGGAAAGGATCGAGCGCAGTAGCCGACGTGCCTGCGTTCAGGCTCTTCATTTCAACCGTGATTGGCTCGCCCTCGTGACCCAGGAAGACGTACACATCCATGAACTTGCTGGCGCTGATTTCACCTTCCACTGTGTCACCATATCCAAGCAACGGCAGTTGTGCGTAATCGGGCGGCAACACCGGCTCAGCCGCAGGTGCAATCTCCGGCGGCTGGGCATCGGAGCGCAGTTCCAGCAGGAATGTGCCGCTGGATGTCCCCTCCGCCGCCCCGACTCTGGTGGCCGCTATCAGATACGCCCCGTCTGCGGGCAAGGAATATCTGATCTCCGCTGTGCCGTCGCCCGTTATATGGCTGCTCTCGGCCAGCATCTGCCCGTTGGCAGCGAAAAGGTAGAGATAGCAGTTCAAATCTCCACCCGCGCGACTCATACTCACCGTCACTGTATCGCCCGTTGAGCCGAAGAAGCGATAGGTGACCTGAGGGACACTGTCGTTGATACTGCCCTGTTGACTGGCCCCATATTCGATGTCAATCGCTCCTTCCGCGGAGACAGATAGCGCAGCGCCAAGTTCTGCTGTCAGCGTGAAAGTTCCCCCCAGGCTGTTGGTGAGCGGCAAGGCAACAGCCAGGAAGTACACGCCATCGTCGGGCAGCAGCAGCCGTAACGCCGCCCCTGGCGCGGCCCGCCCGACTTCTCCGAAGACGTTGTTGTACAGCGCCAGCAAGGGCTGGAATTCGGCCAGTTGCTGAGGCATGACGACCAACAGGTCTCCAGCGTGACCCTCAAACCAGTATAGGCGCAACGGCGTCTGGCGGGTGAGGGAATCGCTGATGGTTGTTCCGATCATCAGGGGTGCCAGCAGAGGGGTATTGGAGGTGATCACAGGGCCTGCTGCTGACTCTTCTGGTGGCGCAGTCTCGGTCACTGCAGTCAGGTTCAACGTGTAGCTACCGCCCTCTGGCGGGATGATTCCCCCTGCGTGCGTGGCCTGGATTATGTAGTCTCCGTCGGCAGGTATAACATAACTCAGGCGGGCATCCAGCCCCCCTGCTCCATTATCGTCAACGGCAAGGGGAGTGCGGGCCATATCGTTGAGCACCAGGAAGGGATCGAGGGCGCCGCCGGTGACGATCAGGGTCACCGTCACGGTGTCGCCTGCCTGCCCGGTGAAGACGAAGAAAGCGCTTGGCTGTTCTGGACTAAGATTGCCGTCTACAGTTTGCCCGTAAACCAGCCGCGTCGGGGTTTCTTGTGTCGGTGGAGCGGCCAGGACTCTTCTTGCAGGCTGCCCAACGCCTATTGCTAACAGCATTCCCGCAAGGCAAACGGCCAGGACTGCACGCAATACCCTGTGCATCATCTCTTGCCTCCGCTTGTCACCGGATGTCTGCCGTCATTGTACGGTAGCACCTGCGACGCCGCAACCTGCCTGCCAATATCTCCCTTGCAATCTTGCGGAATTTTTATTAAAATCATCTATAATATTATCCGAGCCATGCTTCCCATTGACCCAACCTGTGTAACGGAGGATGTGACCATGGATGAGTTCGTGCGTCGCGGCTATGCGCGCCCTGAAGTTCTCGTGTCAACCGATTGGGTGGCGTCTCATCTACATGACTCCGCCGTGCGGATCATAGAATCGAACGAAGACCCTTTGCTCTACGCTTCTGGTCACATTCCTGGCGCAGTCGAAGTGGACTGGACAACCGATCTTAACGATCCAGTGCGGCGCGACTATCTGACGCGCGAGGGGTTCGAAACCCTTATGTCACGTCTGGGCGTGACCCCTGAGACTACGCTGGTCTTCTACGGCGATAAGAACAACTGGTGGGCGACTTATGCCTTCTGGGTCTTCCAGCTCTTTGGTCATCGCAACGCCCGGATCATGGACGGAGGACGGCTCAAGTGGGAGCTGGAAAAGCGTCCGCTTACCCGTGAAAAGCCCTCGTATCCCCCGACCAACTACCGCGCGCCGGAGCGCGACGACGCGACTATTCGCGCTTTCCGCGACCAGGTATTGGCTCACGTACAAGCGCGCGAGCCGCTGGTAGACGTACGCAGCCCTGCAGAATACAGCGGTGAGCGTCTGCACATGCCCGATTACCCCAACGAAGGAGCGTTACGCGGTGGACATATCCCTGGCGCGGTGAATGTGCCTTGGAGCCGGGCCATCAATCCGGAAGATGGCACCTTCAAGTCTGCTAATGAGCTGCGGGCTATCTACGAAGGTGAACAGGGCCTGCGCCCCGACGATGATGTCATTGTCTATTGCCGTATTGGCGAGCGTAGCAGTCACACCTGGTTTGTGCTCACCTATCTTCTGGGCTATCAGCACGTACGCAACTATGATGGTAGCTGGACTGAATGGGGTAATCTGGTCAATGTGCCCATCGAACGTTGAGCGATGAGTATGACTGACTATCCACCCGCCCTGGCTGAAGTTCTGGCCGATTTCGCCTTTGTCACCTCTCGCGCGGAACGGGCAGAGTTGCTCATTGACTGGGCAGATCGCTTCAAACCTGTGCCTTCTCACATTGCTGTTCCTCCCTATCCGGAGGATCGGCGTGTGCCCTTCTGCGAATCCGAAGCCTTTGTCTGGGCACACCCGCGCCAGGACGGCACGCTTCAGTTCTACTTCGCTGTGGAGAACCCCCAGGGGCTTTCGGCGATGGCTCTGGCCGCCATCCTGGACGCAACCTTATCCGGCGCGCCAGTCGAACAGGTGGCTGCCGTGTCACCAGATATCGTTCTGCGTCTCTTCGGCAACGATATTTCTATGGGCAAAGGTCAGGGGCTGATGGGCATGGTGAGCATGGTGCAGGCAGCAGCCAGGGCTTTTCTGAGAGAGAAGGAAGGCTGACCTGACACGACCTCACCTCTGCTCCAGACGTTTTCTGCGGGCACTTCTCAGCGCAGCAAGCTCAGGAGTTCGTCTCCGGCTCCGCTGCGCTTGATCAGCCCGCAGTGTTGCAGGCGTGCGATGAGGTCAAGCCAATGTTCGCGCCGGGGGTCATTGCTCAGTACCGGACGGAGCAAGTCTGCGCCGGCTCGCGCGTCTCCGGCATCGTCGGCCAGAGTGACTGCCTGCCAAAAGGCCAGTTCTTCCAGCTCTGGCGCTTCGGCGCGGGCTGCGGCCCACAGGGAGAGCGCGCGCTCCCGATCGCCCTGCTCCAAGGCCTCGTAACCTTGCTGCTCGACCAATTGCGCGTGACGCAGCCGCACCAGCCGGGCCAGTTCTCGCACCGGCTCGTCGTGCTCATCCACGCGCAGGTCGTAGATGTACGGCCACGCCGGGTCGGGTTTGCCATCCACTACCTTCAAAGCAGCGGACTGCATCCCGCGGATGTCACCGCCTTCTGACTGAGCAGCTTCCAGCGCAGCCAGCATACGTTGGGCCAGGTCTCCCTCAGCATGCTCAAAGGCATCGGCCATCGCCGGGACTACAGAGGACGCAGTCATCATGTTTGCCTGTACGCTGTACCCTTCGCCAGTGTGATGGCTCGCTTCTGGAATGCATCCGGAGCCTGTCCACGCCCCAACACGACCGGCGGCGTCTACGACGGCCACTTGACGCACTTGAGCATTATCGTCGCAAGCCACCAGAGCCTCGATCACTTTAGGAGCGGGCACACCAGCTTTCAACATTGCCAGCCCGATGGGACCAAAGGAGATATTGGCGAGAGACTGTGTGGCAATGGCCCCAACGCCAGGTGCGAGCCAGGGAACCACTGCCCCGACGCACATCTGATGGGTCTGGACAGCCACACCAAGCTGACCAGTCTGGCTGTCACGGGCCACAATGCTATAAGTGCTGAACAATGCCTGGGCGCGCCACTTCATCGCTCTGCTCACTCCTCAGATATCCTCGTGGGAGGACGGTCTACAAGAGGCCCTTTGAGAAGTTCTGATCGGCAGGGTTCCCCGAATCCCCTTGCCACACATAGAAAGAACCTGATTATTTTCTTACTCACCGTGCGCCCACTCACAGACAACCAGACAATGCTCACCGCCTGAGACTGAGCCCCAGTCGTCGCCCGCGCCCATCTATGTTGATAATGCGCGCGCGCACGGTGTCCCCTTCGCGCACCACGTTACGCGGGTGCAGAAAGTGACCTTCAGCCAGTTCCGAGACGTGGATCAACCCTTCCAGACCTTCTTCGATACACACAAAGGCCCCGAAATCAACCACGTTAGTAATGACACCCTCAACCACCTGTCCCACCTGGTACCGTTTCTCTACCGTTTGCCAGGGGTCGGGGCGCAGCCGCTTGAGGCTGAGCGCAACTCGTTCCTGAGCCACATCAACGCTGAGCACGTACACGTCTATTTCGTCGCCACGCCTGAGCAGATCGCCAGGATGCCCGACACGCCCCCAGCTCAGTTCGCTGATATGGATGAGTCCTTCCAGACCACCAAGATCAACAAATACACCGAAATCACACAGATTGGTCACCTGCCCCCGGCAGACATCCCCCGGCTTGATGGTTTGCAGCACCGAGGCACGGGTGCCCGGCTGAACCTGTGCGGCCCGTTCCGACAAGATCAGTCGGTTCTGAGCGCGATTGAGTTCGATGACGCGCACACGGATGTTCTGGCCCACTCGCCGCGCCAGCGCTTCGCGTCGGGCCGGACTATCGGCCATCGCGGGGAAATTCACCAACTGGCTGGCCGGCACAAAACCACGCAGGCTGTTCCAGGCCACCAGCAGCCCGCCCCGGTTACAGCCAATTACCTTCAGTTCTACGGTTGTATCTGTGTCAAATACCTGCTGGACCTGTTCCCAATCTGCTGAGGGACCACTGATCTGCATCTGATCGGCATGAGACGAGGAAGGTGTCAGGGTGGGGTCACTTTCCCAGGTGAATCGCGTCTCACGGGACGGGCCGCCCACAATGGGTTGATCTACTTCTCGTAACAGCGCTTCCCAATACGCCTCGTCCGGTGGCAGCGGGGGTGCAGAGCCTTGATAGCGAGCCTCTGAAGACATCTTCTTCTCCACCTGCTTTCAACACTTGTTCAACGAGCCAAAGAGACTACTAGCGGCAGCGACGGTTACGCTAATTCTGTAATAATCGCACAGTCACCACTCGAAGCGTGCTCATTATAGTGAAGGCTGTGAATCGTTGTCAAACGAGCTAGCACCGCCGTTTAGTCCGTTGATACGGCGGCGTTCGGCAATAGCCTGCCGCTCCATCGCCTCGATCTGCCGCGCTACCTCTTCGATGGCGATGCGCTGCTTGCGGTACAGATCAGACTCGCTCATAGCCAGACGCAGCGCTACATCACGTACTTTGCGTCCCTGCAGGAAGCGCATTTCCAGAATGTTGTAGAGAATCCATTCCGTGGTAGTCAGGTTACGCTCACCTTCGGGGCGGAGATTCTCTATCGCCTGGGCCAGCACTGTGCGCAGCGCACGAACAGGATTTCGCTCCTGGTTCTGTTCCATCTCCTTCCACACCACATTGAGCTTGAGCAGCTCACTTTCGGTCAACTTGGGGCCACCCCAGTAATCGCGCAGGGCATCGCGCACCATGTTCTGGAATTCCGGCGTAGAGATGGGGCTGCTATCCGGTTCGGGCAGTGCCTTCACGTGGCCGTAGCGCGATTGCCCTCGTAGTTGTTGCATGAATTCCATTTGCGAGGCTAGCCCTTCCAGGATAACGAATACCTCGGACTGTTGCTGCACTCCTTCCAGGACTCGCGCTGCCTGTCTGGTCAGCGCGCTCAGTACCATCCGTTCTTCGGGATCGAGGTCGGGTTGCGGAGCGCGCGCCCAGATGCCTAGCACGCCGATCAAAGAGGAGCGCGGCCCATCCTCGGCCTGATAGGTGCGACGCAGAGGGATCAGCCAATAGGAGCGCCACAGATAGATCGAGCCATAGCGCGGCAACCCAGCGCTGTCTTCCTGTTCACCCTCTGCCACGATATTTGATAGCTCTGGTGAGGCCAGCGCCTCGCTGGACGGTGCCAGGTCGCCCACAACCTGCACAAGTTGCGCGCCGTCTGGCTCGACGCGAGCCACAAAAGCGGTCGGCACGCGCAAGTTGTCGCAGATGGCCGCCAGGATCGACTCCAGCAACTGTGCGGCGTCGGCCTGCGTGAGCAGACGCTCGCTCAGGCGTTGAATCCACTGAGCTTTCTGCTGGTCTTCCGTATAGATCAGCCAGCGTTGCAGCCAAGGCAGAATCAGCGTGATAGACCATTGCAGGAACAGCACTGTGGCAACGGCGAAGAATGGCATGATGGCGTCGCCATCCAGGCCGAGCACGTTCGAAGCACGTGGCACGAACAGAATGACCGCCAGCACTGCCGCGCCAGTGAATGGTCCGCGCAGCATGAATTCCACCAGTTGCGACTTTACTACCCGGTCGGGACGCTCCGAGCCGAAGAAGGACAGAGGATACGCCATGAAGATCAGCATGAGCATCACGACCAAATTGGCCAGGTTGATGACGACCAGCAGCGGGACATCCTGTTCGGAGCCGAGCCGTCCCAGCAACGAATAAGGAAAGATGCCCCAGGCTGGCGTCAGGAACACGGAGAGCAGATACGTCATACGCCGCCGTGTATAGCGGGTCAGGCAGCGCTGCCGGGCACGTACCACGTTAACGATGGACAGCACAGCGGCAGCGATCAGGTATGCTACATAGAGCGGGAACACAGGCCCGGCCTTCATGTGCGGCAGGTCTGGCGAGGCAGGGCCGACGATGACGGAATCGGTGAACGCGGCCAGCCAGGTTAACACTGCGCTGAGCACATAGGCCAGGCGTATCACAGCGCGCCGTCGCCCTCGCGAGGGGCGTCCCGTGGTCGCCAGCAACGCATCGGATAGATGCAAGAGCGTCGCCGGCACAAAAGCGATGCCGACCCACTGAAACCGCAGCCACGTATCCAGGTAGGTCTTGTCCGGTTCCAGGGCGATGAACACGTCGCCCACATAGACGAAGATGACGCACAGCAGAACCAGACTGGAAGTCCGCGTCACCCGATCGCGCGTATTACGGGCCAGATTGTACAGTAAAATGGACACTGCCACGATCACGATCGTGGCCGCTAGCGTCTCACTGATCAACTGCAAGAGGGCGATCAATTCGTCGGATGTCATGTCCCCCACCGTACCTGCCAGGTATCAGCGCAGGCTCTTGCCGAAGAAAAGAGCGATATCGCTGTTGGCGTAATAGTGATCGTTGTAGCCGCAGAAGACAAAGCCATTGGCCTGGGCGAAAGCGATCGCCGGATAATTCTTGGTCTGCACGGCCAGGGTCAACCTCTGCACACCTCGTTCCATGACATGCTCTGCAGCCTGTTCCAGCAGCGCGGTTCCGATCCGGTGACGGCGAAACGGCGCACCGACTACCAGGTCTTCGATCCAGGCGGACTTTTCCGCAGGTGTGACGCGCACGTTCACATAGCCGAGGATGATCCCTTGCGCTTCTGCTACCAGGAAACAATCTCGCCGTTTCCATAGCTGTGCCAGAGCAGTAACGTCACGCGGATACTCCACCAGCACAGTACGTGGCAGGCAAACGGGCCGCAAGCGCACTACGATTTCGCCTCGGTCTTCGCGCAAGTCCATTTGCCAGACCTGCTCAGTCTGGTACGAGTGATCCAGTGCCAGACACTCAAGCAGGTCGGCTTCGGACTGCAGAACACGCACAATAAACTGATTGCGCCCTGTCGTTTTCATGCTTGCATTGTAACCAAGAGAGCGACTCTGTCGCAATCGTGAGGTGCGAGCGCCGCCAGTCTGGGCCGATCTGCAAAAAGGGGTTCGCCATCCCTCAACGTTGCGCTATAGTTGTGGCCGTTGGCAGCCTGCACTGTATCAGGAGAGAGTTGCTTTGGGGCTACCGCGCACTATCGCTGTTGACGGCCCGGCGGGATCGGGCAAGAGTAGCGTATCGTTCGCTGTCGCGCAGAGATTGGGGTATCTCTTCGTAGACACCGGCGCTTTCTATCGGGCTATCACCTTACTGGCGTTGCGCCAGGGAATCGATCCCGCCGATGCGGAGCGCGTCGCTGCCCTGGCCCGCGCTACGGCAATCGATCTGTCGGGCGACTTGCGCGACGACGGTCGCCAGTATACGCTGCTGGTGAATGGGGAGGACATTACCTGGCAAATTCATTCGCCGGAAGTTGACGCACACGTGTCGGTCGTTGCCGCCAATCCGGGTGTGCGGCAGGCGATGCTGGCTGCTCAGCGTGCGCTGGCAGCACGTGGCGGCGTGATCATGGCTGGTCGAGACATCGGAACGGTGGTCTTGCCCGACGCCGATCTCAAAATCTACATTGATGCGGCGCTGGAACAACGCGCCGAGCGGCGCTATAGGCAGCGCCTTCAGGCTGGGGAAGAAGCTGATCTGGGGGTCATTTACGAGGGCCTGCGGCAGCGCGACACCACCGATAGTCAGCGCGAAGTCGCCCCCCTGCTCCGCGCTCCCGACGCGGTATACCTGGACACTACATTGCTGTCGCTAGACGAAGCGATAGAAGCGGCATGTCAGATCGTGCTGGCCTGGGAACGACAGCATCAACATCCGGCTGACGACAAGGGCACTGCCCCGTGACACTGATTTATCTGACGACGGCCTGGGTGGCGGGGATTCTCATCGCCTATGACAGGCAAACAGCCTGGTCAGTCTGGCTGGCGCTGGGCGGCGTAAGCCTGTTGGTCGCCTGGTTGTTCAGGGCACGCCGTCCGACTCGCCTTGCCCTGGTCGTGCTCGCCGCCTTTGCTTTCGGGGTGACACGCCAGGCGTGGGCACAGCGCCCCTTGCCCGGTGCGCACATCGCGCGTTACGTGAGCACGGGGAACCAAGCCTTTGTCGGAAAGATTGTGCGCACACCAGATGTGCGTGACACTCACGTGAACCTGACGGTTTCTGTTGAATATCTGGAGACTACCGGCGGGCCAATCCACATCAAGGGGCTGGTGTTGGTCCAGGCTCCGCGTTATGGGAGCTACACCTACGGTGATCGGATACGTGTATATGGTGAACTGCTGACCCCTCCCGAATTCGACACCTTCTCCTACCGCGACTACCTGGCCCGACGCGGGGTCTACGCTCTGGTGCGCTATGCTCGCGTCGATCTGCTCAAACGCCAGGATGCGCCCATCTGGTATCAGGCACTTTACGATCTGCGCGATCGGGCGCATGAGACAATCGCCCGCCTGCTGCCCAGTCCGCAGGCCCCTCTGCTGTCCGGCATTTTGTTGGGACTTGATGCTGAACTGCCGGCAGAAGTCCGTGAGGCATTCAACCGCACTGGCACCGCTCATATCATCGCCATCTCTGGCGCAAACATCATCATCGTCATCAGGGTGCTACTCAATCTGCTGACCCCTGCCCTCGGCATACGTCGAGCACGTCTGCTGACCGTGTTCGGGGTCGCAGGGTATGCGCTCTTCGTCGGTGCCGATCCCACGGTGATGCGCGCGGGAATCATGGGCTGTCTGGTCATGTTCGCCGCGCAGACCGGTCGCAAAGCACATGGACTCACGTCACTGGCGTTCGCGGTGTGGGCCATGTCCGCCTGGAATCCAGGGTTGCTGTGGGACGCGGGCTTTCAGTTGAGCGTGGCAGCAACTGCCGGGCTGGTGCTTTTCGGTGAGGTATTCACCAAAGGGCTGGAGAATCTGCTGACACGACTACTGTCGCGACACTCGGCGCGAAAGGTGGCGTCCTGGCTTTCCGAACCGGTTGCTGTCAGTCTGGCCGCCCAGGTGACGACTACTCCTCTGGCCATACTCTATTTCGGGCAGCTCTCGCTGGTATCGTTGCTGGCCAATGCGCTGATCGTCCCCGCGCAGCCCTGGGTCATGATGCTGGGCTGGCTCGCGCTCATAGCCGGTTTGCTTGCCTTTCCCCTGGGCTGGCTGGTATCCTGGGCAGTATGGTTGCCGCTGACATACACGCTAGAGATCGCGCGCTGGCTGGCGAGTTTTCCCTGGGCTGCGGTGGAGACGCATCTATCCTCTTCGGTCGTATGGGGTTTCTACATGCTGCTATTCGGACTGGGCTGGCTGAAGCTGCAACATCCAGAGGATCGCGCTGAACTGTGGAGACGCCTTCACCATCAACTGAGCACCGTCACCGTGCTGTTGGCAGCACTTCTTGTACTGACTGTCGTCTGGTACGTCGCTCTGACGCAACCCGATGACAGACTGCATGTGTGGTTTCTGGACGTAGGGCACGGCCATGCAGTGCTGCTTCAGACCCCACGCGGCGCACATATTCTGGTGGACGGTGGCCCCAATCCGAGTCGTCTCCGACAGGAAATCGGGGATGCGCTCCCTGCCTGGGATCGTACCCTTGATCTGGTCATCGCGACTCAACCCGTGTCGTCAGCCATCGGCGCTCTGCCAGCGTTGCTGGAAGACTACGAAGTCACTCTGGTCGCCACCAGTGCTCAGGAAAGCGCGGATTCCGCCTATCAAACCCTGATTGCGCTGCTTGACAGAAAGCACGTTTCCCGAATCACATTGGTCGCCGGACAGCAGATCGAAACAGACGATGGCGTGCATCTCGAAGTGCTCTTTTCCCCCTACCCTTCACAACCAGGGGCCAGGGCTGAAGAGATTGGTTTGGTCCTGAAGATCAGCTATGGGAACGCTTCGTTTCTGGTCATGCCACGGCTGTCCGCACAGGCAGTTGAGGCATTGCTGGCGTCGGGGCACTATCTGGGCAGCACGGTCGCTGTGTTGCCGTCACACGGTGCTGATCAGGCGAACCCTCCAACGTTCCTAGCCGCCGTGTCGCCCCAGATAGCAGTGGTGATGGCCGAACGCGACGGTTTTCCTGCGACTGAAACGTTGGAACGGTTGCAACAACTTGGCTCCGTGCAGCTCTTCCGCACCGATCGCCAGGGCACAATAGAGATGGTCGTTGAGGGAGATACGTTGCGTGTCTACCCCGAAGACGAGTAACCGGCGCGCGCCTTTTCCATGAACCAGGCCTGGCTGTCAATGGCGGGTTCGCCTTTGGCTGGACGCAATCGTTTGTAGGTCCCGTCGGGCTGCAGTTCGCGCGCTTTTACATTGTCCATCATGGAGATGCGCAGAATCTCGTCAAGTAGCCGTATCTTGAGGGCTTCGTCCTCCACAGGGAACACCGTCTCAACGCGACGATCGAGATTGCGCGGCATCAGGTCAGCGCTGCCCATGTAGATTTCCGGTTGTCCGCCGTTGGCGAAGTAGTAGATGCGCGTGTGCTCCAGGAAACGCCCCACTACGCTGGTAACCCGGATGTTCTCACTGATCCCCTTCAACCCGGGGCGCAGGCAGCAGATGCCTCGCACCAGCAAATCCACGCGCACCCCGGCCATAGAGGCTTCATACAACCGCCGGATCAGGCGGGCATCCACTAAAGCGTTCATCTTGAGGATGAGCCGGGCCTCGCGCCCCGCCTGCGCGTGCGCAATCTCCCGGCACAGCAACTGGTCGAATTGTTCGCGCAAGTACTCCGGCGCGACCAGCAACTTACGGTATTTCGCCTCCGGCGCATAGCCGGTGAGACGGTTAAACAACTCACTGGCATCACTGCCCAGGTCGGGGCGACAGGTCAGCAGCCCCAGGTCGGTGTAGATACGGGCTGTCGTTGCGTTATAGTTGCCGGTGCTCAGGTGCACGTAGCGGCGCAGGCCGTCTTCTTCGCGCCGCACGACCAGCGCTACCTTGCAATGAGTCTTGAGACCCACCAGGCCATACACCACGTGCACCCCCTGGGCCTCCAGCTTTCGCGCCCAGACGATGTTGTTCTCTTCGTCGAAGCGCGCTTTCAATTCCACCAGCACGGCCACCTGTTTGCCATTTTCCTGGGCTTCGAGCAACGCGTGCACGATCGGTGAGTTGCTGCCGACCCGGTACAAGGTCGTCTTGATTGCCAGCACTTGTGGATCGTACGCTGCCTGCCGGAAGAACTGGATAATGGGCAGGAACGAGTCATACGGATGATGCAGCAGAATGTCCTGCTGGCGAATGGCTGCGAAGATGTCTTCGTGACGGACGAGTATCTCTGGAACCGCCGGCACAAAGGGTGGGTCTTTGAGCGCGGGGATATCAAGAGCAGCCAGCTCGAAAAGCTGACTCATACCCAGAGGGCCGGGTAGTTGATAAATCTCAGAACGTTCGACTCCCAGATGAGCTTTCAGCAAATCGAGCAACGCCGGGGGCATGTCCTCTTGCACTTCCAGGCGTACCACCCGCCCGAAGCGACGCTGACGCACTCCCGCTTCAATCGTCTCCAGCAGGTCAGACGCTTCGTCCTCTTCAATCTCCACGTCGGCATTGCGCGTGACACGGAAGGGATGCGCTTCCAAAATCCGCATACCTGGGAACAGCACCAGGAGATTGGCGGCGATTAGCTCTTCCAGAAAGACGAATTGCAGGTGCTTGCCGCTGCGCTTGCCCAGGTAACGCTGTATGACATCGTGCACTGGCACTAGGCGAGGCAGCGTCTGGGGCACTTTGAGGCGGGCGAAGTGCTGTTGTTGAGCACGGTCCTCCAGCAGCACTGCCAGATTGAGACTGAGATTCGAGATATGCGGGAACGGTCGTCCCGGATCAACAGCGAGAGGCGTCAGAACAGGGAAGACCTCGCTCTCAAAAAACAGGCGCAAGGCTTCCTTGCGATCTTCTGGTAGATCGTGGAAGAGCACAATCTCCAGATGGTGTTCCTGCAGGCGCGGGATGATCTCTTCGCGGAAACAGCGATATTGGGCCTCGAGCATCGGCAACAACCGCTTGCGAATCGCCGCCAGTTGTTGCGCTGGAGTCAGACCATCGGGTGGCGTTTCGGTGACGCCTGCAGCTACCTGCTCGCGCAACCCCGAAACGCGGATCATGAAGAATTCGTCCAGGTTGTTGGCAAAAATGGCCAGGAACTTCACCCGTTCCAGCAGTGGTATTCCTGGATCGAGCGCCTCTTCGAGCACGCGATAGTTGAACTCCAGCATACTGAGTTCGCGGTTGATGTATAGCTTGGGGTCGCGCAGATCGAGACTGACTTCTTGGGGCTGTTCTTCACCAACAACTGCTTTCGCCATAGTATGTTTCCTGCTGCCAAAGACGGTCTGAGGACAGGTCTCCTACGCCACGCACAACGATGTTGTTCAGAGTATAGCATGGAAGCATCGGAGCACGGCGATTCTTAAGCGAACCAACAGGGGGCGTGCAAAATGTGTCAGACAGTCTGCCGTAATCCGCAGCCCTCTTCCTCGCGACTTGCCCCGCGGGGCGTGTCCCCCATTTTGCACCCCCCACAGAACGAGCATTGACGCTTCCCTGGGGCACGGCTATAATAGCGCACGCGCTGTGGGGAACTATCCACAGCAATGTCCTTTCAC
>CAKZOB010000079.1 GCA_937135955.1 uncultured Anaerolineales bacterium | reverse complement strand
CGGCAGCGGCCTCGTTGGCTGAGGTCGGCAGACTCAGCGAAGTCTTCGATTGAGAGATGAGCGCGTCCTGCAGCAGGGCGACGAATTCCTTGAGCGTGCAGCGCGGGTAGGGGACAGTGATGAAGATAATCCTGAGAGCAGGGTCGGCCAGCACCTGACCGAGGAGTCTGTTGTGGCCGTGGAAATCGGGGTGAATGACGACCAGTGATACCCTTCTGGGCAGGTTACGCAATTGTTCCTGTGCCTGAGAAAAAAGGTTCATCTTGCTCATAGGTCTCTCTCCATCCAGAAGGAAAGCTGTCCCTTTCTGGACTAGTGCAGGCTGGTTATTCTGTTATAAAAGCAGACTTATCAACTTTATTGGTCGCATTATACACGAATAAGGGACAGAGCACAACCCACAGACTAGTCGGTTGTTGTTCAACAGAAGACGGAACAGTTGCACGCTGAGGGCTTGCCAGGAGATCAGGACACCGGCGAAGACGTCGGAGTTGCGGTTGACTGACGCGGTCTGCTCGCAAAGGGGGTAGCGGAAAGCCTGAGCGTAGCTGTCTGCGTGGGCGCGACAGTGTGGGTGGGCGAAGGCGTGGCAGTTGGCGTGGTAGTTGGCGTTGGGGTAGCAGTTGCCGTGAAGGTGGGCGTGGCCGGCAAGACGGTCGGCGGACGGGTGGGGGCGGGTTCGCCCGGCGCGCGGAAGGTCGCGCAGGCCAGGGCGGCCAGCGTCAGGAAAGCCACGCAGAGCAGCCAGGCGCGGCGCGAACGTAAGGTGAACGCAAGGAGGCGCATGAGATTATCAGGCCGTGCGACGGAAAGCCTCGACCACGTTGGGCAGACGTTCCAGCTTCGCCAGAATGCGCGAGAGCTGTTTGAGGTCGTGGATTTCCATGGTTAGCTCAAAAGTGGCGATATTCTGGCGCGTACTGATGTTAACGTTGGACATATTCACTTTTTCGTCGGCGATCACAGCCCCGATGTCGCGCATCAGGCCTTCGCGATCGTAGGCGACGACCAGCACCGGTACCGGGAAGACCTGCTCGCTGTCCGGCGGCCAGGTAACGTTGATCAGGCGCTCCGGTTCGTTGGTGTTCAGCACATTCTTGCAGTCGGCGCGGTGCACGGTGATCCCCTTGCCACGGGTGATGAAACCGACGATCTCATCGCCGTGGGTCGGGTTGCAGCAGCGAGCCAGCGTGACCAGCAGTCCGCCTGTCTCGTCAATGCGCATGCCTTCGGCCTTGACCGGCTCGTCTTTGCGCGTGACAGTGGCTTCGAGCGTTTCTTCCAGTGGGGCGGGATGCTCGGCTTCGAGCAGGCGCAGGCTGATATGCGCACCCGTGAGTTCGCCATAGCCGATGGCGGCCATCAGGTCGTCGGCGCGCGCGTAGCCCAGCATCTGCGCGACTTCGTCACGCGGCATGGCGCTCTTGCCCAGCTTGCGCAGTTCGCGGTCCAGCACTTCTTTGCCGTAGGCGATGGCCTTTTCCCGCTCCTGCCGTTTGAACCATTGCTTGATCTTGTTGCGGGCGCGGGCAGTGGTTACATAGCCCAGGTCGGCATTCAGCCAGTCCAGACTGGGGCCACCTCGACTCGCCGTCTGAATTTCGACGCGATCGCCATTCTTCAATTGATAATCCAGCGAGACCAGCTTGCCATTGACCTTTGCGCCGCGGCAACGGTGTCCGACTTCGGTATGGACGTAGTAGGCGAAGTCAATGGGGGTTGCGCCTTCGGGCAGATCAATGATGTCACCTTTGGGCGTGAAGGCATAGATGCGCTCTGGGCTAATCTGCTCCAACACGCCTTCGACAAAGCCGTTGGCGTCAGCGGGGCCGGCTTCCTGAACTTCTTCCATCATGCGACGGATGCGCTCCAGGCGGCGCTCGAAAGCCGCTTCGGAGGCGCTGGACGAACGCCCTTCCTTGTAGCGCCAGTGGGCGGCGATGCCATATTCCGCTTCTTCGTGCATTTCAGCAGTGCGAATCTGCACTTCGAGCGTCTTGCCCTCTTTATCGAGCACCGCCGTGTGTAGACTGCGATATTGATTTTCCTTGGGCGAGGAGATGTAATCGTCGAATTCGCCGGGGATGGCGTGGAAGATGTTGTGGATGATGCCCAGCGCCTGATAGCACTGCGGCACCGTATCCACGATGATGCGGATGGCGCGCACGTCGTAAATCTGGCTGAAGGGCAGATTCTTGCGCTCCATCTTACGATAGATGCTGTAGATGTGCTTGGGGCGGCCCTGAATCTCTGCCTTTAGCCCTTCGCGGGCGAAGTGTTCCTGAATGTAGGCAATGGTGCGCTTGAGATACGCCTCACGGTCAGAACGGCGCTCGTCGAGCTGCGAGGCGATCTCGCGGTATTTCTGCGGGTCGAGGTAGCGGAAGGCCAGGTCTTCGAGTTCCCACTTGATCTGCCAGATGCCCAGACGGTTGGCGATGGGCGCGAAGATCTCCAGCGTCTCCTTGGCCTTTTCGATCTGCTTGTGAGGGGGCATATAGCCCAGAGTGCGCATGTTGTGCAGACGATCGGCTAGCTTGATCAGGATGACGCGAAAGTCTGCCCCCATGGCCAGGAACATCTTGCGCAGATATTCCATTTCGCGGTCGCCCGGTTTGCCGCCGTGCATACTCCCTACGTCGGTGGGCAGCATCTTCAACTTGGTGACGCCCTCTACCAGCTCCGCGATCTTCTTGCCGAATTCCTTCTCGACGTCTTCGATGGTGACACCGGTGTCTTCGACGATATCGTGGAGCAGGGCGGCGGCAATAGTGGTAGCGTCCAGATGCATATCGGCCAGGATTTGCGCCACAGCGACGCAATGGGCGATGTAGGGTTGTCCGGACTTGCGCATCTGACCGCGATGCGCTTCTTCAGCCCGACGGAAGGCGCGCTCAATGAGCGCCTGATCGTTACGAGACAGATCGGGCAATGCAGCGAGAATGCCGGAAATGTCGACAGCCGTAGTCGCTTGCATATGCCGGTTCCTCTTTGGGCTAGTTCTCTAGATAATGTCAAATATAACGATTGGAAGTTGCGCCGACAAAGATATTATTGGGGTTGCAGGCGCAATGTAGAGTTCTGGAAAAACAGGCAAAATGAACCTTTTGCGTTATATTTTACATGAAAAGCGGCCGCTGTATACTGGTTTCTGTCCAGGTTAAGGGAGGCATAGAGGCGGTGGACACTGCGAAGACCGAAAAGGCTGCCCTGACAACCGCCGTGGTAGTAGGTTCTGACTGGGCGCGGCTGGCGGCAGCCGTGTTGTGTGTGCTGGGGATACTGGTGGCGGGGTACATGACATGGGCTGAGCTGACCAATAACGAGACCGCCTGCGTGGACGTGGGCAAGGTGGACTGCTCTGCCGTGCAGAACAGCGCCTACGCCAAGACATTCGGCGTGCCAGTGGCATTGCTGGGGCTGCTGGGCTATGTAGCCATGCTGGGGATCGTGGTACTGGAAGATCAGTTGGCACTGTTCGCCGCCTACGGGCGCACTCTGGTAGTCGGGATGGCGCTGTTCGGGACGATCTTCCAGACGTACCTCACCTACATCGAGGCAGCCGTGCTGAACAAATGGTGTCAGTGGTGTGTGATCTCTTATGTGTTGATCTCGTTGTTGTTGATCGTGGGCATCTATCGGCTCTATGTGTTTCTGAAGCCGTTGCGCTCGTAAAGAGACGGGCGAACGAAAAGAAAAAAAGGCGGTGTTGCTGAGGCACACCGCCTGATCGCTTATCATGGAGACGAGGGGACTCGAACCCCTGACTTCCTGCTTGCAAAGCAGGCGCTCTCCCGTCTGAGCTACGTCCCCTTCAGGACAAGGAGTTACTCCTTGATGTGTTGCTGGACGGTACGGGCGAAGATTTCCTCGTGCTCCGCCATACGCTTGTTTTTCTTGGCGCGGCGCTTGTTTTTGGACTGGCGCAGGGGCATAGCAATCCCCGAGCTTTCCAGCGCCTGACGCAAGGCCAGTTCCATGGCGGTGGGTAGCGCCTCGTCTTCCTCGTCGTCGGCGGCGCGGGTGGCAGCCTGTTCGAGCGCGCGCACGCTGAGATCGATCTGCTTCTTGCGGCGATCTACGTTGATCACCTTGACTTCGATCTCGTCCCCTTCGCTGACCACGTCCGAGGGCGAACTGACGTAACCAGAAGCCAGTTCGGACACGTGCACCAGGCCCGGACGTTCTGCGCCAATATCAACGAACGCGCCGAACTTCTCCAGGCGTACCACTGTGCCCCGATATACATTATTGACAGCGATTTCCTTCCAGTCAAGGGCAGGGGGTTTGATCATGGTCAGGCCGATACGTCCCTTCTGGCGGTCAACATCCTGCACCCAGACAGTGATCTCCTGCCCCTCGTGCAACACATCGGACACGTTCTTGACGTGGTCGTGCGAAAGCTGCGAAATATGGAGCAGACCCAGGCGGCCAATGCCAATATCAACCAGTGCGCCGTACAGGTCGATCTTCTTGACGATGCCTTTCAGCTCCATCTTCGGGTGAATGTCGTCAATTGAGGTGGGCGCGGGCTTATCGGTGGTCATGGGACGTGCTCCTTAGGGTTTCGATTCCGCCGGTGAAAGGCACCGGATGTCTGCGTGTGGTGAAATCGGGCGGATTATACCCTGAGGCTGGGGGCGGGTCAACGGTTGTTTTGGCTGAAACGGGCTTGGGCGCTGCCCATCTTTTGGCTATACTGGTGCGGAGCACTCCTGGCCTGTGAACTGGTACCCGCAGGGATAGTCGTAGTGTCCAGACGTACCCTCGGCAAATATGAGGTTATTGACAGGATTGGCCGCGGTGGCATGGCGGAAGTCTACCGGGGCTATCACGCCGCGCTCGATCGCTATGTGGCGATCAAGCTCCTGCACCCTTTCCTGGCCGACGATCCTGAGTTCAAAGAGCGCTTCGAGCGCGAAGCGCGCAACGTGGCCCGCCTGAAGCACCCCAACATCGTCCAGGTCTACGACTTCGAGTACGATGCCAAGGGCGAGAGCTACTACATGGTCATGGAGTACATCAACGGCCCGACGCTCAAGGATCGCCTTTTCGATCTGGGGCTGTCGGGAGACCGCCTGCCGCTCGCTGAAGCCCTGCGCATCGTCAAGGCTGCCGCGCGGGCCCTGGCCTATGCGCACGAACGCGGCATGATTCACCGCGATGTCAAGCCCGCCAACCTGATGCTCGACGATGACGGGCGCGTGGTACTCACGGATTTCGGCATCGCCAAGATTTTGACTGGCGCGCATGTCACTTCCAGCGGGGGCATGGTGGGGACGCCCGCTTACATGTCGCCAGAGCAGGGGCTGGGCGAGGCGGGGGATGAGCGCTCCGATATCTATTCACTGGGCGTCATCCTGTATCAACTGGTCACGGGGCGTTTGCCGTATGATGCGGCTACCCCCCTGGCGATCATCCTCAAGCACGTCAACGAGCCGTTGCCGCGGCCACGCGAGATTGTGCCCGACATTCCCGCCGAACTGGAGGCTGTGATCTGCAAGGCACTGGCCAAAGCGCCAGAGGCCCGCTATCAGAGCGCTCAAGAGTTCGCGGAGGCACTGGAGGCGCTGGAGGTTTCAGCTTTGCTGTTGGAAGCTGCCGGCGGCGCTGTCGCCTCGCCTCCGCCTGCCCCGACTGTGTCCCAGGCGCAGAACGCTAATACGCCCATCCTGCCGCTCGAGAAATTGCCGCAAGCCCAGTTGCCGAGCGCAGGTCGGCCCTTCGTGCGCGTGCTGGTCGTGGCCGGACTGACCATGCTGCTGGTGTTGGTGGCAGTGGCGTTTTTGGGGCGCGACCGCTCTGGCACGGTGCCGCCAACACGGCGACCTGATGCGGCGGTTGGCACACAGACCCCCGCGATAGTGGCAGGTGCCGTGAGCACGCCAGGTCTGGCTGTGTCGGCGACTCCTGAGCGCACTGCTACGCCTGTCGCTACAGCGACGATCACGCCGACGGCCAGTCCTACGTATACGGTGTTTCCCACTGAGACACCCACATTGACCCCGTCTCCTTCTCCGACGCCTTCGCCAGACTTGACAGGCACCGCTGCTTTTCTGTTTTTCGAGCGGCAGACGGCGGCCACTCCCACACCTAACATGACGAAGACTCTGGCTGCGTGTCACCTGGAATATATTGTGGTCGCTCCGGACAGGCACAATGTGCCGCCGCCAGTGACCGACGTCAACAATCCACGGCTGGTGCGGGCCAACACGGATTTCTCTTTTGAGATCGTGCTGCAGAACACAAGCACCTGTGCCTGGCCCGCCGGTGCCCGCCTGAGTTTCAACCCTGACCTGACCGAAAACCCTGACCGTTCGGTTGATCTGACTCCCTTGACCGATGTTTGCGGGGCAAATCTGCGGCCTGGGCTGAACTTCGCCCGGCAACAGCAGTCGAATTTCTTCATCAAAGAGCCGGTGGGGATCACCGAGAATTCTCCGGCGATTGTCTTCACCGGCACGGCCCCGCGTCTCTTCGGTTGCTACTACGGGGTGTGGGAGTTGTTCTATCCGGAGAGCGACGTGCGCATTGGCCGCCCGCTGGTACTGGCCATTCGCGCCTGGGGTGGTGGTTAGTACAGTCCAGCCCGGACGCTGTCTTCGCCAGACCGCCCTATCTCTGCGCCTGCGCTACGCCTGAGCGCTGTTTGACCCACCGCTGGCCTCCTTCTGTCACAGGACGATTGCCAGCCGCACAAATTCCCTGTACACTGACCGTAGATCGTTCGCTTCGCGCTGTTTGACGCTTGCGTGATGCGCCAGCGCCAGCCTGACAAGGGAGACGACACAATGACACCGGCCACGACTTGCGCGAAAACCTGGGGCTATCGCTTTGGCCTCGCACTTATTCTTCTGTTGATCGCTCTTGGCCTTCACCTGCGGCCTGCAACCGTGGCTGCTCAGGAAGGTTCGACGCATGTGGTGCAGCCGGGCGAAAATCTGTTCCGCATCGCCCTGCGCTACGGCTTCACTGTGGACTATCTGGCTGCTGTCAACGGCATCACCGATCCGACACGTATTTATGTGGGTCAGGTGCTGACCATTCCCGATCCCAGTGCTCCGCCTGCTCCTGTGGTGGTCAACCCTGATCCGGCTCCGGCCCCCGCGCCTGTGGAAGCGGTCCCTGCACCTGTGGCGAACCCCGTATATCACACCGTGCAGCGGGGCGAGACGTTGAGCCGCATCGCTCAGCTTTATGGGGTGAGCTGGGTTGACATCGCCAACGCCAACGGTCTGGCTAATCCCAGCCGGATCTACGCCGGGCAGCAACTGATCATCCCCGGCGCGACGGGGACGGCGGCATCGGCAGCGCCCGTGCCTGCCAACACAGCGGTCACCGGTCAGCGTACGCATGTGGTTCAGCCTGGCGAGCATCTGGCGGCCATCGCGCGGGCCTACGGTGTGACCTGGCCTGCCATCGCCGCTGTGAACAACATCACCAATCCCAATCAGATATACAGCGGGCAGACGCTGATCATTCCCGCGCCGGGTACGGTTGTGGACGTGCCGCAGGCTGTGTACCAGAGCGCACCTGCGCCGACTATTACCGTAGGCAAACAGATCATCGTTGACCTGAGCGATCAGCGTGTGTACGCTTATGAAAACGGGCAATTGGTGCGCAATGTGCTGGTCTCTACAGGGCTGTGGGGCACGCCAACTGTCACTGGAGACTTCAGAATTTACCGCAAGTACGATGCGCAGTTGATGACAGGCCCTGGCTACTACCTGCCCGGTGTCCCGTGGGTGATGTACTTCTACAAAGGGTATTCGCTGCACGGCACCTACTGGCACAGCAACTTCGGCCAGCCCATGAGTCATGGCTGTGTCAACATGCCTACACCGGAAGCGGAATGGCTCTATCACTGGGCGCCCATCGGCACACCGGTGCGTGTCCAGGCCTGACGACAGGCTGCACCCGGCAGAAAAGTAAACCGGGACAGGGGGGATACCCTGCCCCGGTTTTCTATGCTGGAGGCGCGGGGCGCTCAGGCGGGCTGAATAACTTGCCGACCGGCGCGAAAGGCTTCGATGTTCTTTTCGACGACAGCAGCGCCTTTGCGAATGAACATCTGCTCGATAGCTGTTTCCAGAGTCTGGCTGCTCAAAGGTAGGAACAGGGACGCGGCCCCCAACAGCACCATATTCGAGCCGCGCGGATTGTGCATCTCCCTGGCAACCTGGGTGGCGTCTACCAGATGAGCGCGAGGAAATGCTCGCACAGCGGCCAACACCGCTTCCGGATCGGGGTAATCGGAGATGTTAACGACGGGCGCGCTGTCGGTGACGATCACCCCTGCCGGCGACAGGAACGACACGTAGCGCAGCGCTTCCATCGGTTCCATCGCCAGGATCATATCGGCTTGTCCTTCGGGCACCAGGTCGGAGAAGATGGGACGGTCACTCAGGCGCAGATGGCTTTGCACGGCTCCGCCGCGTTGCGACATGCCGTGCACTTCCGCCTGTTTGATGCGCAGTCCTTCGCTCACGGCAGCCAGGGCAATGGTGGCTGCAATGGAGAGCACTCCCTGTCCGCCAACCCCCGCCAGAATCATATCGTATTTCATGCTTCAGCCTTTCTCTTGCGTTTGGCTGTCTCGATGCATTCGCGCCGCGCGATGATCACCGAGACACCCTCGTAAGCCAGTTCTTTGCGGATGACCTGCACATTTTCCTGGTGCCAGCGCGGTAGCGGCGTGATAACTCGTACATGTTCGGGCGGCACGCCCAGCCCTACTGCGATGGATTCCAGATGTCCCTGGCTGGGCGATTCCTGTCCTCCGGTCATGGCGGTGGTCAGGTTGTCCACGATGATCACGGTAATAGGCGAAGCTGCGTTCACCGCGTCTAGCAGGCCGGTCATGCCCGAATGAGTGAAGGTGGAATCGCCGATCACGGCTACCGCCGGTCTCAGGCCGGCATCGGCAGCGCCCTTGGCCATGGTCACCGAAGCGCCCATGTCCACGCAGGAGTTGATCGCGTTAAAGGGAGGCATCACGCCCAGGGTGTAGCAGCCGATGTCGGAAAAAACGCGGCCCTTCGAGTAATCTTGCAGCGCCTCATTGAGGGCGCGATAGGTGTCGGCGTGCGGGCAACCCTGGCAAAGCTGCGGAGGACGGTCTCTGACGACTGGTGGCACCTCGAAACGGGCTGCCTCTGTCGTTCGCCCCAGAGCCTGTGCGACAGCAACGGGACTCAGTTCGCCTGCGCGCGGCAGTCGCCCGTCCAGCCGCCCGTGCACCCTGCTATTCTCCACCGGGTAGCCGCGCAGCATTTCTTCCACCAGCGGCATACCCTCCTCCAAGACCAGCACTTCGGCGCATTGCTCTATCAGTCGCCCGATTAGCGCTGTCGGCAGGGGGTATTGCCCGATCTTCAACACCGGATGCGGACAGCCGTCCGGGAAGTTTTCCAGCAGGTAGTTGTAGGCGATCCCGCAGGCGATGATCCCCAGCGAAGTGTCCGGCCCGTCTTCATAGCGGTTGAAAGGTGAGACCTCGGATTCGGTCTGGAAGTCGGACTGTCGTGCCAGGAGTTCGGCGTAGTTGGCTCGCGACACAGCGGGGAGCAACACGAACTGCAGAGGGTTGGGGGGCAGGCGTAATTCATTCTGTGCGCGGGCTGTGCGCCGGATCACGTTGGCTCGCGAATGCGATAGCCGCGTCGTCATGCGAACCAGCACAGGAATATGATATTTCTCCGAAAGCTCGAAGCCGTAGAAGGGCGCATCGTAGGCCTCTTGCTGACTGCCTGGTTCCAGGGCAGGGATGAGCGCGAACCGCGCATAGAAGCGGGAGTCTTGCTCGTTCTGCGACGAGTGCATGGACGGATCGTCGGCGACAACATAGAGCAGGCCACCGTGTGCGCCGGTGATAGCCGAGTTCATGAAAGGATCGGCGGCGACGTTCAGCCCGACGTGTTTCATGCAAGCCATGGCGCGCTTGCCCGCGTAGGACATGCCGAGCGCGGCTTCCACGGCGGTCTTCTCATTGGCAGCCCAGGTGCCCAGTACCTGGCCAGCCCGCGCCTCTGGCGAACGCTGCACATACTCGGTGATCTCGGTGGAGGGCGTGCCCGGATAAGCGTATACGCCGGATACTCCGGCATCCAGCGCGCCTTGGGCCAGCGCTTCGTTGCCTAGGGGGACGAATGGCATCATGCGTACTCCTCGAATCTCGCAGTACCGAAAAAAGTGAACGTTCTATCTGTATTTTTCATCTGCTCCCAGTATAGGCGCACCAGGCCAGGCACAGCCATGGTATTCCGCCACTTCCTGGCCTGACGAAAGGTACTATTGGCATAACCCTTGCGCAGTTGCGTCTTTGCGCAAGTATGGAAAACTGGCTGGACGTTCTGCCTGCTGGTGCGCTATAATGCGGGGCTTGTCGGGGTACACCGCACCTGCCTGGGCCGGTGCAGGGACGGTCCGACCGGTGATCGCGCCTGGGCCGGGAAAATCCAGCTCTTCTCGTGGTGTTTGCTGAAGTAGCAACCTTATTGCCAGGCGTACTGCGAACCTCTGCCGAAGATCGCTCACCAATTCGGAGCGGCGGCTTATGAGCATACTTCTCCGTATCCTGCGCTACATGCGTCCCTACTGGCGCGTGGCTGTCCTGGTCTATGCCTGTCTGATTGGGGTTACCCTGTTCACGCTGCTTGGCCCCTGGCTGATCGGCAACGCTATTGACACCGCGCTGGGTCAGAGACGGGGAGCGTCGCTCTTCCCCTCCAGTTGGAGCAACCAGCAGATGCTGACGGTGACGGCAGCGCTGATCGTGGCGATGGCTGTAGTGCGCGGTGCTGTCAACTTTGGGCAGCGGTACGGGACGCAATGGTTGGGGCGCAAGGTGGCCTATGATCTGCGCATGGACCTGTTCACCCATCTGCAGCGGCTACCGTTCTCTTTCTACGACCGCACCCGCATTGGTCAGTTGATGAGCCGTACCATCGGCGATGTGGACGAAATTCGCTTCTTCGCGGGTGTGGTGATCGGCGACGTGATCAATCTGGTCGTCTTGCTGGTGGCCATCTATGGCATCATGTTCAGCCGCAACGCAACGCTGGCTGCCGTGTTTCTGCTGCCTTTGCCCGTGCTGTTCGCCGTGGCCTATCTGTTCGGCATCCGCATCGAACCGCTCTTTGGGAAGATCAGGGCCGCGCGTGGCGAAATGTACGCCCGAATTCAGGAGAACCTGTCGCAGATCGTGGTGGTTAAAGCTTTCACCCGCGAGGACTACGCCCGTCAGCGATTTGAACAGGACAATGACGCGGTGTTGCAAGCGTGGATTCGCATGGCGCGCATTTTCACGCTGGCTCAGCCTGCCATCTGGTTCATCGTGAGCGCGCTCACCTTTCTGCTGCTGTTTGTCGGGGGACAGCGCGTCCTGGATGGAGACCTCACCCTGGGCACGTTGATCGAATTCAATAGCTACGTTGCCTTGCTCGCTCTGCCGGCGCATCGCCTGGCCTTCATGATTGACATCACGGCGCGCGCCATTGCCAACGGTAAGCGCATCTTCGCCATCATGGACACCACGCCGGAGATCAAGACGCGCCTGGGGGCGGTGAATCCTGGCCGCCTGCGCGGTCATATTCGCTTCGAGCATGTTTCTTTCGTTTACGGAGCGCACGAGGACGAGCCGGAAGTGGAGGTGCTCGATGACATCAGCTTCGAGGCTCTGCCGGGCACGGTGACGGCTATCGTAGGCACAACCGGCAGCGGGAAGACCACGCTCATTGACCTGATCGCGCGCTTCTACGATGTGACCGAGGGGCGGATCACCATTGACGGGATTGACATTCGCGATATGCCGCTGAAGATTCTGCGTTCACAGGTCGGTTACGTGATGCAGAGCACCTTTCTGTTCAACGCGACCATTCACGAGAACATTGCCTTCGGTCGCCCAGAGGCAACGCGCGAGGAAGTCGAGCGCGCCGCCCGCGCTGCCCGCGCTCACGACTTCATCATGGAGTTCCCCGAAGGATACGACACGCTGGTTGGCGAGCGCGGCGTCACGCTTTCCGGTGGGCAGCGACAGCGTATCGCCATTGCCCGCGCGCTGCTGGTTGACCCGCGCATCCTGATTCTGGACGACGCGACCGCCAGCGTGGATAGCCGCACCGAATATGAAATACGCGCTGCTCTGCAAACGTTGATGGTTGGCCGCACTACCCTCATCGTTGCGCAACGGCTCAGCACGGTCATGCATGCTGATCAGATCATCATGCTTGAACACGGGCGCGTTGTGGAGCAGGGCACGCACGCCGAACTGGTGCGGCGGGGTGGGCGCTATGCTCACCTGTGGCGTTTGCAGGCTGACGGGCAGCCGCCAGCCGAAGACATTCGCGGCATTGGCCTCTCCGATGATCTGGTGATGCCAGCTCCAGAGGCGGCCCTGCCGGTAGAAGATCGCGCAGCGGACGAACAGAACCGTGCCGAACTGACTGCCTCCGCACGTCGCAACGCCCGCCAGGAGCACTGACCATGAGCGAGGCCTATCCCAAGCTCGAACGCCCGGTGCTGGAGACGTTGGGCCGCCTGCTGACGTTCGTGCGGCCCTACCGAAGGCGTATCCTGGGCATTTTGGGACTGATGCTCATCACGTCGTCTTGCGCGCTGATTGCGCCTACGCTGGTGCGCCAGGCGATCAATCAGGGACTGGCCCGCGGTGACCGATCGGCATTGCTGACCTATAGCGTGGCCTATCTGATCGTGCTCATCATTCAGGCGGTAGGTCTGCGCGTGCAGCTCTACAACATGGTGTGGGTGGGGCAGCACGCCATCATGAGCATCCGCCAGCGCCTGTTCTTCAAGTACCTCGACCTGAACCTGAGCTACTTCGATCATCATCGCGTGGGCGACCTGATGGCTCGCATCACCGAAGACAGCAACTCGCTGCAGAACTTCATCACCTGGGCGGTGATCAATACGATCAGCAGTTCGCTCACCTTGGCGGGCATCATCATCCTGCTGCTGGTCTTCAACTGGCAACTGGCCCTGCTCACCTTTACCATTGTGCCCGCCATGGCCGCGTTGACGGTATGGTGGCGACGACAGTCTGCCCGGCGCTATCGCGCGGTGCGCGAGGCGGTGGGCGTGGTTTCGGCGACGCTGCAGGAAAACCTGGCCGGCATGCGCGTGGTGCAGGCCTTTGTGCGCGAATATGGCGAGGAGCAGCGTTTCCGCACGGTGTCTACCACGGAACTGAACGCCTCTTTGCGCGCGGACAAGCTGGCTTCCATCTTTATGCCGGGAATTGACATCATCTCGCAGATCGGCGTGGCGATTGTGCTGGGTTTTGGCGGCGCGCGCGTGCTGGCAGGCGAAATGTCCCCTGGTACGCTGGTGGCGTTTTTGCTGTATTTGAACATGTTCTTCGATCCCATCCGCGACCTGGCGATGCGGCTGGATCAGTTTCAGGAGGCCGCGGCGGCGGGCGAACGCATTCTCACGGTGCTGGACACCGAGCCAGAAATCGTGGATGCTCCCGACGCCATCGAGTTACCGCGTATTCGCGGCGCGGTGGAATTCCGGCGCGTCAACTTCCACTACACCAAGCCGAAGCGTCTGCTGACCGACACCCCTGCGCCCGCTTCGGTAGCAGGTAAGAGTGACGGGACGGAACAGACCTCCGATGTGCTGCACGACATTTCTCTGAGCGTGTCGCCGGGGCAGACCGTCGCTCTGGTGGGGCACACTGGCGCGGGCAAGAGCACGCTTGTGCGTCTGTTAGGGCGTTTCTACGAACCGCAGAGCGGGCAAATCCTGTTCGATGGCTACGACATCAGCCGGGTTACCCTGCGTTCGTTGCGCAGCCAGATAGCCTGGGTGCCGCAAGATACCGGCCTGTTTGCGACCACTATCCGCGAGAATCTGCGCTATGGGCGACTCGACGCTACCGACGAGGAGATCGAGGCGGCTGCCCGTGCGACGGGCGCGCATGAGTTCATCAGTCAGCTTCCCAAGGGTTACGATACCGAAGTCGAGGAAGGCGGTTCGCGCCTGAGCGCCGGTCAACGGCAGCTCATCTCGTTCACTCGCGCACTGCTGGCCGATCCAGCCATCATCATTCTGGACGAGGCGACCAGCAGTGTGGACACTATCACCGAGTTGCAGATGCAGGCGGCGCTCGCCAAGCTGCTGGAAGGACGCACCGCCTTTGTGATCGCGCATCGGCTCAGCACCATCGTCCGGGCCGACCAGGTGATCGTCATGGAGCATGGGTGTATCGTGGAGCGCGGCACGCACCAGGAACTGTTGGCCGCGCGTGGCCTGTATTACGATCTCTACACAACCCAACTGCAGGGGCAGATCAACGAGTCTTGAGGAGCGCCCGTCAGCCTTCAGTAGGCAAATCATTGTAGACAAATCAGCGTTTTTCGTTCACAATAGCCGGTCAGTTGGCCCTGAGGGACGCCTTGCCGTCTCTGGATGCCGGGCCAAATTCAATTTTCCAACATCTCCCAGATCGTCAGACCTTGGAGACGCGAAAGGACGTTTGCCGTGAGGAATCGTAAGACCCTGTTCTATGCCCTGATTGCCGTTGTGATCACGCTCGTTGGGCTGACCCCGCTGACTGTCAGCGCGGGCAGCGTCATGACCGGCGATCGGCAGACTGTGCCGCAGTCTGGCCCCACTCCCACGCCCGAAGACCCCGGCTGGCTGGCTTTCGCTGCCGCGCGCGCTGCTCTGGAAGAAAAAACCGGCCAGGACCTCACCTGGGTGCAGCAATGGTTCTACGAAGAGTACGAGTTCGTAGATGGGATTGACAGTTGCCGGACGCTGGAGGAAGGCGAAGAGCCGCGCCAGGTTTACTTCGGCTGGCGCTTCCTGATCACGACGCTGACGGGGCAGCAATATGAAGTGCGTACCAGTTTCAACCGTCAGATTATCGCCGTCTGCGACGAGGTCACGGCGACTGCCCCCACCACTACTCTGCCTGCGCCAGTAGCTGGCTCGGCAGTGAGTGGCTCATTTGAAATCGGTGGGCAGATCACTGGCCTGTACCCCAATACGCGCAACGCGCTCAACCGTGCCCGCATGAAGTGGGTGAAGATGCAACTCAGCATGGGGCAGGGCGCGACGGGGTTGATCGCGGAGGCTCATGCAGCGGGCTTCAAGATTCTCTTCTCGGTCATCGGCGACAAGAGCCAGGTGATGAACCCCGGCTACCAGGACTCCTACGCGCAGTATGTGGCCAGCCTGGCCGCGGCAGGCGCGGATGCCATTGAAATCTGGAACGAGATGAACATTGATCGCGAATGGCCCGCCGGGCAGATCAACGGGGCGAACTACGTGCCACTTCTGGCAAAAGCCTACAATGCCATTAAGTCAGCCAATCCCAATACCCTGGTCATCACCGGCGCACTGGCCCCCACCGGTTTCTTCGGCGCGGCGGGTTGCACTGACCAGGGTTGCAATGACGATGTTTACACGCAGCAGATGGCTGCCGCGGGCGCGGGTCAGTATGCCGACTGCATCGGCGTGCACTATAACGAAGGCATCGTCAGCCCCCGACAGAGTTCGGGTGACCCGCGCGACAATTACCCGACGCGCTATTTCGCCACCATGCTCAACCGCGCCATTGGCCCCTTCGGTGGCAAGCAGGCATGCTTCACTGAGCTGGGGTACCTGTCGCCTGAGGGGTACGGCGCGCTGCCGGGTGCTTTTGCCTGGGCGCAGAACACCAGCGTGGCCGAGCAGGCTACCTGGCTGGCCGAAGCCGCGGTGCTTGCCGCACAGAGCGGGCGCGTGCGCCTGATGATCGTCTTCAATGTGGACTTCTCCACCTACGGGGCCGATCCGCAGGCCGGCTATGCGATTATCCGCCCGGACGGCAGCTGCCCGGCATGCGATGCGCTGGCTTCGGTGCTCAGGTAGTTGGTCTCCGCCTGACAGCGATATAATCGCGAGGGGCGTTCCGGTGAACACTGGGACGCCCCTCGCTGCGAAGAAAGCCCGCTGAACATTGTTGTCGCCATCTCAATCTTGCATATACTTTTCTGTAATGCTGGAGTCATTTCATCCACAGTGGCAATCGGTCACCGAGGTGGTCATGCCTGGCAACACGCGCCCGCCACTGCTCAAACCCGGCGATACCCTCGACGAATTCTTCATCAAGGGGCTGATCGGCAATGGCGGTTTCAGCGTGGTCTACCTGGCCGAAGATCGTATTTTGCGGCGACTGGTGGCTATCAAGCAGTTGCAGCGTGAGGATTTCACACGCGAGGGATCGCGCGAGTGGTTCATGCGCGAGGCCCGTGTGACGGCCAATACGGAGCATCGCAATATCGTCAGGATTCACGCGCTGCGCCAGAAAGGCGACACGCTGTACCTGGTTATGGAGTATCTGCCTGGCGATTTACTCAGCCTGCTTCGCGAGCGGGGAGCGCTGGATCGCAACACGGTGCTGACTCTGGCCGCCGACATGTGCCGGGCGCTGGAAACGTTGCACAGTCGCGGCATCATTCATCGGGATGTGAAACCCGATAATATTCTCTTTAGGGACCCAAACGAATTCAAGCTGGCCGACCTGGGCCTGGCTCATGTAGACCCGGTTCATCCTGAAGGACTGGCAGATGCTGTTGGTCCGCAACCCGGCACGCTGCTCTATATGTCCCCGGAGCAGGCGCTGGGGCAGGAGGTGAGGCCACAGTCGGACATCTATTCGCTGGCGGTAGTGCTCTATGAGGCGATTACTGGCTACTACTATCTGGACTATGATGAGGAACACGGTGACGAAGACACTCTCCTCGATCTGATCGCCTATGCGTCGCCGCTGCCGCTCAAGCCGGGACATCCTTCAGTGAGTGCGGCAGTCGAAGCGCCGTTACTCTGGGCGCTCAGCAAGAGTCCAGCAGCACGTCCCTCGACACCGCGCGAGTTCCTGACCGAATTCAAACGAGCGTTGGTGCCGCGCCGGCGCAGTTCAGGGCGGCGCGGGTCTGCACATCCGGCAGATCGTGCTCATCCTTCGCCGACGGTGTCTGAAGCGCTTCGGCGTGAGCTACGGGCTATTCGCCGCCTGCGCGATGCCGAAGGCGCTCCCGAACAGGCGTTGCAGCGTCTGCGCCCTTTGCTGGCTCGCTATCCGGATGTGCCGGAAATTCAGGCCGAATGGGGTGAAACGCTGCTGACCCTGGGCCAGGTCTTTGATGGCTACTCGGCTCTGCTGGAAGCTACTCGTCGCCAGCCAAGGTTGCCCTTTGCACACCTGGCGCTGGCCCGGCTCTACCGTCACGAGTACGCTGACGAGCAGGCAGAGCAGGAAGCCCTGGTCGCTGCGATTGTGGCGGATCCGGACCTGGCCTACGCGGTGTTGTACGACGATGTTGTACGCGCTCTGGATGACGCGGGTGAGTTCGAACGATTTGTAGAAGCTTTCAGTCGTGCTGCGAGCCGCGCTCCGGTTGCGCCAATCTATCATACGCTGGGCATGGTGCTGGCGTTGCATCCTGAGCGAACCGCTGAAAGCCGGGCGGCGTTCGAGGCGGCGCTGGAACAGAATCCCCGCTACGGGCCAGCCATCGTAGGGTTAGGCACGCTGTTAGTCTCACACGATCAGTTGGCGGAGGGGATCGCCTTGCTCGAAGCGGGGGTAACTGCTGAGTTCCCGCCCGTGCATCCCGCGGACGAGCACAAAGCGCATTCTGTGTATCAACCCCAACACCTGTATCTGGCGCTGGCCATTGCCTACGCCCATCGGGGAGAGTTTGTGCGCAGCCTGGCGGCTGCTCAGCAGGTCTTCGAGCTGGCCCCTGAAGAACTGGACGAAGACGCGCCCGCGTTGCTGGAAATCTACCTGAACGCAGCACAATCCTGGCTGGCGCGGGGGCATTACGAGCGCGCTGCCGTCTTCCTGCGCGAGTTGATCCCGCTTGCTCAGCGCTGGGGGGATGTGCGTCCCTTGCGCCTGCTACAAACGGTGCAGGCGCTCAATGACCCGCTACAGCGAAATGTACGCTAGAGCGCCAGAAAGGGCGTCAGTCTCCTTCGCTGGAAGCGGCATCTGGCGATAGAGGAATGGCATGGCGGGTGGCATCATGTAACAGCGGTTGCGCTCCCAGCCAGCGCCCGTCGTCGGCTACCAGATGATGTACCATGCCGTGTGCGTGTAGCCGCCAGGTTTCGCGCGAGGACCCCGGCACATATTCCCAGTGCACGATGCCCGTGTTGTGTGTCCAGACCTCGACGCGCCGCTGTGCTCCCACGTTGAAGGCATAGTCGAAAGTGGCGTCAATGACGCCCCCGTGACACACCACTACCACGGTCGTCTCTGGCTCCGTCTGAGCGTGCCGGGCCAGGATGTCGTCCAGGAACGTGCCTACCCGCACGCGAAACAGAATCCAGCTCTCACCGAACTCGCTGATACGCGTGTATGGCCGCTCGGTGCCCCAGAATTCGGCATAGTGGATGGGCATGGCCTCGGCGGGGATGGGGCGGCCATCTGCGTAACAGTTGCCGAATTCCCGTAGCCGGTCGTCTGGCACGGCAGGCATGCCGGTAGCCTGGGTAATGAAAGCCGCTGTTTCCAGGGCACGGGCCATGGTGCTGGTGTACAGGGCGTTGATGCGCACGTTGTCGGCCATCCATTGTGCCAGCCGCCGGGCCTGCTCCTGCCCCAGCGGGGTCAACCCCACGTCCACATAGCCGCCGTCCCAGTCTGGCAGGTTGACGTAACTTTGAGCGTGACGCACGAGGAGCAGGTGCATGGTCGTCTCTCCTGATTCTCGGAGCGGGCAGGTTAGAGCTGGGCAGGGCGCTTTTCGCCCAGGAATTTCAACCATACCTGGCGCTGGCGCGGACCGTCGAACTCCGCCAGATAGATTCCCTGCCAACGACCGAGCTGCAAGCGCCCTTCTTCAACGAAGATCGCTGCGTCCGCGCCAACCAGGGAAGCCTTGATATGGGCGGGGGAATTGCCTTCGCCGTGCCGATGGCGCGGGTCGGGCGGCGCGATATGCCCGTCCATGGTCAACAGGATGTCGCGCTGCACGTCTGGGTCCCAGTTTTCGTTGAGGGTCAGGCCGGCGGTAGTGTGGGGACAGAACAGATACACGACTCCGTCCAGCCCTCCCAGCCGGGCGACCGCTTCCTGCACTTGTCCGGTGATATCCACCAGTTCCGTGGAGCGATTGGTGCGAATGCTCAGGCGTTCCATATGCCCCCTTGTGATTTCGGCGTTGGTTAGTCTCATTATACCTACATGATACCCGGTAGCCGTCTCTTGTCTCTGCCCAATGAAAAAGCCGCCCCCGCTGTTGCGAAGACGGCCTCACTGGCAGCCTTGCCGGTCATTCGGCAGCGCCCACGCGGGCCAGTTCGCTCTGGATGATCTGATCGAACACGTCAAAAGGCTGCGCTCCGATGGCGTACACGACGCCATTGATAACAAAGCCTGGCGTGCCGCGCAGCCCATAGGACACGGCTGCCTGGTAGTCACGCTCGACTTCATCGCGGTAGCGCTGACTGCTCAGGCACTCGGCGAAGCTGCGGGTGTCAAGCTCCAGCTCCTGCGCATAGGAAACCAGCGTCTCCTGCGACAGCGGCGTGGTGTCGCCAGAAGTCAGGCGAGCGAAGAGTCTGTCGTGCATGGCCCAGAATTTGTCGGGCGACTGCTCCTCGGCACACTCGGTGGCCTGCGCGGCACGGAGTGAGTCTTCTCCGAAGATGGGAAAGTCGCGGTAGACGAACTTCACTTCGGTGGGGTAGGCTTCCAGAATCCTGGTTAGCGTTTGCTCATACCAGCGTCCGCAGTAGGGGCACTGGAAGTCCGAGAACTCGACAATCACCACGGCGGCATCCGCCGGACCCTTGAAAGCGTCGTCGTCTTCTGCCACGCCGGGAGGGATCACGGTGGGGGGGGGGGGGGGGGGGGGGGTGTTGGTCGGTCGCAGCATGGCGACCTGCGTGCCCACAGCCTCGTTTACCAGGCGCTGCACATCAACGCCGGCGGCAGCCCCGCTTCCGGCGGGCAGCGCGGCGATCTGCGTGCGCGCCACCTCTTCAGCGATCTGGCGTACTTCTTCCTCGCTGAGGGCGTCGTCGCCACCACCTGACCAGGCTGCCGTGAGCACCACCGCCACGATGACCAGCGCCAGGGTCAGGAGCGCCCACAGCAGCCAGCGACCTGAAGCAGCAGTTGCAGGCTGCGGCAGGGCAGGGACCACTTCGTCCGTGGACTCGCGCAGCGAGACCGGACGTGCGTCAGGAGGGGGAGTCGCAGAAGCCATGAGACCTTCTCCACGTGCTCGGATGGGTTAAGGTTTTGCGATTATACGAAAGGTACCCGCTGTTGACAACAGGGCGAAAGGCGGGGGTGCGTGCAAAATGTGACAGGCAATTTGCAGCAGTCTGTTGCCCCTCACCCCTCAATCCCCTCTCCCTCGCGACTGCGTCGCGGGGCGAGGGGACTTACTGTCTGTCGCCCAGGTGTTCCCCTGCGCCCGCAGCGAGGGATGAGGGTTATCGGGCGCGACTTCTGCTCTATGCATGGAGAGCAAGCCGGGCGAAGCAAGGCTGAGGGCGAGGCGAACCAAGGCGCAGCAAACTGCCTGATACATTTTGCACGCACCTGGATAGGCTGGTCAAAGCGCGGTTTTGGCTTACAATCTGTCTGGACATGGTTCTTTGCACGGGGAGGCATAATTACTATGGCGGAACGCAAGAGCAGCCGTATCGTGCTGCGCGACGATATGATCTTCACGGCCTACAGCAGCAACGGCTATTCATTGCCGCTGGACGCGCAAAAAGCTGTTGGCGGTCATGACGCTGGCATCAGCCCTATGGAATTGTTGCTCACCGCGCTCGCCGGCTGCACAGGGATGGACGTGATCAGCATCCTGCGCAAGAAGCAGCAGCAGGTGACTGGCTTTGAAATTCAGGTGGAAGGCGTCCGCGCCGACGAACACCCCAGAGTCTTCGTCGAGATCTGGGTCAAGTACACGATTATGGGGCAGAACATTGACCCCAAAGCGGTCGAACGCGCTATTGAGCTTTCGCGCGATAAGTACTGCGGTGCAGCGGCTACTTTGCGCCACACCGCGCAAATACACTACGATTACGTCATCGTAGAAACTGAGGAGGTGCCATGAATCGCACCCAAGCCTGGCAATTGGTCACCGAATGGACTCAGTCCGAAAGTCTGCGGCGGCACATGCTGGCCGTCGAGGCCGCTATGCGCGCCTATGCCCGTCACTTCGGAGAAGATGAAGACCTGTGGGGCGTCACTGGCCTGCTGCACGACTTCGACTACGAGCGCCATCCGGACATGTCCGCCCCCGATGGGCATCCTTTCACCGGTCTGCAGGTGCTGCGCGAACGCGGCGCGGACGAGATCATCATCCGCGCGATCGCGGCGCACGCTGCCGAGCGCACCGGCGTACAGCCTTCAAGCCCTATGGAAAAAGCGCTGGTCGCAGTAGACGAACTGACTGGTTTCCTGACCGCCGTCGCCCTGGTGCGTCCCACCAAAGACATCCGCGACATCACTCAGATCAGTTCGGTGCGCAAGAAGTGGAAAGATCGCAGCTTCGCCGCGGCAGTGCACCGTGAGGAAATCGAGCAGGCGGCGCAGGCGCTGGGGGTTGACCTGTGGACTTTCCATGTGCCGCTGGTGCTGGAGGCCATGAAGGGCATTGCCGCCGACCTGGGACTGGATGGATCCGAAGCGTCCTGAGCAACTGAGCGGGAGGGTACAGCTCCCGCTTCTTGCTGGACAGGCTCATCTATGGGCCAGGTGTATTCCCGCTTTGGCCGTGATCTTGAACCACCGAGACGCCGAGAGCGCAGAGGGGAAACGCAATCAAGGCTCCTGTATCTTTCTACGACCTCTGCACTCTCTGTGATGAATTCCGGGCCCAAATCCGCGTGTGCCCGTCGGCCTGTGAGCTTCGTCGCTTCGCGGGACCGTTGGTACAATTTCTGCGGAACCCAGCTACCTTTGGGCAGACCTGCTACCGGCAGAGGAGGATCAACGTGGCCATCATCAAACCCTTCCGCGCCGTGCGCTACAACCCGCACCGCGTCGCTGACCTGCAGACGGTCGTCAGCCAGCCCTATGACAAGATTGACGACGCTCTGCGCGACCGCTATCTGACGCTCAGCCCCTACAACGTGGTGCGTCTTATTCTCAACCCGCCGCAGCCAGGCGATATAGCCAGTGGCCCCAATGGCTACACCCGCGCCCGCGATCTGTATCAGCAATGGTTGCGCGAAGGCGTGCTGCTGCGCGAAGACCGCCCCGCTTTCTACGTCTACCGGCAGACTTTCACCATTGAGGGGCGGACTCGCACCCGACAGGGACTGATCGCGGCTGTGGAACTGGTGGATTTCGACCAGGGCATTATCCTGCCGCACGAGCGCACACACAGCGGCCCCAAAGAAGATCGCTTGCGTTTGCTGGAGACCATGCAGGTCAACACCGAGCAGATTTTCCTGCTCTACCCCGACCCCGACAACGCCATCAACGACCTCATCTCCGGGGCCATCGCCGGGCGCGCCCCTGACCTCGACCTGGTGGAATTGCGCGAGAGCGATGTCCGCCAGCAACTTTGGGTGCTCACCGATCCAGCGACGCTGTCTGCGCTTCAGAAGAGCATGGCCCCTCTGCGCGGACTGATTATCGCGGATGGACATCACCGCTACAGCACTGGCCTCACCTACCGCGACCAGCAGCGCCGCACCCATCCAGACGCGCCCCCTGAGGCGGCCTTCAACTTCATCCAGGCGACTCTGGTCAGCATGAGCGATCCGGGCCTGGTAATATTGCCCACTCATCGCGAGATCTGTCACTTCAACGACACATCGCCTGCGGAAGTGTTGCGCCGGGCCGCGGAGGTGTTCACGGTGACTCCCGTCTCCGACCTGGTAACCTGCCTGGAACAGGTCAACATGCACCCCTCCGGGCATGTTTTCGGCTTCTATGGCGGCCCAGGCATCGGCTTTTATGTGTTGGCGCTCAAGGATGTGGGACAACTTGACACGCTCATCCCGGAAGCGCATTCGCCTGTCTGGAAATCTCTGGCAGTCAGTGTGCTGCACAAAGTGCTGATCGAGCGTATCGCGGGTGTTCCGACTCAGGGGATCGAAGATCAGACCATGATCCGCTATCATCGCGATGCGCGCGCAGCGGTCGCCAGCATAGACGCCGGGCAAGGCAATTTCGCTTTCTTCGTCAGCCCCACTCGCCTGGAGCAGATCAAAGCCGTCGCTGCTCGGGGTGAGACCATGCCGCAGAAGAGCACGGACTTCTACCCTAAGGTGATTTCCGGACTGACCATGCTACCCGTTTCGCCTGAGGAACGGCTGTGAGCCGTCCTGGCACAGGAGGACAAAATGGACGCTGCGCATCAGGCATTGGCCAAAGCAGCCCTCTATACCGACGAACGCAGCTACACCCTGGTGCATCTGCCTGCTCCGGCTATCACTGCCGCTGCGGGTGTGCTTGCTGAGTGGGGCGAACCTTTCAGCGCCCTCATTGTGGACAAGGACGAAGTCACGCTGATGCTGCCGGACGAGGGATGGTGGGAGTTCGCGCGCCGTCTGCCAGACGCTCGCACTGCTGGCCCCTATCGTCTGCTGACCTTCGACATGCCCCTGCCGTTGGATATGGTGGGCTTTCTGGCGCTGGTCAGTCGCCTGCTCGCCGAAGCCGGCGTGACGGTGCTCGCTCTGTCTGCCTTTGAGCGCGATCATCTTTTGATTCCAGCCGGGCAGTTCGAACAGGCCGTAGCTGCCTTGCGCAAGGCACAGGCTCAGTTTGCCGGGCCATGACACAGCCGGGTTGCTGCAACGGTCATTCAGAAATGAGACTACCATCCCTCACCCGCCGCCGCCTGCTGGCTTTGAGCGCAGCTCTGAGCTTCGAGATGGTGACTGCCCGGCAGCAACGCCCGCTGATTCGGGCTGCTGCGCCGCTCACAGTGCCGGTGTACCTCACTTTCGATGATGGTGTCGAGACGGACGAGGCGAAGGGTCAACAAGGCCCCACGCTGGACGTGCTGAACATCCTCGACGCGCGGGGCATTCGGGCGACCTTCTTCGTGCACGGGCGCAATGTCGGCCCCGCCGAAGGTAAAGTGTTGGCCCGCATGGTGCGCAATGGCCATCACCTGGGCAACCATCTTGTGCAGCAGGGCGGTGTCACTCTGGCAGAAACATCGCATCCGTCCTACATCGCTCGCATGTTCCTGGAAACCGAGTTGCGCATCCGTCAGGCTCTTGCCCGCTTCCCCGATGCGCTCGCCCGCTACGAAGCGCAGCCGCATCTGTTTCGCCGGCCCGGTGGTGGGTACGACAGCGCTGAAGGGAATCTGTTTCTGCTCCCTACCAGCGGTTACTGGCGTCTGTTCGAATACGATCGAGAGCTGGCCGCTTACCGCGAGCAATTGCCCTGGCTGCGCGGTGTGTACGACTATAGCGGCTGGCACATCGCTGCCCCTCCGTTGACCGAAACCAGTTCTGATCCTGCCCGCCTGGTGTGGTGGCTGATGGACGGCCCCGGCGGTTTTCGCTCGTTCGTCCAGCCGGACCCGGCACGACCCGAACTGACCACCCAGGAAGCACTCGACGGCCTCATCGTCTTGCTGCACGACCCAGACCCGCGTGTGGCGGCAGCCTTGCCCGCGTTCCTCGACGCGCTACAACCGTTCAATGTGGTCTTTCACCCCTTGCCTCGCCCCTGTGACCAACCCAATCAATACACTGTTGGGGTCGGCGGCCCTGCCCATCCTGTACTGGTCTCCGGAGATGGGGATGAGCGTTTCCCGATTCCCTGAAGCATATATCCGGCTCAAGAAAGGCTTCCTGGCATGACGATCGATCTGATACCCCCCAATCTGCCCCTGCTCCCGCCCGAAGACGTGCGGATCGAGCGGGTCAGCGCGACACTGTACCCGGACCGCCGGCGGGTGCGTGTAGAGGTCAGTATCACGCCATTTCGCGAACGCCCCAACCTGGAGATTGTGCTGCGCAACGACGAAGGTCGGGTCGTGGCCAGCGCCAGCGCCGTCGCCGTGATGAACTTTCGGCTCGCTTTCACCCTGCACCTGCGCGACAGTGCCGATCCGTCACCGGACTACCGCGCGACGGTGACCCTGTACTACGACGATCTGCAATCTCCCCAGGATGAGCAGGATGCGCTCCTGACAGATGCGCCTGTCGCGCCCTCGCAGAGCTATTGACGAAATAGAACATCAGTGCTATGATCAGGGCATCATTGCGAACATTTGGGCGAAGGTTCTCACTTTGGCCAGGAGCAACTCATGATGACGGACAATTCTCGCCTCAAGGCCCTCGAACACGCGCTCACCGACCTGACCAAGCGTTTCGGCGACGGAGCTATCGTCCGCCTGGGCGATGCCACGCACCTGCAGGTTGATGTCATCCCTACCGGATCGCTGGCTATTGATCTGGCGCTGGGGGTGGGGGGCATTCCCCGCGGGCGCGTGACCGAAATCTACGGCCCGGAGAGTTCCGGCAAGACCACCTTGTGCCTGCATGTCATCGCCGAGGCGCAGAAGCTGGGCGGGGTGTGCGCCTTCGTGGACATGGAACACGCTCTCGACCCTGTCTACGCTGCGCGCCTGGGCGTGGACACCGACAATCTATACATCTCGCAGCCCGACACCGGCGAGCAGGCGCTGGAAATCACCGAGGCGCTGGTGCGCAGCGGCGCGCTCGACGTGGTCGTGGTGGACAGCGTGGCCGCGCTGGTGCCCCGCGCCGAACTCGAAGGCGAGATGGGCGATAGTCACGTGGGGCTGCAGGCGCGGCTGATGAGTCAGGCCCTGCGCAAGCTGTCGGGAGCGATCAAGCAGTCCAACACTGCGGTGTTGTTCACCAATCAGTTGCGCGAAAAAGTGGGCGTGATGTTCGGCAATCCGGAAACGACTACCGGCGGGCGGGCATTGCGTTTCTACGCCAGCGTGCGCATTGACATCCGGCGCGTGCAGGCCATCAAGCTCAAAGATGAGATCATCGGCAACCGCACGCGCGTCAAGATCACCAAGAACAAGGTCGCGCCGCCATTCCGACAGTGCGAAGTTGACCTGATGTACGACGAAGGTTTCAGCAAGGAAAGCGACATCCTGGACCTGGGCGTGGCAGCGGGCATCATCGAAAAGCGGGGCGCGTTCTTCCGCTACAACGATGGCCTGATCGGTCAGGGTCGCGAGAGTGCCAAGCAATACCTGCGCGAGAATCCCGACCTGGCCTATGAACTCGAAATGCTCATCCGTCAGGCGCACAACGTGAAGCTGTTTGGTACCTTCTCCGACGACAGCTCTGCCGAAGTTGAAGCGCCCGAACTCGAACTGGCCGAAGCATAAATATCTCCGCAGCCTCGCCCGAAGAGAAACGGGCGAGGCTTGTTCTGAGGAATTCAGCCATGGCCGACGCACAACCAGCGACTTCGGTCATCATCTCCGCCAGCCGCCGGACGGATATCCCCGCATTCTACATGCCCTGGTTTGTGGGAAGACTGCGCGCTGGCACAGTGAGCTATCCCAATCCCTTTAGCGGGCAGATTCACCAGGTTTCGCTCCGCCCTCAGGACGTACACAGCATCGTCTTCTGGTCGAAGAATTACCGCCCCTTGCTGCACTACCTGGATTTCCTGGAAGAACACGGCTACCGCTTCGTCTGCCACTACACGATCACCGGCCTGCCGCGGGTGTTGGAGCCACGTGTGCCGGACTGGCGGGTCGGAGTCGAGACGTTGCAGGCGCTGGCGACGCGCATCGGGCCGGAACGGGTGCTGTGGCGCTTCGACCCCATTGTTTTCACCGACCGCCTCGACGCTGAATTCTATGCAGCACGCTTTGCCGCGCTGGCCAGGGCGCTCTCCGGTTATACCCGGCGTTGCTACTTCAGCTTTGCCACATTCTATACCAAGGCTCAGCGCCGCCTGGCGGAGGCAGGGGTGAGGTATTGCGACCCTCCGTTGGAGGAAAAGCGCGCGCTCGCGCACACCCTGGCGGATATCGCCGCTGACGCTGGCATGACGCTCTATGCGTGCTGCCAACCAGACCTGGTAGACGAGGTGATACGTCCGGCGGCGTGTGTGGATGCCGACCTGCTGGCCGAACTGTTTCCTTCCCCCGCCTTGCACGCCCCACCGCGCCCCACGCGAGCCGGTTGCGGGTGCGCAGTCAGCCGCGACGTGGGAGTATACGACACCTGCCTGCACGGCTGCCGCTATTGCTACGCCACCCGCGACGATGCCCGCGCTCTGACATGCTTTCAGCAACACGATCCTCAGGCCGAGATGCTGTCCTTTTCTGCAGCTACGGTTTTCCACCCGGCAGACGAATGACCTTCACCTATCTATGATGCGCGCGCCTCAGGAGAGTCGTACGCAACGGCGGCGCTGGCGGTGCATCCAACTTGATAGAGGTCATCTCCACAATGAAAGCAACGGGCTGCTTGGGATTGTATCCGCTGTGCGTTATGATTGGCGGGCGGCGATCTGCGAGAGCCGCCGGTTGTCCGACATACGAGATCCCAAGATAGCCTATGTCCAACGCACACGACGACGAACTGATAGCTCGCCTGCAGGCCGGCGATCAGGCCGCTTATGCGCAGTTGGTTGAGGAACATGCCGGCAAGATCTATCGTCTGGCGCTGCGCCTGATGGGGAACGAGGCCGATGCGGAAGATGTGTTGCAGGAAACATTTTTGAGCGCCTTCAAGTCCATGGATCGTTTTGAGGCGCGTTCGAGTCTGAGCACGTGGCTTTATCGCATCGCCAGCAACGCGGCCCTGATGCGCCTGCGTCGCAAGGAGCCGGAACAGGTGTCGGTAGATGAGCCGGTCGAGCGCGACGATGGCGAATTGATCCCTCGCCAGCTTTTCGACTTCTGCTGTTTGCCGGAAGAAGACCTGCTGCGAGAAGAAGCGCGCGCGGAAATGCAACGGGCTGTGGATGAGTTACCCCCCTCGCTGCGCAGCGTGTTCGTTCTGCGCGATATTGAAGGGCTTTCGACGGAGGAAACCGCCGAGGCGCTCGATCTTTCGGTATCCGCGGTGAAGAGCCGCCTGATGCGCGCGCGGCTGAAACTGCGTGAGCGTCTGAGTCAGTATTTCTCGCATGGCTCGGCCATCAGTGAGGCGAGGTGAGGCATGAGCGCTTCCGAACAGCATCACCATGATCCAGAAGAATGCCGCCGCTATCTGAGCAGTCTGTCCGATTACGTGGATGGCACTCTCGGTGAGGAATTGTGCCGGGAACTGGAGGCGCACATGCGGGCGTGCGAGAACTGCCGGATTGTGGTCAACACCCTGACCAAGACGATTGCGCTCTATCACCAGATTCCTGCGCCAGAGATGCCCCGCGCGGTCAAAGAGCGGCTGTACAAGGTGCTACATCTGGATGCCTACCGCCCCAAGAGCGATCCCCCAGATCAGTCGGTTACCCTTTGAGATGAGGGTGTGCCTTTTCGGGGACGAGTTTTGGCGCTGAATGCGACCTGCGGCCCAGGAGATGCATCCAAAAGAGCGGACTCCTGGATCATGTTGTGAACATGAGCAACCGCGAGGACGTATGAGCAAGCAGAACGAAACCCAGAAGAAACAACAGAAGCGTGTCATCATCTTCACCACGCCCAGTTGCCCGCACTGCAACCATGCCAAGCGCTACCTGCGCGAGCGTGGCATCCGCTTCCGCGATGTGGATGTCAGCCGCGATCCGGCAGCCGCGCGCGATATGATCCGCCGCAGCGGTCAGCAGGGTGTGCCGGTCATTGACATTGGTGGCAAAATCGTGATCGGCTTCAACAAGGCCGAAGTGGACCGGTTGCTCGGTCTGCACTGACTCTCATGGCGGAAATCACTCTGGCTATGCCGGTTGAGGTGCTGGTGACAGCACATCCGGCGGCGATTGGCTTTCTGGCCGAGCGCGGCGTGTTATGCGTTGTGTGCGGGGAGCCATTCTGGGGCACATTAGGAGAGCTGATCGCTCAGAAGGGGCTGGATACCGTCCAGAGCCAGCAGATGGTGACAGAACTCAACGCTTTTCTGCAAGAGCGGGAGAGCGCCCCTGGTTCCTGAAGGGCGAATCAGCCGAAGTAGAGAAAGACAGGCGACTGTCCGTGCACCCGTGGACAGTCGCCTGCATTTTGGGGCGGATGAGATGCTCAGGGTTTGTACGCTTCGATGGGCAGGTTAGCGCGTAGCCAGGCCTGTATCCCACCATCAATGTTGAACACCTGCGAGTAGCCCAGGCGCACCAGGGTTTCCGAGGCGACGCGGCTGCGGTTGCCGCTGTTGCAGATCACGAAGATCGGAGAGTCCTTAGGCAGCTCTGCTGGAGCGCGCTGCTCGAACTGATCGAGCGAGATCAGACGCGCGCCGGGAACGACGCCTGTGGCTGCCCACTCTTCGGGAGTGCGCACGTCTACCAGGATCGCGCCGGCGCTCTGCTCGAAGCGCGTATAGGCCATCTTTACGTCGAGCGTCTGATAAGTGGACGTGCTGATATTGTTCGGCGCGGTGTTGGCGGAAGAAGTCTTCGAGGGCTTGTCTGAACTGCCGCAGGCAGCCAGCACAAACGCAATCACGATGAGCAGCAGAGCTATGGTCAGGTGATGCTTACGCATACAATCACTCCTCAAGAATTGTGTCGAACTTTTCGGATACGTGGGCGACAAAACATCCGTGTCGGTCCAGCACGGCATGGTGCAGGGTCGCGGCAGCAGGCACGATGCCTCCAGCCAGTATCACCGTATGGTGCAACCTGGCTTGTGCGCCAACCTGTGCCCCTGTTTCCAGATAGACCTCTGGCCCTATCACTGCCTTGTCGCCGACCTGGACACCCGCATCGATCCAGACCGGCGCTATCAGCCGGACAGAGGGGGGCAGCTCGCTCTGTACCTGCACAGCGCCCATCTGGTGCAGATACCAGCTATTTAGATGCAGCAAGTCAACGGGACGTGTCAGGTGGAGTCGCCAGGCGGCCAGAACAGTGCCGATGCTGCGGCCAGCAGCGAGTGCTAGTTGCAGGGCGCTGACGATCTCGCGTTCACCGCGGGGGGTGGATTGCACCCGGGGCAGAAATTCAGCGATATCTGGAGAGAAGGCGTAGAGCATGATCGCCGCGTGCTGGCCCGCAGGGTGCGCTGGCTTCTCGACGATGGAGACCGCCTCTGCCCCGGCCAGGAGCACGTCCGCCGACTGGCGGATTTCGGCGGGCGTCGCACGCACCAGGCTGAGGGTGGCGATACGATGGGGAGCAGACTCGTGGTGAGCGATCAGGGTACGCACATGTTCTACGGGGGTCAGGTTGTCCACAGCGGAAAGCAGGAAAGGGCCGGACAGTAGAGGCAGCGCGCGTTGCAGCGCCTCGACTGTGCCAGTGGGATATGGCTGGACGACCCACTCGACCCTCTGGCCCGGGGCGAGCGCCTTCCTGATGCCCACCTGCACCTGGGGTAACTCGGGGCCGGTGACGATGATGACATGCCTGATCCCTGCCTGGTGAAAGCATTCAATCAGGCGCGCCAGGATGGGTTGCCCTATCACCGGTAGCAGAGATTTAGGCCGGTCGTTGGTCAGCGGGGTCAGTCGCGTTCCGCGACCCGCGGCCAGGATCACCGCCTGCTGAATAGTCTGACTGTTCACAAGTCTCTCCGTTGTGTCATGCGCGCATTATAGCATGGCTGGGGTTGCGCGCGACGCTGGCAGATCGCCGCTCAATTCATACTGGCTTTATTAACATCGCCCTGAGGCGTGTTGCGCGGCTTAGGCGTTCATGCTACACTCCGCGGCAAATTGGTCACTTTGTGCGGCGTGACAGGCGGTCTTTCAATGGCTGAGAGAATCCTTGTCGTGGATGACGATGTCGAGAGTCTGAAGCTCATCGGCATGATGCTTCAGCGCCAGGGATACGAGGTCATACTGGCGAGCAACGGCCAACAGGCCCTCGATCGCGCTCTGGCAGACCGGCCAGACCTGATCATCCTGGATATCATGATGCCCGTCATGGACGGTTATGAAGTATGCCGCCGGTTACGCCAGGATCCCATCACTCAGCACATCCCCATTCTGATGTTCACGGCCAAGACGATGGTGGACGACAAAGTCGCCGGGTTCGAGGCCGGAGCGGACGATTACCTCACCAAACCGACTCATCCCGCCGAACTCGCATCGCGGGTCAAGGCGCTGTTGGCACGTCGCCCGGCTCAGCCCGCGCAGGCTCCGGTCATGGCGAATCGCTCGCTGGTGTGGGGCTTCCTGGGAGCCAAAGGCGGCGTGGGCACGACGACGGTTGCAGCCAACTGCGCGGCGGCGCTGGTCAAGTACGACACGACCATCCTGGCTGACTTCCGGCTGGGGCAGGGTGCCCTGGCGCTGTCCCTGGGGCTGATGCGGGCTACTGGGATGGCAAATCTGCTGGCGCGACCCACGCCGGAGATCACGGTGCGGGCGGTGGAAGGGGAGCTGGTTACTCATGCCAGCGGCTTGCGACTGCTGCTCTCGTCCAGCCGCCCCAAGGAGACGCTGCTCAACGCGGCCCCCGACGGCGCGGCGGCGATTGTGCGGCATTTGCAGGCCATCCATCCGCAGGTGGTGCTCGATCTGGGATCGGGACTCAGCCGTCTGACGGCACGCCTGGTACTTGAGCTAGACCAGCTGACACTGGTGGTTGAACCCAACCGTGTGGCGCTGATCTTGGCCCGCGATATCCTGGCGGAGTTGCAGCAGATCGGTGTTCAGGCAGCGCGCCTGAGCGTGGTGCTGGTGAATCGCACGCAATCGAGCCTGCATGTGCCCTGGCAGGAAGCCGAACACATGTTGGGTCATGAGATTGCAGCCATCATTTCCCCTGCCCCTGAGCTGGTCTTCCAGGCGGCAGAAGCCGGGCTTCCGGTCGTGCTGTACCAACCCAATTCAATTGTTGGCACACAGTTCGCCAAGCTCGCCGAGGAAGTCACTGCCCGCCGCTAACAATGCCTGTGAGATACAGGGCGCATGTCTTTGGAATCGCTGGAACCCGTAGTTGCCCTGTTGCGGCGCGCGCGTTACATCGTAGCGTTGACGGGCGCTGGTATCAGCACCCGATCAGGAATCCCCGACTTTCGCAGTCCTCATTCGGGTCTATGGGAGCAGGTCAACCCGGCAGAAGTCGGTAGCCTGTACGGCTTCCGCCATCACCCCGAACGGTTCTATCACTGGATGCGACCGCTGGCGCGCCTGATCCTGACTGCCAGCCCCAATCCCGCACATCTGGCACTGGCCCGCCTGGAGCGCAACGGACACCTGAAAAGCATCATCACGCAGAATATTGATATGCTGCACGAACGGGCGGGGTCGCGCACGGTCTATGAGATTCACGGGCACCTGCGCGAACTGACGTGCATTCACTGCTTTGCCGTGTTTCCTGCCGGGCCGCTGGTCAATGCCTTCGTTGAGGTGGGGCAGGTGCCATATTGCCCACACTGCGGACACGTGCTGAAGCCGAACGTCATCTTGCTGGGCGAACAGTTGCCAGCGCGTGCGCTGGCGGCGGCCCGGCGCGAGGCCCGGCAGTGTGACCTGATGCTGGTGATTGGCTCATCGCTGGAAGTATATCCTGCTGCAGAACTGCCATTGCTGGCGCAGCGGGCGGGTGCTGCGCTGGTCTTCATCAACCTGGGCAGCACGGCGCTTGATCCGCTGGCTGACGCAGTTATTCACGCGGATGTCGTAGATGTATTGCCGCGGTTGGCGGATGCTCTGGAGGACAGGGCAGCCTATGAGCATGAGTGATAATCCTGCGGCTGAGAGCGGCGCGGTCAGCCGGGGCGTGTATGAACGGCTGCAGCGCCGCTACCAGCGTCTGATGGAAATCAGCCGGCAACTGAATTCGACGCTCGATCTCGGTGCGTTGCTGCGGCGCATTCTCGATGCGGCACGCGAACTGACTGATACCGAGGAAGCCTCGATACTGCTGGTAGACCCTACGACCGGTGAATTGCGTTTCGAGGCTGCCAGCAATCTATCGCGGGCGGAGATGGAGGCGATCCCTGTGCCGATGCAGGGGAGCCTGGCTGGGTGGGTGGCGACGCATGGGGAGCCGGTGCTGGTGCGCGACACACGCAGCGACGCACGCTGGTTTCCGCGGGTGGACAAGACGACGCGCTTTGTGACGCGCAACCTGCTGGCAGTACCCATGCAGGTACATGGCCAGACCATTGGGGTGCTGGAAGCGATTAACAAGCGTGGCGATCAGCCGTGGACAGATGACGATCGAGAGGTATTGACTGCTCTGGCCGACCAGGCAGCGATTGCCGTGCAGAACGCCCGCCTGTTTCAGCAGAACGATTTCATTGCCGACATGGTGCATGAGTTGCGCACCCCTCTGGCTGCGCTCAAGGCCGGAGCTGCCTTGCTGGTGCGACCCGATGTGCCAGAGAATATGCGCCAGGAGATTGCGCATTCGCTGCTGGCGGAGGTGGATCGCCTGACCGAACTCACGACCGATTTTCTCGATCTCGCGCGGCTCGAATCCGGGCGGATGCGTCTGGAGCCGACGTCTTTCGATCTGCGGGAACTGTTGACAGAATGCCTGGGAGTGATAGCTCCCGTTGCGGTCCAACAGCATATCAGCCTGAGTCTTCGCCCCGGCACAGGCGTCGCCTATGCCGATCGAGATCGCATCAAGCAGGTTTTGCTAAACCTGCTCACCAATGCCATCAAGTACAATGTGCAGGGTGGGGCGGTTACGGTGGCGCTCGATGTAAGGCGGGCGCCAGAGAGACAAGATGGGGAGCAGTATGTCATCAGCGTGAGCGACACTGGCCCTGGCATTCCAGAGAACGAGGCTCCGTACATTTTCGAGAAGTTCTACCGGGCCAGCACTGCCGGTCAGACTTCTGGCACAGGGCTGGGACTGACCATCGCCCGCCGCATTGTGGAAGCGCATGGCGGTGAGATGTGGTTTGAATCAACGCCTGGCGCGGGCACCACTTTCTATTTCACGTTGCCCGCTGGTAGCCCAGACACGGCCTGAGTTCAAGGGATCAGCAGTACCTTGAGGGCACCGGGCCGTGCTGCATGGTCGAGGGCCGCGGGCGCATCGTTCAGAGCGTAGCGCGCTTCGATCAACGACTGTACGTCTACCAGGCCTTCCTCAAGCAGGCGCAGGGCTGCGGGGAAAGGTCCGCACCGACTGCCTACCAGCGCAATCTCGTTGACAGCGAGCGGAGACAGGTCGAGCGTAGCGGGGTCGGCGTAGGTGCTCTTGAGCACGATCGTGCCTTGTGCCCGGACCAGACGTATGGCGTCGGCCAGACCCTGGGGAGTACCAGTGCAGTCTACCACGACGTCCGCGGTGCCATCGGCCAGGTCGTCGCGCGAGGTAGTCTGAATGCCCCAACCCGCGAGCAATTCTTTCTGGCGTATGTGACGGGCGACGACGAGCAAATCACAGCCGGTCAGGCGCAAGACCTGAGCGGTGAGCAATCCCAGTTTGCCTGCGCCCAAGAGGACGACCCGATCGCTTGGTTTGATGTGAACGCACTCCAGCGTCTGGCAGGCGGCAGCCAGCGGTTCGGTGAAGACAGCCACCTCGTCGGGCAGGGCGGGCGGCACACGGTACAGGTTGGCGAGGGGCAGGCGAAATACCTCGGCAAAGACTCCGTCGTAGTCGTGCAGACCGAGTACACGACGACGGCGGCAGTGTTCGGGAACGCCGCGCTGGCACCAGTCGCAGGTGCCGCAGCCGATGTTGATTTCGCCTACCACGCGCGCGCCGAGCCATTCTGTCGGCCCGGCGATGACCTCCCCGACGAACTCGTGTCCCAGTGTTCCCCGGAAGCCACGATAGCCGCGCATGAGTTCCAGGTCGGTGTTGCAGATGCCGCCCAGGCGCAGGCGGATCAACACTTCCTCAGCTTCGGGGGCAACGATAGGGCGCTCGATCACCCGCAGGACGCCGTCGAATTCCACAGCTTTGATGGTTGCAAGCATGACATTGGCCCCCTTGTTCGTGAGGCAACAGGCGGAGAGGTCGCGAATCAATGTGATCTATGATACACGCTTTTCGGGAAACCCGGTGAGCATGGTTTTGTCATTTGTGCTGGGGGACTCTATAATCCCGCCCTGACCAGTTGCCAGAGGAGTGGCTTTCTATGAGTTGGCGGAATATCGTGGTGATTTTGCTTCTGGTTGGGGCAACCGCCTTGACGGCATGTGCCGAACAGAAAACAGCTCTGCGTTTCACAAATGCTACTGAGTGTGGTACGGCCACGATCAAGTTGACGGATACTCAGACCGGGAATCTCCAAGAGTACTCGCTAAATGAGGGCGACACGCTGGAGATCGAGTTGAAACCCAATGTGCAGTATCGCTACGAGGTCGAGTATCCGCGTCAGCCAGGGTACATCGTCTGCGATGCCAAGCGCGTGACGACGATGTTGCCCAAAGGTCAGACGCTGAATGTGCGCCTGGAAAGCGTGCTCGATCCCGCTCTGGTCGAGGCTACGCAAACGGCAGCGGCGGCCCAGTAAAGCAGTTCGACTCTTTCGAACAAGCAAGCCCCCTGCGCAGACCTGCGCAGGGGGCTTTTCTTGCAAACTGCATCCAGGGGGTTATTGCCAGCCCAGCCAGGTGAAACGCTGTTCTGGCACGATGCCACCCAGCGGATAGTACAGGCCGTCGTCGCCCAGGCGTACCACCGAGACCTGCCAGGCGAACTGATGCGCCTGTCCGTCGTTGGGCAGATACGAAGCGGGCAGATCGAGCGAGAGCTGACGTGTGCTGGCAGCGAACGTCGCGCCAGTGGTGTCGTCGCGCACTGTCACCAGGTAGGTTTCAGCGGGCTGGAGAATTCCCACGGAGAGCCAGGTCAGCCGCACCGGGCCGGACACCTGAGCACCGTGGAGAGGAGAAGCGGGCTGCGGTGCCCGGTAGGTGGGCGTGGGGGTGGGCGTCTCACTGCCGGTGAAGGTAGGGGTGAAGGTGGGCGTCGGCGTGGGCGCGGGCACGTTGATCTGCTGCCCTTCGCTGAGCACTACCGGTCGCGTGCAGCAGCAATTGGGCGACTCCCAGATGCAGGCGCGGCAGTCAATTCCGCCAGGCAGAGGGTTCAACTCGCAAATTTGCCGCAGCGAGCTGTCGTGCATGATGGCGATGCTGCTCAGCGTATCTCCAGCCTGGACGACATAGGTCTTGACAGCGAAAGCCGGCGTCACCACCAGCGGAATGCCCGGCGGAGCGCTGGTGGCGATAGCGGTCTGGGTCAGGTCAGCGCCGGTTTCAGTTGGGGTCGCTGTGGGGCGGGGAATGAGGATTGTCGTGCCTGGCCCTGGCAAGATTGCACAGTCCGCCATACCGTTGAGCAACTCGATGGCACGCTTGACATCGAGATGAATGTGGCCGTACTGGTAGGCGATGCCCAGGCAGGTGTCGCCGCTCCGAATGACGTGTTCATACGGCCCAGGCGTTTCCGTAGCTGTCGGCGTGGCTGAGGGCGGCGGAGGCGGGGGGCTGTTGGTCGGCGTGATGGTCGGCGGCAAGGTGGGCGACGGGGTCATGGTGGGACCACCAGGAGTCTGCGTGGGGGCGGCCAGCACCAGCGTCGGAAAGGCGGTTCCGTTGACGGCAGGCGTTGCCGTGGCGGATGGCCTGTCCTGTCCGCCGCACGCGGCGAGTATCAGCACAAAGACAAGCCCCACACCCCCGATGAACCAGCGTTGACGTAGCATATTTCCTCCGACTCTCTCCCCCCTCAGCCAATATGTTAACGACTATCCCAGGTGAAACGGCGCGGCGCGGTGGCGAAACGTTCGGAGAGCACCGCACCCTGTTCGTCAAGAGTCCCAACGGCGATCCACCATTCGAAGGTGTGCCGGTTGCGATCAGCGGGCTGCCAACCGCCCGGCAGGACGTAGCTCAGTTCGGCTACGGAAGCGGTGTACTCCTGGCCCGTGTGCAGGTCGCGGACGTGTACGATATAGCGTTCCTGTCTGGCGAGCGTACCGGTGCTGCCCCAGCGCAGGGTGACCAGTTGATCCGCAGCAAAACGCGCCCCGTCTTCCGGCGAGAGCGGGTAAGGCGCGTTGATGGTCGGCGTCGCTGATGGAGTCGGGGTGAAAGTGCCGGCGGGCGTCAGTGTGGGGGTCGGCGAGGGGAGGGGCACCGGTACGCGGACGCGCTGCCCGATCGACAGCAAGACTACACAGTTGGGGCCGCCGGTGGGATCGCCGTAATCGCACTGCAGGAATGGAATCTCCGGGTTGATCTGCGAGAGCACCTCGATCGTGGTGTCGTAGGTGTAGGCGATGGAGAGAATCGTCTCGTCCTCGCTGACGATGTGCCAGGCATGGCCGGGGCGCAGGGTCGGCTCGATATTCTCGTACTTGGCGAGCGCATCCGGTGTGCCGAACTGATTCAGGCGCAGCGTGGGAGTCAGCGCTGGCGCGATGTCGCCTGTTTCTGCTACGGCTTCCGCCGTTGGGGTCTCCTGACCGGGCACTGGCGTGGGCGTAGGCCAGGGGATCTCCAGCGTCTGGCCGAGCTGCAATTCCTGAGGGCTGTCCATGCCGTTGATGTCGAGAATCAGGTCTACGACGGCCAGGTCGCGGTGTCCGCAGCGATAGGCCATGCCCAACACAGTATCCCCTTGCTGGGCGGTCTGGTAGCAGGGCGTCACGGTTGGTGTCGGCGTCGCGGTTGGCGGCATGGGCGTGACGGTGGGCAGCGATATGATGATGTTCGATGTGGGTGTGGCCGTCACTGCCGGTGTCAGAATGCGGGGCGTCGAAGTAGGGGGGGCGGTGGGCAGCGCGTTCTGCCCCAGATCGTCTTTGCCGCGTCCACGATCGAAGAGCAACAGGACACCCAGGACGAGAAGCGCCACGAAGGCCAGCAAGCCCACCAGGAGCAAGCGCCACATCCGCCCGCTCAAGTCTCCCAGGTAGAGGTCGTCGTCACCGCGGGTGGGGTCGAACGCCAGGGGAGAGAGCTGACGCGGGCGTGCTGGCTCAACGGCAGGCAGCGCAGACGATGGCGTCGCCGTCAGCCTGGCACCGCATTGGCGGCATGTGCGCGCAGAGAGCGGTTCCGCGGCACCGCAGATTGGGCATTGCTGGGTGCGTGTCACTTTGACCATGCCGTCCGGTTCAGAGACGCTGTTGTCGGCCCATGGCGGGCGCTGGCAACGCTCTGCTGAGCGCTCCTGAGCTGTGCGGCGGATTATACCAGGCCCGGCAGGTCTGACCAGCCCCAGCGGAACAGGGTGCGCGTAAAGTGTCAGCGATTGCCTGACGCGAGGGCGTTTGGTGCAATCACCCTGAAGGCAGGCGCGGGATTTTCCCGCTTTGGGCATGTTTTGTGTTACCATTCACTGATTGCAATAGCGTTACCCTTTTCTGGAGAGGTCTCGGCAAGATGCGTGTAGTCATCAACGAAGCGCTGATCAACCGCAATCGCAAGATTTCGCATATCCTGTTCTTCATCAGCCTGGCAGGCATGGGCGCGGGCTTCTTCCTCACCTGGACGACCGATCCTGCGTCGGGAACCAGTCAGCTCAGTTGCCTGATTCTGCCCCTGTTGCTGCTGCTGACTCTAACCTCGGTGCGCATGGCCAACATCTGGATTCGCGAACCGCGTCCTGTAGAGGTGCTCAACAATGCCCTGAAGGGACTGGGGCAGAAGTACACCATCTTTCATCACCTGTTGCCCGCGCCGCATGTGCTGATCGGGCCAGAGGGGGTGTTCACCATCACGACAGTATGGCAGGACAAGTCCTATCGTGTAAAGGGCAAGAAGTGGTATGGCGACGAGGGGCTTCTGCGCAAGCTGAATGGCTACCTGCGGCAGGATCTGATCGGCAATCCCTTCGCTGAGGCAACTCTCCATGCGCGTGAGGTGGAACGTCTGCTGTCCAAGATCGCGCCGGACGCTGAGGTCAAGGTACAGCCGCTGGTGGTGCTCATCCATCCCAGGGCGGCGGTGGAACTGGAAGACCCGCTTTATCCGGTGCTCTATGCCGATCCCAAGAAGAAGCCGTCGCTACGGCAGTATCTGCGCGAGTATGTCCCTACTGACGCAGGCACCCTGACCCCAGAACACCTCGACGCCATTGATCGCATGTATGGGCTGATGACGCGCCAGGAGATCGCCGAACTGACGGGCGAGAGCATAGACCTGGCGGACGCCGAAGCTGGCGACCTGGAGCGAGAGGCGGACTTCGAAGAGGTCGAAGCCGCAGCCGGTACCGAGCGAGGCACAGTGTTCGTGGCGCAGGCGGGGCAGCTTTATTACATTGGTGCCACCAACGAGTCGGTGGAGCAGGCGTTGGCTGCGGTGCAGGCTGAAGTGGGTCAGGAAGTCGCGCTGGTACACGCTTTTGAGACGGCCAACCCCAAGGCAATATGCCAGGCTCTGCAGCGCAAATTCGAGCGCAAGCGGCAGAAGGGCCTGTGGTTCGGTCTGAGCAAGAAAGACCTGGCCTGGATCAAAGCACGCCAGGGGCAGTGACGCAGCCGATGAACCGCAAGCGCGCGCAATGGTTGGCGGTGTTGACTGGACTGCTGGCGGTCGCTTTCGTAGCGCGTATCGTCAACCTGGATGAGGTACCACTGCGTGGCGACGAGGCGTTTGCGGTGCGCTACTGGGCAGACTCGCCGCAGCGCGTTGCGCGTGATCTGGCGCAGTGGGAGCCGCATCCGCTGGGCACTTTCCTGAGCTTCTGGGCCTGGAGGTCGGCGGCTGGCGACAGCGAATTCGCCATGCGCTACCTTTCAGCGCTGGGCGGGTGGGTCGGCGTGGCAGCAGTTGGCGCGCTGGCCCGCCAACTAATGCGGCGGCGGGCGACGATGGCCGTCACCATGGGGCTGGCAGCGTTGCAGCCGTTCCTGATCTGGCACGCGCAGGATGCCCGCAACTACGCATTGTGGTTCGGCGCAAGCAGCTTGGCGATGTGGTTATTCCTGCGGGCGGTGGCTTCCAACCGGCGGCGCGATTGGTGGATGTATCTGGCCGCTGAAGCGGTGGCGCTCTACCTTTTCTTCCTCGAAGCGTTCTTTGTGGCCGTGCAGGCGATTTATCTGGCATGGCAGCGCCCGCGCCGCGGGGTAGTGTGGTCGGCGCTACGCACCTGGACGTTGCTGGCCGTGTTACTCGTCCCATGGCTGATTCAGGCGTGGTATCTAAAGGACAGCGATTACCAGGGAGCTACAACTGACGCTGCCCCAGCGCGGCTGCTGACGTGGTTCGTGCCAGCGTGGCTGACTGACGGTGAGTACGGTTCTCCCTGGAAGTACGTTCTACCGCTGCTCTGGCTTGGCGCGCTGGGGGCAGCGTTGGTGAAGTTGCCCCGGCGGGTGCTCTTCCTGCTGGCGGTCTGGGTGATTCTGCCCACCCTATTGCTGTTGGTGGCAGCGACCCGCATGAGCGTCTTTCACCCGCGCTATCTGATAGCGGTGATGCCGGCGTTGTTGCTGATGACCGGCGCGGGGCTGACGGCGCCTTCCATCACACGGCGAGGCAGGATCGTCGCCTGGGCCTTGCTGCTGACGATTCCGGCACTAGGGTTGGCTGAACTGGTGCCCTACTATCGAGGGGAGTCTCCCAAAGCTCCTAACTGGCCTGTTCTGGCGACTTACCTGCGGGAACGCGCCATGCCCGGCGACCTGATCCTGCAGACATTGCCCGACCCGGCTTTTGCCTATTATTACCGCGGCCCTGCTGACGAGATCAGCCTGGTGCCGGGCGCGCCCATTCGCGCACAGTTGCAGCCTCAGGTGAACTTCTATCAGGGCATCTGGCTGGTGGGAAGGTCGGTGGAGGCTGAGCAATATCTGAACGACGCCATGCAGGTGCTCAGCTACGACACTCCCGCTGGCTTTGAAGTGATGCAGTTTCGGCGCTGGGTGCCCGACCGCGCAGAGATCGGCGTGAGGGATAGGGTGCGGTTTGGGGATATCGCCTGGCTGGCCGGATATACGTTACAGGGGCCGGGCGCGAGCAGTCACAGTATCACGCTGCTGTTGTATTGGGAGCCGCTGGCCAGGGCAGAAGTGGATTACGTGGTCTTCGTACACCTCAATGGGGCGGTGAATGCCGCAGGCAGCCCGCTATGGGATCAGGACGACCATCGTCCTCTCAATGGCTTTGCCAGCACACTGGCCTGGGAGCCAGGGACGCTCTACCGTGACCCGTACCATCTGCTGCGAGACGCTGAGATAACCCTGCAACCAGGCACGTACACGCTTGAGGTGGGGATGTACGATCCAGATAGCGGTATGCGCCTGCCAGTCTATGATGAGACCGGGGTGCTTCTGGGCGATCGCTATTCGCTGGCCACTATCGTCTGGCCGCCGAAATAAACAGGCGGGGATGGTCTGACGCATCCCCGCTCACAGCACAACGGCTCATTCTCCCAGTTCTTTGAGGCGGGCTTCCCATTTCTCGTATAGTTTCTTGTGCGTTTCCTCGGATATCTGGCCTGCGAGCAATTTTGCGTCTAGCTGGTCCAGATAAGCGCGGATCTCGGCGGGCGTCTGCGGGACGGCAGGCGCAGCCTGGCCGGGCGCGGCAGGTTGCCCGCCTCCCTGCTGTTGGAGCATCTGCTGCATCATCTGCATCATCATCATTTGCTGTTGCTGCTGCAGGGCCGCCGCTTCCGGATTGAGCGCCGCGCCAATCTGTTGCCCGACGCCCAGGCCAACGCCGGCTCCCGCCAATCCACCACCCAGGCCGGTGTTGCTGGCAGCAGCGTCGGCTACCTCCAGGCGGCGGATGCGCTCCCAGGTTTCGAAGTCTACGTAGTTGCGCAGTTCTTCGGTGCTGACTTCCTTGGCGGTGAAAGGTTTGGCCTCGAATGCCTTGATGCGCATCCCGATCGCGGCGAATTGCTCATTGAGGCGGGCCAGCGCTGCGCCCTCCAGGTCAGAAAGCAGGCGATTGGCGTCCATGACGCTGGTGGCTCCGGACGAAGAGAGCAGGGTGCCCAGTTCGCCCAGCAGCATGGCCTGGATGCGTTCGCGGATATCATCCAGGCGCACGATGGCCTTGCCAACGCCGTATTGCTTCATGAAACGCACGGGGTCTTCGATCCCAATGTCAATCACGCCATGCGTGATGAGCAGCACAACCCCCACGCCCTTGCCCGGTGTTTCGAGCACAATCGGTGGATTGGTGCCCCAGGGCACCTGCGGCAGGTCTTTGAGATTGACGAAGTACAGTTCGGCGGTGAAGGGGTTGCGTCCGCCTGTCACCAGGCCTACCAGGCTGGACAGGATGGGCAGATTGGCGGTGCTGAGCGTGTGCGTGCCCGGCCCCAGCGCATCGAGCACCTGGCCCTGTCGCACGAAGACGGCGGCCTGATTCTCCTGAACGATCACCTGCGATCCCAGCCGGAAATCTCCTGCGCCCCCCTGTGGTTCGCGGTAGCATAGCTCATCGTCCATCACGTTCACATGCGACACAACGTCAATAATGCGCGGCATGGTCTGTCTCTCCTGGTATCTAGCGGGATATGCGTTCCAGCGCCGGCTTAGGCGATGCCATTCAATACCTGGTCGCGCAGGCTATACGCCTGATTCGCTTCGATGGCCAGCGCATCCAGGGCGCGGATAGCTTCCTGCACGCCCTCGCCGGTCGTTGCGGCCTGGTAGAGTGCATCTATGGCCTGGGTGAATTTCTCGACGTAATCGAGTAGCGCTTCATCAAAGGCGTATACGACAGCCAGGTCGTCTTCGCCAATCTTGACGGCGTCAAAGAAACCAGAGTAACCAGGGACATCAGTAGCAATGCGATCAATGTAGGTCTGGAACTTGGTTTTGGCGCTGCGAGTCTGACTCATATGGGACAGGCCGCCCGTTTCCAGGAGGAGCTTTTCTGCCTCGGCCAGGCGGTTGATCTGAGCCTTGAGTAGCGCGGCCACGTGGTCGCGGAGTAGCCGATCGGCTTGCCGGCGCGCATTCATCTCCATATAGCCGCGGAAGCCTGGAATGCGCGTCATCAGGCGTTCGACGGAACCGCGTTCGCGCACGATCTTCGCATACAAGTCGTCCATACCCTGGTCTCCTGGTGACATAGATTATGGTCAAGCTTACACCATCGTCTGGCACAAGACAAACCTTCGCAGCGGCGCTATAATGCGCGCAGTGCGGCTCGGTGGAAGGACTGGACAAGATGGGAGCCAAAGATCAGGGGGCAGATGCTACTGAGGGGCGCTGGCTGGTGATTCCACGTACCCTGTGCTTTGTGACACGCGGGGAAGATGTGTTGCTGATCAAACGTGCGGCGCACAAACGGGTTTACCCTGGCCTATACAACGGCGTAGGGGGGCACCTGGAACGCGACGAAGACCCTCTGAGCGGAGCGGTGCGCGAGATTCAGGAGGAGACCGGCCTGGACGTGACCAACGTCCAACTGCGGGGGATCATCCATGTAGACGCTGGCCAACCGAACGGCATCATGGTCTTTGTTTTCAAGGCAGAGGCACTCAGCCGCGAGGTGCGCGCTACGGAAGAGGGCACCCTGGAATGGGTGCCGCGAGACCAGGTTCTAGACTTGCCTCTCGTAGAGGATTTGCCTATCCTGTTGGAGAAGGTATTGGATGCTGAGACTTCTGCGAAACCGTTTTTCGCTCATACCAGTTACGACGAAGCCGACCGGCTGATTATGCTTTTCGCCAATCCGCGTTAGGGTGCCCTGAGGATGTTGCACGATAGCCCTGGTCACATAGGTCATGACAGGCCGATAGCGGAATAGCGTGATATGGCAATTTATACTAAGATGGATTAGTCACCGGCACCGCGTGAAGGAGGCACAAAAATGCACTATGTGCGGCGACTTGCCATTGTTCTGTCCTTATTGGCTGCGCTTGTGATCATGCCAGCGGCGGTTCTGGCGCAGGGGGGGCAGATAACGCATACTGTGCAGGCAGGCGAGAACCTGTCTCGCATCGCGCTCAAATATGGGACGACGGTGCAGGCCATTGTCCAGGCGAACAACATCACCAATCCCAATCTGATCGTGCCTGGGCAGGTGCTGATCATCCCTGGCGCTGTGGCGGCAGCGACTCCACTACCTTCGGGTACGCAGACGGCGATTCCTTCTCCGGCTGCTCCTCCCGCCGCCGAGACTGTTCACGTGGTGCAGCCAGGGGAGAATCTGTTCCGTATTGCCCTGAAGTACAGTCTGTCGACGGCCTACCTGGCGACTTATAACGGCATCACCAACCCTAATGTGATCTACGTCGGGCAGCGTCTGCGCATTCCGGCGGGCGCTGCTCCTGCAGCCGTCGCAGCTACCGCGACGCCGACACCTGTCGCCGCGACCCCAGCAGCGGCCAACACGCCGACACCGCTGCCCACGCCAGCCAATACCGCTACCAATGTTGGCTTTGCCTACGGGGTGCAGATTCATCTGCCCAACCAGAATATCCCGCAGGTCATTCAGGCTGCGCAGAACCTGGGCGTGGAGTGGGTCAAGCAGGCGGTTGAATGGGCCATCTATGAGCCGACGCCGGGCAACATCAATTGGGCACCGCTTGACGAGATGGTCAACGCGATGGATGGGGCCGGATTCAAGATACTGCTGTCGGTGAGTTCGGCTCCTGGCTGGGCGCGCGATTCCGACCAGGAGAAAGGCCCGCCCAGGGACTATCAGACGTATGCCAACTTTGTGGGGCAGCTTGCGCAGCGTTACCGTGGTCGCGTGGACGCCTACGAAATCTGGAACGAACAAAACCTGCGCCGCGAGTGGAATACGCCGCGAGGCATCAGCGCGGCCAGCTATGTGGAAATGCTGCGGCTGGCCTACCTGGCGATCAAGAACGGCGATCCGGCGGCGCTGGTCGTCACCGGAGGGCTGGCCCCGACCGGTTTCAATGATGGGGTGAATGCCATTGACGACCGACTCTACCTGCGTCAGATGTATGTAGCGGGAGTCGCGGAATGGTCGGATGCCATCGGGGCGCATCCCAACGGCTGGGCCAACCCGCCGGACAGCGTGTGTTGCCGCAATAACCGTCCCGCGGTGCCTGCCTGGGACGATCACCCCAGTTTCTTCTTCAAACAGACGCTGGCCGACTACCGCCAGATCATGGTGGAGAACGGCGACAGTGGGACGTTCATCTGGCCGACACAGTTCGGCTGGGGGTCCAATGACGGGCTGAACGTGCAGCCGCCCCCGGAATATGGGTTCGTGGCGTATACCAGCGTAGACGAGCAGGCATCGTATGTGGTGCGTGGCTTCCAACTGGGCAAGGAACTGGGCTACGTGGGGCCGATGTTCCTGTGGAACCTGAATTTCTGCCCGGTGGTCGGCCTGACGGGCGAACAATGCTTGTGGAGCCTGCTTGATCCCGCCGGTAACCCGCGCCCGGCCTATCTGATCTTGCGCGATGTCACCAAGTAGCGGCGTCGGCTGACAGACTGAGTGAACAGAACAACCGCCCGGTGTAAGAACATCGGGCGGTTGTGTTTCGCTGATCTTCTGAGCGTTCGTCCTGACAGGCATCGCCCTATCCGCCGCCGATCAGCGTCTCCAGAGGACTGGCGGTCGGAGTGAGCGTCGGCGTCGGCGTGCGGGTAGGCGTGCGCGTCGCCGTCGGCGTGCGCGTGTTGGTTGGTGTGCGCGACGGCGTCAATGTATTGGTCGGCGTCGAAGTAGGTGTCCGCGTTGCCGTCGCGGTCGGCGTGCGGGTCGCGGTAGGCGTACGGGTCGGCGTAGGCGTCCAGGTGAGAGTGTCCGTGGGGCTGGGCGTGCGCGTAGCCGTATCCGTGGGTGTCAGGGTCGGGGTCAGCGTGTCAGTCGCTGTGGCCGTTGCCGTTGCCGTCGGTGTATCGGTAGCAGTCGGCGTATCTGTAGGGGTTGGGGTATCTGTGGCGGTCGGTGTGTTGGTGGCTGTGGCGGTGGGCGTGTCCGACGGCGTGATGGTAGACGTTGGCGTCAGCGTCACCTGCGGCGTGCGGGTGACGATGGGAGTCTGCACGGGAGTCGCAGGCAACTCAGGCCCTGCTACCCGCAGCACCTTGATGGCGAGCGGCGACGCAACCGGCGGTAGACCTATTTGCAGAGTCTGGCCTGTGTTGCCATTGAGGATGAGCAAGGTGTCTCCCTGTACGTTGCCTGTGACAGCGTCCCAAAAGATCACCCGATATTGCCCGGCGGGCATTTCTGGCAGGGCCAGGTCCAAGCTGAGGGGGTCAATTGTTGCATTCTCGGCGGCGAATTCCCAGGTGTCACGGCGATGCTGTACCCAGGCCATGGCATAGCCGCGCGTGCGATCGGCCAGGGCCAATACTCGTGCAGGTGCGCGGTAATGCGCGATCTCCAGGTAACCGAGTTCGAGCCAGTCTTCGCCCAGGTTATCGAGCACCAGCACATGCTCGCCCGCGCTGATGGGCAGCGTAATCAGGATATCCTGGCTGCCAGGGCTGAAGTCCACCCGTGCTGCTTCTGTCCCATCAATGGTGATCACCAGGGCAGCGGGTGCTTCGGCAGAGACGCTCTGCACATGGATGCTCAGTTCGGTGTCTACCGGTGGTGTGATCACGAAAGTGACCGGGCGGCTGCGCTCGATGTTGCGCTGACCATATAGGTAAGCGGGCAGCGCGGTGATCGGTGGCGCCGCCCCGTCAGGAGTGAGCCGGAAGATTTGATCGGGCGCGACAGGGCCGGCAAATGTGCGATCGAACTCTGAGATGCGCACTGCCTCATAGATAGCCGGATCGCCGCCAACCAGACGCGCCTGCAAGGGGGCAAACTGCGCTTCTGTCCAGGGAACGTCGCGCACGAAGAGGGCTAGTGGATCGTAGATGCGGTAAAGATTCTGCCGGTCTATGTACGTATCCCACCACCACGACATGGCGCTGCCTGCTGCGCCAGAAAGTGCAGCCGCCCACACCGTATTACGCACGTGAGTGCCGGTCGGGTCATCGGCGGTTGGTTCGAACCAGGGGTTGAGCGAGAACTCAGTCAGCAGCACCGGGCGTGAGGTGCGGCTGAGCACCGCGGACAGCGTGCGCATCACCCCGGCCACCTGATCCTCTGGCGGGACCAGCGGGCGCGACTGATAGAAACGCACCGACAGAAAGTCGAGCGTGTCGCTGTAGCCGATGAGCACATTGGGGTTGTATGCCCCACTGGTGATCAGGTGATCGTAGGGGTCAATCTCGCGCAGATAGCGCACCATCTCGCGCAGCCAGGGATCAGCACGGCTCGACGAATAACCGAGCACTCCGTCAACAGCGTCAATGATCTCCCAGGCGAGCACGTTCGGGCTATAGCCCCAGCGAGCGACAGCGTAGCGCAGGCGCTGCTTGATCAGCGCTTCTCCCGCCGGATCGCTGAAAATGCCCGCCGGGCTGCTGAGCGGGCCGCCGCTGACCGCGTTGACCGGGTTGATTGTCCAGCTCATTTCCAGCGGCGGACGCGGTACATCTTGCGGCACGGAGATGGGAGGCGACACGCTGACGGTGAATGCGCGATGCCAGACCAGCACCACCTGCAGATAGATGCCATGTTCTTCGGCCAGTTGGAGGATGGTATCCATACGCCAGGCGGCGGTCTGCGCGGCGTCGTAATCGCCAGCGGGGCCGGGCCAGTCCAGGCCGATGAACCAGGGCACGTCTATGAAGATGCGAGCGTAGTTGGCTCCGGAGGCGCTGAGCGTCTCCAGCCAGCGGGTGTAGGTGTAGATCCCGCCAATGTCACTCCACGACCAACCCAGATTCTGGCCGATAGGGAAGTAGGGTGTGCCATTGTCGAAGGAAAAGTAGCGCCCATTGCTGGAAACGCGCACGTAGCCCGGATTCTCGGCGGGCACGACTTCGAATTGGCCCTGCTGCAGCGTGCGAACGCCAGCAGCATCATATGCCTCGATGGTATAAGTCCAACGCCCGATCTGATCCGGTGCAAAGCGCACGTGCCAACTGCCGTCTCCAGCGGCTTGCAGTTCCTCGACCAGGCAGTTGGTCAGGCAGGCATCGCGGTAGGGGCGCATGAAGAAGCCGGGCACGCGCCTGGCAACCCCATTGGGCGGGCGGAAAACCGCCGTGATATCAATCTCAGCGGGATTGTAAGGATTCTGATAGTTGCCCGGCACATCTACCGACAGATCGAGCAGATCGTATTGGGCGACTGACGGGATCGGTGCAATCTGCGGCACAGGGGTGCTTTCGGCAGGCGTGGGGGAGGGTGAAGTGGCGACCGGCGTCGGTCCCTGGGCGGCGCGGTGTGCCGCAGGGACGACTACTACGCCGACAACCCATAGAGCGATCACCAGCGCAAAAGTCCAGGGAGTGCGTTTCAAACGAGTAAACATGGCCGAAGTCTAGTATGACCTATCCTAAAGGCGCAACTGGCACTCTACCGCGCGCGACGGTGGCCGGGAGCGCTGATCAGCGCAGATGGTCACAGGCAGAGCCGCGCAAAATGCTACTTGCCAACCGTCAACGCTCCTTGTTATTATGACTGAGTTTGCGATTTGTGCCAATGTGTACAGAGACAGCAGCGCGTCTCGGTAGGACGCGCGCTGCCGTGTGAGAGGAAACCTACTATGCGAGGGTATCGCCTCTGGGTCATCGTGATCCTGGCGGTCGCCGCGCTCTCCTCGTGGATGAGCCTGACCGACCCCCATATCAATTTTCTGGGCATCAACCGAAAAGTAGCTGTCGTGCAGGGCCTGGACCTGCAAGGTGGCTCTCGTGTGTTGTTGCAGGTAGCTCCAGGCACCAAATATGATGACGATACGATTGAGCAGGCAGTAAAGAATGTTGAGCGTCGTGTGAACGGATTGGGCGTCACCGAAGCCGTCGTGCAGCGACAGGGCGCGGATCGAATCATCGTGGAACTACCAGGCGTGCGCGAGCAATCGGTGGCGTTCGAGTCGATCAAGTCAACGGGCTTGCTGGAATTTGTGGACTTTTCGAATATCACGCAGGGCCAGATACCCGAAGGTGCGTGCATCCTGACGACCGAGCAGGTGGCACTCGCTGAGGCGCGCCTGCCGGAGGGCGCGACGCCGTTACCCTATGACCAGTACACCTGCCCCAGCGAAGACCCCCTCAATCCGAACGAGGAGCCGGCGCTGCTGAACAATGGGCAGCCGTTCCGCACGATCATGACCGGAGCAGGTCTGGCCGACGCAGCGGCAACCACGCAGGGCACCATTGGCACGCAGTGGGTGGTCAACTTCGTCATCAACAAAGATGGCGACCGCGTGGACGATTTCATCGAGTACATTGCCAACAATCCCAATCGGCCCATGGCGATTGTGTTGGACGGTCGGCTGATCTCTTACCCCACCATTCAGCCGGGGCTTTCGGATGCGGCCCGCGCAGGGACCATGGACGGCGGCGTGATCACCGGCAATTTCACCCGCAACGAGGCACGCGTCCTGGCTGCGCAGTTGAAGTATGGCGCGCTGCCTGTGCCCCTGAACATCATTGCATTCGACACGATCGGGCCTTCTCTGGGGAAGCTATCTATTGAGCGTTCGATTCGCGCCGGCATCATCGGCGTCGTCACTGTGCTGGTGTTCATGCTGGTCTACTACCGCGTGCCTGGCGTAGCGGCAGACCTGGCGCTGTTGCTCTTTGCGGCGATCAACTTTGCGCTCTACAAGTTCATTCCGGTCACGCTCAGCCTGCCAGCGATCACTGGTTTTCTGATCTCCATCGGCACGGCGGTGGACGGCAATATCCTGATCTTCGAGCGTATGAAGGAGGAGCTGCGCAAAGGACGCGCGGCGGATCGTGCCATCGAGGCCGGATTCGAGCGGGCCTGGACATCTATTCGCGACTCGAACCTTTCGACAATCATCATCACGATCATTTTGTATTTCTTCGGCAATGCCTTCGGCGCGAGCGCGGTGCAGGGGTTCGCGATCACCCTGGGCATGGGCCTGGTAATCAACCTGTTTACGGCGGTGGTGGTTACGCGCACGCTGCTGCACACGATTGTGCTGATCGCCGGAGACCGGTTGCGCGCCAACGTTCGTCTGTTGGGCGTCTAGGGCTATCCGAAGGGAGATGCAGTCATGTTCAACTTTGCCCAACGCCGACACCTCTATTTCCTGATCTCGGCCATGGTGATCATCCCTGGTGTGATCGCCATGATCATTTCATTTGTGCAGTACGGTAGCCCTGTGCGGCTGAGCATTGACTTCACCGGCGGCACGCTGATGGAAGTCTCGCTGGTGGACAACGTCAGCGAGCAGACGGTGCGCGACACGCTGGCCGAATTCGGCCTGAAGGACTACGTCGTGCAGCGGCTCGACCCGATCCCCGCAGACGAGATCGAAGGCGCGTTTGACCAGGCGGGCAGCCGCTGGCAGTTGCGCTTCGAAGAGACTGACCGCATCGAAGAACTGAAAGCCTTCATGCGCGATCCGTCGCGGCTAGGCGAGTTCTGGTCGCCCAAGCCGGTCGAAGAAGACCCGGCTCGCGAAGCGGCGTTGATCACCAGCAGCGTCTCCGCGACAGTAGGTGAGGAAGTGACGCGGGCAGCGATCATCGCGACGCTGGCGGTGGCGGTCATCATCCTGGGGTTCATCGTGCTGGCATTCCGGCGTGTGCCTCACGCCTTCCGCTATGGCGCGTGTGCGATTGCGGCCATGTTCCATGACATTCTGGTGACGATGGGCATCATGTCCATTCTGGGCCTGCTGTTCGATTGGGAAGCGGGCGCGCTGTTCCTGACCGCTGTGCTGACGGTGGTCGGTTACTCGGTGCAGGACTCGATTGTGGTGTTCGACCGCATCCGCGAGAACATCCCCAAGTATCGTGACGAAGACTACGAGACGGTGGTCAACCGCAGCGTGCTGGAGACGATGCACCGTTCACTGGCGACGCAGCTCAACGCCGTCTTTGTGATGGTAGCCATCCTGTTGTTCGGCGGCGAGACGATCAAACAGTTCATCGCCATCATGTTGATCGGCCTGCTGAGCGGTACCTACTCGTCTATTTTCAACGCTGTGCCCCTGCTGGTGGCGTGGGAGAAAGGCGAGATCCCCTTCGTCAACCGCGAGGCAAAGCGCCGTCGCCGCCAACAGATGCTGGGCGCTTCGTAAACCTATCGCCTGACGAGAGTGAATTCCTGAGGACGCCCGCCCGGCGTCCTCAGTTTTTAGGGGAGACGCGGTGCTTAGCCCATTTCTGACTTGAACTGATGCAGCGCTTGGATGTGCTGCTGCACGGTGTTGAAGCCCGCCTTCATGGTGTTCAGGCAAATGTGAGTGGCCCCCAGGGCCTGCCAACCGCTGAGATAAGCTTCCCAGGTGTTGCGGGGTTGTTGCGCCAGCGAGATGCGCACGTCAATGCCGAACGCGGTCGGATCGCGGCCTTCTGCTGCCAGGTGACGGTGGAGTTGCTCGACCAGGGGCTGACCCTGTTCTGGCGTGAGGCCGGAGGGTATCCACCCGTCGCCAAAGCGGGCCATGCGGCGCAAGACCGGTCTGGCAGAGCCGCCAAACCACAGGGGAATCGGGCGCTGAACGGGCAGAGGATTGATGCCCAGGCTGCGTATGGTGTGATAGCGTCCGCTGAAGGTGACGAGCGGTTTCGTCCACAGTTCGCGCAGCACGACGATCTGCTCTTCAATACGCCGCCCTCGTGTGCCGAAATCGTAACCGACGCCTTCCATCTCGGCCTGATTCCAGCCTACCCCTATGCCCAGACGTAACTGCCCTGCCGTCAGGATATCCACTTCGGCGGCCTGCTTGGCGACCAGGGCCGTGTTGCGTTGGGGCAGAATGAGAATGCCGGTGACGAATTCCAGCCGCCGGGTGAGCGCCGCCAGGTAGCCGAACAGGACGAACGGCTCGTGGAACATGTCGCGGTAAGTGTAGGTGAAGCGCCGTCCGTCGGCGTAAGCGGCGGGATCAGCGCCGAGGATGTGTTCGTAGGTAAGCAGATAGTCGTAGCCCAGGTCTTCGACGGCCTGCACGTAGTCGCGGATGGCGACCGGGTCGGCGCCGATCTCAGTCTGTGGGAAGACGGCTCCAAATTTCACAGGGATTTTCTCCTTTGGTGTGGTGCAGCTCAGGTGCGGCCAAAGAGACGGGCGAGTTCCTCACCGCTGATGTGCAGCATAGTCGGGCGACCGTGCGGACAGGTGCGCGGTGACGTGCAACGTTCCAGTTGCTGGATGAGCGCCTGCATTTCGTCCAGACTCAGCAGTTGACCGGCTTTGATGGCACCTGCCTTGCAGATGCGCCGGATCAGTTTCTCCTCCACCGAAACTTCGCCTGGCGTTGCACCTGTTTCGAGGTCTTCGATCAGGGCGTACAACACTTCGATGGGGTTCTGGTCGGCGAGCAGGGCCGGCACGGCCCGCACGCGGAAGGTGTGCGGGCCGAAAGGCTCCAATTCGAAACCCAGAGCAGTCAGGCTGGCGAGATGTTCTTCGAGCAGTTGGGCGGTGGCAGGGGGCAGGTCAACTGTGGCGGTGGGCAGGACATGCTGAACGAATGGTTCGGCGTTGTTGCGCTGTGCCATGAACTGCTCGTAGAGGACACGCTCATGCGCCGCATGCTGATCAATCAGATACAACCCTGCCGGCCCTTCGGCGACGATGTAGGCGGCCCCCACCTGACCGATGACGCGCAGGATGGGCAGCGTACGAGGCCGTTCGGGTGCTCCTGGCCCGGCGGGGATGGCGGTAGGGGCCGGGCCGACCGGGACGCCCGCGTCACGTTGGATGGGGCGAGGAACATGCAGACTGTGTTGCCCTGGAGTCAACGTGTGCAGGTCAAGACGAAGCTGTTCTTCGCCGGGAACCAACGGTCGCTGGGATTGAGATAGTGGCTCATGAGCCGGGGTTGGCCAGGGCGCCGTTTCGGGTACGCCGGACGCAGATGGTACCGAAGCCTGCGCGATGACGGCCTGTCGGACGGCCCGCTGGACAGCCGCAAAGACTACGTCGGGCGCGCGGAAACGGACTTCGGCTTTGGTAGGATGGACGTTGACATCTACCTCTTCCGGCGACAGGTTGATCATGAGCACTGCCAGGGGATAGCGGCCCTGCGGGATCAGCGTGTGGTAAGCCTGCACTACCGCATAGGTGAGGCTTTGGTCGGCGATAGCGCGGCCATTGACAAAGAGGACAATGTGTCCGCGGTTGGAACGGGTCAGCGCGGGCACGGACGTAAAGCCGTATACCTCGACAGGGGGCAGGTCGGGCCGTGTGGGGGGCAGGGGGCTGACTTCGAGCATGTCCCTGAACGTTTCCAGCCCAAACGCCTCTACCAGCACGTCGGCCAGGTCACCACTCCCCGTGCTGTGAAATTGCTCCTGGCCGTCTTGAATCAGCCGGAAGCGGATGGCAGGGTAGGCCATCGCGTAGCGCGTGACGAGTTGGGTGATATGTCGCCGCTCGGTGCTCTCGGACTTGAGGAACTTGAGGCGGGCGGGGGTGTTGAAGAAGAGGTTCTCGACCTCGACCACGGTGCCTGCTGGCGCGCCGATGGGGCGGTCGTAGCGCAAATCGCCACCTTCGACGAGCACTTCGGCTCCCAGCAGTTCGTCCCGATGGCGTGTGATCAGGCGCGTGCGGCTGACGGCGGCAATGCTGGCGAGCGCTTCCCCGCGAAAGCCCAGCGTGGTGATATGGCTTAGATCGTCAACGGTGCGTAACTTGCTGGTGGAATGGCGGGCAAAGGCGAGTGCCGCTTCGCCTGCGGGAATGCCGACGCCATCGTCGCTGACACGAATCAGCCGCTGCCCGCCGCGCTCAATTTCAACGATGATGGAGGATGCGCCGGCGTCTATGGCGTTCTCTATCAGTTCCTTGACCACCGAGGCCGGGCGTTCTACTACCTCGCCTGCAGCAATCTGAGCAGCTACCACATCGGGAAGAATCTGGATAGGCATGGGAGTTCGGCCTCGGTATGCTCTGCGCGTGTCTTCGGGCGAAAACGAGCCGGGACTGTCTGTGGCGGATGCAGATTAGCGCAGATCAGAAGTGCTTGTTGTCCAAACCGACGCGCTGGATTATAACCTGAGGGAACCTGGTGAACAACGCGCCGCATCCGGCGGGGTTCTAATAACTGGGACACTTAGCGCCCTGGAGCGCCCGCAGTTTTCCCTTGGATTCGCTCTTGTCAGCCGGGGCGCAGGTTGTTATAATGCCAGCCAACGGTTGCCACCCTAGCTCAATCGGCAGAGCAAACGCTTCGTAAGCGTTAGGTTAAGGGTTCAACTCCCTTGGGTGGCTCTCGCCAGAGTGCCCCAGTGAGCAAACTGCGGGCATTTGTTTTATCTGTTCGTGGCCCGATGGAGGGAGCCATGAGCGGTCACCGCACACCGATCAACCCGGTGACGATCGGGGTGGCAGGAGGAACGGGCGCGGGCAAGACCACCGTCTCGCGCGCCATTCTGGAGCGTGTCGGGACTGAGAACATCGCCTATCTGGAGCACGATGCTTACTACAAAGACCTGCGTGATCTCCCCTTTTCAGCCGGACAGCCGATTAACTTCGATCACCCCGACACGCTGGAAACATCGCTGCTGATCGAACATATTCAGCAACTAAAGCGCGGTGAATCGGTCGCCGTGCCCGTCTATGACTTCACCACATTTCGCCGACTGGACGAAGTGCGCATTGTGCACCCGCAGCCTATCATTCTGGTTGAGGGAATCTTGATTTTCGCTGAGCCGGAATTGCGCAAACTCTTCGATGTGCGCATCTTCGTAGACACGGATCCGGATATTCGTTTCATCCGCCGACTCAAGCGCGACCTGGCCGAGCGAGGGCGTACAGTTGACTCGGTCATTGAGCAGTACCTGAACAGCGTGCGCCCCATGCACCTGGATTTTGTGGAGCCGAGCAAGCGGTATGCAGACGTGATCATCCCGGAAGGGGGGATGAATCTGGTGGCCATAGATATGGTGGCAGCGCGCATTCGCAGTATGCTGGAAAGCCCGGAATTGCGGTCAAGTCTGATGCGCCGTTAGGGTGGGGTGCGGTCAGCCTATCGAGCGAAGTGAGCAGAGGCCATGAAATCGGTGCAGTCGTCCAGGTTGTCGTGGGTGCTGCGGGGAACAGGGCTGGCAGGGATTCTGTTGCTATCGGGGATCGTGGCGGTCAATCGCGACCGGATGCAGGAATTTTCCGCGCTGGGGTACGCAGGCGCTTTTCTGGCGATGTTGCTGAGTAATGCCACGCTGGTGTTGCCTGCGCCAGGTCTGATCATCGTGTTTGCGCTGGGTCACTCCCTGAACCCGGTGATTGTGGGGGCAGTCGCAGGGCTGGGCGCAGCACTGGGCGAAATCACCGGCTATGTGACGGGCTACACGGGCCTGGCGCTCATCGAGGAATCGGCGATCGCTGTGCGCATCCGGCAGTGGATGCAGCGTAACGGCGTGCTCACCATCTTCGCCCTCAGCGCCGTACCCAATCCGTTCTTTGATCTGGCGGGGCTAATGGCCGGTGCCGGGAAGATGCCTGTCTTGCGCTTCCTGGGCGTGTCTTTTCTGGGGAAGTTCATCCAGGCAACGGGTATAGCCTTTGCGGGGGCGCTTTCGTTGGGATGGGTAGAAAAGTGGCTCTGATTGAGCGCAGAGCGAGCGAGAGGAAACCGGAAAAACCGCGCGATTTGCCGTTGACGCTGCTGTGAGGCACATGCTATACTTGCGCAAGTCTGAGACTGGCTGCGACGGAGAGGAGTAAGCGGTCCGGCGCTGGCAGAGAATGCGGGTCGGAGGCTGCAAGCCCGCATAGTGGCCGCCGCTGAAGGTCGCTCCTGAGCCGACACGCTGAAAGCACCGGGGTGTCAGTAGGTGTGTCCGGGATGCGCCCGTTAACGCGCGTATAAGCGCCCGGCGTGCAATGCGCCGGGAAGCAAGGTGGTACCGCGGAAGAGCGCTCTTTCGTCCTTGGTGTGGCGAAAGAGCGCTAACTGTTTCTGAGGATGAGATGGACAACAACGATACGAATGCGTTCTACAATGCGATGGCAGACGACTATCACCTGTGGTATCGGGACTGGGATGCGGAACTGGAACGTGAAGGGCTGAATCTGCGGCGATACCTGCGCGAACACGGCGTGCGGACAGTGCTAGACGCCTCGTGCGGGCCAGGGACACAGAGCATTGCCCTGGCTGCCCTGGGCTATCAGGTGACGGCGGCAGATCCCAGCGGGGGATTGCTGGCGCGCGCCCGGCAGAATGCTGCTGAAAAGGGCGTGAGCGAACGCATCACCTTTGTGCAGTCGGATTTCCAGAACCTGCCGGATCATGTCAGCGGCCCGTTCGACGCAGTGATCACCAAGGGAAATGCGTTGCCGCACCTGCTGCGCGACGATCAGATCGAGGAGGCCATGCTCATCTTCTACGAGCTATTGCGGCCAGGAGGGCTGTTGCTGGTAGGGATGCGCGATTTCGAGCTTCTGCTCGAAGATCGCCCGCGCTTTGTGCCGGGGCGCGTGCACGATGAACCGCAGGAGCAGGTCATCACCTTCGATATCTGGGATTGGGATGATGGGCCACCGATTACAGTGACACACAATAGTTTCATCGTGCGGGGCAATGGGGTGTCGTATCGTGTCGCGCGTCATCCGGTCAGGTTGCGCGCCCTCACCACTGCCGAGGTAGAAGTGGTGATGTCCGAAGTGGGTTTCACCGATATCCGGCTGCAACGGGATCGCTGGGAGGTGGTGATGACCGCTGTCAGGCCGGGCTGAGGGGGGGAGCAGGGCAAGTCTATCAATGCATTCGACGAGTTGTCACGGGTTCACTGTGCCATAGCGGTAAACGAGGACACCATGAGCCGAGAAATGCCGAAGACGTTCGACTTCGCCGAAGCGGAACCCAGACTCTATGAGTGGTGGGAGCAAAACGGCTGGTTCAAACCCGAAGTGCACCCCGACGCCGAGCCATTTGTGATCAGCATCCCGCCGCCAAACGTGACGGGCGCGTTGCACAATGGGCACGCCATGTTCGTCAGTCTGGAAGACCTGATGATTCGCTACGAGCGGATGCGTGGGCGGGCAGCGCTGTGGGTGCCTGGCACCGATCACGCGGGCATTGCCACCCAACTTCAGGTCGAGAACATGCTGCGCGAAGAAGGCACCAGCCGCCAGGAGGTCGGGCGTGAGGAATTTCTGCGCCGCACCTGGGAATGGAAGAACAAATACGGGCGACGGATCGTCGAGCAACTGCGACGGTTAGGCGCGAGCTGCGACTGGGATCGCGAACGTTTCACGCTCGACGAGGGGCTATCGCGAGCGGTGCGCGAGGCATTCGTGACGCTGTGGGAGCAGGGATTGATCTACCGCGGGCTGCGCTTGATCAATTGGTCACCCGGCTTACAGACCGCTGTCAGCGACCTGGAGGTGGAGCGCGAAGAAGAGGACGGCTTCCTGTACTATTTCCATTACCCGTTAGAGGGAGGCGGCAGCATCCCAGTTGCGACCACTCGCCCGGAAACCATCCTGGGCGACACGGCAGTCGCAGTGCATCCGGAGGACGAGCGCTACCGGCAGTTCATTGGCCGGACGGCGCTGGTACCCATGCTGAATCGTTGCATTCCCGTCATCGCCGACCCGTATGTGGATCGCGAGTTCGGCACCGGCGCGCTCAAGATCACGCCCGGCCATGACCCGATGGACTACGAGATCGGGCAGCGGCACGGTCTTGAGCTGATCAACATCATGAACAAAGATGCCACGCTCAACGAGAATGCCGGGCCGTATGCCGGGCTGGATCGCTTTGTGGCCCGCGAGAGGCTCTGGGCAGACATGGAGCGAGCGGGGTTGACGATCCGTGTACAACCCTACCGGCACGCCGTGCCGCGTTCGCAGCGCGGTGGTGAGGTGGTCGAGCCGCTGGTGAGCACGCAGTGGTTTGTGAAGATCAAGCCGCTGGCGGAGAAAGCCATTGCCGCTGTGCGCGACGGGCAGATCAAGATCATCCCGCAGCACTTTGAGCGAGTGTACTTCAACTGGATGGAAAACATCCAGGACTGGTGCATCAGCCGGCAACTATGGTGGGGGCACCGTATCCCTGCCTGGTACTGCGCCGACTGCGGTGAGATCACCGTGTCCCGGCAGGACCCCACTGCCTGTGCGCACTGCGGCAGCACAGCCATTGAGCAAGACCCGGATGTGCTCGATACCTGGTTTAGCAGTGGGCTGTGGCCGTTCAGCACGCTGGGTTGGCCGGACGATACGCCCGATCTGCGCCGCTATTACCCGACAGACGTGATGGAGACAGGCTACGATATCCTGTTCTTCTGGGTGGCGCGCATGATCATGATGGGGCTGTGGTTCACAGGGCAGGTACCCTTTCACACGGTCTATTTGCACGGCCTGGTGCGCGACGAGCATGGACGCAAGATGAGCAAGTCCGCGGGGAACGTACTTGACCCGCTGGACATTGTGAATAAGTACGGAACCGACGCGCTACGCTTCACGCTACTCACTGGCAGCACGCCCGGCAACGATATGAACCTGGCCGAAAGCCGCATCGAGTATCATCGTAACTTCGGCAACAAGTTGTGGCAGATGTCGCGCTTCGTGTGGTCGAACCTGGGCGACTATCAGCCGAAAGCCGAGCCAGAGCGCGCCGGGCTGGACCTGCCCAGCCGATGGATTCTCAGCCGACTGACGGGGTTGGTGGGCAATGTGCAGCGTCTGTTCGACACGTATCAGTACGGCGAGGCTGGGCGGCAGATTCTCGAATTCCTGTGGAGCGAGTTCGCGGACTGGTACATCGAGATCAGCAAGATTGCTCTGTATGGGCAAGACACAGCGCAGCGCAAACAGACGCTCGACGTGCTGATGTACGTGCTCAACACGTGCCTGCGCCTGCTGCACCCCTACATGCCCTATATCACCGAGGAAATATGGGGCTACCTGCCCACTGGCAGCGGCCCATTGATCCTGGCGCAGTGGCCAGTGGCCAACGAGGCATACCTGGATGCGGAAGCGGAGGCGCAGTTCAACGTGCTGATGGAGCTGGTGCGAGGTATCCGCAATGCGCGCGCAGAGTATCAGGTTGAGCCGGGGCACCGCATCAGCGCGCTGATCGATCCGGGCAGCCGACGGGCCATGATCGAAGCGCATCGCGACATATTCGCGCGACTGTGCAACGTGGAGCAGATTACCCTGCTCGCAGAAGATGATGCAGCGCCGCAGAAGGCGGTCACGCTGGTCGCGGCTGATGTAACAGTCTACCTGCCGCTGGCCGATCTCGTAGACCTGGAAGCAGAGCGGCAGCGCTTGCAGCGCGAACTGGAAGGGCTGGAGCAACAGATTGCGCGGACAGCGGCGTTGCTGGCCAACGAGAACTTCGTCAGCAAGGCCAAACCTGAGGTAGTGCAGCGCGAACGCGAGAAGCTCACCGCGTTACAGGCAAGCCGGGAGGCTGTTGTCGAGCGCTTGGAGGCGCTGCATGGGTAGCCGTAGCGCGAGGGAGAACGCGGGCCGCTCTGTGCGCAGAGTAGCCCGCGTTTTCGTCAATCTGCCTGTGAATTGGCGCGTAGCCTAACGAGGCGAAGTCTGCTGTTTCTTGAGCATGAACAGAGCGCGTCCGGCGCGCTGCGCTTCCTGGCGGACGCGCTCGTCGGGATCGTGGTAGTAAAGGGCTTCCAGCGCATCGAGCGCGTCGGTGGCCTGCAACAAGACTAGCTCGGCGATGGAGTTGAGCCGGACTTCCGGATTTTTGTCTTTCAGACGCGAGAGGTGATAGGCAATCAATCGCTCGTTCGTGGACACGGGTACTCCTCGGTTGGGGCTGGCCGCCGATCGGTACACTGAGCAGGTGAATCGTCACCAGTATAGCAACCCTCCGCGCCCTGAGCCAGCGGAGCGGAATTGAAGGCAGCCAGTGTCAGGGCGCTGAGAGGGCATTTTGAACTCGCTCAACGGCTGCACTGGGGGACAGTCCCTGCAACACAACCTCCCGGACAGCCGCGTCCAGCGCGGCAAGGGCGTCAACGGCGTTCTTTGGCACGATTGGCAGGGGCAAGCCCCACTGTAAGGCATTGCCCCAGGCGGTGGCAAGCTCTCTGTCGGGCATGGCATGGGCGTTGGCGGGCGCTTTGCCTGTCCGCACGAACCAGAGCGCCTGGGAATCGGGCGCGAGCAGGTAAGCGAGGAACAGGTTGGCGGCTTCTGCGCTCTGGCGAGTGATGTTCAGACTGATGCCGATCACTGGTTCGCCCTGGACCGGTACACGCCAGGAAGACGGCCCGTGCCCAGGCCAGGTCGTCACGCCCAGATCATTGCCGACAGCATCTGCAAGCTGCGGATAGTCGTTTGAAGAGGCGATGAGCAGGGTGGCGTTCCCACTCATGAAAGGGGCGGGATCGGTGGTGAAATGCACGGAAGGCGTGGTAGCCATATTGGCCAGTGCTGCGAAGTACGATAACAAGGCCGACGGCAACGGGCCGTCTTCGTCGAAAGGCTCAGGATCAGCGGCCAGCAACAGCCCGGCAGTGGCAGCGAAGGTCGGCGGGACGACCAGCCCGGCGATCTTGGCCTGGGCTACGAATTCCTCCACAGAAGCGAATGATGGGGTGAGCAGGCTGCGCCGGTAATAGAGAGTAGGGAACTCGGTCGCCAGGGTCACGCCGTAGGTCGTCCCGTCGAGAGTGGCGATCGAAAGCGCGATAGGCGTCTGGTAGGTCGTGATGGCGTCTATCAGGGAATTGTCCAGCGCCTGAATCAAGCCGGACCCGGCCAGGCCAGGCAGTTCGGAACGAGGGAAGATCAGCAGGTCGGGACCCGCGCCGGCCAGAGTTTGCTGGCGGAAGGTCTCCAGCAGCGTGTCGGCAGGGTGTGCGACAAGCTGTACATCTATGGTCGGATGCGCAGCTTCGAAGTTGCGGCGGAGTTCTTCAAGCGCGGCGCGTTCGTCTTGGGGTAGGGCGTGCCACACAAGTAGCGTGCGTGGTGGCGCTGGTGTAGCGGTGGACGTCAGTTGTTGCGCCGAAGGTGAGTCGCTCTGGCAAGCGCCCAACAGCATTGTAAAGAAAGTGTTGAGCGCGATCACGCACAGAAAGCTGGCAAGTCTACGCATGGCTGACCTTTCCCCTTCGCGACGGTGCGCTGATTCTAGCATGATTCTGATGTAACACTCATGGGGAAGAACGGACCGGAACAGTATAATCGAGAGAGTATTCATGGTCACCTGACGAAAGGTATGTCCATGTACGTCACGCTCTATGACCATTCCCGCGTATTTAGCGATTGTTCCGCCGAGTGGAATGAACTGGTGCAGGCCAGCGATGCCAACCAGATTTTCTTGACCTGCGACTGGCAGGAAATATGGTGGGAAGCCTATCACCCTGGGCAGTTGTGGGTGTTGGTGGTGCGCGATGATGACGGCCAGTGGCAGGGTCTGGCTCCCTGGTTCATTGATATGCAGGGCGACGGTCGGCGCATCGTGCGGACAGTCGGTTGTGTGGACGTGACAGACTATCTGGATATTGTAGCCCGGCGCGGCTATGAAGGGGCGGTATACGAAGCGCTGGCGGCCTGGGTCGCTGAGCACACCGACGCCTTCGACGAGATGATGTTGTGTAACATTCCAGAGCAGTCACGGGCACTGCAGGGTATGGCACGCGCAGCGCAGATGTGCGGCCTGGAAAGCACTGTGCGCCTGCAAGAGGTATGTCCGATCATTGTGCTGCCGCGCACTTTTGAGGACTACGTCAACAGCCTGGACAAAAAGAACAGGCATGAACTACGGCGCAAACTACGCCGCGCGGCGGGCGAAGTGGACTGGTACATTGTGGGGCCAGAGCATGACTTGCAGCAGGAAGTGGTGCACTTCATGGCGTTGATGGCTGCCAGTTCGCCGGACAAGGCGAGGTTTTTGGAAAACGCACAGAACCGGCGTTTCTTCGAGTTGATGACAGTGCGCATGGCGGAGCGGGGGTGGCTGCAACTGGCGTTTCTGACGGTGAAGGGGGAGCGTGCTGCAGCATACCTCAATTTTGCCTACAACCAGCGCATTCTTGTGTATAACTCTGGCCTCGATCCGCAAAAGCATGGGCATCTCAGCCCAGGCATCGTGTTGTTGGCACGCCTGATCGAGTACGCGATCCAGCAAGGGTATCATACGTTCGACTTTCTGCGGGGAGATGAGGCGTACAAATACGACATGGGCGGGCGCGATACCAAAGTCTACCAGTTGATGATCGCGCCCCGATCAATGGCGGCGTGAGAGCGCACCCGACGGAGTTGTGAGCGAGCGCACAGCCGGGAAAGGTGCGCTCGCTGCCCAGGCAACGGAACTCAGCCGCCGTAAGAGTCTACCGTGTTGACCGTCTCGGCGGCGATGTACGGCGTTTTCTCTTCGAGATTCAGCAACGCCTCGTTCTCGCTGATGACGGTCTGTCCCTGGTGATAGAGGACGTTGTTGAAGGCGTCGAAACGGTAGCGGCGGTTCACCCAACCGTAGTAAGGGTGATAGAAGACCACATTGAATTGAATGGCATCGTCGTTAAGCAGCGGCGTCTCGCTGACCATCCACACCGGCGCGTATTGTTGCAGGTGCGGTATGACTTTTGCGTCGCGCAGCTCGCGCATACGCTGAATCCGTTCCTCGGCGTTTTGCATCAGCATCCTCACTAGACGGGCAAGTCTCGATCAGATTCCGCTCTCTATTGTAGACGATCAGAGGCGCTTGGGGTAGTAACGAGGCACAAAAAAGGCGCGTCCAATCTTGCACGACGCGCCGTCGGTCTGGAAGAAACTGGATTGCGGTCAATGGCCAGCCCGAACAGGCTGATGTGGCTCGGGCAAAGATGTAGCAACCCCGCTGGTGCCGACGATTTTCAGGTATCCGCCGGGCCTCACCAGCAACTCCGGGTTGGTGGTGAGGCGCACGATGCGGCGATCTACACTGACATCGGCCCAGCCTCGTCCCACTCGAATGACGCGACCTATACGTGCTTCTGGCGTTTGCATCTTCTCACCCTCCACTACTCACCGTGCTATCACCATTCCCTAGAGATGACAGTGGGGCTTGACTGCACACGTTCGGCAGTGGCAGGCCGATAGAGAATCTTTGCTATCTTCATTTAAGCACCTGGGGTAAGTTGAGTCAAGAGTGACATTGGTAAGAGGTTGATTAAAGTAGCTCCGCCAGACCGCTGAGATATAAGCCGGGCAGCCCACAGTTTTCGCCTGGGAACAGGCCGATCAGTATAATCGGGCGGCAGGGTTGGCATGGCATATCCAGGTGAATACAGATCGTTCATGGGTGAAGCAATCGATCCTGACCAATCGGTTTATCAGTCTCCATTTACCTGGCGTTATGGTTCGGAGCAGATGCGTCGGGTGTGGAGCCTGGCGTATCAGCGCCTGTTATGGCGGCGCGTGTGGGTAGCGCTGGCGGAAGCTCAGGCCGAACTGGGATTGGTGACGGCAGAAGAGGCGGCTGATCTGCGTGCGCATATGGAGGAGATCGATCTACAGCGCGCGCAGGCTATCGAGGCGGTGGTGCAGCACGACCTGATGGCCGAACTGAAGACGTTCGCGGAGCAGTGTCCTTTGGGTGGCAGAGTCTTGCATCTGGGGGCGACCAGCGCAGACATTCAGGACAATGCGGACGCGCTACGGCTGCGCGAGGCGCTTGATTTGCTGTTGGAGACTCTGGCCGACCTGTTGCGAAGCCTGGCAGAGAGCATCGAGCGCTGGGCCGACACAGCGTGCATGGGCTTCACGCACATTCAACCCGCGGAACCAACGACTGTGGGGTTCCGCCTGGCGCAGTATGCCCAGGACTTGTGGACGGACTGGGAGGAATTGTCCCGCGTGCGCGAGGGTATTCGCGGCAAAGGGATCAAAGGGGCGGTGGGCACCAGCGCTTCATATGCGGAGTTGTTGCGCGAGCAGGGTCTCACCCCCACTGACCTGGAGACGCGGGTGATGATCCGTCTCGATCTGGAGGCGTTCGCTGTGACGACGCAGACTTACCCGCGCAAGCAGGACTGGCTGGTGCTGAACGCGCTGGCTGGGTTGGCGGGAAGCCTGCACAAGATGATGCTTGACCTGCGCGTGTTGCAGTCGCCCGCCATTGGGGAATGGGCCGAACCATTCCGCGAACAACAGGTTGGTTCGTCGGCGATGCCGTTCAAACGCAATCCAGTGAATGCCGAAAAGATAGATAGCCTGGCTCGCTGGCTGGCAGCTTTGCCGCGCGTGGCCTGGGATAACGCGGCCCTGACGGTGCTAGAACGCACGCTTGACGATTCGGCCAATCGCCGACTGATGCTAGCAGAAGCGTTCCTGGCGGCGGACGAGATGCTTCGGGCGGCGCTCAAGGTAGTACGCGGTTTGCGCATAGACCATGAAGCCATCGCCCGCAACCTGAACCGATACGGTGGCTTTGCGGCGACGGAGCGTCTGCTGATGGCTTTGGTACGAGCGGGAGCGGATCGCCAGGTGATACACGAGCGATTGCGGCAACACAGTATGGCGGCCTGGGCGGAAATGGCGCGCAGTGGGCACAACCCTTTGTACGAAATGCTGAGGGAAGATGAAGAGTTGTTGCGGTATCTTTCGCGAGAGCATATAGACGACCTGATGAACGCCAGTACCCATGTGGGCGATGCGCCGGCGCGGGCGCGCGCTCTGGCTGAAGCAATTCAGGCCGGACTGGTGGCAAGGCGACCCTAGGCGCGGTGATGCATAGGAAGGAGAACAGTACTCATGCCGCGGGCGATCCTGAGCGTATATGACAAGACGGGTCTGGTGGAACTGGCGCGTGGGCTGGCCGAACTGGGCTGGGACTTGGTGGCCAGTGGTGGTACAGCGCGCGCGTTGGAAGTCGCTGGGGTGAAGATCACGCCGGTGGAGCGAGTCACACAGGCTCCCGAAATGCTGGCCGGTCGTGTCAAGACGCTGCATCCCGCCATCCATGCAGGCATTCTGGCCCGCGATACCGCGGAGGATATGGAAACCCTGCGGCGGCACAGCTACGCGCCTGTAGACCTGGTGGTATGCAACCTGTACCCCTTCCAGCAGACCGTTGCTCAGCACGGCATCACGCTCGACGAGGCGATCGAGCAAATTGACATCGGCGGGGTGGCGTTGGTGCGGGCGGCGGCCAAGAATCATGCCAGAGTCACAGTGTTGGTGGACCCGGCGGATTATGCAGGGGTGCTGGCGATGCTCAGAGAGACAGGGCGGGTGAGCGAGGCCATGCGTCGCTGGCTGGCGATCAAGGCGTTTCGCATGACGCGCGACTACGACACGGCCATTCACGCCTATCTGGTTCAGCAATATGGGCCGGTGGACTCTGGCGAGTCGTTGCCGGAAGTGCTATCGCTGGGTTTGACACGGGTCGAGGAGTTGCGCTATGGGGAGAACGCGCATCAGCGGGCGGCTCTCTATGCGATAGGAGCCAACGGTTCCCCGCTGGGCGGCCAACTGCTCAGCGGAAAGGCGCTTTCTTACAACAACCTGCTCGATCTGGATGCGGCCTGGAGGGCTGTTGGGCTGTTTGATACGCCCGCCGTGGTAATCGTCAAGCACCTGACTCCCACAGGCATCGCTACCGCTCCCACGCTGGCGGAAGCGTTTCCGCTAGCGTGGGCGTCCGATCCGGTATCTGCTTTTGGGGGTGTATTGGCAACGAACCGCGCTGTGGACGAAGCCTTCGTGGAAGCGCTGGACACACTCTTTGTGGAAGCGATCGCCGCGCCGGATTTCTCACCGGTGGCGCAGCAAATGCTGGCCGAAGGCCGTCGCAACTGTCGCCTGCTGCGAATTCCGGAGCGTCAACCGGATACGCTGGAGTTGCGCAGCATTACTGGCGGTTTCCTGGTACAGGAGGTGGATCGCGGCGATCCCGACGGCACACAGTGGCAGGTAGTATCAGCGCGACGTCCGACTTCGGAAGAATTGCAGGCGATGCGTTTTGGCTGGAAGGCAGTACAATATGTAAAGAGCAATGCCATCGTGCTTTCGACCGCTTCGGCGACCGTCGGGATTGGGGGAGGTTTGCCAAGTCGGGTGGATGCAACGCGGCTGGCGCTGATGAAAGCGGGCGAGCGCGCGCGGGGGGCGGCGCTGGCCTCGGATGCCTTTTTCCCCTTCGCCGATGCTGTGCAACTGGCGGCGGAAGCAGGAGTAACGTGCATTGTTCAGCCGGGCGGCTCGATACGCGACCAGGAGGTCATCGAGGCGGTCAATGCGGCGGGGATGGCCATGGTATTCACCGGAGTGCGTCATTTCCGCCATTAAGGAGGTGAGGAGGGGGAAGAACTTGCGCTAGCGGCTGTCCGTCTTGCGCTGAATGATGAGCATTGGCAGGGCGAGAGCAGACGAAATAACTTGTCTGACAGCGAAGGAAGTGCCATAATAGGGGTCATTAAAGTCACTTTAGGTCGTTTTCATGGGCCAATGATCATATGGGAGGAAACCCGTGGCGAGTGTGACTTACCGCAATGTAACGAAGCGTTGGGGCGATGTAGAGGCTGTGAAGAACCTCAACATCGAGATCCCCGATGGCGAGTTCCTGGTGTTCGTGGGGCCGTCCGGCTGCGGCAAGTCGACGAGCTTGCGTATGCTGGCCGGCCTCGAAGAAGTGACCGAAGGCGAGATCCTGATCGGGGATCGCGTTGTCAATAACGTTGCTCCCAAAGATCGCGATATCGCCATGGTGTTCCAAAGCTACGCGCTGTACCCGCATATGACTGTGTACGACAATATGGCGTTCGGCTTGCGCCTGCGCCGTACTCCGAAGCACATCATTGACGAGCGGGTACGTGAAGTAGCTGCCAGCCTGGGTATTGAGCAGTTGCTCGATCGCCGTCCGCGCCAGTTGTCCGGTGGTCAGCGCCAGCGTGTGGCGGTAGGGCGCGCTATCGTACGCGAGCCGCAGGTCTTTCTGCTGGACGAGCCGCTCTCGAACCTGGACGCCAAGCTGCGCGTTGAAGCCCGCACCTTCATCAGCAAACTGCATCAGCGGCTGGGCACGACGTTCATCTACGTGACGCACGACCAGGTGGAAGCCATGACGATGGGGCAGCGCATCGCCGTGTTGAACGCCGGACGCCTGATGCAGATTGACACACCGACCAATCTGTACGATCACCCCGCTAACATCTTCGTGGCCGGTTTCATTGGCAGCCCCTCGATGAACTTCTTCGACAACAGCACGTTGATCGAAAAAGAGGGCAAGATGTATGTGGATACCGGTCTGTTCCAGGTGGAAGTGCCCAAGGAGCGCTACGAGAAGTATCGTCCTCACCTGGGCAAGAAGGTCGTCTTCGGTATCCGGCCTGAGAACCTGCATCATCCCGATTACACCCCGCCCGGCGTGACGGCAGCTATCGTCGAGGCGAACGTGGATGTGGTCGAGGAGATGGGGCACGAGAAGATCGTCTACCTGGAAGAGGGTGGCAAGGCCTTCCTGTCGCGCATGGACCCGCGTGCTCATGTGCACGTTGGCGAGCGTATCGGCGTCGTGTTGAACATGGCCGTGATGCATCTGTTCGACGCCGAGACAGAGCAGGCGTTGCAGTAGTCGCTATTCAGTCTGCTCGTGGGAAGAGAGATGGACCGCCTGTGTCATTGCGCAGGCGGTCTTTTCTTATTGGCAGCAGCAGTCAGATTGGACGAGAGGAAATATGGCCGTGGTGCAGAGCGAAGTCTATGAGGAGCTGGCCGCCGAACTGAGCCGGGCGATCTCAGGGGAAGTCCGCTTCGACCAGATGACGCGGTTGCTCTACAGCACTGATGCCAGCAACTATCAGATTGAGCCGATCGGAGTGGTGTTTCCACGTGATGGGGACGAAGTGTGCGCCGTGCATGAAATTGCGGCCCGGCTGAAGGTGCCTCTCTTGCCGCGCGGGGCAGGGAGCAGCCTGGCCGGACAGACAGTGGGCCATGCCCTGGTGCTGGACTGCTCGCGGCATATGAATCGCCTGCTGTCCATCAACGGCGAGACACGCCATGTGCGCGTGCAGCCAGGCGTTGTTTTGGGACAGTTGAACCGGCAACTGGCACCGCTGGGGTTGATGGTCGGCCCAGACCCGGCCAGTGCCGAACGGGCCACGATAGGCGGTTGCCTGGGCAACAATGCTACTGGCATGCACAGCATCCTTTACGGCATGTTCGGTGACCATGTACGGGCTGTGGACGCAGTGCTGGCTGATGGAAAGCGTGTCTCGCTGGGGGCCAGTGTTCCCCTGACGCCTGAGGTGGCGCGCCTGCAGGGGCAGATCGGGGCGATTGTGCGCGCCTATGAGGAAGATATTCGCACCGGCTATCCCCGAACCTGGCGCACTGTGGCCGGGTATGCGCTGAACAAGCTCGATCCCACTTCACTAGACCTGGCCCAACTGTTCGCGGGCGCGGAGGGCACGCTGGGGACTGTAGTAGCGATCGAGTTGGGGTTGGTAGAGCGTCCACCTCTGACCTGCCAGGCGGTGCTGCATTTCGACGACCTGCACGCCGCTTTACAGATCGTCCCGGCGATTCTGGAAGTAGAGCCGTCAGCCATCGAGTTGATGGACAAGCTCTTGCTCGATCTCACGCGCGCCCATCCCGACTACTCGAAGTTGTTGACCTTTATCGAGGGCGATCCGGTTGCTGTTCAGGTGGTGGAGTTCTACGGCCAAGATGAGCGTGAACTCGACGCCAAAGTGACCCGTCTGCATGACCGGCTGGCACGGGCGGGTTTCGCAGGGGCGATGGTCATCGCCGCAACGCCGGCACAGATGGACAACGTGATGAAAGTGCGCAAGGCCGGGCTGGGGTTGTTGATGAGTATGCGCGGCGATCTGAAACCGATCCCGTTCATTGAGGACGCGGCGGTGCCCGTCGAGCATCTCGCTGATTATGTCACAGGGGTAGAGCGCGTGGTCAGCGAGCACGGCCTGCGTATGGCCGTTTATGCACACGCCAGCGCCGGGTGTTTGCACATCCGCCCGCTACTTTCCCTGAAAACCCAAGACGGCCTGCGACGATATCGCGCCATTGCCGAGGCGGTGACGGAGCTGGTGATGCAATACGGTGGCACGACTAGCGGCGAGCACGGCGAAGGGCTTTCGCGCGGTGAGTTCAGCCGCAGGCTCTTTGGACCGCGACTGACCGAAGCATTCCGCCAGGTCAAGGCTGTTTTCGATCCGCTGGGTCTGATGAACCCTGGTAAGGTGGTGGATGTGGGGCCAATGGACAACCCGGCGATTTTGCGTATGGGGCCGGCGTATGTCACGCCGCTGGAACCGCCCCAGACTCGCCTGGACTGGTCGCGCGACGGCGGGTTCGCTGCCGCGGTCGAAATGTGCAACGGGGCCGCTGTGTGCCGGAAGGAAGGGGCGGGTGTTATGTGTCCCAGTTACATGGCGACCCGCGATGAGGCACATTCCACGCGCGGGCGGGCCAACGCCCTGCGGCATGCCATGACAGGCGCACTGGGCACAGCGGGGCTGGCGGACGAGCGGCTGTATGAAGTGCTTGACCTGTGCCTGTCGTGCAAGGCGTGTAAGGCGGAGTGCCCCTCGCTGGTGGACATGGCACGGCTGAAAGTGGAGTTCCTGGCAGCCTACTATGATGCGCACGGCGTGCCCTGGCGCGCGCGCCTGTTTGGCAACATTCACCGCCTGAACCGCCTGGGGAGTCTCGCTCCGGAACTCACCAACAGGGTGCTCCGTTCGACCCTGGCGCGTTGGGCACTGGCGCGGCTGGGGGTGACAACACGGCGGCAGTTGCCTGCTCTGGCTCCGCAGCGTTTCAGCGTGTGGTACCAGCGCAATTGCCCGGAAACGCTAGTTCAGCATACACTGAAAGCGCCTGTTCTGATTGCAGATACCTATACAGAGTACAACTATCCGCACCTGGGACAGGCAGTTGTGCGCATTGCCAGAGCAGCAGGAATTACGCTGCGGGTCTGGGGGCCACGCCAGATTGATTGTTGTGGCCGTCCGCTAATCTCTAAAGGTCTGCTTGATGCAGCGCGGCGACTGGCGGAGCACAACGTGACGCGGATGGCACCGGCGGTGGAACAAGGGGAGCGGTTCATGCTCATCGAGCCGAGCTGCGCGGCTACCTTTCGCGACGAATATCCTGACCTCGTCCCCTCGCATTTGCGAGCGGCTGCGATGAGTGTGGCGGGGGCCGTGATCACCGTTGAGGAATGGCTGGCTGAACTGGTAGAACAGGGGGTGTTGGTCTCCAGCATGTTCAGCGAAGAGCCTTGCCAGATTCTGCTGCACGGGCACTGCTATCAGCGCGCGCTGTGGGGTACCGGGCCAGCGCACAAAGCGCTATCCGTACTGCCTCACTGTACGGTATCCGAACCAGACGATGGCTGCTGCGGCATGGCGGGCAGTTTTGGTTACGAAGCAGAGCACTATGAACTTTCGCTGCGGATTGCCGAACAGCGTTTGCTTCCAGCGGTGCGACAGGCACCGGATGCGATCGTTGTTGCCGCAGGGGTCTCGTGTCGCGAGCAGATCGCGCATGGAGCAGGTCGGCAGGCCGTGCATCCGGTTGAGTTGCTGGCGGCACGTTTGTTGCCCAAGGATGAGGGTGCTGGGCGATGACACACACGATAAGGCGGGCAGTCTGGGCCTTGCCGTGGACAATGTTGCTGGGCATTGTCTTGTTGGTGCGCGCTCAATGGCTGTGGATTGAACACAAGGAAGTCGTGCATCCCGGAGGCGTTTTTGCCCTGGGCGGACTGGCTCTGCTGGTGTTCGCGGCCAGACGGCAGACGCCCGTCCTCAACCATTCGTCACCGATGCCAGAGAGCACGCGGGCATTGCGGCTGACAAGGCGGCGAACGCTCGCGGGCGCGTTGGGGTTGGCGCTGAGCCTCTATACGGGCGTGCGCGCAGTTGGGGAAGACCTGGTCGTCTGGCAGATTCTGGGGATGTGGGTACTGGGGATTGCTCTGGTAATCGCAGGTCTGGTCTCCGGCGAAGATTGGCGAGGCTGGAGACGACACCTGGCCGATAGCTGGCGAGGGGAACGCCGCACCTGGCTGATGGTCGGGGGGCTGCTGCTGATCGCACTGGCTATCCGGACGGTCAACCTGGAAACCGTGCCGTACATCATGTCGGGCGACGATGCGCAGTTTGCTCAGGAGGCGGTGCATCTCAAGGATGACCGCGGATGGGTTTACAACCCTTTTCGCATGGGATTCTGGTATCACCCGCGCATTGTGCATACGCTGATCGCGGTGAGCATTCACCTGTTGGGGCAGACAGTGGCAGCGTCGCGCCTGCCCTGGGCGGTGCTGGGCGCGTTGACTATCCCCGCGACCTACCTGCTGGCACGGCGGTTGTTCGATGCGCGGGTGGGATGGTGCGCCGCGCTGATACTGAGCACACTGCCGGTGCACGTTTTTTTCAGCCGTATTTCGATGGACATGGTCGGCGACCCGCTCTTCCTGACGCTGGCGGTCGGATTGACAGCGAGCGCTCTGTATCACAATGACGTGGTCGAAGCGGCGCTGGCGGGAGTGTGCCTGGGGTTGACGCAATACTTCTACTTTGCCGGGCGCATCGCCTTGTTCATTGTGGCGGGCGCATTGGCGCTCTATGCACTCTATGACAGGCGCAGGTGGTGGCAGCGCCGGGGCGCGATCCTGGCGCTGATGGTAGTGACGGCTGTTGTGGTGTTTCCCGGCCTGTATGCGACGATCGACCACGGGCACGGATTCCATCCCCGGCTGGAACATGTAGGAATCTGGCAAACTGGAGACCTGCAGCAGGCCGTTGACCGCGGAGAACTAAAAGACTACCTGATCTATCAACTGCAGCACTCTTTGCTGGCCTATGTGCAGTTTGAAGACGAGAGCGATGTCTTTGGGCGCTACGGGCCGCTTCTGAGCTGGTACACAGGGGTGCCGTTCCTGATCGGGCTGGCGGTGCTGTTCAGTCGCTGGCGTGAACCTCGATCTGGCATATTGATCGGTTGGGTAACTGGTACGGCGTTACTGGGTGGTGCCATGCTGGTCGATCCGCCCCATTTCCCGCGTTATATCAGTGCGCTTCCTGCGGCAGCGGTCATTGCCGCGGTGGGCGTGACGTGGGGTGCGGAACGTCTGGTTGACAGCGTGGCCCAGTGGCGCGGCGCAGAGCGCTTTGCTCGCCTGACAGGCTGGCGCTTTGTCGTGCCGGTGAGTCTGGCGCTCGCCCTGGCCGTGGTGAATCAGCTTGTCTTCAGTTACGGCTATCTCCCCAAGACGCCGAAAATCCTCTATGGAGAACGCACTCGCCAACTCAACGACGTGGTCGCTATCCTGGACAGCTTCCAGGGACGCTATGCAGTCTGGCGCTTTTCTTCGCTTGAGCTGGATATGGACTCGACAAGCCTGCTGCACTACCTGACTCCGGAAAACGCTGGGCAGGAGTATGAGGGGGAGCTGTATGCCTGGCGCGAGGTATTGCAGCCAGGGCCGACCGCTTTTGTCATCGCGCCGCAGCGTTTGGACGAAGTGCTGTCGTCCCTGGCGGTGTACTTTCCGACGGGGACGCTGCATGAGTATTGCAATCCGCGTCATAGGACCCCACTCATTTACATCTACCTGGTAGACATTCCGCCCTGGGAGGGGGAGCCAGAAGATGGTTAGAACAGGGGAGATTGTGCTGAAGACAACTGGCAACGGTCAGGTTCTAAACATTACCGAGGCGGTGCAGTCTGTCGTGCACGACAGCGGGCTGCGAGATGGGATCGTCACCGTTTTCTGTCCCAGCGCAACCAGCGCCGTGACGACGATAGAGTATGAGAGCGGCGCGGTGCGCGATTTTCAGCGCCTGTTCGATCAGATCGTGCCGTCCGACCAGGAGTATCTGCACAACTACCGCTGGGGCGATGACAATGGTCACAGTCATGTGCGAGCGGCCTTGCTGGGGCCATCACTGACAGTGCCTTTTGTGGCAGGTCGGTTGGCGCTGGGCACATGGCAGCAGATCGTGTTTGTGGATTTCGATGTCAGATCGCGGCAGCGTCGGTTGATTGTGCAGATGATCGGAGAGGCGTAGGCCGGGAGGGTCTCATGGCCGAGGAGCGATTTGCTGCATTGGAGGAACTGGCTGCGGCACTACGTGCGGAGCAAGAACGCCTGGAACTGATCCAGGTCACGATCCGGCAAATGCTGGCTGAGCCTGACCTGAATAAGAATCTGAGCGCGGTCAGCCAGGCACTGCGTTCCCTGGGATGGCGACAGGTGGTGCTGGCCCTGATGGGCGATGAGTCCAACGAACGTGTGACGATGGTCAACGGGGAAACGATCCACGACGCCAGTGACACGGCGATATTGCCGCCAGAGCTGTGGACTGCTCTACAAGAGGGGCACCTGGAACCGTACCGCCGGGGAGGCGTGTATTTTGTCCCACAGCGAGGGGGCGTCAGCGAAGCCTGGCAGTCAGAGGATGTGGTATTCGCGCCCCTCAAAGTGGGCCGAGGGAAGCTGATAGGAGTCATCCGTGTGAGCGATCCGGCTCATGGGCGGCGACCGTCGTGGGAAGAACTGCGTCCCCTGGATATTCTGGCCGCGCAGACTGCCTACATCGTCGAGAATGCGCGATTGTTACGGGAGGTTTCGTCTTCGGCTGAAGAACTGGCCGAGCAGGTTGAGGAACTCTCCATGATACACCGCGCGGATCGTGAATTGAGCGCGCATCTCAACCTCGATCATGTCATGCGGTTGACGATGGACTGGGCGTTGCGTCGGACCGGCGCTGACACGGGGCTGTTGATGTTAATCACCGACGACCGTACCGGCTTGGCTCCCTATATTGTCATGGGATATGTGGACAGACAGGCGTTCCCCTACGATGCTCATAACCCTCTGCCTTTGTCTGAAGGGGTGATTGGCCGGGCGGCCCGCACCGGACAAACTCAGGTAGTGCATCAAGTGACGACAGAAGAGGATCGTCTGCCGTTCATTCCCAACGCCAGAACGCATGTGTCCGTGCCGCTCTCCATGCGAGGGCAGGCACTGGGGGTGATCACCCTGGCATCGGTACACGACATTGTGTTCGGCAGTGAGGTCGTCAGCTTCCTGGAGCGGCTGGGGAGGCGGGCGGCGGTGGCACTGGACAACGCGCGGCTGTATCGTCGCACGGAACAACTGGCCAACGACATGGCGGCGCTTTACAACGCGAGCAGGGCGATCACCTCAACCCTGAATCGAGACGAAGTGCTGCGTCGTATCGCCCGGGCCATGACCGAGACGCTGGAGTGTTCGAGTTCCGTCATTTTCGACTACAGGCCGGAAACACACGAAATCCAGGTGCTGGCAGTGCATCGAGTTGGTGCCGATCTGGATGGGCAGGAGATGTTGCCCCCCCTGAAACATGCGATCCCGCTCGCTCTGTATCCGGCCTTTCAGACAGTGGTGGAACAACAACATTCGCTCGCTTTGCGAGCGGCTGATCTTTCGCTTTCGGCTCTGGATCGTTCGCATCTGGTCGAGGATCGCATTCACGCCATGGTGCTGGTGCCGCTGGTGGCGCAGGATGAATTGATGGGCGTTGCAGCGGTGATTGAAGGGCGCTATGACCGCGTCTTCACAGCCAACGAAGTCTACAAGGCCGAGGCGTTGGCCAGCCAGGCCGCCATTGCGTTGCGACAGTCGTTGCTGTTCAGTGAGATCAAAGAGCTGGAGACGCTCAAGTCCGAAATGATCCGCATGGCTTCGCACGACCTGCGGAACCCACTCAATAACGTGATGGGCTACGCGGAACTGCTGGCCATGAGTCTGGACGAACTGGGATGCCTGACGCCAACGCAACAGATGTACCTGCAGAATCTGAGGGCCAGCGCGGAGATCATGAAGACGCTGCTAGAAGACCTGCTGACACTGGAGCGAATCGAGAGCGAGCGTCAGGCGGAGTGGGAAACCTTTGATTTCGGCGGTCTGGTGATCGAAGTGGTAGAAAGTCAGCAGGCGGGCGCGACCCTGAAGCAGCAAATGCTGCGGCTGGTGCGCGAGCCAGGGACATTGCCCGTGCATGGTAGCGTGGCGCAACTACGGCAGGCGGTGGCTAATTTGGTGGGCAACGCCATCAAGTACACGCCCCAAGGGGGACATATTGATGTGACAGCCGGGCTTGAGGAAGGCGATCGAGTGGCTTTCCAGGTGACGGATGATGGCTATGGCATTTCTCAGGAAAGACAGGCACGCATCTTCGAGCGCTTTTACCGCGCACGCGAGCCTGGTACAGAACATATCAGCGGCACGGGCCTGGGGTTGAGCCTGGTGAAGACGGTAATCGAGCGGCACGGGGGGCAGGTGTGGTTCAGCAGCACGCCCGGCAAAGGGAGCACGTTTGGCTTCTGGCTGCCTCTGGCTGAAAAGCGTTCTGGACAGAGCTAGAGGCTCAGGAAGGACAAGGATATTCGCGCACTGAGGGTGTTTCCTTGTCCCCGAAAACGATAGACCAACACGGTTGTTGGGGCACAAAAGTCGTACCAGGCAGCCGGATGGTGACTTTGAGAAGGCCAGCGTCGAACAAATTGGTATCGAATACGTAGCTGGCGGTTCCACCACTCTGTTCAAACGTCAACTCGAAGCGACGGGGAACGCGCTGCCAGTCAAAAAGATGCCCTGGCAGCGTCGCTCTGCGCGCGAGCGAGACCAGAGCCAAGGAGGTTGGGCCGTTGATGATGACGCGCCCACGACTGGCATCGAATGCCAGAGTAGCGGAAGCGTCTTCTGAAAGAATGATGCGTGTGCCAGGTTCAAGGATCAGCGGGGTGTCGGATTCCGGTCGTAAGGGGCGAGAAATTTGGCCTGGCGGAACATACTCGACGGTACCGCTGAAGGCGATCAGAGAGCCGGTGAGCTCCACCGGGAAGGGTACCAGCATAGCCACGCCCAGAGTCAGCGCAGTCAACACGCTCACCAGGGCGATCGCGGCCAGGATAGCCCGGCGTCTGTGCTCCATAGGGCTGCCAGTTCCTGCAGTATGAAGTCGGCCTGCGCACCGATCATAGCCGGGGCGAAAGGAAAAGAAAAACGGAGCACCAACAGGGCGCTCCGTTCTGTTCCGTCCTATTCAACGCGATCAGACGGTTATCGTCGTGCCCAGGCTGGCAGGTCGCTGCGGTACGTGCCGCTGCTGTAGACGTAGACCCAGGCGTTCTGGTAAGGCTCCGGATTGGTCCACTGGTACAGCCACCAGGCGTCCATGATGGACAGGTTGACGCAACCGTGGCTCTGGCGGTAGCCGAAGCGATCGTGCCAGTAGGTGCCGTGTAGGGCGATGTCACCGTCGAAGTACATGACGTAGGGGACTTCCTCAATGAAATAGAAGTCCGGCTGGCCCGACGCGCCACTCATGCGCGTGGCTTCATGGCGCTCGTAAATCTGGAACAGGCCCTCACGGGTGCTCCAACGCGGCAGGCCAGAGGAGATGAGGGTGGCGAATACCATGCGATCGCCTTCGTAGGCAACAGCCGTTTGCTCGTACAGGTCAACGGCTACCCAATGATCGTCTGGCCCGATACCCTCAGGACGCGGGATGGCTTTCACTTTGGCCACGCGGATCTGCTGTATCCACTGATCGGGGCCGACGAGATACCATTCCCAGCCGTCTACATACTCTACGCCGTAGATATTCATCAGTGTGTAGCGGGGGATGATCTCGGCGGACTTATCCTGGGGGCCACCAGGGTAGCGGCTGGGGCGAGCTTCAGCCAGCATCCAGGCGAAGGGGCGCTTGGGCTGAGTGGTGATCTCTACGCCAGAGAATTCGGAAACATCGGCCCAGGTGATATGTTCAGCCGGCACCCACTGCCCGTAATTGATCTGGATGAAACCGTCCTTTTCATTGATGACGGTTACGAAGTTGTAGCCCGCATCGAGTTCACCGATGGGGTTGCCATTGGGCGCGTCATAGATCACGACGTGTCCCACCATGCGGCGATAAGCGCGTGACCAGACAATATCTTCCTGGTAGGGTACCTGGACAACATCTGGTCTGGGGTGAGCGCGCATTTCGGCTTCGGCAGCGCGCAGTTCAAGGGCGCTCATCCCAGGGTGCTCTACGCAATCCCTGGGGAGGACGGGTTTCTCGCCCTCTGGAGTGGCGGCGATGGCGGCAGCGATCCGTTCAGAACAGGTTTCATCGCGCCGATCGCCGGGGAAAGCCAAGGTGTGATGGACGCCAGATAGCTCGAAAAGCACGATCCCGAGGACAATGAAGACGAGAATGGAACGTTTAGCTGTAGTCATGGCAAGCCAATGCTCACTGAAGCGGACATCTCTGGAAGAGAATAGCAACGTTTGCGGTGAGGGTCAATGGCTGCAAGAGGGACGTAAGGTAAACGCAGGCTAGCAGTATTTGTGGCAGAAGGCGCAAATTATCTTAAGATCGTCACAAGGCAAGTAGTGTGTGATGTACTGCTTGCAGGAGCAGAGGTTCGGATGACACAGTTGAATGGATCGCGGCGGGTTGTGCTGCACACTGAAGGGCTGACCAAAGAATTCAACCTCGGCAGTGTGGTGGTGCGCGCGCTACGCGGCATAGACCTGGATATCTACGCTAACGAGATGGTGGGCATTGTAGGGCCATCCGGCAGTGGTAAGAGCACCCTGTTGGGTCTCATTGGCGGCCTGGACAGGCCAACCGCCGGGCGCATTGAGATTGACGGGATTGACATCACATATATGAGCGAGGGCAGGCTCACCGAAGTTCGTAATGAGAAGATCGGCTTCGTGTTCCAGTTCTTCAATCTCATCCCGACGCTGACGGCTCTGGAGAACGTGGCCTTACCCATACAGTTTGCCCGTTACCCGAAGTTTGATCCGGAGAAGCGTGCCCGCGAGTTGCTGGAACTGCTGGGCCTGGGAGATCGCCTGCATCACCGGCCTATGGAACTTTCGGGCGGGCAGCAGCAGCGCGTGGCCATTGCGCGGGCGCTGGCCAACAATCCACCCTTGTTGCTGGCGGACGAGCCAACAGGAAACCTGGACTCGGAGGCGGCAGCGGTCGTGATCCAGGCGCTGCGCGACGTATGGCGCGAGACAGGCACTACGGTCGTGCTGGTGACGCACGATCCAGCGCTGGCAAGAAAGATGGATCGCCAGGTGACACTGGTGGATGGGCGGATTGTCGGTTGAGCGGATGATGAAGGAGAGCAGAGTTTTTCTGAGCGGTCTGATGCGCTTCCTGCGCTTTGCGCTGCACCACTCGTTGCGCGATATGTGGCGTAATCGGACACGGACGGTTTTCGCGCTGATCTGTGTGGTGACTGGCGTGAGCGCGGTGGTGGCATTGCGTTCGCTGGCGTTCATGGTGGGGGACGAACTGACCACCAACCTGGCGCAGATCAACCGCGGCGACATCCGAGTATATGCAACGCGCCAGGTGCCTGAGCTGACGACTCTGAGCGGTCAGCAGCTACCGCTGTTCAACCAGCAGGCGGTAGAGGCATTTCGGGCCTGGGCAACGGAAGAAGGAGTGGCGCTGTCTTTCGCGCGCCTGTTTGGGGCATGGCCTTTGCGCCAGGTCGTGGATGGGGAGGAAGTGACGGCGCAGACAGTTGTCGCGCTGTTCATCGAGCCGGAAACGTACCCTTTCTACGATCGCATCGTCTTGCGCGAACCAGCAGGCGCAACGCTTGCCGACGTTTTGTTGGCCGACCGTGAAGCTCAGGGGACGCCGGAAGACCCGCGCCCACTGGTGATCTCGACTGGGCTGGCACGTGCGTCCAGCCTGGGGTTGCAAGTGGGGGACAGGGTGCGCCTTGGGGCATCTGGTACCACTTATGAAGTACGCGGCATTGCGCCAACATCTGCCGAAACAGTGCTCACCCTTCCTTCGGCGGCGTTCCTGGGGCTATATGTCTATCTGCCTTTGGAGGATTTGCGGTGGCTAAATGAGCCGGTTCTGCCCGACCAGGTGTTTGTTAAAGTCCCTCTGGGCCGTGATATTGGGCAGGTTGAAGAGAGCCTGGTCACCTATCTGCAAAGACGATTGGGTAGCGAATCGTCGTTTGATGAGCAATTAAGCCGTTCCACCGTGCCGGAGCTGGCCGAAGAAAACACCGAGGTTGCCGGCGTGATTGACGACATGATCCTGACCATTGGTCTATCATCGCTGCTGATTGGTGGGATCGGCATTGTCAACACCATGCTGGTAGTGGTCAACCGGCGCATGCTGGAGATCGCTGTGCTGAAGACTTTGGGGCTGAAGGCGTACCGCGTCACCTTGCTGTTCCTGGTCGAGGCACTGCTGATGGGACTCATTGGCAGCGTCATCGGAGCAGGGGTGGGGGTGGTACTCAGCTATCTGGTGCGTGGAGTCGGGGAGGAAGCCTTTGCGCTGACGCTCGAATGGCGGCTCTATCCGGCTGCAATGATCAGCGGGTTGTTCCTGGGCGTGATCATGACCACGCTGTTTGGCTTCATGCCCACCCTGATCGCAGGGCAGGTGCGTCCGGCGATTGTGCTTCGTCCGAACGACGCGGAGATGCCACCGGCGGGGCTGGTGCAGACATTGCTGGTCATTACTGGCATGATCGTGGTGTTGGGCTTCTTGGTTAGCTCCATCGTCGAAGATGCGCTTTCGTTCGGCCCCGAAATCATGCTGGCTGGCGGAGGCGGCTTGATCGGGCTGTTTGCCGGAGCGATTCTCGCCAACCGGCGTGGCCCAGTCCTCACTGCATCCCAAAGTAAATACACGGCAAAGCTACGGGGCATCGTTGCGCAAATATTGTGGGGCTACGGTGCGCTGGCTATCGGAGCGGCGGTCGCCTCGGCGATCGTGCTTATCCTCAGCGCCGTCTGGTGTCCATTTGGCATAGGGGATGACCAACCTGCCTCTTCCATAGTGAGTGCGTTGCGACGCGGTGAGCTTGCCTGGTCACTGACCTGGCTGGTGCTGACGTTGGGGGTAGCCTGGCTGATCCGTCGGTATGCGCAGCGGGCGGCGCGGGCGCTCGCGCTGACAACGTCGGGGATGACGGTCGGAGGCTTTGCCGGAGCAATCTCAGGCATGGCGCTGGAAAGCCTGCTGGGTCACACCTCCCTGTGGCGGACACTGACTTCGTTCTCTACAGGCGTTGTGCTGGTCGAGGGAGCGCTGGCCGTTCTGGCAGCGGTCTACCTGGGCTACTGGCTGCTGGTGTGGCTGGCGTCCAGAATGCCCCCCGCGCTGATGACTGGCGTGGCCAGCCTGCTTCTGGTTGCGCTGGCCACAGGTGGCGCGGTCGCCAGCACTATGGCCGGGCGTGGGCTGGAGGTGGCGTCGGCAGGGATCACGGGGATCATTGGCCTGATCATGTGGGGAAAGCGGCGCAGGGATGGTCATCCAGTTGTCGCGGCGCGCGCAGAAAAGGTCATCTGGCGGCAGGCACGCGACCGCGACCCGGCGCGGCATCTCTCGGCGTTGTTGCTGGGAACAGGAGCTATAGCCGCCAGTGTCTGGCTGGCGGGACGGTTCGCATGGCCCGTCGCCGCAGTGACAGGGAGTGTGGCCGGAGCTACATTTCTGGGCTGGTGGATACTCTTGCAACGGAACTACCGGGCCGACGCACGGTTGGTCTTGCGCGAACTGGCCGGGCGACGGGCACGTGTGGCTTTGACCTTGCTGGGCCTGAGCGTGGGCGTGGCTGGCTTGAGTCTGGTGACGCTCACCGCCGGGGCGGTCAGCCATATCCTGGAGATACAACTGGGAGAGACAGTCGAAGGTAACCTGCTCATCGCCGATCGTACTGCCAGCCATGGGCCAGAGGTGGCTGCCATTCTGGAGGCATCCGAAGGCGTGCTGGGCTACTCGCAGGTGACGACCTACCGTGGCGTGCTGGTAGCGCTCAACGGGGAGGATGTACGATCTCGTTGGAGACGCGACGGGCGTTCTGAGCCTGACGAAGAGATTGAGTTTGAGGAGATGGAGCGTGGCATCCCTCTGGGGCTGATCGAGCGCGAAACGCTGGACGACATGCCGTCTTACAAGATGGTGAATGGGCGCCCCTTGATGCCCGGTGACGAGGGGCAACATCGGATCATGTTGCGCGAGTCGTTTGTGACAGAGTGGCTGGACATCAAGACCGGGGACAGTTTGCAATTCCTCTTCGAAAATGGGCTGGGCCAGGGCGACGACGTGCTGTTGCAGTTTCGCGTCGTGGGGATTGTGTCGCGTCAGTCGGAACAGACGGGCCTGGAAGAAATGGGCAATCTATCGGTGTTGCCGCCCGGCACGTTGCCCGACACAGTCAAGCCGCAAGGCACGGCCACGATCGCCCTGGTGGACGAGAGCGACCCGCGCTATATGGATCAGGTGATGGTAGCCCTGGCACAGGTGCCAGGTGTGATCACCTTTGAACTCGATGCTCTGACGCAGCTTGCTCAGAGTCTGCTGGAGCAGCTCAATGCCATTCCTACCCTGGTGGCGTGGCTCGCGCTGGTGGCGGGGACTGCGATCATTGCTAACACGGTGGCGCTCGCTGTCCAGGAGCGGCGTCGTCAGATCGCGGTGATGAAAGCCATCGGGCTGAAGGGCTGGCGTGCGCTGGCCATGTTGCTGGTAGAAAACGGCCTGATTGGCTTGCTGGCGGGCCTAATCGGCGGCGGGGTAGGGCTGGTGGTGACGGTCGTAGTCGTGCTGGCGACACCCTCGCCCGAAGACATGCGCCGCGTCATCGAATTCGGGACTCTGGGATGGTTGATGCTGCTGTCGATCGGTGTGGCTATTGGCGCGGCCATGCTTTCGGCATGGGGGGCGATGCGCGAAAAACCGCTGCATGTGTTGCGTTACGAATGAACGAGAAGCAAACGGTCACCCGTCAGCCGATGCGCGCGCCGGTGTCGCGGTCGAAGAAGTAGAGATGCTCCGATGGAAAGCGCATGGTGAAGGTGTCCCCAGGGTGAATCTGATGGGCCAGGGACAGGCGCACAACGCACTGTTGCCCAGCCAGCTTCACGTGTACCAGTTGGGATTGCTGGCTGAGCAGCGGTTCGACAAACTCGACCTGTCCAACAATGCCGGATGACGCCGGCTCGATGTGCTCCGGGCGAATCCCCAGCCATACCGACTGACCCTGACGCAGGCCGGGGCGGATGGACGACACCGAGAAGCTCTTGCCTTCCCAGGTGTTGCCGTAGACGTGGCCCAGAAACAGGTTCATGGGCGGCGTGCCGAAAAACTGCGCTACAAAGGCGTTGACAGGGGCGTTGTAAAGGGTCTGCGCGGTGCCGACCTGCTCGATCCGGCCCGCGCGCATGATGGCGATGCGGTGTGCCAGGGCGATCGCTTCCGTCTGGTCGTGCGTGACGTAGACCGAAGTGATCTGGTAATGGCGCAGCAGGCGGTTGAGCTGCATCCGTGTTTCGACGCGCAGCTTGGCATCGAGATTGGAAAGCGGCTCATCGAACAGAAAAATCTTAGGCTCGCGGGCCAGACAACGCGCTACTGCTACCCGCTGCTGCTCTCCGCCGGAAAGGGTGGGTGGTTTACGACTGAGCAGGTGTCGCACCTCAACACCCATGACCTCCACAATATGCTGAATGCGCTCCGGAATCTTCTCTGGTTGGCGGCGGACGATGTCGTAGAAGCCGATATTCTCGCGCGCCTCCATATGGGGGTAGAGGGCATAATTCTGGAAGACCATGCCAATACCGCGCTCGGCCATGGGGATGTCTTCCAGGGGAACACCGTCGTAGGTTATTTCTCCAGAATCGGGCTTGAGCAGGCCAGCGATCACCTTCAGCAGGGTGGTCTTGCCGCACCCTGAAGGCCCGAGAATGCTGAGGGTCTCTCCGTTGCGGATGGTGAGGGAAAGGTCATCCAGCGCGTTGGTACTTTCTGGAGTGTCTGCGTGCCCTGGTGCATGGGGTGCTGAGGGGGCAGGGCCGCGGGCGGGAGAATTGACAGGGGGAGCCTCGCGGCGTCCCAATAGGATCAGTTCTTCCCGTTCGTAGCTCTTATACACATGGCGCAAGACGATCGTAGGCATAGGTCATCCCTGGCCTCATTCGCGGTCACCAGGAGTCAGGAGAGCACGGATCGAGTGCAGGATGATACCAGTGAAAAGCGTCTGAATGCCGATGAGAGACAGCAGCAGGCTGATCAACGCTGTCCCGACGGCCAGTGTCTGATAGGCGTTGTAGCGCTGTACCACTACCACTCCTAGCAAGATGCCTGCCAACAGAATCAGAATGCCGGGCACACCGAAAAAGACGAGCGGGCGGTGCTGGCTGACGAGCACAACAATACCGTTGAGCACTTGCAGTCCATGACCAAGCGGATTGCGCTTGGGACGCTCAGCATAGGTGACACTGACCGGTACTTCGCGGATGGTCAGATGATGTTGTTGCGCCAGGAACTGCATCTCCGATTCCAGTGAGAAGCCGCCTTCGGGGCGGAAGGTCATGGCATTGATGGCGCGCTGAGAAAGCGCCCGGAAGCCACTCTGTGAGTCGGTGATGGTCACGCCAGAAGCCATGTTGGTCACCAGGGTCAGGGCGTGTTGGCCCAGGATGCGCCAGCGTGGGATGCGGTTGCGCACGCCGAGGAAGCGCGAGCCGACGACCATATCGGCGGCCCCAGCCTCGATAGGAGCGATGAGAGCAGGGATCTCGGCAGGGTCGTGCTGACCATCGGCATCAATCAATATCACCAAAGCTGCATTCATTTCGCGCGCTTTGCGCAGGCCGGTGTTGACCGCCTGCGCCTTGCCCTGGTTGTGATCGTGTCGCAGCACGATCGCTCCCGCCTCTGCGGCGACGGTAGCTGTCTGATCCTGCGAACCGTCATCAACCACAATGACATGATCCACATAGCGGCGGGTCTTGAGCACGACGCTGCCGATGAAGCGGTCCTCGTTGAAGGCGGCGATCACCGCTATACGCGGGTGGTGATTGGCTGAAGTCGGTTGTTCCACAGTGTTCCTGCGCAACTGCAAGAGTTCTGATTCGTCTGCATTGTAACACGTTCTATGGCGCTCGGAAGGGAGAGCCAGCGAAACGTCATGGGGACGTAGGGCAAGCGGCACAGTTGGACGGGTGCAGCCCGCTGTTCTTCTGGTATACTTGGCGCTTCGGGATCGCCGAGATGGTTGAGACGAGGGACGTATGCGAACCGGGATGCGCGTCGTGAAAGCCGTATTCAGCGTTCTTTTTGCGGTTACTGTCGCCTTGATTCTGGCGGGCTACGCAGTATACGCAGCCAATGGGATTTGGGACGAGTTGCGCGCTCAGGATCGGCGTGAACGCTATGACCGGCTGATTGTGCCGACTGCAACGGCAATGGCGGTGCGCCTGACGTCATTTCGTCCAGATCAGCTTCAGGGCGGGATGGTGGTGCAGACCCCACTGCCTGATGTGGGCCTGGAAGAGGAGCCACCGACGCCCTTTCCGACCGCGACACCGACGGAGACAGCAACCAACACCCCGACCCACACAGTGACATCGTCGGCTACATGGACTCCCACTGAGACGCCTTCGCCCAGTGTCACCGCTACGGCGTCACCGACGGTTACAGCTACCCTTACGCCCGCGCAGATGCAGGTGTTGCCTACGAGCACGCCGACGATGACGCCCATCCCGACAAATACGCCGCGCCCGCTTCCACCGACACCCATTCCGACAAACACCCCGCGCCCAACCATCCCTCAAGTGCAGACCAACACGCCTGCAGGAGTTGTTGTGGTGACGCTAACCCCGTCACCCGTCCCGGCGACGCTGACCCCCTCTCCGATTCCGCCGACGCCCACGCCTACCTATGTGATTGAGGGGACATACGCTGTCCCCTTGCAGACGCCGGTTGTCCCTATTCCAGAGCGGGCACCCTGGCTGGACGACGATCCTGATGTGACCAACTTTCTGTTGCTGGGGAGCGACACCAGCGGCGGTGGGGTAGGGCGCACGGACGTGATTATTGTCGTGTCGGTGAACCGGCGCGAGGGAACCGTGGCCATGTGGCATGTGCCGCGCGACTTGTTCGTGTATATCCCCAACCATACCATGGATCGCATCAACCTGGCCTATGCGTTGGGCGAGTCGAGCGGTTATCCTGGCGGCGGTTTCGGATTGATGCAGGAGACTTTCCGCTATAACTTTGGGATCGAGGTGGAGCACTACGCGCGGGTGGACTTCGACGACTTCATGCGCATCGTTGAGGAGTTGGGCGGCCTGAAGATCAGCGTAGACTGTGCCATTGCCGACTGGCGGCTCAAATCGCCCGATCTGGATCCGACAGTGGAAGACAACTGGGAATACTATACGCTGCCAATCGGTCATCAGCGGCTCGACCCCTACATGGCTCTGTGGTATGTGCGCAGCCGCAAGACGACCAACGATCTGGATCGCGGGCGGCGTCAGATGGACGCGCTGCGCGCGATGTGGTATCAGGCCCGCGAGCAGGGGCTTTTTGCCCAGGTTACGCAATTGTGGCCGGAGGCAGTCGAGATCGTGCAGACTGACATGAGCCTGACCGATGTGTTGGGGTTGGTGCCTCTGGCGATGAGCCTGGACATCAGCCGGATTGCCCGCTACAGCGGGACACCGGGGGTGCACTATGAGACATTCCTGACGCCGGATGATGGGCGCGAAGTGGTGTTGCCGAAACGCGACGCCCTGTTGGAACTGGTGCGCGCGCTGTTGACTCCCCCTACGGCCAATCGTCTGGGCCGCCAGACGGTGACGGTGGATATTGTGGATGCGTCGGGCTATGGCATTGGCTTCGACCGTGTTGCCAGGGACCGACTGGCATGGGAAGGATTCGCGGCACAGATCAGCACCGCGCCCGCGGGACAGTTGCGCGATCTGACGACCGTTTTCGACTACACCGGACAGGCAAAGGGAAATGCCCTGGCTGATCTGCAGCGTATCCTGCGCGTCAGCGAAGCGCAGGTGATCGCGCAGCCCGATCCCAACCGCAGTGTGGATTTCCGCGTGGAGATTGGCAGATCGTATAACTCTTGCGTCTACGGTAATGCCGAAGATGACGTCGAGACTGGCCCGCCTATACCTACCGGCACGCCGGCCAGTTTCGGCTAGCCGCTCGACGAGAGTCAGGGTCTGGCAGTGTCCAGGGAGACGACAGTGACCTGCCCGGCAGTGAGATTCTGGACGGCGACGGCCAGGAGCTCGAGCTGGTCAGCAGGGATAGTGGCATAGAGAGTTACCTCAGTCGAGAATTCCTGGTCTTCAATCACCGCACGGTGTGCTTCTAGCAGCAACCGCACTCGCTCGAAGAAGTGGTAGGGGACGGTCAGCCCGATCGTCCTCTTTTCGATCTTGAGTTCGATGGGTAGCGCCGCGAGCACCTGCCTGGCGGCGTCGCTGTAGGCGCGTACCAGGCCACCGGTGCCCAGCTTGGTGCCACCGAAATAACGCGTGACAACTACCACTACATCGCCCAGGTCTGCGCCGCGCAGTACGGCTAACACCGGCGGCCCCGCTGTGCCGGATGGTTCTCCGTCGTCCGACATGCCCTCGATGAGAGTGCTCCCATAGCCGACCTTGAAAGCGTAGACGTGATGCGTGGCATCGGGCATTTCGGCACGAATGGCCTGGATGAAGCGCTTAGCGGCATCTACAGTGTCGGCGCGACCGGCTGTGGCGATGAAGCGAGAATTGATCACAAGGGTCTCAATACGTGCGGTCTGGGCCGGAATCGGGTAAGACATCGTATGTTTCCTCTGGGAACAACTGGGCCAGCGTAGCGCGTCGGAAAAAAGTCCGGTAGGCGGAAGTCTCGGCTACCTGTGCCTGAAATGCGGCCCACAGGGCAGAATCGCCGTCGGTGGCCGAAACGCCCGCAGGGGGACGAGAGATGCTTACCTCTCCATCCTGACTCTCTTCCCACGTCAGCACGTTGGCGGACTGAGCATAGCGCAGCGCCAGCCGGATCACACGCTCCGGCTGAGCGACTGCCTCAGCCAGTTGTCCCAGCGCTGCCAATCCGCCTTGCCGGGCCATAACATACTTGACCAGTTCCAGGATGCGGCGGAGGATAGCATCGGCTTTGGTGAGCGGCGGATCCACGCCGAACAGAATGACGCGTGCCGGACTGACCTGTTGCATGGCCTGCGACAAGGCGTTGGGACCGCAAGGTGCAGTATAGATGATGAGCGTCTGAGCAGGACACAATGCCGAAAGAGGGACGCCCGGCGCTTCACTGCGGCGGTACCCTTCAGCCCAAGTCACGGCATCTGGATAAGCACTACGCAGGGCGCTCAGTTCGAGCAGGGGCTGGGGCGCGAGTCTCCGATCAAGGATCTGGCGGGCAGGCGTGGGTACGGCGACAGTTTCGGTGGGTGATGGTCGGAAATCTACAAGCGTAAGCTGTAGTTCTGGCTGGTCGCGGTAGTGGCTGACTTCAACCTGAAAGGCCAGGTCAAAGATGCCCGTGGGCAGGGAAGCTGCAGCGCTATTCCACCACAGAACGTCGCGGCGGTTGCCGTGTTCATCGGTCACAGACAGGCGGCGGTGTTCCTGCTCTCTGCCCAGAAAAGTGGCGTTGAGCAGAGAGAGGCGCTCGCAGGCCAGGATCGGGCGGGGATTGCCCTCGCCAAAAGGGGCGAGTTGTTCCAGAACGCGGGCCAGATCAAGGGTGACCTCGTCCAGGCGCACGACGGCCTCAACGGTCAGGCTGATGCGGTCTTCGGCTGCTGGCATAGCGGCCAGCGTGTCGGAAAGACGGCGGCGAAAAGCAGGGATATTTGCCACAGGCAAGGCGAGTCCTGCTGCGCCCGGATGTCCACCGAAGGAGAGCAACAGATCAGCCTGAACGGCGATGGCAGCGTGAATGTCGTAGCCCCCCGCCGAGCGAGCAGAACCACGGGCCACATCTCCACTGGAGGCCAGCAATATCACCGGACGCTGGTAGAGCGAAGCTAGGCGGTTGGCTACGATACCCAGAACGCCCGGATGCCAATTAGGGTTGTGCAAGACCAGGGCGTTCCAGTTGAGCAGAGATGAATCTTGTTCGATTTGCGATTGAGCGGCAGCGAGAATCTGGCGCTCGTAGAGCTGGCGCTGGCGATTCAGTCCGTCCAGGCGCAAGGCCAGAGTCTGTGCCTGCTCTTCGTCGGCGGTGGTGAGCAGTTCCACTACTAGACGGGCGTCGTCCAGGCGACCAGCGGCGTTCAAGCGCGGGGCGATCTGGAAGGCGACGTGCGTCTCAGTGAGATGTTGTGGGTCAAGCTGGGCCAGGCGGTAAAGAGCGCTCAGCCCAGGGCGTTGATTGCGGCGAAGCTGAGCCAGCCCGATTTGCAGCAGGTAGCGCGTGTCACCCCGCAGAGCAGCGACATCGGCCACAATGCCCAGCGCGGTCAGATCGGTCAGTTCTGTACTGGTCAACGGTTGGCCGAGATGGGCCAGCAGACTCTCGCACAGTTTATAGGCAACGCCTACACCGGGCAGTGTGGCAAGCGGATGATCGGGCGGCAGACGCTTGGGATTGATGATCGCGTCGGCCTGGGGTAAGACAGGCGGCAGATCGTGATGATCGGTGATGATGACTGCCACTCCCTGCCGTTTCGCATAGTCAATAGCCCTATGCGCTGCAACGCCTGTGTCGCAGGTGAGCAGCAGGGCAGGGGAGAATTGTTCTAACTGTTGGCGGAGAGTGGCGAGTTGAATCCCATGCGATTCATCAAGCCGGTTGGGGATGTAGAAGGCAACCGGTACGTGCAAGGCTCCCAGAACGCTGACCAGCAACGCTGTCGCCGTTTGTCCGTCTACATCGAAATCACCCCAAACCAAAACCGGCAGTTGCTGGCTGACGATCCTTTGCAATAGCTCTATGGCCTGCGGCAAATCCGGTAACTCGTCGGCGAGGGTGGGGCGGTAGAAACGGGGGTCCATAAACCCCTGGGCAGCCGCAGGGGTGGTAATGCCTCGTGCAGCCAGCAGGCTCGCCACGAGGGGGTGAAGAGGTAATCCTGGGAAGAGAGAGTGAGCGCGCGCTTCGTCCGCCGGGAGAATTTCCCAGGTCGAGAATTTCGTATAGTCATTCACCTAAAAACCCACCTCATCCACTGCCTCAAACAACGCCGCAAGCAAAAAGTCCCGCTCGCCATCAACGCCAACCCCAAGCTCCGCCAGCGACCCCGCCACAACCCCACGCGCACACAACGACCGAAACACACAGTGCCGACAACGCCGCTGCTCCGCTGTCAGCGGCCAAGTGAGACGCTGATCCCCGGCCAGAACTTCACCAACCAACCCCGCCAGACGCGCTCCGCTTTCGACACGCCAAGCGGAGGAGTAATCGAAGCGCAAGGGAGCCTCAGGGGCGGCTGTGAACCAGTAGATCATACTGATTCGCTCTGGCTCCACCCATTCTCCGAACAAAGCTGGCCCCACTTCCGCCACCATCCACAGATACAACGTCGTCTGCACCCGCTCGCGCAGCCAGCCGGCGCGGGGCACAGGTGCGTGCGTCTTCCAGTCAAAGATATACACGTGATAGCCCGGCTGCACCACCAGCAGATCGAGCGCAGCAACCACCCTCGCGCCGCCGAGGTCTGCGCTCAGCCGCAACTCCGGATAGCGGTTACCGGACAGACTGTGCAGAAAGGCGAAACCCAGATACTCCTGCCACCAGCCACGCACTGTGGGATCGGTTCCCAGCAGAATCTCTAGCTGAGAGGTCGGCACGCCAAGCTGATGGCGCTCCACGAGCCGGTGAAAGCGCTCACCGCGGCGCACTGAAAGCTCGTGCTCAAACAGCGGTTCGGCTTCTACGGCTGGCCAGCGCTGGTTGACAACGTAGCGCAACTGAAAACGGCGCGGACAGTCCGCGTAATCCTGCAAACTGGCCTGTGTGAAAGCGAAACCCTCTGGCAGCAACATAGGCATTGTCCTTGCATTACTCCCAATAGCGACCGTCTACGTAATAGCCCAGATGGATCAGCGGGAGAGCAGGCCGATTCTCGTAGGCAGGACCCTTATGGGCATAGCGTCCCATGTTCCACGAAATGATCACCTCGCGCCTGGCCCGCGTGATGCCCACATACAGCAGACGCAGCCGTTCACAGGCGTACTCAATGCGCGCCCGCTGGGTTGCCTCTCCTTCCCGGTAGACAGGCAGCCTGCCAACCAGGTGATCCAGTTGCGCCAACAATTCGGCCCCGAGATTCAGCCGAAGGTTGCCGCCATCCGGAACATAACGCACGAACCAGCGTTCATCACGGTAGGAATCGTAGGGCATGGCAGAGGGAAAATCGTAGTTGCTCACGGACAACAGATAGACACGATCCCACTCCAGGCCCTTAGCTGCGTGCATGGTGGCGATGGTCACAACGCCCGGTTTGGGAGCATAACCGGCCTCGTCATCGTCGAAGCCCAGAAAGCGGCGCTGATTCTTGTTGATCGCGGTCAACTCGGCCACGAACTCCGCCAGTCGCCAATCCGGATGAGAATTGGCGAGGGCGCGTAGCGTCACGGCCACCTTGTGCCCCAGAGCGAGATCGGCGGGCGTGTCGAAAAGGTCCTGAGAAATGGTCAGGACAAGCTGATCAATGGGGAGATCCGTCAGGCGCAGCCAGCGGCGAACGTTGAAGCGGAAGCGTTCCAGTTCATCCGCTATCCAGCGATAGGCTTCCGGCAACTCTGGCAGAGAGGGCTGATTGCCTGGATCATCGGGCCACAGCAGTTGTTCGACAGTGGGCACCGACTTGAAGTACGCCGACAGAGCGGCGGAAATGTCCGTTTCAGCACGCACCAGGTCGCGACGTTCGTCGGAAAGGTGAGTCCAAAAAAGCTGCTTGAGCTGTTGCAGATGGTCGGGGTGAGATAGGTATTCGAGCACGGCGATGAGTCGCCCGACAGACTGACGAGTCTGCGACGTGCTGCGCAGCAATTCTTCAAAACGCACCTGAGGATAGTGACGGCGTAGTTCCTCGGCCAGGGCATAACCGCGGTTGTTGTCCGGTACCAGCACCGCTATTGTGTAGGGGGAGGGGCGATCGTCCTCAAAAAGCGCTACCAAAGGTAACGCACTGCGGTTGATCACATGCTCCAGTTCCGCTACGGGAGAGATCTTATCATCTGGACAGTAACGCAACTCGATCTGACATTCTTCATCGGGAGGATTCGGGTCGGGATCGTCTGCGCTCGTCGGCTGGATGACACCGCGCAGCGATCCCTGATGACCATGCGGTTGATATTCGAACGTAGTGCGCAGGGCTGGCGTGGGATGCTCTTCAGTAGCCCAACGTACCAATTCGTTTGCCAGATCAATGATCGGAGCTGCTGAGCGCCCAGATACAGATAGTGGCTTTTCGTCCACGTCCTCGCGATCGAGGAAACGACGCAGGAAACCAGGATTGGCTGTAGTGAAAGTGGTGTAGATGGCCTGGTTAGGATCGCCGACGCGCACCCAGTTGCGCTCCCCACTCAAGAGGCGCAACATCTCTTCTTGCAGGCGCGAACTATCCTGGGCTTCGTCTTCCAACACGAAGGGCCAGCGCTGCTGAAGACGGGCCAGGAAGTCAGGCTCACTTTCCAGCACGTCGAGCGCCAGCCGGACCAAATCGTCGAAATCCACAGCGCCACGATAGGCCAGGCTACGCTGATAGTCAGCATACGCGGCCACAGCAAAGCGGGCCAGTTCGAATTCAGCGGGTGCGTCTTCCAACAGTGCCATCAGCGTCGCAGGGGACTGTCGGAGGTCTTTGGCCTGTCGGATGAAAGTGCTGACCAGCTCAGGCAGTTCTCCTTCAAGCCCCTGCCAGGCTGCGCGCGGGTCAGACGCAGGATCAAGATACCCCTGTAACCGCTCGCGCCACTGTACGGCAAGCTGGACAACGATGTCGTGCTGAACAAGCTGAGTTTCCTTTTCATCCAGGATGAGAAAGTCCCCAGAGAGGCCGACCAGTGCCGGACGCTCGTGAATGATGTCGCGCGCCAGGCCATGCAAGGTGCGCACTCGATAGCCTACATGCCCGATCAGGTGATAGTCCTGGGTGAGAATCTGGGCAATGCGCGCGCGGAAACTGTTCACTGCTGAATTGGTGAAGGTAACGATGAGCACTTCCTGGTCGGGGCCGACCTGGCCCGTGTAGATCAGGCGAGCAGCCAGGTGGGCCAGCGTGAAAGTCTTGCCGCTACCGGGGACAGCCGCGATGCCCAGTTTGCCACCGCGATACTTGTAGACGATCTCCTCTTGCTCTGGGCGGAGACGAAACGACACGGTCTCAGCGCTCATGCGGAGCCTCCCCAAGACAACGGTTGCTGTTGCTGTAATTGCTGCAACACACGGAGGAGTGGGCCGCGCTGCTCGTAGCCCTGCTCGCCTAGCTCAGCGATAGCAGCGTACACCCGTCGCCGACACCGGCGTACCAGGCCCGCGATCAGGCGGCGCAATGCATCGTCGCGCGCTGCAACCTCCATGCTATCCGTCCAGACCTGATCGGCGGGATAATTCCTGGACAGGACGTAAGGATGAGTCAGCGGTTGTTCCAGGCGCTCCCACCAGGAAGTGCTGCCGACATCGAGCCAAAACTGATAGTCGGTCCAGCGGTTGCGCATCAGAAAGGTGTAGGCGGGAGCCAGAAAGACGGCATCGCGCTGCTCGTCCTGCCAACTGGTGACATAGAGCGCACCGAGCAAGCCCTGGCGCACCAGCTCGTAATACTCGCGGCTGACGGCATCCCAACTTTCTTCAACGCCATCGGGATAGAGAGCCTGGCGGAAGCGACGCGCCGATTCGACAAGTTCGGCGACAATGCGCCCGGCCTCCGGGTCGGCATGAAAGCCGAATTCGGGCTGGGAAAGCACTTCCCCGAAGAGCCGGCTGAAGAAATGATCGGGCGGAATCTGGCCGAGGTCGTTGCAGGAGTATTCCATCAGCCAGGCGCGTAGCTGTTCGTAGCGCTCTCCGGCCAGGTAGGAGATGCGTTGCTGAGTAGGGGGCTGAATGTTATCAAAGCTGCCCAGTTCGGCACGGCCAGGACGATAGACGATCCGCGCTAGCAGCCAGGCGCGTACAGGATCAAGGCCGGCGATGGCGCGATGCAGCACACCGGCAACGTCCTGTACTGACGGGGTGAAGCCCCAGTGTGGATGTGCCAGTGCTGTCAGGGTGAGGATGACGCGCGCCGCGGGTTCTTCGCGTAGCGCACGCGACGGTCGGTGCGATACTACTGGCACACCGTGTTCTTCCAGACGAGTGGCCAGCGAGAAGCGTAGCGCGTCGCTCATGTACGGCGCAACGATCACGATTTCGCGCGGACTCACCCCTGCTCGCACCAGCGCGGTCACCTGGTCCACGACCCAGTCAACCATCTGTGGGAAGAAGCGAGTGGAGTGAATCACGAGGGGCTGTTCACCCGGATCAGCAGCGATGGCCAGAGGCGCGGAATTGCCGGACAAAATGGCCGACAGCGAATCGGCCAGAGCGGCCATCGCCGGAGATGTGCCGATCGGCTCCCTCCAGATTTCGCGTTCGTCGGCAACCTCAGACAAGCGGTACATGCCAGCCGGATCAGCACCCAGGAACAGGCGAAAACCCCCGTCGTGATCATAGAGGAAGAGCGCGGAATCCAAGCTGGGCAACAACCAGCGGATGAAATCTTCTACCAGGGGGAAGTTCTCCTCCAGGTTGTCGGCGATCAGGTGACGGTAACGGCTGCGGATGTAGTGCTCGAAGAGCGGCTCGCGCAGCAGATGCGTCATGAAGACTTCGATCTGCAACGAGAAGTCGAGCAGGCTATACCGCAGGCAGAGTTCCCGGAAGCGCTTGGCGATCTCCAGGCAGGCGCGATAAACAGGCGGGCGGCTCGAATGGCGGTCTCCCCAGGCCGCGATCAGGCGTTCGGCGACGGTGTCCAGAGAAAGCTGATTCATGGCGGCCTTGGAAAGATTGTCGAGCGTCTGACGCATGATCTCGAAAGCGGTCACGGAGACGCTATCGAAGACCCCGGTCTTCTGAGCTTCCAGCACCAGTCGGGCCATAAAGTACTGCGCTGTCTCAATGGTTAGAAAGAGCGGTTCACGAGTCGGGTCGGTGAAACCGGCAGGTTGCCACACAAGCGGCCAGAAGACTTCCAGACTGCGGCGGGCCAGTCCACCGAGGGTCACGATATCAATGGCGGTGCCCGGCGGCCAGTCAGAAGCCGAGAAGGCGCGGTAGTAGGGCCAGCCCAGGGTACGATGCGGCAGGAGAATCAGTATTTGATCGCCGCTGACCCCTGCATTCAGCAACTCGCGAACGTAACCGACGCCGCGCGTTGTCTTGCCTGTGCCGGCTGGCCCTTCGACGAAATACACGGTCATGCGGAGGCCCTCGCGTCGTGAGATTGGGATAGTCTGACAAACACTTGTTCTAGCAAACTATA
>CAKZOB010000078.1 GCA_937135955.1 uncultured Anaerolineales bacterium | reverse complement strand
TTCATCCGCTTCATTTTATCGCCTGTTTCTCCCCCTCCATATTTGTGGGTAATGCATAGCCGACGCGGAGAGGGGGCAAGCTGAGCGTAGCGCGGCTGAGGGTGAGGTAAAGCACGGCGCAGCGCACGGCCTGTCATGTTTGCGCGCGCACCCCTCAAATCAGGTCTGATGCATGATCAGCTGACCGTGAACTTTCGTGAAATGCACCCAGAACGAGAGAACAGGTTGCGTCTCAGTGGTCCCTGGCAGTATGATGTTGCTGGCTGGCGTGTGTGGGCCGGTCAGGCCCGGCTTTCTGATGGAGAGTATGACGGTGAAACCACAAAACTTTGAGCTAAAGAATGAACGGATTCGGGCGGCTTTTGTGGCTCTGAAGCGCGATCACCCCGAACGCCTGCAGCGGCGCTTGAACCTGTCGTGGAGCAACTGGGGCTTTGGCATCGAGCCGCTGGCCGACTCGGCGGCGCGGCTGGAACGCGCGGGCATTCGCTTCATCGAACTGCACGGCAATCACTACGGTCCCGACCTGGGCTACAAAGTAGACGAGACGCTCAAGATTCTGGGCGATCATGGGGTTAAGGTCGCCGGCGTGTGTGGGATGTTCTCGGCGGACAACGATCTTTCCAGCAACCGCGCCATGCAGCGTCAGGCCGCCATTGACTACCTCAAGCGCGAGATTCCTTTCACGGCGGCGGTGGGCGGGTCATATCTGTTGGTGGTGCCGGGCGCGGTAGGCCGTCCCAAAGCTTACGACGACGTGGAATTCGAGCGCAGCGTAGAGACATTGCGGTTGGTGGCCGATCTCTTCGTGCAGCATGGCGTGCGCGCTGCCATCGAGCCGATTCGCTCGGCAGAGGTGAGCTTCGTGCACACCGTATCCGACGCCCTTCGCTATATCGAGGCGGTCAATCACCCCGGTGTGCAGCACATCAACGGCGATGTGTATCACATGCAGTCAGAAGAAGCGCACATCGGCGAGGCGATTCTGCAGGCGGGCGAACGGCTGATCAACCTGCACATGGCCGATAGCAACCGCTGTGCGCTGGGCCTGGGCGCGATGGACCTGGACACGATCATCATGGCGCTGTACGTGATCGGCTTCAACCGCGAGGGGTGCTTTGTGACGCCCGAACCGCTCGGCCCCGGCGGCGATCCCTATCCGGCCATGTATGGCAAGCCCGATAAGAAACAACTCGACGATATGGTGATGCAGACAGCCACTTATTTCCGCGAACGCGAAGAGGAAGTGCTGGCCAGCATATAGGCAGGGAGCGGTACGCAACAACAAACGGGGAGCGAGCGTTGGCTGGCTCCCCGTCCCTTTTGGGGCGGGCAGCCTCAGCGCCGTTTGGTGGCGACGGCGAACACTTCTCGCTCGAAGAACCAGCGAAACGGCGGCCAGTGGAACAACACATAGCGGGCAGCGGCCAACACCAGCGGCTCGTTGCGCTGCTGAGGGGGCGAGTCCAGCCACACCCGCGCGCGGAACCCCGCCCGGCGCAATGCCAGCCACAGGCTGAGCATAGACTGCTCGTTGACGTGCACGTCCAGATTGTGTTCGACCAGAAAGCAGCGCGGGTTGGCCGGGTAGGCCGCGCCCTGGCCCATCATCCGGCGGAACAGGCGCACCACCGGATAGGCGTAGCGGTCGTACCAGCGGTTGGGCGCGGTATGGATGATCAACATGCCGTCGTCTTTGAGCACGCGATGCGCCTCGCACAGAGCCGTGTGCAGTTCCCAGGGATGCAAATGCTCGACGATGTCGAACATCAGCACACGGTCGAAGGTGCGGGCGGGGAATGGGTAATACTTGGCGTCGGCCTGCGCCAGTCCCATCCGGCCAGTCGTGCGCTCGGCATCGCGCGTGATGACGTTGCGTGCCAGGGCAATCGCCGCGCGCGCGTAGTCGAACCCGTAGGCATCCGCTCCCAACTGCGCGCAATGCCGCACGATCTCGCCGCGCCCGCAGGCCACGTCGAGCACGCGCATCCCCGGCTCGACAGCGGCCAGGGCGAAGGCAGCGCGCAGGCGGCGCGACAGGTTCTCCCCGTCGCTGGCCAGAAAGTCTTCGTAGCCCTCGCAGGCGGTGAGGAAGTATTCCTCGGTATAGCGATCGGGCGAAATAGGAGCGGGCCGTTGCTCGGTCAAGCGGACATCCTCGCTGCGCATGTGATTTCGGCGCGATTATACAGAAGGCCCCAGGCGTGTGCCAACGCCGCATCGCCGACAACCCTTGCACACGCCCGATTGCCTTTTGTTGGCTAACGCGCGGCGGCAAACCATGGCATAATGAGAGGCAACGCATCGGCCCGCAACGTAGCGCAGAGCGCTGCGTACTTATTAGGTGAAGGCGTCGGCTTGTTTTCCAGGGGGAGGCGGCACAGTGGACTTTGGACGCGCGCTCAGTTTTCCATTCGACGACGAGGAGTGGCCGCTGAAGTTTATCATCGGCATGCTGCTCTCGCTCGTGCCGTTTTTCGCCCAGGGCTATCAGGTGCAGGTCGCCCGCAATGTGGTACGCGGCAGCAAGCGCCCCCTGCCAGCGCACAACCGGTTGGGTCAGGTCTTTGCGGACGGCGTGGTGGTCGTCACGGCGGGGGTGGTGTACTTTCTGCCGCTGCTGGTGCTGGGGTGTATCATCGTGGTGCCAGCCATCCTGGCCGGTGAAAGCGACCTGGGCTTTCTGCTGACATGCAGCGCCACCTGTTGCCTGTTCTTCCTGGCCCTGGCCTATGCCATCCCCGCCATGATGCTGGTTTTCATGGGCATTATCCGCTACGCCGAGACGGGCAACTACGGCGAATATTTCCGGCTGGGGGCGCTGGTGCACGACGTGCGGCAAAATGCCGGTCTGCTGGCGACGCTATGGCTCTATACGTTTCTGCTGGCATTGCTGGGGGCGATCATCGCCCCCTTTGCCTCGGTCCTCATCGTGGGAGCGCCCCTGCTGGGCTTCTACTACCACATCGTCACCGGTCACCTCATCGGCCAGGCCGGGCAGATGATCCTGGTAGATTACTGAGACGGA
>CAKZOB010000077.1 GCA_937135955.1 uncultured Anaerolineales bacterium | reverse complement strand
TGAGATCGAGCAGCCATGAGCGTCAGGGGATTAGCAGACGACCGCGCTGTGCGTGAGGCGGCGGTGGTCATCGCCGGACTGTTGTTAGCGACACTCGCTGGCACGCTGGTGGCACGCTATTCGGCTGTCTGGATAACAGTCCTCCTCGCTCCCTTGCTGTTGCTCTTTGTGGTGGCCAGGCCCCTGGGCGGCTTGATCCTGATCATGGCTTTGCTCTACTTCCCGCTTCTGCCCAGCATTGCCCTGGGGCCGTGGGAAGGTTCGGTGACTGCTTTTCCGCTGGTGGCGCTGGGTATTCACACTCTGATGCAGACCAAGCGCCCGGCCTCTGGGCCGTTGTTGGTTCGCTGGCAGTGGACCTTGCTGATTGGTTTGGCCGTGGCGTTCCTGCTGAGCACGGGAGCTAGCGTTTCGTACAGCCAAAGCGTGAGACTGCTGCCTAACCTGGTGCTCTACCTGCTCATCCTCTTTGCCACCATGGCCATCATCAACACGCCGCAGAAGCTGGTCACCATCGCGAAAGCCGAGCTGATCCTGGCTGCCATTCTGTCGATCTGGCGTGTTGAGTTGCGCCCGCTGCGGCTCATCTTCGGGCTGCCCAGCCTGGGCATCAATGGCGCGGTGTTCGCGTTTCACCCGGCGATCGCCCTGAGTCTGGTTGTTCTGCTCATGCCTGGATCGCTGTTTTCGTGGCGCTGGCGCTGGTTCGCGGGCGCGACACTGTTTTCCCTGGTGGCGCATGGCATGCAGTATCAGACACGTGCAGGGTGGCTGGCATGGGTAGTGATAGTACTGGTCTTGTTCGCCCGCTTGCGCGGGAAGCGCTGGATGTCGTTCAGTGTACTGATTGTGGCATTAGGCGTAGTACTCAGCGTTTTGTATGCCGACATCGTAATGGAGAACTGGACCAACACGCGCCTTGCCGTCCAGGCGTTTGTCGAGCAGCGCTCTGAAAAGACGAAGCAGTCCGGTGACGATCTGCGAGTACAACGCTTCGAGGCTGGCTGGGCTATGTTCCTTGAGCGACCGGTGTTAGGATGGGGGCCTAATCAATATCACTCACAGATTCTTCTCAGAAAGGTGGCTGGTGACCGCAACGAGGGAGCAGGAGCTTTCAATTCCTGGTTGATCTATCTGGTTGATTTTGGCATTGTAGGCACTGTGCTGGTAATGGTCGCATTTTTGCTTCCCTTGTTCATCATCTGGCGTGCGTTGGGTGCTCATCGATCCAACGAAACGGTATACTTGACGTTTGGGTTTGCGCTGGGCGCGCTCGCCCTCACGGTACATCTCTTCTTCATTGACCTGCCCTATTCGTTCGCCTGGATTCACGCGGGCCTGGCGCTGACCGCGGCGCGGATTGCCATGAGCGCTCTGCAGCAAGATCGTGCATCACGAGCTTTTTGACAGGTGACCTTGCGTCTGGGCTTCCACTATCATATCCCGATGACGCGCGACGCCGATGGTAGCCTGCGCACACCCGGCTACCAGGGCCGTTTTCTGGACAGTCTGGCGCGTCACTGTGAACAACTCGTTTGCTTTCTACATTCGCCCGCATCTTCCGATACCTCGCCCCTGGACTATGCTATCGAGAGCGACAATGTGGTGTGGGTTGACATTGGTCCGCACACTTCAGTGCCTCGCCGTATGTTAGGAGCCAGAAAAGTCGCGCGCATCATCGAACCCTGGCGCTCGCAACTGGACGCCATCCTCATCCGGGGGCCTTCACCCTTGCTGCCCATAGTGGCAGGTGCTGTGCGAGACCTGCCGATCAGCCTGTTACTGGTAGGTGACTACCTGGCAGGAATTGACGATCTGCCACAGCCGCGCTGGCGCAAGGAGGCGATCCGGCTGTGGGCGCGCTGGAACTATCGCCAGCAAATGAAGGTGGCTCAACGTTCGCTAACCTTTGTCAACAGCCGCAAGCTTTATAATGAACTTCGCCCCTTTGTTCCAAACCTGGTTGAGACATGGACCACTACGCTGAGCTCAGCGGACTTCTACGAGCGGGAGGATACCTGCGCGCAGCGGCCCGTGCGCCTGCTCTACACGGGTCGCATGGATCGCGGCAAGGGCTTGCTGCACATAGTAGAAGCGCTGGCTCTACTGGTAGAGGGTGGCGAAGATGTGGTGCTTGACCTGGTTGGCTGGCCTCAGAAGGGTGATCCCATCTTGGAAGAGATACAAGCACTGGCGCAAAAGAGAGGGGTTAGCGATCGTGTGTTCTATCACGGCTACAAGCCTGTCGGGCCAGAACTTTTCGAGCACTACAAGCAGGCAGATATTTATGTGATTGCTTCCTCCTTCAGTGAGGGTTTCCCGCGCACCATCTGGGAGGCGATGGCGCACAGCTTGCCGGTCGTGGCCACGCGCGTGGGGTCGATACCGTTGTTTCTGGAAGCCGAGAAAACGGCTGTGCTTGTGGAACCGCGTGACGCCTTTGCGCTTGCACAGGGAGTCACTCGATTGCTGCAGGACCAGAGTCTGCGCTCGGGCCTTGTGGATCATGGTTATACCCTTGCCCGACAGAACACTCTCGAGGGTCGCGCTGCTGAGCTCGCTGATCATCTGGCAGACTGGTTTGAGACCTCACACCGATGAAGAAACTCCTGCGTCTATTCCGCTACGACTGGCCATTGCACTTCGTTCTACTGCTTACCAACTGGCTTCCCGACAATACTGTGTTCTTGCGATTGCGAGGCCTTTTAGTCTCGCCTTTCTTGGGCGCTTGTGGCCGCAATCTGCGACTTGGACGGAATATTACCTTTTACAATCCCAGCAGGATTCACCTGGGAAATGATGTATATGTTGCGTTTGGCTGCTGGTTCATGGCAGGCGAAGACATCACGGTCGAGGACGAAGCCCTCTTTGGGCCTTACTGTGTTATTGTCTCATCTAATCATTCCTATACCAGCGGATCGTTTCGCTTTGGTTCTCCTGTACCCGCGCCCATTCATATCGGAAGAGGGTCTTGGTTGGGTGCTCATGTCGTTGTGACTGGCGGATCAAGAGTTGGGGCTGGAACCCTGGTGGGCGCTGGCGCAGTGGTTACCAGTGACCTGGAAGACAATGTGATCGCTGTAGGGGTTCCAGCTAGGGCTATTCGGGCGCTTGATCGCACTCCTGTGCCAGTGTCTTCAGCTGTGGATGCTCATGCGGACGAACCCAATGCGTGACAACCGGAAAGCCGCCCTCTTTGTGAGCAACTGGTTCTCGGTCTTAGGCCAGCAATACAGCGGCTATACTCCGCAACTGGTGTCGAAGCTGCAGGAGCGCGGCTGGCAGGTGACCGCGGCCTCAGCGCGTCCACAGCGCGTTGTGCGCCTGTTTGACATGTGCCTCACCGCCTGGCGTGCGCGACACAACTACAATGTCGCTCAGATTGACATTTTCAGCGGGCCAGCCTTCCTGTGGGCTGAGGCAGTTGTTGGAATGCTGCGTCTGTTGCGCAAACCTTACATTCTCACGCTACACGGCGGCAACCTGCCCGCCTTTGCTCGTCGCTGGCCAGGACGCATCCGGCGGCTGCTGATGTCCGCTACAGCAGTTACCACGCCGTCGCGTTACCTGCTAGAACAAATGGCCCGCTACCGTACCGACGTAATTTTGTTACCCTATGCTCTCGACCTCAGTCACTATCACCCCAGGCTACCCGATCAGTCGGTCCAACCACGCCTGGTCTGGCTGCGCGCCTTCCACGCGATCTACAACCCGGTTCTGGCGGCGCAGACGGTCGCGCGGCTCAAAGACGAGTTTCCCTCACTGCGGCTGACCATGATCGGACCGGACAAGAAAGATGGCACTCTACAGGCCTTCCAGCGAGCTGTCTATGAGCTTGGAGTTGACGGGCACGTGGATTGGCCTGGCGGCGTGCCGAAAGCGGACGTTCCGCTCTGGTTGCAGCGCGGAGATATCTTCCTCAATACGACCACTGCCGAGAGTTTCGGCGTGTCCGTGATGGAAGCGGCCGCTATGGGATTGTGCATTGTGACAACCAACGTGGGAGAGCTGTCCTATTTGTGGGAGGATGGTGTAGATGCCCTGCTCGTTCCGCCGAACGATCCGGATGCCATGGCTGCCGCCGTGCGCCGCATCCTCACCGAGCCGGACTTAGCCGCGCGCCTCTCCCGCAATGCCCGCCGCAAAGCCGAGCAATTCGACTGGGAAACAATTCTGCCCCAGTGGGAGCGCCTGCTGACGGAAGTTGCCGCGCGAGGGTGCCCATGAGCCGTCTGTTGAGCCTCTACCACCGCCTTCCCCCGCCTACACGTAACCTGGCCGCCAGCCTGCGCGGCTACTATCTGCGCTCGTGGCGCTACGGTCCGGAGACCGAGCGGCTCGTCGAGGAGGCGTTGGAACGCGAGAAGTGGTCGCGCGAGAAGTGGAAGGCCTGGCAGGAAGAGCGCCTGGCCTATGTGCTGCACCGCGCTGCTACACAGGTACCTTACTATCGGCAGCAGTGGAGCGAGCGCCGTCGCAAGGGCGACCGCGCGTCGTGGGAAGTGTTAGAAAACTGGCCTGTCCTGGACAAAGAACCACTTCGTGCTCATCCGCGGGCATTCGTGGCCGATGACTGTGACATCCGCCGCATGTTTCACGAGCATACCAGCGGCACGACCGGTAAACCGCTAGATCTGTGGTGGAGCCGCGAGACAGTGCGCGCCTGGTACGCATTGTTCGAAGCACGCTGGCGGCGCTGGTATGACGTTTCTCGCCATGACCGATGGGCGATTCTGGGCGGGCAACTGGTGGTACCTGTAACACAGACCAGGCCGCCCTTTTGGGTGTGGAACGCGGCGCTTAAGCAACTCTACATGTCATCCTACCATCTTGCGCCGGCCCATATTCCGCATTACCTCGATGCGCTCAAACACTATCGCGTGACCTATATCCTGGGCTATACCTCGGCGCTTTATGAACTGGCGTGCGCAGCATTGGAAGCAAAGCGGAGCGATCTTCAGATCCAAGTGATCATCGCTAACGCTGAGCCTGTCTATCCTTACCAGCGCGAAGCTATCGAGCAAGCCTTCGGGTGTCCGCTGCGTGAAACCTATGGCATGGCGGAAATTGTGGCGGCGGCTGGTGAGTGTGAACAGGGAACTCTCCACTTGTGGCCAGAGGCGGGATGGATCGAAGTGCTGAACGGCGAAACGCCGGTTGAGCCTGGGGTGACTGGGGATATCGTATCCACTGGCTTGTTCAATACAGATATGCCACTTATTCGCTACCGTGTTGGTGATCGCGGTGCGTTAAGTGCCGGAGCGAATGGTTGTCTGTGCGGCAGGACTCTGCCAGTTCTGTCTAGGCTTGAAGGCCGTTCAGATGACGTACTTTACACGCATGACGGACGGCGTATTGGCCGCCTGGACCCTGTTTTCAAGGCGCAACTGCCCATTCGCGAGGCGCAAATTATCCAGGAAACCCTAGACCGTGTGCGCGTACGTTATGTCCCTGCGGACGGGTTCAGCCCGGCGGATGCCCGTTTGATTGTTGAGCGCTTGCAGCAGCGTATGGGTGATATTGAGGTGATTCTCGAGGCGACTGACGCCATCCCCCGCGAGCCGAACGGCAAATTCCGCGCGGTCATCTGCCAACTTCCACCGGAAGAACGAGAACGCATCGCAAAGCATGGATGATACCCTTCCTTTCGTCTCCATCATCATGCCTGTCCGCAACGAGGCAACGTTCATTGCGCGCAGTCTGGGCGCTGTACTCGCCCAGGATTACCCCGCCGACCGCCTGGAAGTGCTGATCGCGGACGGCATGTCCACCGACGATACCCGCGTAATCATTCGGCAACTTGCCGCTCAGCATCCGCAGGTACCTGTGCGCGTCATTGACAATCCGGGCAAGATCGTCCCCACTGGTTTCAATGCAGCGTTGGCCCAGGCTCGTGGGGATGTAATCGTGCGCATAGATGGGCATTGTGAGATTGCTCCAGACTATGTGTCCCGTTGCGTGATCCACCTGCTTGAAGACGGTGTTGATGGTGTGGGCGGGCCGATTCGGACGGTTGGTGTAACTCCGCTGAGTGCGACAATCGCGCTGGCAATGAGCTCGAGTTTTGGTGTGGGAAACTCGGCGTTTCGCACCGTCAAAGACAAAGCGATGTTCGTGGATACCATTGCGTTTCCGGCCTACACGCGCGTTACCGTTGAGAAGGCAGGTTTGCTAGACGAGGAGTTGGTACGCAATCAAGATGACGAATATAACTACCGTCTGCGTAAACTGGGAGCTTGGTTGCTTCTTGCTCCAGATGTGAAAGCAACCTACTACAGTCGTAATTCGCTGCGCTCGCTCTGGCGGCAGTACTATCAGTACGGCTTCTATAAGGTTCGTGTGTTGCAGAAGCATCCGCATCAGATGCGTCTGCGCCAGTTTGTGCCGCCAGCTTTCGTGGCTACAGTTCTGGGCGGCGCACTCCTATCGCCGTTCAGCAGAATTGTTCGGAGGCTGTGGGGGCTGACGGTGAGCGCCTACGTGGTGGCCAATCTCTTTGCGAGCTGGCGCATTGCTCGCAAGACGGGCTATGAACATTTGTGGCGTTTGCCGGTGGTGTTCTTTATCCTGCACTTTAGCTATGGCCTAGGTTTCTTGCGCGGCCTGATACATTTCCGCAACAGATGGGCAGGATGATGATCGAGCAAAGCGCAGATACTCGCAAATCCGATCTCGATCGCCTGCGTGCCGAATATGCCGACCGTGAGCGCCGTCTGGCGGGCAGCGATATCTATTCGCCTTTCAACCTTGCCCATCTCTTCATGACGCAGCAGCGCCAGCGAGTAACCCTCAAAACCCTGCGCCGTTTCGGTTTCTACCCACTGGATCAACGCCGTGTTCTGGAGGTTGGCTGTGGGCGCGGTGGAGTGTTACTCGAATATTTGAGCTATGGCGCTACGCCTGCGCGGATACACGGCATTGATTTGCTGGGGGATCGGGTGGCTGAAGCGCGTGCAAGAGTACCATCTCTGTCTCTCAGTTGCGCAGATGGCCAGCATTTGCCATATCCCGATGAAGTTTTTGACCTGGTGCTGCAATACACTGCTTTTTCTTCACTCCTGGATGATGGCGTCAAGGCTAATGTTGCTCGTGAGATGTTGCGCGTCCTGCGGCCTGATGGCGCGATCATCTGGTACGACTACTGGCTTAATCCTACCAATCCGCAGGCGCGTGGCATCCGGCCAGCAGAGATTCGCCGTTTGTTTCCGAACTGTGTGTATCACTTCCAGCGAATCACGCTGGCGCCGCCAATCACCCGTCGTTTGGTGGGTTTGTCCTGGCTACTCTGCTATGTTCTCGAAAAAGCGGTGCTGCTCAACACTCATTACCTGGTAGTGATTCACAAATGCCCTTCCAAGGGAGAAGCCCGGTGACATCCCCTTCGCTTTCTGACAACTATGTGTGTCGCTCTACCTTCCTCCCTTTCTCCCCGCCCGCTATCTCCGAAGAAGAGATCGCCGCTGTCGCTGACACGCTACGTTCGGCCTGGATCACCACTGGCCCCAAGACCAAACGCTTTGAAAGCGAGTTCGCCCAGTATCTTGGTGCTCCGGCGGCGCTGGCGCTCAACTCTTGCACTGCGGGGTTACACCTGGCGCTGATAACGCTGGGCATTGGCCCCGGCGATGAAGTCATCACCACACCGATGACCTTCTGCTCCTCAGTGAATGTGATCGAACACGTCGGCGCGCGCCCGGTGCTGGCGGACATCGTGCCGGATACGTTGACCATAGACCCGATGCGTGTAGCGGAGGCAATTACCCCCCGCACCCGGGCGATCATGCCTGTGCATTATGCCGGGCATCCAGCGGATATGGCTCCCTTGCTGGAAATCGCCCGCCAACACGACCTGTACGTGATTGAGGACGCCGCTCACGCGCTGCCTGCTTCGTACCGTGGACAACGGATCGGCACTATTGGTGACCTGACGGCCTTCAGCTTCTATGCCACCAAGAATCTGACCACTGCCGAAGGAGGGATGCTCACTGGTGCGCCAGAGCTGATCGAGCGCGCACGTTTGCTCAGTTTGCATGGCATGAGCCACGACGCCTGGAAGCGTTACGATGCCAGCGGCTCGTGGTATTACGAAGTCGTCGAGGCGGGCTGGAAGTACAACATGACCGACATCCAGGCGGCTATCGGCCTGGTGCAACTCCAGCGTCTACCGACGATGCAGCAACGACGGCGTGAGATCGTCGCCCGCTATAACGAGGCCTTCGGGCAGGATGACGCGCTACAGATCCCTACCGAACGCCCCGACGCAGAGTCGGCCTGGCATCTCTATGTCCTGCGCTTGAACCTGGATCGTTTGACCGTTGACCGGGCGCGTTTTATCGAGGAGCTACGCACCCGCAATATCGGTACCAGCGTGCATTTCATCCCGATTCACCTCCATCCCTACTATCGCGACAAGTATGGCTTCCAGCCGGAGGATTTCCCCGTTGCCTATCGCGAGTATCAGCGTCTGATCTCGCTGCCCCTGCACCCTGGCCTGAGCGACGATGATGTACAGGATGTAATCGCGGCGGTGAAGGACGTGGCAAAACGCTTCCAATGCTGAAACGTTTCTTTGATCTCCTCGCCAGCGCCCTCGGACTGATCATCCTCTCGCCCCTGTTCGCGCTGATTGCCTTGCTTATCAAGCTCGCTTCGCCCGGCCCGGTGTTCTATCGGGCGCAGCGAGTGGGGCAGGGCGGACGTGAATTCACCCTCTACAAGTTTCGCTCGATGGTTGCTGATGCGGATCGCCAGGGACCAGGTATCACGGCGGCGGGCGATCCCCGCGTTATCCCTATCGGGCGCATCCTGCGCCGCACCAAGCTCGACGAATTGCCCCAACTGTGGAACGTCCTGCGCGGTGATATGAGCCTGGTCGGCCCGCGCCCAGAAGACCCGCGCTACGTTGCGCTCTACACGCCAGAGCAGCGCCGTGTGCTCGATGTACGTCCGGGCATCACCAGCCTGGCCTCGATTGAGTATCGCAACGAAGAAGCGGTGCTCCGCGGCCCCGACTGGGAACAGCGCTACATTCACGAAGTCATGCCCGCCAAGCTGGCCATTGACCTGCGCTATGTGCAGCGCGCCACGCTGTGCGGTGACATCGTGATCATCCTCCGCACACTCCTCGCACTTTTCCGCTGAATTCTTCCTGGTATTCCTCTCAATCTACCTTGATATACAAAGCTGGCCAGACCTGGGGTACGTCTCTGGAGCCGGACTGTGCAGCACTGTATGTGACGAGCAGACTATGTCGGCAAAACCAGGGCTACAGCTGGTACACCCCCTGGGAGTGTAAGACAATTCGAGCGTGAGGGCAAAGACTTGACAGAAGCGCGCAGGGAGGTAGACTG
>CAKZOB010000076.1 GCA_937135955.1 uncultured Anaerolineales bacterium | reverse complement strand
CCGACCAGCACCCCGACCAGGCGGGTGACGAATACACCGACCCGCACGCCGCCACCTCCGCCGCCGCCGACGAACACCCCGCGCCCGCCCGCCAATCTGCAGGTGAACGGCATATGCGTAGTGCCTACCTATCAGGCGAGCTTCACCGTCACTAACACTGGCTTTGATATGGGTAGCCCGACAGCTTGGCGGCTCTACCAAAACGGAACGCTGGTCAACAGCGGGGCAGTGCAGTTGAGCGCTGGCGCGTCGCAGCAGTTTAACTTCGCGGGCATACCCGGCACGCTGCGCTTCGAGGTTGATCTTCCGGCTGAGCAGGGCACCGGTGCGGCGCAAACCTCGGTGACTGGCTGCGTCCCGCCGCCTCCGCCACCTCCGCCGCCTTCGCCGACACCGCCTACTACGCTGGTCTGCGGCGAGACGGTAGAGACCGGCCCCAACGGCTTCCCAGTGATCAACATGTCGCCGGAAGCCTGCGAGCCAGCCGAAGCGGTGCGGCAGCCCTGGACGCCGCTGCAGGTTGGCGGTGGCGTGTGCCCCGACTGGCTGGTCTATCACACCAATCAGACGGGCGACTGGGAAATCTTCCGCCTGGGTGAGTTGCCGGGTCGTCCGGGAACCGAGCCGAACCTGACGCAGGGCGTGGGGCCGCGCGTCTACGATGTCGCGCCCAGCCGCTCGCCCGATGCCGGATGGATCGCTTTCGCCAGCAACCGCGACGGCAACTGGGAAATTTACATCGGCAGCGCCGACGGTACTTTCCAGCAGCGCGTCACCTACACGCTGGACTCCATTGACATTGACCCGATGTGGTCGCCGGATGGCGCGTGGATCGTCTACGACTCCGCCCGCAACGGCAATTGGGACCTGTACATGGTCAACGTGGCGACGGGCGTAGAAACCCGCCTGACGGATAGCCCCAGCAACGATCTGAACGCCTTCTGGTCGCCGGACAGCAGCAAACTGATCTTCCAGAGCGACCGCGACGGCTTCTGGCAGATTTACGAGCTGGACCTGGCCACTCTGCAGGTCAGGCGGCTGAGCGATGGGCTGGGCGACGATCACGAGCCGCAGTACTCGCACGATGGCACGAAGATCGCTTTCTACAGCTATCGCTTTGGCGACAACAGCGTGATCATGGTCATGAACGCTGACGGCACGGATGTCCGGCCCATCTCCGACCCGAACGGCGATGCCAACCTGCACGTCTTCTCACCAGACGATACCCTGATCGCCTATCAGTCGGACCTGGATGGCGACCTGGACATCTATGTCTATCAGTTCGCCAGCGACCAGACTCGCCTGGTGACGGACAACGTCATTGACGACTACGCGCCGACATGGTGGTGCAACGCCAACATCGTCATCTTCACGTCCGACATCACCGGCGACTCCAACCTGTTCGAGACGCCCGCCGAGCCGATCAGCGCGCCGCCCATCCTGGTAGAGAGCCAGGCGACGCAACTGACGGACGAGGTAGAGGCCGACCAGTACCCGCAGAACACGCCCGCCGACGAGGACGCGAGCCGGCAACGGTCGCTGCCCTCGCCGCCCAAGAACAGGTAGCCTTCTGCCGGCGAACATGCCCAGGGGCCGTTCCTCCAACCGGAGGGGCGGCCCTCTTTTTTGTGCGCTCTGACCTGCCCCGCTGCGTCATATGCTGTGGTATACTCCGCTCCGCCTGCTGGCAGCAGAAGCACACCCAAGGAATGGCCCTACATGTCCGCTGATCTGACTCACCTGACCCTCACCGAAGCCCTGACGCTCTTGCGCTCTGGGAGCATCACCGCGCGCGCCCTCACCGAAGCGCACCTGGCCCGCATCCGCGCGCTGGAGCCGCAGGTGCACGCTTTTCTCACCGTCACCGAAGAGCAGGCGTTGGCTGCGGCTGAGGAAGCCGACCGTCGCCGGGCGGCTGGCGACGATGCGCCGTTGCTGGGCATCCCGCTGGCCATCAAAGATGTGCTGATGACGCGCGGCATCCCGACGACCGCGGGGTCGCGCATCCTGGAAGGCTTCATTCCGCCCTACACGGCAACGGCGGTACAGCGCCTGCTGGATGCAGGGGCGATTCTGCTGGGCAAGACCAACACCGACGAGTTTGCCATGGGGTCGTCTACAGAGAACTCCGGCTATGGCGTCACGCACAATCCCTGGGATCTGTCGCGCGTGCCGGGGGGCAGCAGCGGGGGCAGCGCCGCTGCCGTCGCCGCGCGGATGGCCCTCGGCGCGCTGGGGACGGACACCGGCGGCAGCGTGCGCCAACCGGCGGCCCTTTGCGGGGTGAGCGCCCTCAAGCCATCCTATGGGCGGGTGTCGCGTTACGGGCTGATCGCCTTCGCCTCATCGCTGGATCAGATCGGTGTCTTCGGGCGCACGGTAGAAGACCTGGCGATCTTGCTGGGCATCATCGCCGGGCACGACCCGCGCGACAGCACCAGTATGGACACCCCCGTACCGGATTACCGCGCTGCGCTCACCGGCGACATTCGCGGGCTGCGCGTGGGCGTGCCGCGCGAGTATTTCATCGAAGGGATGCAACCAGACGTTGAGCAGGCGATACACGCAGCCATCGAGCAACTGGCGGCGCTGGGCGCGGAAATCTGCGAAATCAGCCTGCCGCACACTGAATACGCCCTGCCTGTCTATTACCTGATCGCACCCTCAGAGGCCTCGGCCAACCTGGCCCGCTTCGACGGCATACGCTATGGCCCACGCCGGTCAGGAGGCAGTATGTGGGGCACCTACAAAGCCACGCGCGGCCAGGGCTTCGGTGCGGAGGTCAAACGGCGCATCATGCTGGGCACCTATGCGCTGTCCGCCGGATACTACGACGCCTACTATCTGAAGGCGCAGAAGGTGCGCACGCTGATCAAACAGGACTTCGACCGGGCCTTCGAGAAAGTGAACGTGATCGCCGCGCCCACCACGCCCACCACGGCCTTTCGCATCGGCGAGAAAACCGATGACCCGCTGGAGATGTATCTCTCGGACATTTTCACGCTGTCGGCCAGCCTGGCGGGAGTCGCTGGCGGGGTAGTGCCGTGCGGCTTCGACCGCGACCGCCTGCCCATCGGCCTGCAGATCATCGGCGCGGCGTTCGACGAGCCAACCGTCCTGCGCGTTGCGCACGCCTATCAACAGGCGACCGACTGGCACACGCAGCTACCGCCGCTGTAAGGATTGGCCGCCGCGACGACGAACCTGCGACGTTCGTCTCCCTGCAGCAGCCAATTTCCCTGACAGACTTCCGGAGTCTGCGGAGACTTCAGAAGTCTGGAGCAGCGCCCCGTCTATAACTCAATTTCTCCCGTCAGCACCGCCGCCAGCACTTCCACTGTGGCGCGCACGTCGGCCATGTCCGCCGTCTCACTGGGCGTGTGAATGTAGCGCATGGGAATCGAGAGTCCGCCAGTCGGCACGCCGCCACGTGCCACCTGGATCATGCGCCCATCGGTACCCCCGCCGACCAGCACTTCGATCTGGTAAGGGATGCCCTTTTCCTCTGCCCGCTGTACCAGCAGGTCGCGCAGATTCGCGGGCACGATCATGCCGGTGTCGCGCGTCTTGATCGCCACGCCGCCGCCCAGCCGGACGGCCATCGGTCTGTCATGAGGCTGATCGCCGCAGGCCGTCGCGTCAACCACGAAAGCCACGTCCGGTTCCAACCCATAGGCGGCAGGCCCTGCCCCACGCGCGCCGACTTCCTCTTGCACAGTGAAGACGAAGAAAATAGTGTGCGGCGTTCCTGCTGCGCGCACCCGCCGCATGGCTTCGATCAGCACAGCGCAGCCCAGCCGATCGTCCAGGCTTTTGCCGATGACGCGCTCACCGCGCCAGAACGTCTCGCCGACAAACGCGCCGGGATCGCCCACACTGACCGCTGCGTTGCCCTCGGCGCTGACGCTGAAATCAATGTAGAAACCGTCGGTATCCGGCAGTTCGCGCCGTTTGTTGTACTGATGCTCGACGCCGATCGTGCCGATCACGCCGTTCTCCAGGCGCACGCGCGCGCCCAGCAGCGTCGCCGGATAGAGCGTGCCCAGCGGGGCAAAACGCGCGTAACCCTGCCGATCTATGTGGCTGACGACAAGGCCAATCTCGTCCATGTGCGCGGCGACCAGCACGCGCTTCGGCCCATTCCCCACCCGGCAGATGAGATTGCCCAGCGGGTCTACGGAGACCTCATCGGCCAGGCCGTGCACTTCAGCGCGGATCAGCTCGCGGATGTGATGCTCGTAGCCGGGCGGTCCCCAGGCTTCGGCCAGAGTTTTGATCAGGGTTTCCACAGAAGTTATCCTCATTTCGTGTAGCGGAGAAAGCGCAGAGCCACCTTAGCCCCGTTTCGTTCGTTGCCAGCAGGCGCGCAACCGCTCGTTGGCCTTATTCAAATCGAACGCTTCCTCGTCCCACTCTTCTTCAAACCATTCCATGTAATGGTCGTGTGCCGGATGATCAGGATTTCGGCGGGCTTCCAGAAAATCGTAGTAGCCCCAGATGCCCCCTACATCCTCCGGCGGGCAGGCGCGCGCCCCTTTGATACATAGCGGCAGTTCCTGTGTTGGGGCGGGCGGCAAAATCTTCTCGACCAGGATGTCGTGCAGCCAGTTATCACCAAAATCATACAGGTAGCGGAACTTGAACTTCTCCGCAGGAGCCAGGCGCATAAGCGTCATGTATTCGTTTTCATAGTCTTTATCTCCCACCCTGAATATGTGAAGGTGATCGTCTTCCCACCCCATGACAATCTGAATAACGCGATGCAGCTGGCCGAGCGTGAAATTGCCGGGGACCAATACGCGCCGCTAGATGGGCGGTTTGCTGCCGTACAACGTAATCTTGAGTTGATAGGTAGGAATCTCAGCCTTCCGCACCATGATTTGTTTACCTCCTGGCGATATTCATCTGGCCAGATTAAGAGACCATTTGATAACCCCTCACCCCGGCGCTGTGCGCCACCTCTCTCCCTCAATGGGGCGAGGGGGAAAACCTGGCCCGTCTCCCCTTCGCCCCTCAGAGAGAGAAGGCGCCGGGGGTTGAGGGGGCTTTTCAAGCGGTCTCTAATCTACCGCCGTCTTCAGGCTTCGCGCCTGAGCAGGTTCTCATCCAGCGTGTTCCAGGCCGCCCGCAGCAGTGCCGCCTGATTCTCCCAATCGGCCACGCTCATGATAGCGTAGGGGCTGTGAATATAGCGGCAAGGGTTGGCCACCACCACGCTGGGCACGCCGGTTCCTGTGCGATGGATCGCGCCCGCGTCTGTGCCGCCCGCGTGTTGCGGCGAGCGGAATTGATACGGAATGCCCACGGCTTCTCCTACCTGTACCAGGTGACGCACCAGGCGCGGGTCGCTGACCATCGAGCGGTCGGCGACGGTGATCGCTGGCCCACTCCCCAGCCGGGTGATCGTGGTCTGATCCGGCTCGTCGGGGTCTTGCGGCAGGTCGTGACAGGCGGTCGTCTCCAGCACGAAGGCCACGTCCGGCTGAATGCGTCCGGCGGCGGCCCGCGCCCCGCGCAATCCCACTTCTTCCTGCACAGTGAAGACCGCGTAGAGGTCGAAGGGGAAGCGCTCGCCCTGCACCAGGCGAATCAGCGAGGCACAGCCGGCGCGGTCGTCGAAGGCTTTGCCGCGCACTGTCGGCCCCAATTCTTCGAACGCGCTGGCGAAGGCAATGCGGTCGCCGCGCGAGACGGCTTTCTGCGCCGCGTCGCGGTTGGCTGCGCCGATGTCAATGCGCAGCCGGTCTATGGGCACGGTGTCCTGATCTTTGTTGAGGTGAATCGGCGTCCAGGCGATCACCCCGGGAATCTTGTCCGGCCCTACCAGCACACGTACGCCTGGCAAGATACGTGCGTCCAGCCCGCCCACAGCGCTGAAGCGGATCATGCCGTCGGAGTCGAAGCCCATGACCATCATGCCCACTTCGTCCATGTGCGCGGCGGCCATCACGCGCAGCTTCGACGCGCCCGCCCCGCGCTTGAGGGCGATCACACTGCCCAGCGCGTCGAGTTGCACGTCGTCCACGTAGTCGCGAATGTGTTTGAGAATGAGGGCGCGTACTTCGCCCTCTTCGCCGGAGACACCCACCGCTTCGGATAGCTCGCGCAGCACCTCGATCATGCCTTCTCCTCCAGGACTGCCGCCTCCGGCCACGAGAGCGTCGCCAGGAAGTCGGGCCTCAGGCCAGCGATGAACGCTGCCAGCCAGCGACCGGCGCGCGTTACGTCGCGCAGATCGATCACCTCCGCCGGTGAATGCATGTTGCGCATGGGGATACCGATCAGGCCGGTGGGTATGCCCGCCCGGCTCACCTGAATTTCCCAGGCGTCAGTGCCGCTGTTGCCGGGGATGGCCTCGACCTGGAAGTCTATCTCCAGGTCTTCGGCGGTGCGGCGCAGCGCTTTGACCAGCAGCGGATGGAAGTTCGGCCCATAACTGAGGGTAGGGCCGTCGCCCAGTTTGAAGCCCTCGTCGTCGTCCACGCCCTTCTGCGCACCGAAAGTGCCATCAATGACGAGCGCCAGGTCGGGCTGTAGCTGATAGGCCGCCGTGATCGCGCCATAGCTGCCCACTTCTTCCTGGACGGCAGCCACAGCCAGCACATCCCCGGCGTGCGCGCGGCGGGTCAGTTCCTCCAGTACCAGCGTGACGGTGGCCACGGCCACGCGATCGTCGAGCGCCTTGGCTGCGAAACGCTCTCCTTTGAGCGGGGTCGCGGGCGCGTCTATGGTGACGATGTCGCCCACGCGCACCAACGCCGCTACTTCGTCGGCGGGCAGCCCCACGTCAATCCACAGATCGTCCGCTTGCGGGTATTTGTCGCGGCTGCGGGCCATATGCGGCGGGGCCGCGCCGAATACGCCTTTGAGCACCCGCCGCCCGTGCACCAGCACCGGCTGCATCAGCAGCACCCGGTAATCCACGCCGCCCAGCGGGGCCGTGCGGATGAAACCGTCGCGCACCTCGCTCACAATCAGCCCGATCTCGTCCATGTGGGCACAAAGCATCACTTTGGGGCGCGGCTCCGGCGCAGAGCCGCGCTTGAGGGCGATCACGTTACCCAGGGCGTCGGTCTGCAGCTCGTCTACCAGGCCAGTCCACGCCTGCCGAATCACGGCGCGGACAGGTTCTTCGTGCCCGGACGGGGCGGGGGCCGTACACAGCGCTTTCAGATGTTCCTGCAGGTCTACTGGCATGAGTTCTACGCTCCCTGGCTGGACAGGTCAACTGTTATCCGGAGGCAAGGACTCCTGGGTGGGCGTGGAAGGCGGCGGAAGGGTTGGCTCAAGTGTATCCGTTGGAGCCTGGGTTGGCGGCAACGTATTAGTCGGCGACGGTGGCAGCGTCAGCGTCGGGGCCAGGGTGATCGTCGGGACGAATGTCCAGGTGGGCACGGGCGTCCAGGTGGGCGGGATGAAGAAGGGCGTATTGGTCGGCAAATAGAGCTGCGGCGGAGTAGGCTGCAACGGCGGACGCCAGGGCGTAGGCGTGGCGGTGAGAAACGGCGTATAGGTTGGCAAGCCGAACCCGTCGCCCGGCGCACTGCCCAGCGTGGGCGTGACCGGAGCGGTAGTCGCCCTGCCAGAACCTGTTGGCGCATAGGCCAGCAGCACTGCGCCCAGGCAATAGCAGGGCACCGTCAGCAGAATGATCGCCACCAGCACCAGGCGCGTGGTCTGGCGACTATCCCACGGGCCAGAGAACCATCCCAAATGCTTTGCCCTCGCCTGTAGACTCTCTCGCCATCACAAATGAATCACCCTCACTTGCGAATATCCCACCACAGCGGCGCGCCCACCGCGCGCGCCATGTGCACGGCGGCATGATGCGCAGGCGTATTCAGTTCGCTGAGGCGCACACGGCGGCGGCCCGCCTGTTTGAGGCGAGCGCGCACCTCGTCCCATGTTTCCGAAATGCCCTCAACTGGCCCCAGGGCGACCACCGGCCAGAAATGCTCTCCGTCGGCCAGGTGCAACCAGACCTCCTGCAACACACGCATCGGCCCGTGCTTGCCCTTGCGACCCTGCGGACGCGGTGCCGTCTGCGACAGCAGCACATAGGCCACACGATCGAACGGCACGCGCCAGCGCGTCCCCCCCATGAGGCGACGCCGGGCGCGCACTTCGCGCCGCGCCGTGTCAACGATCACCTCGGTCGAGGCGATGACCTGCCAGAAGGTACGCAGTGCCATGATGAACAGCATCAGCGCCACGGCCAGCCCCAGCCATGGCAACCAGGCCGGGTTGACCTGGGCCAGGCCGCTGGTCAGGGTGCCCACTCCCAGAAACACGAAGACCAGCGCCATCACCAAGAAGCCCACCGACCGCATCAGGGCCACCATCACCCAGTCGCTGCGCCGTCGCCAGGCCAGCCCTCCCCTGGTGGTGACGAACGACCATTCGTCGAAGTGCAAAGGGAGCGTGCGCAGCGCCGGTTCAATGCGCGTCGGTGCGAGGACGGGCGCGACGGCAGGGGTAACGGGCGCTGAGGCCGCTGCGGGGGCGGACGAGCGCGGCGGGGCTACTACGTGTAGCGGGCGGTCGAGCAGACGGGCGAGCGCCTGTGCGGCCTGTCGGGCTTCCTTCTCGTGATCGCCCTCCGCACCACGCCAGCTCGCCAGACCACACCAGCGCCAGGGACTCGGCCCGGCATCTGGCGCGGAAACCAGCAATCCCAGGTGCCAGCTTTGCGTTTCGGGTGCCCAGCCAACCACCACGCGGGCGATGTCCAGCGGAGCCAGCCACCCTTCTGGCGGGAGTCGGCGCGCGCGGGCAAACGCCGGACTGTAGGAAACGCCTTGTGCGGTCACTTCAACCAGCGGTGCCCCGCCGACCGACGAACGGGTGCCATTGATCAATCGCCAGATATTCGGGCCAATTTCGATGGCCAGATTGTGCGCCGCGGGAATGGTTGCAATGGGTGCGTGTGAGTTGTGCATGATCTATCGTTCTGAGTGCAGCAGAGGCGCGACTCTCGCGCTCTGTGATCCTACCACATTCGGCTGCCTTGTACCTAAAGTGGATGTGTGCAAAATGCGTCAGGCTGTTTGCTGCGCTTTGGTTCACCTCACCCCCAGCCCTGTCGCGCTCGGCTCGCCCCTTCTTCACGCATGGAGGGCAGCACAGCACTCGCACGCCTCGCAGCAGTGAGGTAAACGCCTCCACGCCAGGCAAAGTCGCTGACAACCTTTGCATGCACTTCTAAAGTCTACCGCGCGGCAGGGGGTAGTACCAAGCTCCCCCAGGGGGTAATCGCATCAAAACCAGCCAGCAGAACCATGGACAGCAGTAAGCTCAGGTACGATTTTCTGGTTGACCTCACCCCCGCTTGGCGCTGGCGCGCCTCGCTTATCATTACTGACATCTTGAGCCGATGGCCTTCATCCCCCGGCCCCTTCGCCCGCGCTGCGGGCGAAGGGGAATGCCTGGGCGAGAGAAAGTAAGTCCCCTCGCCCCGCGACGCAGTCGCGAGGGAGAGGGGATTGAGGGGTGAGGGGAGACTTGTGGGTAATGCATGGCATAGTAGCGAAAACGCAGGGCTGCGCAAACTGGCGGAAGCACACAAAGCCTGCCTGTAGTGACAGACAAGGCAAAGAGGCCAGCGAACATCGCTGGCCCCTTGCTCTGCTGACTGCTATGTGCCGATTGCTGACCGCGCTTCAGAGGAAAAGGAAAAAATGCTCAGTATGTCCCCCTATCGCGGCGCATCCCACAGCAGGACGGAACCATCGTCGCTGGCCGAGGCGATCAGCGATCCGTCTGGGCTAAAGGCCACGGCATTCACCCAGTCAGCGTGCCCGCGCAGCACCATGGATTCTCTGGCCGAGTGATCCATCAGGTCCAGGTCCCACCAGACGATGACCGTGCTGTCGTCGCTGCCGGAAACGATGTAGTTCCCATCCGGACTGAAGGCGACACTGTTGACGTAGTCCTGGTGACCCGTCAGCTCGGCCAGCAGTTCGCCTGTTGCCGCATCCCAGACGCGCACCACGCCGTCGTCGCTACCGCTGACGAGCCATGCCCCGTCCGGGCTGAAGGCAACTGCGTTCACCCAGTCGGGATGTTCGATGGACAGCAACTGCCCGCCTGTGCTGGCATCCCAGATGCGCACCGTGCTATCGTCGCTGGCCGAGGCTACGCGCGTGCCGTCCGGGTTGTAGGCGACGCTGTTCACCGCGGCCTCGTGCCCTTCCAGGGTAACCTGCGCCTCGCCCGTGACCGCATCCCACACCCGAACCAGGTAGTCGTCGCCGCCGGAGGCAAGATGCGCCCCATCCGGGCTGAACGTCACGCTGCGCACATAGCCATCGTGCGCCTCAATGCGCAGGACTTCCGCGCCGCTAGTCGCATCCCATAGTTCCACGCTGCCATCGGTGTTCGCCGCCGCGACCTGCGCCCCGCTGGGAGCAAAGGCCACGCCGGTCACAAAGCCGGGTTGTTCGATGGTGAGCAACTCCTTGCCCGTGCCGACTTCCCAGATGCGCACCGTGCTATCGTCGCTGCCCGAAGCCATCCGCGTGCCGTCCGGGCTGAAGGCGACCGCGTTCACCCAGTCGGTGTGTCCGCGCAGAGCCGCCCGCCAGGCAGGAGCGTACTCGATCGTCTCCATCACTGCCAGCAGGGTAGGTTCGAACTGCGCCAGTTCGCCGCTGGCGGCGATGGCAACGACCACCACTGGCAAATCAGTGCCCACCTCAAGGGCAAAAAGCAACACATCACCAATATCTACCGTCAAGGGCAGGCGCGCGGCTGCCCGCCCGGCGATTGTCATGGTCGTTGGCTGGGTCGTGGGCGCGGAGAGAGTCAACTGTTCGGCCAGGGCGAGGGTCACACCGACAGGCGAGGTGTCCTCCAGGCTGCCGACCAGCGAGGACACGGCCAGCGGTTGGACGATCAGCGCCGCGACAACGCCCGGCGGTAGAGCTTCTTCTTCAAGAGCAGCCAGGTTGTTGGTGAGGATGGTCGTCCCCACATCTTCCTGAACCTCCCAGCCAGCGGGATAAGAATAGGTCAGGCTGCCATCAGCGGAGGTGAATTTCTGAGGCAACGGTTCCTGCGCCCATGCGCTCAGGGGAGTCACAAATAGAATGGCCGCAACCAGCAGGCCGGCCATCAACCGGGACCATCTCATGGAAGCCTCCTTTGGGCTAGAAGGGCACGCAAGTCCCTTCGCGGTTAGCACGATCTCCCCTGGCCTACGCCAGATGCGACCGTCTGAGGCCATTATACGCTTGTTTGCTGCGCCCTGCTGTGCGCTCCAGGCACGGAATCAGTACGGCGCGAAACGGGTGAGACAGGGTTGACCCTGGGTGCATTTCAGTTGAGTTCACGAGTGCAAGCAAACTGAGGCGAATTATTTAGGGGCAAGGTCACCCTGCCGCTCAGGGCTTCTCAAAGGGTCTCTGTCTCCACCTGAACTCACTCCCGCGCGCCGCGCTGTGAATGCTGCCCCAAATCCGTATGTACGGTCGGCAGAGCCAACTAACGAACCGCCCCAGCGAAAAACTGGGGCGGTGATGGCTCAGGAACTCTCCGGTGGCGCGGAGGGCGTCTCGGTGGGCGGGAGCGGCGTTGCCGTCGGTGACGGCGTCTCGGTGAACGTCGGCGTTGGGGTGAGCGTCTCCGTGGGCGTGAAAGTCGGCATCGGTGTCTCAGAGGGAATCAGTGTGGCTGGCTGTGGCAGCACCACGAAGGCGTCCACCGCCAGCGCTCCTTCGCGCACGATCAGGCGCAGCGTATGCGGCCCGTCGCTAAGCTCCAGCGTCAGGCGGGCGGAGAAGTCAGCCCCGTCGCCAGCATAGGTCACTGTCTGCACTATCTGCCCGTCCACCTCCAGGTCGAAGCGAGCGGGCGACATACCTGTCAGGTAAAGCACAGCCACTCGCGGGCCGAAGAAGGTGAGCGTCAGCGCCTCGTCGCCCCAATCGCCGCTCAGCAGGTACGCGCCGCCGCTGGCCCGTCCATCGTCTACCCGCGCCCACTGACCGGTAAACGTCACCGCGTCGCTTTCGGCTTCCAGCCAGACGCTCAGTGGATCGAGCGTGGGCGTGGGCGACGGAGTTACGGAGGGCAGGTCGGTAGCCGTCGGCTCTGGGGTGAAGGTCTCCAGCGATAACAGCGTGCCGGTTGGCGTGGGAGTGAAGGTTTCCGGGGATAGCAGTGTGTCGGCTGGCGTGGGCGTGTCGGTCGCTGTGACGGTTGCTTCCGGCTCGGTCGCGGGCACCGCCGCCGCTTCGACCAGGAAAGCGTCCAAAGCGATGGTACCAGTCAGGGGGTAGACACGCAGAGTGTGTTGCCCTTCGGCCAGCGTAAAGGTCGCCTGCGCCCCGAAGACGGAGTCTGGGGCGGCGCTGTCCAGCAACTGAATGGGCGAGCCGTCAATCTCCACCACGATCACCCCCAGCGCCGGATGCTTGACGTAGATCACGCTGATCTGCGCCCCGCTGAAGGTCAAAGTCAGCGCGTCGGCGGTGCTGCCGCTGCTGTAGACATAGCCTCCCCCGCTGGCGACGGCAGTCTGATGAGCCGTCCAAGTACCCACACGCCCCACCAGGTCGCTCTCGGCTTCGATCAGCCCCGCTCCGACGATTGCCGCTGTCGGGGTAGACGTGAAGACAGGCGTAACTGTCTCCAGGGGCGCGGGCGCATAGGCGAGCGTGAAGCTGCGGGCGGATGTCCAGCCGCTCCGGTTCCCCGCCGGGTCGTAGGTGCGCACGCGCCAGTAGTACTTGCCGTTGGGCAGCGGCGTCGTCGCCGTGTAGGTTGAGGCGGTGATGGTGGTGAACACTTCTGGGCTGCCGAAGGTTGACGAGTTGTCGATCTGCAACTCGTAGTAAGCAGCGTCTGTCACGTCGCTCCAGTCAAGCTCAGGCTGACTCGTGTTGAGGACTGAGCCAGCAGCGGGCGCGAGCAGCGTTGGCTTGGGCGGCTTGACCGTGTCCACGGTGACTGCCCGGACTTCGCTCCACAGCCCCCAGATGCCATCGGCCCCTCTGGCCTGCACACGCCAGTAGTACAGCCCGTCGGCCAGCGCTGTCCCTGGTGTCAGCGAGGTGCTGCTGCGCGTCGAGTTGATGACGGTGCTGGCGAAGTCAGCTCGCGTGCTCACCTGGATGCGGTAGGCGGTCAGGCCGGGCACGGCGTTCCAGGCGAAGGTGGGCGTGTTGTCCTTGGTGGGCGTGCCGTCGGCGGGCGAGAGCAACAGCGGGGCCTGCTCGACATGTGGATTGCCGACATAGGCTGTCACCGTGCCGCTCGACACGCTGATCTGACTCAATTGCACTCCCCAGTTGGTCGCCGAGTAGTAGGAGGTGCTGTTGGGGTTGGATGTGAAGTTGAAGACCGTCTTGCTCGACGAGCCAGGGAAGGGATCGCCTCCGTCGCCCTGGTCGCGGTTGTACTCCAGGTCGAGGAGACCGTCAGCCTGTTCCAGCGCCACGCGGAAATGCCTGGTGCTGCCGGAACACAGATAGTTGTTGACCTCTCTACACTCGTAGCGGTTGCTGTCGTTCAGGTTGTCGTCTACGTGCCAGATGAGCAGGCCGCTCCCTGGCAAGGCTGTGTCCGATCCGATCTTCTGGCGATTCTCCAGCAACCAGTATTCGTTTGGTTGACCGGAGTTCAGGCGATAGATGGCGTTGGTGCGATTCTGCTCGACATTGAGCACGGTGATCGCCCCGTTGACGCCAGTGAGGTTCGTCACCGGGTTGAAGCCCAGGTAGACGCGCGACCAGGCGTCCGGATGCGCCGGAGAACTGCCCAGATAGCCGTTCCACGAGCCGCTGGACATCAGGCTCCAGTCGCCGACTCCCGCCGACGAGTAGTCAATATCGTACAGATCGGGCAGGCCAAAGGCGTGCCCCAGTTCGTGCACGTAGACGCCGTGCGTCATGTCGCCGGGGCTGTACCAGAATTCCGGTTCGGTGGTGTACGACCTCACCCACACGCCATCCACGTATGGCTCGTTGTACGTCCACCACGAGTGCGACCAGATGATGTTGCCGCTGCCGCCGCTGGCCTCGGCCCCCGTGCCGGAATGGATGATAAAGACTGTATCTACGTAACCGTCACGATCGTTGTCGTAGCGGGAGAAGTCCACCACCGGATTCACCAGCGCCACCACGTCCTCGGTCAGGCGCCGACAGTTGCGCGGGTAGCTGCCCAGACAGCTTTGCCCGTTGACATAGTAGCTATAGGTCTGCGGAGCCATCACCCAGCCCAGCGAGCTGGGCAGGTTGAGGGTGACGATATCCAGCAGGCCGTAGCTCACTTCGCGGTAGTAACCGCGCACCGTCGCCGCGCCGGTGCCGAACATCAGGTTATCGAAGAAGGTCGCGCTCACCTGCGCGGGCTTGTCGGTGAACTGTACCAGGATGGCCAACGTGCGGAAGGGAGTGGGGGGCATGGCTTCGAAACCTGGCGCACCCGCCGGCTGGCCAGGGAACAGGTTCATGCGCGGACCGGGCGAGAAGGAAGCGATGGGGTCGAGGTTGGGCGAAATCTGCGTGATGTCGGTGATGCCCGCCGCCCGCAAAGCCTGCCAGGTCTCATCAGTGGGCACCATCACCCGCAGCGGACTTTGCCGTCCGCCAGGCAGAGGCGGTTTGGTGGGGGGCGAGCCGATATCAGGCTTGACAGGCGTGGTCTGCGCCTGGTGCGCAGCGATGGGCGGTTCGGCAGGGGCGGCGATGGCTCCCGAACTGGCCAGACTGGCCAGAAGCAGGATGGCGGTCAGCAGCGCCTGTGTGGCGCCC
>CAKZOB010000075.1 GCA_937135955.1 uncultured Anaerolineales bacterium | reverse complement strand
CGCGACTTCTACCTCAAAGCCGGCACCCTGTTTCTCAAGCAGCCGCGCGTTGAGTTCTTCCTCAATGAACCGGAGCAGGTGTTCGAGTGCTTCTGGCTGGCCACCCACACGGGAGCCGTTATCAGCGAGGAGGTTAAAGAGCTGATCGCGCTGGCGCAGATCGGGGACGCGGTGCACGAGGATCAGGTGTTGGCCACTGTCGCTGGCGAGCCAGTGCGCGCGCCGTTCGATGGTGTGTTGCGGGGGATGCTGCACCCGGCAGTGCCGGTGACCAGAGGGCTGAAGATCGGCGATGTAGACCCGCGCGGAGTGCGGGCACACTGTTTCACTATCTCCGAGAAATCGCTGGCGATAGGGGGCGGTGTGCTGGAAGCGATCCTCAGCGCGCCACAGCTAGCCGATGTACTGCGGCAGAGTCTGACTGATGGTGGCAAGAAATGAGCGAGGACGATGCTCTTGTGTGAGGCGCTGCGCATTCAGCGGGGCGATGTGGTGTCGTTCGTGGGGGCCGGCGGCAAGACGTCGGCTTTGTTTCGCCTGGCGGGGGAGTTGAAACGGGCGGGCTGGCGGGTGTTGGCCACCACGACCACGCGCGTGGCAAGTTACGAAGTTGCACAGGCCCCCAGCGCCATCGAGGTCACCGCATCACTGCCAGTCACACGCATTCGCGAACAACTGACCGAGTACGGTTTCGTCTTCCTCTATGCGGCGGGCGATGCGCAGCGACATAAGATCATCGGTCTGCCACTGCCGCAAATCGGCGATCTGATCGATCGCGTCAATTCCGATGTGCTGCTGATCGAAGCGGACGGCGCGCGCCGCCTGCCTTTCAAAGTGCCGCGCGACCATGAGCCGGTGATCCCTGCCGAAACCACACTGGTTGTGCCGGTTGCCGGTGCGGACGCGCTGGATCAGCCGCTCGACGAGGCGCATGTCTACAATGCGACGCGGCTTTGCGAACGCTACGGGTTTGTCGAGGGAGAACGTCTGCTGCCCGCCTGGATGGCAGTGGCGCTGCGCGATCCACAGCTTGGGCTGCGCGGCGTGCCAGATCACGCGCGCGTTTGCGTTCTGCTCAACAAAGTGCCCGCGAACGGTTACCTGTTGCGCCGCGCCCGCCGCGTGGCGCAGTTGACGTTGATCTCGCCACGCATCGAGGCGGTGGCCCTGGGAGCGATGCAGGCGTCTGGCGATCCGGTATGGGAATTGCAGCGGCGCGTGGCGGCGGTCGTGCTGGCGGCGGGTAGCTCGACACGCATGGGGCAACCGAAAGTGCTGTTGCCCTGGGAGCGGCGGCGGACGGTGATCGAGGCGGTCGTGGCGCGCCTGCTGGCGTTGCGGCTGTCCGACATCGTGGTGATCACCGGGCACCGTGCAGATGACGTGAGGCACGCTCTGGGCGATCTCCCTGTACGGACAGTCTTCAACCCCAACTATCAGCAGGGCGAGATGCTTTCCTCTCTGCAGACCGGGCTGCAGGCGCTCGGTCCGGAGGTCGCTGCATGCCTGGTGGTGATGGGCGATCAGCCGATGCTGAACATTCGCACCGTAGACCAGGTGCTGCTGGCCTACGCGCAAGGGAAAGGGGAGATTGTCGCGCCGGTTTTTGAAGGGCAGCGCGGCCACCCGGTGCTGTTCGATCGACGCTTCTGGCCGGAGTTGTTGGCTCTGCGCGAGGGAGCACCGCGCGACGTGATCCGCCACTATCCAGAGTACCTGCACCTGGTGCCTGCGCACGATGACAGCATCCTGCGCGATCTCGATACCCCCGAACAATACCGCCAGGAACGCCGCCGCGCTGGTCTGGAGTGAGCGAGGGTTATTGGGGCGAAGTTTCTACCGCCCCGCGCCGATGGGGGTTGGAGTGGGCGGCGGCTCGCTGATGTTGATGGTCACCTCGCACAGATGGCGCATGGTTTGCGTGGAGTCGAAGACGGTCAGGCGGAAGCGATATTGCCCTGTGGGAAAGTTGAAAGGGTAGAAGTCCCCTAGCGGCCCATCCACAACCGGCACCGTGTAGTCGCCGATCGGTGCGAACTCAGCGCCGGGAGTCGCCGGTTTGATCTCGAAGCGGTAGAAGGCAAAGTCGCTGGTGGTAGCCGTTCCCCAGAAGGTGGTGGTCTGGAAGATCAACTGACCATTGGCAGGGATCAGCAGCCAGGCATTTTCGCGCGGACAGCCGACGACCTCTGGCGCACCAGGGATTATCGTGCCAACAGGCGTAGCCGTTGGGACGGGCGTGGCGAAGATGGCCGGACCCTGAGCCTGGTTGTTTCCTGCCCCCAGCGAAATTGGCGGGTTGGGCGCGGGCGTGCTGGTCACAAAGCGGGTGGGGCGCGGCGGGGCGGCGTGCTGCGGATCGGTGCGCAGGTCGCGGATGGTGGGGGCCACCACATTGGCGATGGCCCACACTCCCACGAATATTTCAATGAGCAGTCCGCCGTAGGTAATGGCGCTGGCCTGGCGCACCAGGGCGTGCTCGCGCTCCAGCTTGAACTGCGCCATGGCCAGTTCGCGGCGGGCTTGCTGCAAGCGGTACGCCATCAGCAGGATGCCCGCCGCGCAAAGGATGTAGAGTCCGAAAGAAATGCGCTCGATGAAGAAGACGAGACTAGCCATGCTCCGGACGGTTCTCGATCTCCTCAGGGTCGAACGGCGGTAGCTGGCGCAGAGTGCCACGCAACAAGGCAGCCAGTCGCGGCACGATCTGCCGCCCAGCCCGTAAGACTTCCTCGTGACTAACCTCTTCGCGGGCTGCAGTGTCGTCAATCGAGAGATTGGTAATGCTGGAGATGCCAAGCACGCGCATTCCCGCGTGGTAGGCAACGATCGCTTCGGCGGCGGTGGACATGCCGACTGCATCTCCTCCCAGTGCCCGCAGCATACGCACCTCGGCGGGCGTTTCGAAAGAGGGGCCAGCCAGTGAGACGTACACTCCCTCGTGCAGCGTGATTCCCAATTCGCCAGCGACTCTGCGAGCGAGAATGCGCAGTTGAGGGCTGTAGGTGTGAGTGTGTATGGAGAACCGCGGCCCGAATAGGCCCTGGTTGGGGCCGCGCAGCGGGTTGTAACCGGCCATGCCTGCCAGGAAGATATGATCCTCGATGACCATCAGATCGCCCGCCTGGAAGGCACGATTCAGTCCCCCAGCGGCGTTGGTCAGGATAAGCGTGTCTATCCCCAGCAGACGCATCACCCGCACCGGCAAGGTGACCTGAGCCATGCTGTAGCCTTCGTAGAAGTGGATACGACCCTGCATCACCAGCACAGGTTGCCCTTCCAGCGTGCCTGCCACTAACTGACCTGCGTGGCCCTGCACGGTCGCGGCGGGCCAGTGTGGGATTTCCTGAAAGGGAATGCACACCGCATCCTGAATCTCTTCTACCAGTGGACCGAGGCCCGAACCGAGCACCAGGCCGACGGTGGGCTGAAGGCTCAGGCGAGCGCGAACGCTGGCAGCCGCTTCACGGTAGTGCGCTTCGGGTATCCAGTCTGTTGCTTGCATGAAATTCCTCGTTATGTGCGATTGGAAAAGCAGGTTGTCTTCGGCAGGCCATTGTAACACCGGAGCGATCCCTTGCCTACCGCTATGCTGCCCTCACAACAGCAGGCAGCAGTCGCCCAGGCTGTAAAAGCGATAGCGCTCGCGGATTGCTTCCTGGTAAGCGCGCAGAATGAGTTCGCGGCCTGCAAAGGCGCTCACCAGCATCAGCAATGTCGAACGCGGCAGGTGAAAATTGGTGAGCATGGCGTCTACGACGCGGAAGCGATAGCCGGGAACGATGTACAGGTCGGTGTCTTCGTCAATGGCAATGACCGGTCGCCAGGGGCAGATATCGTCGCGCAGCTTCTCCAACGTGCGCCGGACGCTGCCCGGATCGTTGGCGGGGGTGTCATAGGCGGCGGAGCGAATGGCGGCAGTCTCCAGGGTGCGCACGGCGGTCGTGCCAATGGCCACGATCCGGTTGCCGCGCAGCCGCGCATTGTTGATGATCTGCGCATCTTCTGGGGTCAGGATGGCGCGTTCTGTGTGCATCACATGGCGGGTGATGTCCTCTTCGCGCACCGGTGAAAACGTGTCCAGCCCAATGTGCAGCGTGCAATAGGCGATCTGCACGCCCTTCTGCTTGAGCGCGACCAGTGTCTCGCCGGTGAAGTGCAGGCCTGCTGTTGGCGCGGCTGCCGACCCGTCGTAGCGGGCAAAGACAGTCTGATAGCGGTCGGGATCGGCCAGCGGCGTGGTGATGTAGGGCGGCAGCGGTGTCTGCCCAATGGCGCGCAGATAGGGTTGAATTGGCTCGGAGAACTCGACGACGCGCTCATTCTGTTCGCGTTCCTCGATCACCGTGGCCTGGATGTTGACTGAGCCGTCTTCGCCCAGTTGCAGGCGCGTGCCGGGCCGAATGCGCTTGCCGCCCACGATGGCGAGCCAACGCCTGTCGTCGAGCGGGCGCAATAGCAGAATCTCCGCTACGCCGCCGGTGGGAATCTTGCGGGCGGGAATGCGGGCCGGTATGACGCGCGTCTGATTGAGCACGATCACGTCGCCTTCGTTGAGATAGGAGGGAAAGTCACGGAAGGCGCGGTGCTCGATCTCGCCTGAGGCGCGATGCACTACCAGCATCCGCGAGGCGTCGCGCGGCTCGATGGGCGTTTGCGCGATCAGTTCTGGTGGCAGCTCGTAGTCGAAGTCGGATAGATGCATGGTCGGTAAAGGTTTCCGTTCAGCGGTTGAGCAGGCGCAGGATGATGTTGAGCGCCAGCGAGAGCAAGATGCTGATCAACAACATGCTGACCAGCGGGAAATAGCAGGAGACATTTTCTCCTTCGATGCGAATGTCGCCGGGCAAGTGACCCAGGTATTTGAACAAGGGCACACGCGAGGCAACGATGAGCACGATGCCCAGCACAACCAGGCCCAAGCCAATGACCACGATCAGGCGTCCAAGCGCGTTCAGCTCCATGGTTGCCGCACGACAAAGCTGACTCAGAACAGCGGTTCCTGGCGGGGCGGGCGCTGATCATCTCTGTGGAGATGGCGGTAGGCCAGGGCAGTGGCGACTCGCCCGCGCGGCGTTCGCTCCAGGAAGCCCAGTTGGAGCAGGTAGGGTTCGCACACATCCATGATCGTGTCGGCTTCTTCACTGATAGACGCGGCGATGGTCTCCAGGCCCACCGGCCCGCCCCCATACTTATCAATAATGGTCAATAGCACACGCCGGTCAATGTCGTCAAGACCCAAAGGGTCAATTTCTAGCAGCTCCAGCGCCTCGACGGCTACCGCGCCGGTGATGACACCGTCTGCGCGCACCTCGGCAAAGTCGCGCACGCGCTTGAGCAGGCGGATGGCTACACGGGGCGTTCCTCGCGCTCGCCGGGCAATCTCATCAATACCATCTTCGTCAATGGTGACGCGCAACATGTCGGCGGCCCGCCGTACAATGGCTACCAGCGCCTCGATGTCATAGAAGTCTAGACGGAACACCGCGCCAAAGCGGGCGCGTAGCGGCGCAGTGAGCAGCGCCAGCCGCGTGGTCGCGCCGATGACGGTGAAACGCGGCAGGTGCAGGCGCACGTTCTTTGCCGCCGGGCCTTTGCCGATGACAATGTCGAGCGCGAAATCCTCCATGGCCGGGTAGAGCACTTCTTCGATGGCGCGGCCCAGCCGGTGAATCTCGTCAATGAAGAGGATGTCGCCTTCGCGCAGATGAGTCAGGATCGCGGCCAGGTCACCCGCTCGCTCGATGGACGGCCCCGCGGTGATGCGGATATTGACTTCCATCTCATTGCTGATCACGTGGGCGAAAGTCGTCTTGCCCAGGCCCGGCGGACCGTAGAACAGCACATGGTCGAGCGGTTCGCGGCGGGCCTTGGCGGCTTCGATCAAGATGCGCAGGTTCTCCACCACGCGGGCCTGTCCGGTCATCTCGTCCAGGCGGGTGGGGCGCAGAGCATTTTCCAGGCGTTCGTCGCTGTGCAGCTTTTTCTTGCCGCTAACGAGGCGTTCGGGTTCCGGCATGGCATCATTCCCAGGTGCAGATCGCCCGCTGAGTATACCCTCCCAACCGGTCGCGGTAAAGGCTTTGACAGGCGGCAACGCGCGGATACAATCAGCGTGGTACGTTCCGGAGGAGGCTTGGATGGCTGGTCATAACGTATTCGTGTCGGCGCACCCACTGGTCAAGCATAAGCTCACCCTGCTGCGTGATTTGCGCACCGAGCACAAGAAATTCCGCGAGTTGATCCGCGAGCTGGCGATGTTGCTGGGCTATGAGGCCATGGCCGACTTGCAGTTGGTGCAGCACGACGTGATCACTCCCCTGGGTAGCGCTGCGGGCTACAAGTTGCAGGAAGAAGTAGGGCTGGTGCCCATTTTGCGGGCTGGTCTGGGGATGGTAGATGGTATTCACGAAATGATCCCCGGCGCGCAAGTATGGCATCTGGGGTTCTATCGCGACGAGCGGACCTTGCGGCCTGTCGCGTATTACAACAAGCTGCCTGTTGAGCCGACCGTGCAGGTATGCCTGGTGCTCGATCCCATGCTGGCAACCGGGGGATCGGCAGTGGCGGCTATTGATGTGCTGAAAGCCTGGGGGGTGAGCCGCATCAAGTTTGTGGGGCTGATCGCCGCGCCAGAGGGGATCGAGGTGGTGTCCCGCGCGCATCCCGATGTGCCCCTGCACCTGGCGGCCATTGACGATCACCTGAACGAGCATGGTTTTATCGTGCCTGGCCTGGGCGATGCGGGTGACCGGCAGTTTGGCACAGCCTGATCAGCGCCGCACTACGGCCTTTCTGGGGGGAGCATGTCTGCCGACGATCTCGTATCGTTTGCGGTAGTTCTGGGGGTTTCTTTCGGCCTCTCCTTCGCTTTGACTCCGCTGGCGCGCTGGCTGGGCTTGCGCTGGGGCATTGTGGATGTGCCACGGGGCAGGCATCGTCACCCCTATGCGATCTCCAAATTCGGTGGCCTGGCGATGTATGCTGCCTTCATGGTGGCGGCCATCGTGGCGCAATTCCTGCCAGTGGTGCGCACGGACGACAAAGAGATCATCCGCCTGATCGGATTGCTGCTCGGCGGCACGTTTCTGTTCGTCTTCGGCCTGCTTGATGACCGCTACGAGTTCAGCGCGCTGCCACAATATGTGGCGCAGTTGCTGGCGGCAGCCATTGCTGTTTTGTTCCTGATCATCATCGAAGGATTCAATAATCCTCTCACTGGCCAGCGCACGCCGGAATGGCCCTACGTGGTTACGGTGACACTGACGCTGTTCTGGTTGGGTTTCATGATGAACACCGTCAACTGGCTGGATGGCCTGGACGGGCTGGCGGCGGGCGTGTGCGGCGTGGCGGCGCTGATGATCTTCATTCACGCGGCGTTTCGGCTGGATCAGGTCAGTGTCAGCCTGCTGGCGCTGGCACTGTTCGGCGCGACGCTGGGTTTTCTGCCCTACAACTTTCCGCCCGCGCGGATTTTCATGGGCACGAATGGCGCGCTGTTCCTGGGATATTCGATCGGCGTGCTGGGGATCATCGGCGGGGCCAAGATGGCGACGGTGCTGCTGGTGATGGGACTGCCGCTGCTGGATGTCGTCTGGCAGATCGTGCGGCGGGTGCGCGCCGGGCGCAGCCCGACTGAAGGCGACCGGGGCCATGTGCACTATCGCCTGCTCGACCTAGGCATTTCGCCCCGGCAGATCGTGCTGGGCTACTACGCATTCTGTACCCTATTCGGCGCGGTGGCGCTGGTGACAGCCAGCCGCCTTTATAAACTTATCGCACTGCTGGTGATGGGGGCGGTGATCGTGGGGGGATTCCTGGTGCTCAGCCGGCGCACCTCGGCAGAGGAATAGGCGCACCGGGACGAGTCAAGTTTCCTCATCGTAGAGGTCATCCAGAACGTCGTCTTCTTCCTCAAAGTCTTCGTAGATCGGTTCGTCTTCCGGCTCTTCCCTGTCTTCAGCGGGCTGCATGGGAGATAGGGGCCGACGCGGGGGCGGGCTATCCGATGCAAACGGGCTGGGGCGCTCAAGCCCAGTGCTCCGCCCCACTGGTTGTACCCTGTCTGGCCCAAGGGGGGTGATCGGTCTGTCGGCGGGCCGCGAACCGGGCAGGGGGGCCGCCGATGTGAGCGGTCTGGCGGGGGGAGCGCTGCGATCGGCAGTCAGTCCCGGTGTGAGCGGTTGGGAAGGCTGTTCCGCCGGGCGTCCGGCTGATGGTGAAGCAGTGGGTGCCGGAGCGCGGCGGGCCTGCTCGAAGGGCGAGGCGGGTGCGGATACAGCTTCTGGTCGGGCCGCGGGCGGCTTGGGCGCGGGGGCAGCGGGCGGCACAGGAGGCGTGCTCTCCTGACGGGCCGGTTGGCGACGCGGCGCAGGCCCTGCATCTCGTTCCGGGTTGGGCAAGGGGAGCGGCAGGTTGTAGATGGACGGCAGCGGTGCCCCCGGCGGGAGCGGATCGGCAGAGCCGGGTTGTCGTGTGCGCGGACGCGCTGCCTGGGGGCGATATTCGAAGTACCGACCCGTGATGCGCCCGGCGATGGCTTCCAGGATGGCAATGGCGATCATGGCCGGCACCTGCACCAGCAGCACCATCAGGAAGGCAGTGGCCACCAATTCAACGCCATGTGCCACAGGGCCGGTGAACGTCTGCAGCAGCACTTCACCTACGCCGATGAGCACCAGGAAGACCAGGATCGCCCCAAAGATTCCCAGCACCAACGGCCAGCCTTCGCGGTCGGCGGGGGTGGGCAACATGGCATTGCCGATGGCAAACATCAGATAGAGCCACAGATAGAAGTCGGGCGTGCTGCCCAGTTCGCGCAGGGCCGGAGCCAACCGGTTTGCGTCGCGTTGGAGTAAAGCGCTGAGCACTTCTTCCAGGTTGAGTATCTGGGTGCTGATCACCCACACCAGCGTCAGACCGACACCCAGGGGCGCAGCGCCAATAATGGCGCGTTCGAGCGGACGAGCGCGCTGAACAGTGATGAAGTTGAGGCGCAGAGTGCCGTTGTCCTGCGCCTCCGGCCAGGCGATCACGCGCCTGATGCGCACGTTCAGCGCTCCTGCCACCAGGTATTGTGTGAACTCGTGCACGAAGACGCCCGGTAGCAGCAACACGTAGTAAAGCGCGGTCGCGGTCTTTTTATTGTTGGTCAGCACCCAGCCCACACCGAAGAGATGGCGGTGCACCCATTTCTCTGCGTAGGTTAACAGGATGAGCACCCCCGCCAGCATCAGCCAGGGGGTGAGCAGGTTGCTGAGAGTCATGCCCAGACAGGCCCGACTAGCCCAACCCTTTCGCTTCGATCGCGATGCGCACCAATTCTACAAAAGAATCTTCCTGGAGCGAAGCCCCACCAACCAGCGCCCCGTCTATGTGTGGCTGGCTCATAAACTCGGCCATGTTGGCTGGCTTGACGCTGCCGCCATACTGGATGCGCATGGCCTCGGCGTGCGCCTGCCCGTAAAGTTCGGCCAGGGTCGCGCGGATGGAGCCGATGATGGCGTTGGCCTGTTCACCGGTGGCGCTTTTGCCGGTGCCGATGGCCCAGATCGGCTCGTAGGCGATGACGATGTTGCTGAGCGCATCAGCAGGGATGCCAGCGAAGGCAGCGCGAATCTGTCGGTCTACGAACTCTTTGGTCTGTCCAGCCTCGTTGATGGCCAGGCTTTCACCAACAGCAATGATGGGGTGAAGGCCATGTGCCAGCGCCGCCTTGACCTTCTTGTTGACCATTTCGTCGGTAACGCCCAGGTATTCGCGCGTCTCTGAGTGGCCGATGATGACATATTTGACCAGGCCGACGAGCATGGGCGCGGAAATCTGGCTGGTGTAGGCTCCTTCTTTCTCCCAGTGTACATCCTGAGCACCGACGTAAATGTCGGTGCCCGCCAGTGCCGCCTGGACGCCGGGGAGCGCCACGTAGGGCGGGCAGACAACGCGCTCGGCAGCTTTCAGATCGGCCAGCCGGTCTTTGATGGCGTTCACGAAGGCAACTGCCTCGGCTGGCGTCTTATACATCTTCCAGTTGCCCGCGATGATCGGTGTGCGCATGAGGATTCTTGTCTCCTGAGATATTTACCTGCAGTCCAGAAATAGCATCCGGCGGCACAACGTCCGCCGGATGAGAGGTGGAACAAAGGCTTAACGGTCGTTCAGAGCCACGACGCCGGGCAAGGCCTTGCCTTCCAGCAATTCCAGGCTGGCCCCGCCGCCCGTGGAAATGTGCGACATGCGATCGGCCAGGCCCGCCTGTGCCACGGCGGCTGCCGAATCGCCGCCGCCGATGATGGTGGTGGCGTTGGACTCGGCCAGAATCTGGGCTACCTGATAAGTGCCCTTGGCGAAGTTCTCCATTTCGAAGACGCCCATCGGGCCGTTCCAGACGACGGTCTGAGCGTCCTTGAGCACCTGCCGGAACAGTTCGACGGTGCTGGGGCCGATATCCAGGATGCGCCAGCCAGCGGGCACGCCGTCCGCCGCCTTGATGACGCGCGTATTGGCCGCGTTGTCGAAGGCGTCGGCGATCACCACCTCATCGGGCAGGACGAGCTTATCGCCGCCCTTGGTCATCAGCGCGCGGGCTGTGTCGAGCGCTTCGTCCTCGACCAGCGAGTCGCCAGTGGCCCAGCCCTTGGCCTTGAAGAAGGTGTTGGCCATGCCGCCGCCGATGAGCAGTCGGTCGCACTTGCCCAGCAGCGCCTCGATCACGCCGATCTTGTCGGAGACTTTGGCTCCGCCCAGGATGGCGACGAAGGGCCGCTTGGGGGATTCAATGGCGTTGGCCAGATATTCGAGTTCCTTTTCCATCAGGAAACCGGCCACAGCCGGCAGGAAGCGTGCGACACCCTCCGTGGACGAATGGGCGCGGTGCGCTGAGCCGAAGGCGTCGTTCACATAGACATCGCCCAGTTCGGCCATCTGTTTGGCGAGTTCCAGGTCATTCTTTTCTTCACCGGGATAGAAACGGGTGTTCTCCAGCAGCAACACACCACCCTGGGGCAGCGCTTTGGCGGCTTTCTTTGCCACGTCACCGACGCAGTCTTCAGCGAACGCCACCTCGACGCCCAACAGCTTGGCCAGCACAGGTGCGACAGGGCGCAGCGAGTACTTGGGATCGGGGCCGCCTTTGGGACGCCCCAGGTGCGACATCAGCGCGACGTAGCGTGGCTTCTGCTCCAGAATGTACTGCAGGGTGGGCACAGCGGCGCGGACGCGCGTGTCGTCGGTGACCACGCCGTCTTTGATGGGCACATTGAAGTCCACGCGAACCAACACACGCTTGCCTGTCAGGTCAATATCGCGGATGGTTTTCTTGTTCATGGTGACTCACTCCCATTGGGCAAGAACAGGGGGCAGGGCACAGTGGCCCATGCCCCCTCTGGACTCGTAGGCAGAACGCAAGCGTCCGGTTTAGAGCTTGTCGGCCATCAACTTGCACAGGTCTGCCGTGCGGACTGAGTAACCCCACTCGTTATCGTACCAGGCCATGACCTTGACCGTCGTGCCCTGGAAAGCGCTGGTGAAGCCGGCATCCACGATGCTGGAGCGGTCGTCACCCTTGAAGTCGATGGACACCAGTGGCTCTTCCTCGAAGCCGAGGATGCCTTTCATGGGGCCTTCCGCCGCAGCCTTGAAGGCGGCATGCAGTTGCTCGGTCGTCACTTCCTTCTCGACTTCGGCCACAAAGTCTACCAGCGAGACAGTCGAGGTGGGCACACGCACTGCCACACCGTCGAACTTGCCCTTGAGGTCGGGGATAACGAGCGCGACCGCGCGGGCTGCGCCAGTGGTGGTGGGGATCATGCTCATAGCAGCGGCGCGGGCGCGGCGCAGGTCCTTGTGGGGCAGGTCGAGGATGCGCTGATCGTTGGTGTAGGCGTGAATGGTGGTCATCAGACCGCGCTTGATCACGAAGTTGTCGTGCACGACCTTGGCCGCCGGAGCCAGGCAGTTGGTGGTGCAGGAGGCGTTGGACACGATATGATGCTGGGCCGGATCGTACATGGCATCATTCACGCCGATGACCACGGTCAGGTCAATCGCGCCCTTGGCCGGAGCGGTGATGATCACCTTCTTGGCACCCGCGTCGAGGTGCGGCTGGCACTTTTCGCGGCTGGTGAACACACCGGTGCCCTCGACCACGATGTCCACACCCAGGTCACCCCAGGGCAGCTTGGCTGGTTCTTTTTCGTTGAAGGCCTTGATCAGCTTGCCGTTGACAACCAGACCGTTGTCGGCCACTTCCACCGTGCCGGGGAACCGACCGTAGTTCGAGTCGTACTTGAGCAGGTGGGCCATGGTGGGCAGGTCGCCCAGGTCGTTGAAGGCCACGACCTCCAGATCGTCCGGGTATTTCTCCAGGATAGCCTTGAGCACCTGGCGACCAATACGACCGAAGCCGTTGATACCTACGCGAACAGTCATGGTACTCTCCTTATGGTATGCGTGACACGAACTGATGAGTTGCCCGCGAGGCGGGCTGACGGATTGCTCCTTACTCAGCCAGATGGCGGCAGGGCCGCCTGGCCGTTTGGTGAAGACGCTGCCTGGACGGTCGAGTTGTAGAGCGCAAGCAACGTCTTTGCCAGCTTTTCCGGATCATGTCGCCAGGGACGCTCGCTGTCGGTCAAGTCGGCCAGATGCAGTTGATAGCGCCGCAGCGCTTTGTCAGCCGGGGATGAGGGCAACACGTAGCGCGTGTTGGGGCCAGCGTTCTTGCTGGGGAAGCTGTTGTTGGCCAGGACAATGTCGAACAGCCCCTGACCGACATGCTTCTCCAGCGCCAACACATGGTCGGCCACGGTATAACCATCTGTCTCACCCGGTTGCGTGGCGACATTGCACACATAGATTGTTAAGGCTGCGCTGGCCCGAATGGCTTCAGTGATGCTGTGGACCAGCAGAGTGGGCAACAGGCTGGTGTACAGACTGCCCGGCCCGATGACGATCAGATCGGCGGCCAGGATGGCCCGGATCGCGGCAGGGAATGCTCGCACATGATCGGGCACCAGGAAGACGCGCTCGATCTGCCCGCCTGCCTGCGGGATTTGCGATTCACCCACCACGCGGCGGGTGCTGCTTTCACCGGGAACGCGCACTTCGGCCACCAGGGTCACGCCTTCGTGCGGCGTGGCAGGCAAGACCTGTCCCTCAATGGCCAGCACGCGCCCCGTTTCCACCACCGCGCGGTCCATTCCACCGGTGATGTCGGCCAGGGCGGTCAGGAACAGATTGCCCAGGCTGTGCCCTTCCAGCCCGCCATTGGCAAAGCGGTACTGGAACAACTGGGTCATCAGGTCTTCGTCGTCGGCCAGCGCCGCGATATTGCTGCGCAAATCACCTGGCGGGGGCACGCCCAGTTCCCGGCGCAGCCTGCCCGAACTGCCACCATCATCGGCCATGGTCACGATGGCGGTCAGGTTTCCTGTGTAGACTTTCATGCCGCGCAGGACACTTGGCAGACCGGTGCCGCCACCAATGGCGACGACTTTCAAGCCGCGCTGCCGCCGGTTGTGCGCGACCATGGCATCAATCAGTGACGCATGGCGTCGGTCGGCGAAGGGCGCGAGGAAGGAGCGGTTCAGCTGCAAGATGGCGATTATTGTTGCGCCAAGCCCGACAACCGCTGCCACCAGGACACGCGCCCACGCTGGTAGGAAACGCAGGGTGAGGATATACAGCCCTTCGGGCAGAGCTTCGGTGCGGTAGAGAGTCACGATAACCTGCGCCAGCCCTACCGCCAACACCGTGATGCCGAAGAACAACAACGCCAACCATCGCTTGACGCGCAAGCCCGGTGTCAGCCATTTGAGCACGGCATGGCGCATCTGCCGCTGGTAGCCCTTCACCCTACGTACTCCGGCATAATCCGGCAGTCCTGGACCTGACGATCCGGCGGCAGATTGTAGCCAGCCATGCCGATTTTCACAATATCATTGCGCATACGTTTTGCCGTCAACGATCACTTTGCCGGGCGGCGCTGTCGTGTTACAACTAGAGCCTGATGGCTGGACGCAAACCTGAGAAATGAGGATGCGACATGGCGAACTTCGATCTGATGCGCCGCCTGGCGCTTGAAGAAGGTGGCAAGATTCTGCTGTTGGTGATGGATGGCTTGGGCGGGCTGCCGCGCGAAGTGGGCGGTCCAACCGAGCTGGAAGCCGCGCATACTCCCAATCTCGACCGACTGGCCCGCGAGGGGTCGGTGGGGCTGAGCATCCCGGTGGCGCGCGGCATTGCCCCCGGTAGTGGCCCGGCGCACCTGGCCTTGTTCGGCTATGACCCGCTTGTGTATGAGATCGGGCGCGGCGTGCTAGAAGCGACGGGCATTGGCCTGGAAGTGAAACCAGGCGATGTGGCGATCCGCGGCAACTTCTGCACGGTGGACGAGAACGGCCTGATCACCGACCGGCGCGCTGGGCGTATCTCAACCGAGGAAGGGGCGAAGCGCGTCGCTTTGCTGAAAGACATTCAGATTCCCGGCGTGCAGGTATCCATCGAGATCGCCAAGGAATACCGCTTTGCGATGGTGTTGCACGGCGAAGGGCTGCATGGCGCGATCGCCGACACGGACCCGCAGGCGACAGGAGTCGCCCCCCTGCCTGCACGGGCACTCGAACCTGCCGCCGAGAAGACAGCCGCGCTGGTCGATCAATGGCTGGAAGAGGCGCGCAAGCGGCTGAAGGGCCAGGAACCGGCCAACATGTGTACACTGCGCGGCTTCGCCATGGAACCCGGTCTGCCCAAGTACCGCGATGTGTATAAGTTGAAGGCGGCCTGCGTGGCGGTTTATCCCATGTACAAAGGCGTGGCCAGCCTGGTGGGCATGGATGTGATCGAAACCACGGCACACGACACCACGCAGGATCAGTTCAACAAAGTGGCGCAGATCTGGGATCAGTATGATTTCGTCTTCTGCCACATCAAGTACACCGACAGCCGTGGCGAGGACGGTGATTTCGACGCCAAAGTGAAGGTCATCGAGGGGGTGGACGCGGCCCTGCCTACCCTGCTCGACCTCAAGCCCGATGTGCTCATCGTTACCGGCGATCACTCGACTCCGGCCACCTATCGCGCTCATTCCTGGCACCCGGTACCGACGCTGTTGTGGGCACCGGCCACGCATATGCCCGACCGCGCGCAGGCGTTCGGCGAGCGCGAGTGTATGGCGGGCGCGCTGGGTCAGTTCCCGGCTACCGATCTGATGCCGCTGGCACTGGCCCATGCCAAGCGCCTGCAGAAATTCGGCGCATAACGGACGTTGCAGCGACCATGTCACGGGGCGGCGAGGGGATCAGGCCGCCCCGTTCGTTTTAACGCTGCGGGTTGCTCGTCGTTCCAGAGCGTGGGCGCAGTAAAGGATGAGCAGGCTGCTGAGAAGGCTCAGAAAACCAACACTCAGAGCGGCGTCGAACCAGAACTGCTGAGGGAACAACCGGATCAGGGTGTCACTGGTGCTGAAAATCCACGTGTCTCCTTCGAAGAACAGCGCGTGGAAGTTGTCGAAGAAGAATTGCCAGCTCACCAGCGCCAGCACCAACAATCCTACGATGATGAAGATGGTCAGCAGCGCCCCATCGGCGAGCGCACGCCACAACTGATGGCGGGTTGGACGGCGGGCCAGTAACAGGACGCTGAGGGTCAGAATGGCGGCCAGTGTGGCCAGCGTTTGAAACGCGGCGTGCGTCACTTCCTTGACATCTTCCATGTGCTGTAGTTCTCTGGCGTTGAATAGGGGCTGACCATTTGGGAAAGTCAGTCTTTCCAGATAGCTGATGTCCGCGTCATTGTGCAGATAGCGCACGGCATAGGGGGCGTAGCGTAGTCGGTCGTCACGGGTGAAGCCGAAGCGGTCAGCGGGAAAGCCGGGGCGATGGTATTCGAGCTGCAGAAACACTTCGGTCATCACCAAGCGGACGCTGCCTAGCACCAGCACAGGCGGCAGGGTGAGCACTACGATCGCCCGCAGGGTGCGGACCAGCCACGAGGGTTCTGAGTGCGCGACAGGTTTATTGTCAGAAAGCGGTGCGGGGTTAGTCGGCATGGACTGCTCCGTAGCGCTCATTGTGCCAGCTCATTGATCCCGCCCTTCAGCAGGAATTCGACAACCATGCGATCCACCAGCAGCTCTACCGGCGCGCGATCATCGGTGAAACGAGGGCCGGAAGCGACTGAAGGCACCAGTGCATTCCAGGCATCGGCTAGTACTTCGCGCAGGAGGGGGGGAGTATCCGGCGGAAGCGCGCCGATGTTGGCGATCAGGTTCTCCGGTGAGGTTGGCTGCACGGTGGCGATCAGGATCGAATTGTAGGCATCCGGCACGTCCAGCGTGTGCACGCTGGGGAACACGTCGAGCAGCGTGCGGGTCATGGCTTCCACCAGCCGGCGATCCGTGCTCGTGCGCCCCACGTTGATCGCCAGCACGCCGTCAGAGGCCAGATGGTCGCGCACTTCGCGAAAGAACTCGACGGTCGTCAGGTGCCAGGGGACGTAGGGCACGCGGTAGGCGTCTACACCGATCATCGTGTAGTCATTGTCCAGGCGACTCAGCCCGAAGCGCCCATCTTCTACTATGATGTTGAGGTTGGGCATGGTCATGTCCATATAGCGGCGGCCCGCCTGGATAATGCCAGGGTCAATCTCGATGCCGTCCATGGGCAAGCCCGGATAGACAGCCTGATGCTGCCGGGCAATTGTCCCCGCTGCCAGCCCGATGATCGCGATGCGTTGTACGCGCTCTGGCCCGAAGGGCGGCGCATTGAAATAGGGCGCGGCCAGGAAGAAACCCCAGGTGCGCCGGAAGTAAATTTGGGTGGGATGCCACTGCGAGTGAATGCCCTGGCCTTCGTTGAGCAACAGATAACGGTATCCCTCGTTGTCTTCCACAACCTGAATCAGGTTGTAGGCGGACTCGTCTTCGTAGAGCAGGGTCATGTCGGATGGCGGGGGGCGCAAGGGGCCGCGCAGGGCGATGATCGCCAGGAGCGATAGCAGCAAGGGCATCCACAGCAACCTGAGGGCTGCTCGCCGACTCTGACTGGCGACTCCCAGCAGTCCGACTGCCATCAGCAGGCCCGCGAATGTCAGGAAGGTGCGGGTCGTGCCGATTTCTGGGATGAGCCACAGCACGGGTGTGAAGTTGCCGATGATACTGCCCAGGGTAGAGATGGCGTACATCTGCCCGGCGGTGCGTCCGGAGTCGGCGACCGAGGTCAGCGCCAGTCGCAGTGCAAACGGGGAGATGAAGCCGAGTAGTGTCACCGGCACGGCGAACAGCACCAGCACGCTGAGGAAAGAACCGACGGTCACCGCTGCGTCGAAGTCCTGGACGGCCTGTGCGGCCAGGCGCAAGATGGGGCGGGCGATCAACGGGATCAGGCCGGAGAAGAACGCCGCCCAGGTGAGCAGGGTGTAGAACATAAGCGGTGTAGGCCAGCGGTCGGCGACGCGCCCGCCGATGAAATAACCGGCGGTCAGGTAGATCAGGATCAGACCGATGATGTTGGCCCAGACAATGTTGCTGGTGCCGAACACACTACCCAGCAGCCGCGACGCGGAAATCTCGACGGCCAGCGTGGTCATGCCACCGGTGAGGACGGCCACGTAGAGCAGGCGGCGCTGTCGGGGTATCTGGACAGTCTGCTGGCTCACAGAAGTGTTCTCCTGAGGTGTTTAGTTCAAAGGTCTATACCGTCCCACGCGATAGCTGAGAGCGGAGGTGAGGTCATCATCCTGACGGATGATATACACGGTCAGACCGGCTGCTTCGGCCATCTGTTGCAGGTACGGCAGCCGTGAAAATGGCGCACCAAAGCTGTGTGCATCGAGCAGCACTGCGATCACGCGCATTCCCCGCCGCACCAGGGTATGCGCTTCCGCAATCCAGCGCTCGTGCTGCGCGGCAGTGATCAGTACCACCGTTGTGCCCCGTCCCAGATGCGTGGCTTCCAGCGAAAGCATCTGGTCGAGTGAGAATTCACTTTCGCTGTGGACGGTCGCCAGGATTTCCAGGATACGGGTGAGCTGCCGTGGGCCACGGTCGGGCTGCACGATCTCGCGTCGTGGAGCGTAAGTGACAAAGCCCAACGCCCGACCCTTGTTGACAAAATACTGGGCCAGCGAAGCCGCGATAGTTACGCCGTACTCTTCAGTGGAAGGGGGCAGGTGTGGTGGGACAATCGGCAGATAGCTGTTGGCATAGGCCGGGACGCGCTCGACCAGGCTGCCCGCCGACAGATCGAGAAAGAGCCACACGTCGGCCAAAGGGTCAAGCTCGAATTCTTTCACCATCACCTGCTCGCGGCGGGCGGTACTGCGCCAGTGAATGCGGTTGTAGCTGTCGCCGGGCTGATATTCCCGTACACCGGCGGCATTGGTGGTGACCACATGGGTACGGCGGCGCACCGCCTCTCCGCCGGAGAGCGGACCGACCGGAGCGGCGAAACCGTGCACTGGCACCGTGAGTGGATAGACGATGATCGTCGAACTGGCGGGAAAGCGGCGCACGTACTGGAACAGCCCGAACGGATCGCCGCTGACAAGAGTCATGGGGCCTAGCGTGAACTCGCCGCGCCGGGTGCAGAGCGTGCGCACGTCCCAGCGATAGCCCTTGCGCGGCCACAACAGCGGCACCACATGGCTGGCATTGTGGCCCGGCAGGGTGGAGTGATCGCGTACTTCCACCCACAGCTTGGGCAGCAGCGCTGTATTGCGCACGTGAAACGTCTCGTCAAGCGGTTGCCCTACCTGTGCCCGCCGCGCCAGCGTGTAGCGGGAGATTGTCAGCCAGTTGACCGTCGTCCACGACCAGAGGAAAGCGCCGATCAGCACCGCACCCAAGGCGTAGGCCAGGGTGAAGAAGAAAGCCCGCCCGCTGAGCGCTCCCGCCACCAGACAGAAGATGATCAGCGAGTAAAAGGCGTTGCGGCGGTTCGGCATGGATACCTTTCAGGTGACGCTAGTAGCGAGCGCCAACAGTAGCACCAGGTACCGGCACTGCAGCGAGCAGACTGTGCACAATGCTGCTGGCCGAGATGTTCTTAATGCGCGCGTTGGGGCCGACGATGATGCGATGAGCCAGGGTCGGCTCGGCGAGGGCTTTGATGTCGTCGGGGATGACATAGTCGCGCCCAACCACGGCGGCGCGCGCCTGAGCAGCGCGATAGAGCGCCAGCGCGCCGCGAGGACTGGCTCCCAGATATACGTCGGGGTGCTGGCGCGTCATTGTTACCAGGTTGACGATGTAGCTCTTGATGTCGTAGTTCAGATATACGTCGCGTACAGCGCGTTGCGCTGCGAGTAGTTCGTCTACGCTCACGACCTGCGTCAGCCCGATCAGGGGATGCTGGTATTGCTGCGAATCCAGCATGGCGATCTCTTCCTGGGGAGTGGGATAGCCCAGCCGGATGCGCAACATGAAGCGATCCAGTTGGGCTTCTGGCAGGGGGAAGGTGCCCTCATACTCGATGGGATTCTGCGTGGCGATGACCAGAAATGGCTCTTCGAGCGCGTAGGTGTGCCCGTCTACGGTGATTTGCCGTTCCTCCATGGCTTCCAGCAAGGCAGCCTGAGTCTTGGGCGTGGCGCGGTTGATCTCGTCGGTGAGCACGATCTGCGACATGATCGGGCCGGGACGGAATTCGAATTCGCGCGTTTGCTGGTTGAAGACCGACACGCCCGTGACATCCGACGGCAGCATGTCGGGCGTGAACTGAATGCGGCTGAAGGAGGCACCGATGGAACGGGCCAACGCCCGCGCCAGCATCGTCTTGCCGACACCGGGCACATCTTCGATCAGAATGTGTCCCTGGCACAGCAGTCCCAGCACAGTCAGGCGGATCTCGTTGCGCTTGCCGATGATCACCTGGGACACATTGTCAATGATGCGCTCGGCAACACTCTGCACGATATTCATCAAAGCCGGCCTTTATCCAGTAATGGGCGGAAACTGCGCAGATTATAGCGCAGCCCAGAATGGCCAGAAAAAACGGTTGCCCTGCGCCTTCATGTCGGTTGAGCGCTGCAGACCTGGCGATGTGCCGAGAAATCTTCCCAGGCGCGCTGGACGTAGCCAGTGATGGCCTGCCGGAAGACCGCCGAGTCGAAGCGCATGGCATGAGCGCGAATAGTGGGAGGGTCGTAGGCATCGGGGTCGAAGTGCTGCAGGATGGCGGCGAGAGCCTCGACACTCTGCTCTGTGAAGAATTCGCCGGTGCGCCCAGGGATTACCGTATCCAATGCGCCGCCACTGCGGAAGGCGATCACCGGTCGCCCGGCGGCCTGGGCCTGCACGGGTACGATGCCGAAGTCCTCCAGGCCGGGGAAGATCAGCGCCCGGCAACGCGCCAGCAGATCGGGTAGCTGCTCGTCTGGCACGAAGCCCAAGAAATGCACGGTCGGTCCGGCCAGACTCTCCAGGCGCTCGCGGTCGCGTCCTTTGCCGGCGACTAGCAGAGGTAGGCCTAGCCTGGTACAGGCTTCGACGGCGAGATCAATGCGTTTGTACGGCACCAGACGGGAAACGACCAGAAAGTAGTCATCGGGGTATTGGGCGATGGAAAAACGGTCGGCGACTTCCACTGGCGGGTAGATCACGACGGACTCACGGCGATAATAGCGGCGGATGCGCTCCTGAATCTCGGTACTGATGGCAACCAGGTGATGGACACGCTGGGCAGCGGCGAAGTCCCAGCGGCGATAGAGGCGCGCCACAATCCGCGCGGCGAGGCGCACGGCCTTGCCGAAATTCTCGCGGGCCAGGTAATCATCAAGATTCCAGATATAGCGGGTGGGAGCCAGGCAATAGCAGATGTGCAGGGTGCGCGGGCCGGTGCGGACGCCGTGACAGAAACCGCTCTTGTTGCTGAGAACCACATCATAGGCGGAGAGATCGGTTGTCTGCCAGGCCAGGGGATAGAGCGGCAGATAGCGCTGGTGCGCCCGATGAATCCCCGGCAGACGATTCAGCCAGGAAGGGCGGATGTCCCAGGCACGGTACTGTTCTGGCATCAGATCGGGCGCGTAGATGCTGGTATAGATTGGCGCGTCGGGATAATAGCGCACCAGGTGTTCCAGCACGTCCTCAGCGCCGCCGATCTGATTCAGCCAGTCGTGCACCAGGGCAAGTCTCATGGCGCTTACTTCTCCTGAGAGGGTGGGAGTAGAGCGCGCACCGGTGCGTAGGAGGTGCGATGCTCCGGGCACGGTCCGAATTGTTGTAGCATCCGCCGGTGCAGGGGGGTGCCGTAGCCCTTATGCAGGCGGAAACCGTACTGTGGGTAGAGGTCGTCCAGTTCGGCCATGTGATGATCGCGGGTTACCTTGGCGACAATGCTGGCGGCGGCAATGCTGAGCGAACGCTGATCGCCTTTGATGACGGGAAAACAAGGAAGGGGCGACAGAGTCAGGCGCAGGGCGTCGGTCAGCAGAGCGTCTGGCGGCACGGTGAGCTGGTCAATGGCGCGCTGCATAGCCAGATGCGTCGCCGGGACGATGCCCAGCGTATCAATTTCCTCGCGCGTTGCGCGTCCCACACTCACCGCGACCGCTGTTTGCATGATGATCGGCAACAGGCGCTGGCGCTGCACAGGGGTGAGTTGTTTGGAATCATTCACGCCTTCCAGCGCGTGAGCCAGGTCGAAGTGATCGAGGGGTAGAATGATTGCCCCAGCGACCACAGGGCCAGCCCAGGCTCCACGTCCGGCTTCATCCAGACCGGCGACGTAACGGTAGCCCTGTTGGTAGAGAGCGTATTCATGGCTGAGGTCGGCGCTGTGAGTCATGTCCTGGGCGGGTCGTAGAGACCGCGCAGTCCATTGCGGCGAATCTTGAGTACCTCGATGAACATCTCTATCGAATCTCGCAGCGGGTTGATGCGCGTGCGATCGCTGTAGTACCAGTCTATGGGCACTTCGACGATGCGAAAACCCCAGCGACGGGCCGCGTAGAGTATCTCTACGTCGAAGCTCCAACCGTTCATAGTCTGCAGCGGGAACAGTTTTTCGGCGATCTCACCGCGAAACATCTTGAAGCCGCACTGTGTATCTTGCAAGCCAGGCACAGCAATCAGGCGCACGATGGTGTTGAACACCCGTCCCATCACATGACGGTGCCAGGGTTCGTTGTAGCGCACCGCGCCGCGGATTTCGCGGGAGGCAATCGCGATGTCGTAGTTCGTGAGGTTGGGTGGCAGAAAGCGGTCTACCTGTTCAATGGGCATGGACAGATCGGCATCGCAGATGAAGCGATACACCCCCTGTGCGGTCAGCATACCTGTGCGCACAGCAGCGCCCTTCCCCTGAGTGCCTTCGAAGATACCCCGCACGAAGTCATAACGCCTGGCGAAATCGGCGATAATGGCGCTGGTCTGATCCTTGCTGTTGTTGTCCACGACCAACACTTCGACGGAATAGGATTTCACCTGAACAAAGGCAGCAATGGCCTCCAGGCTACCCGGTAGCCGGGTTTCTTCGTTGTAGGCAGGGATGACAATGGATAGGTAAGGCTGTCCGGATTGAGAAGAAGTCGCCAGTTGAGTCAACGCCCCATCACTTTCTTGAGGACGCCGGTTTGCCCGCAGGCATGGGCGTCATGATCGACTCCAGGTACTCAATAGATACACGGCGAGACCGCTGAATGGCGCGCCGTTTGCGCAACATGCGCGGAATGCCGAGCACACCAGCCAGCATACCGCGCAGCCTGGCCCGTGCGGCTGCACCGCGCCAGGCGCGCAGGGCTTCCCAGGCTAGCCCCAGTTGAGCGCGGATCACCTTGAGACCGTGCTTGCGCCACAGCGGGCCGGGGTAATTTTTGACCAGCAACCAGATCAGGTTGCGGCCATCGTGATAGCTGGCGGTGACCCCGCCGCCAGTTGCCGACAGGCGATGGTAGACCACAGCAGCGGGCGTGTACACGCACCGATACCCGGTCAGTTGGGCGCGCCAGGCCAGGTCCATGTCTTCGCACGAGAAGAAGAAGTCATCATCGAGCAGTCCGATCTCGTCGAACATGGCACGGCGGTATGCCGCCGCGCCCCCGCAGGCGCTGAAGACGTAGGTCTCCTGATCGTACTGGCCTTCGTCTTTCTCCCACACTCCCCGATTGAACAGCCGCCCGTCTACCCGGAAGAGGTCACCGGCGGTATGCAGGTGATCGCGCCGGTCGAACAGCAGAATTTTAGAGGCAATCAGCCCTGCTTCGGGATGGCGCGCGAAAGCGTCCACCAGTGCCGCTGCCCAACCCGGATCGACCTCGGTATCGTTGTTCAACAGCGCGATGATCTCACCCCGCGCGGCCTGGATGCCCGCGTTGCACGCGCCGGTGAACCCCCGATTCTGGGGCAGGGCGATCAAGCGCACTTCGGGATAGTCTTTGGTGAGCAGTTCGCGTGACCCGTCGCTCGAGGCATTGTCTACTGCCAGGATTTCGAGCGGCGCGTATGCCTGGCGGCGCAGCGAGTCCAGACAGACAGGCAGGTGATGTGCCCCATTCCAATTGGGGATGACGACCGAGACCAGCGGCCTGAAGGGTAGGTCGGCCATGGAGGCTCCTAGAGAGCGAACAATCCCTCAACGCGCAGAAACTCGGCCAGCGCTTCTTGCCAGGGACGCAGGACAATACCCAGTCGGGCAGCGGCGACGTTGCGCAGCACGGCGTGTTCCGGCGGACGCGACGCACGCTGAAACTCCGCCAGGGCGATGGGTTCGATGGGGGTGTCGCCCAATCCTGCAGCGATCAGCGCCGCCTGTGCGAACTGAAAGCGCGACGCCTGACCTTCGTTGACTAGGTGATACACGCCGTAGCAACCTGTCTCAACCAGACGGGCGATGGCTTCGGCCAGGTCATTGCAATAGGTGGGCGTGCTCACTTCGTTGACCACAACGCGCAGGCGTCCCCCGGACCGGGCCTGCTGCAGGATGCTGTGAATGAAGTTGCGTCCACCGTGCGCGAACAGCCACGACGTGCGGATGATGTAATGCCGCGGCACCAACTCGCGCACTGCCTGTTCGCCCACCCACTTGCTGTAGCCATAGGGATTGATCGGGTTGGGAGGGTCGTATTCCAGGTAGGGACGGTAAGTTCGCCCGTCGAAAACCTCGTTGGTGCTCACGTACGCCAGGGTTGCGCCGTGCTCCAGACACGCCTGGGCGATTACCTGCGTGCCGAAGCCGTTGACGTGCAGAGCTTCGTCGGGGTGCTCGGCGCAATAGTCAACACCTGTCAGGGCCGCACAGTGAATCACAAGCGAGGGCGCTGCCTCAGCGAAGACACGTGCCACCGCGTGACGATCGGTCACGTCAACCGTATTGGCATCTATACCCCAAATCTGATGTGGACGCTCTGACAGGGTACGCATCAGGGCGCTGCCCAGACGTCCGTCGGCTCCGGTGATGAGAATACGCATGATGCGCTTTCCCTGGTGGATAGGCGAGTTGCACTGGCATGATGCAGGCGGCACGGCAGGATTATAGCGAATTCAGGGCGAAGCGTAAATCACCGATGAACTGACGATGAACAGGGCGAACAGGCACGCTCTCGTTTGTTCTGCGGTAATAGATGAGCGGCTTGCTTGACATTCAGGTTGAGAAAACGTTATAATTTCGTCAGCGAAAGTGGGGAAAGAAAGTAAAGCCGCGCCAATCTTCTCGCGTAGCCGAGTTGGCGGCTTAACTTTTTTCATACTCTGTGAGGCTCCCAGCGTGTCTACTTCGTCCGACCAACACTATGTGAACCGGCGAGTCCTCAAGATCAACGTGGGCTTTCTGTTGGCGGAAGGGGTGGGGTATTTCCGCGATATGGTCATCGAGTTGCCGCGGGTGCAGCTTGATGACGATCTGACTCTCGATTTTCTGCGCGGCAACCTGCGCCTCAGCCGTAATTCACGGGGCGTGCTGGTACAGGGGCAGCTAGAGACTCATGTGCTGTCCGAGTGTACGCGCTGCCTGCGTCCCATTTTCGTGCCGGTGAAGCTGGAAATCGAAGAGTTATTCGCTTTTCCACCTTCTGCTCTGGTGGCGTTTTCTGTAGCTGAAACAGGTATTCTCGACCTGGCCCCGCTGATCCGCGAAGAGGCGATCCTGGGTGTGCCTATGGTAGCGCTCTGCCGGCCCGATTGTGCTGGCCTGTGCCCGCAGTGCGGGCACGATCTCAACGAAGGACCGTGCGAGTGCGTGCAGGAGCAGATCGATCCGCGCCTGGAAATCTTGCGTGCGCACCTGCGCGCCGGACGCCCTCAGGCGGGCGATGAGTGAAACAAAAGACGCGCACAAGCAACACGAGCAACACCAAGGGGGTGGACGTTGGAAGAGCACACCTTTGATGTCCAACAAGACAGTGATGCTTCTGTCCGCGCCATCAAGGCTGCGTTGCTGGAAAAAGCCGATCAGCAAGGCTTTGTGACCACAGACGACATCATAGATGCGATGCCCGACAGCGACGAGGCCATGGAACAACTGGAAGAAATCTTTTCATGGCTGCACACCGCAGGAATAGAAGTCTTTGGCGACCGGCCAGACGCGCTTGATTTCGAGGCGTTCGAGGAAGCTTTCGACGAAGAGGAAGAAGACGAGGATGCCTACGACCTGAGCGGCGTGGCTTCCGACGACACGGTCGGCCTCTACCTCAAAGAGATGGCGCGGGTGCCTTTGCTAACCAACGAGGAAGAGGTAGAGCTGGCTATGCGTCTGGAGGCGGGCAACGAGGCGCGCGAAAAGCTGGCCCGTCTCGATGGACAGCTCGATCAAGCGACACGGGAGGCCCTGGAAGCGATCGTCGAAGATGGCCGGGCGGCGCGCGATCATCTGATCAAGGCCAACACGCGGCTGGTGGTCAGCATCGCCAAGAAGTACATGGGGCGGGGCGTGCACTTCCTCGATCTGATCCAGGAGGGTAACCTGGGTCTGATGAAGGCTGTCGAGAAATTCGACTATAAGCGCGGCTACCGCTTCTCGACGTATGCCACCTGGTGGATTCGGCAAACAATCACGCGGGCCATTGCCGACCAGGGCCGCACTATCCGGGTGCCGGTGCACATGTCGGACCGCATTCGGCGGCTCTACAAGACTGCCCGGCAGCTTGAGCAGGAGAACGGGCGCAAGCCCACGCCCGAAGAGATCGCCGAGCGGATGGGATTGGAGCCGCGCAAAGTGCAGTGGATGCTCAAGGTGAGCTGGCGTCCGATGAGCCTGGAACGCCCGGTAGGCGAAGAGGAAGATAGCGAACTGGGTAGTTTTATTGAAGACCTCAGCACACCGACCCCTACACAAAGCGCCTATGAGAATCTGCTGCGCGAGAAGGTAGAAGAGGTACTGAGTACACTCACTGCCCGCGAGGCGCGTATCTTGCGGTTACGTTTCGGGCTGCAAAACGGGCGCAGCTATACGCTGGAGGAAGTCGGCCAGAAGTTTGGGCTGACGCGCGAGCGAATCCGACAGATCGAGGGACGAGCATTGCGCCGACTGCGCCATCCTCGCCGCTCGCGGCACCTGCGCGATTTCACGTAGCGGTCGATCTTGTTTCCGAAGCGCGTCTTCTCGGAGCGCTGCCCGGCCTGGGTGGCGCTCTTTCGTTAGCAAGATGGCAGGTGTGTTGACATCCCTCTCTAATCTCCGTATACTCCGAACCGTCTCAAGACTTATCGCCGCCGCTTGCCGCGCGTGAGGAGGCAGGGGTTATGCAGGGAAGCAGCAGCTTTCGCTTGGTTGTGCGTCGTGGCCCGCAGCCCAATCAGGTTTACCCCCTGGAACAGGGCGTCGTGACGCTGGGGCGAGACATCACCAATGACATTGTGATCAATGA
>CAKZOB010000074.1 GCA_937135955.1 uncultured Anaerolineales bacterium | reverse complement strand
AAGGTGCCTGCAAAATCAGGGGGATTGCCTCAAACCGCTTGCCGCTTTACCTCACCCCCAGCCTCGCTTCGCTCGGCGAGGCGCGCCAGCGCCGAGTGGGGGTGAGGTCAACCAGCAGATCACACCTGAGCTTACTTCTGCCCCTGGTTCTGCTGGCTGGTTTTGATGCGATGACCCTGGCTGCAAAAATATGTCGGGCAATTTGCAGCAGTCGGCTGCCCCTCACCTCTAAACCCCTCTGATGCAAGCACCCTGGTTTTTCGTCCGGGGCTATTGACATCCAAAACGTTTTGGAATAAGGTATAGATAGCGTTCCAAAACGTTTTGGATGACCCGATGAAAGTTACTCTTAAGACCATCGCCCAGGAAGCGGGCCTCTCCATCACCACCGTTTCACGCGCTCTGGCCGGTTACGACGATGTCAACGAAGCAACGCGCCAACGGGTGATCGCCATTGCCAAACGCCTGGGCTACCAGCCCAACCTGGCCGCCCGTCACCTGCGCAGCAAACAGACGCATACGATCGGCATGGTGATCCCGTTGACTTCCTACTACTCCGACCCCTTCTTCATGGAGTTGCTCTCTGGTGTGGGGCGGCAGGCCGCCGAATACGGCTATGACCTGCTGCTGTCCGCTCAGCAGCCCGGCGAAGAAGAACTGATCGCCTATCGGCGTATGGTCGCCAGCAGCCGTATTGACGGGGTGATTGTGGCGCGGGTGTGGAAAGACGATCCGCGCATCGCTTTGTTGCGCGAGGTTCAGCATCCCTTCGTCGCTTTTGGGCGCTCTAACGACGGCAACTACCCGCACATTGACGTAGATGGCCTGAGCGGTATGTTGCAGCTCATGCGGCATCTGGTCGAGCGAGGACACCGGCGTATCGCGCTCATCCTTTCCCCGGCCAACCTGGTCTTCACCGCAGTGCGGTACCAGGGCTATGTGCAGGGACTGGCCGAAGCGGGCCTTCCCCTCCGGCAAGACTATCTGGTCGAAGCCGATCTGTCGCAGGAAGGCGGTTGCGCGGCAGCGCAGCACCTGTTGGCGCTGCCCGATCCACCAACGGCCATTGTGGCCTGCAACGATACCATGGCCATTGGCGCGTTGGAGGCGGCGCGGGCGCGCGGTTTGAAGGTGGGGCGCGACATCGCTGTCGCCGGTTTCGACGACATTCCCCTCGCGGCGTATACCGATCCCCCCCTGACGACTGTGCGTCAACCCATCTACGAGATCGGGCGACGGGCGCTCGACATGCTAATCCGGGTCATCCGCCGCGAACCGCTGCAAGAACCCCATGTGCTGATCACGCCCGAACTGATTGTGCGCCAGTCTACCGGTGGCGCTTCGCCTGCCGGTGGACAGGTGAGGGTTTGAAGGAGGTGCAACAGGGAAGATTGGTCTGGCAACATCACGAGCGAGGCAACCGAGAGTGTTCCCCCATCACGTTTAGGTTTGCGAGATATTCTGAGAGGAGATAATCACCATGCTTCGTCGTAAAATGCGCAGTCTTATCGTCTTGCTGGTCATCCTCGTGCTGACGGGCACGCTGGGGGCCTATGCGCAGACGGGCAAGGTCACTTTCATGTCCACGCAGTTCAACACGGTGGAAGAGAGTGACAAGGCGCGTGCCATCCTCGCCGACTTTGGCGAAGTAGACTTCGTGCCCAGTGAGGAAGGGCCGATGATCGATCTGCTGAAGGCCGAGGCGCAGGCTGGCTCTGGCACGGTAGACCTGGTCGGGGCGCTGCACGGCACGTTCCCGGTGCTGGCTCAGGAAGATGTGCTCTTCGACCTGAGCGACCTGCTGGCCGAAATTCAGGCTGAATACGAGCTGCCGGAAGCGTTCGTCGAACTGGGCAAGCTGGGCACCGAGGACTATCAGTACTACATCCCCTGGATGCAGGCGACCTACATCATGGCCGCGCACAAGGACGCTCTGCAGTACCTGCCGGAAGGAGCCGACCTCAACGCCCTCACCTGGGAACAACTGGCCGCCTGGGCCAAGAACATCTACGATGCGACGGGCGAAGCCAAGCTGGGCCTGCCGGTAGCGGGTCTGTTCCATCGCTTCCTGGAGGGCTATCTGTATCCGTCGTTCACCGGCGGTATGGTGACCGGCTTCAAGAGTGCCGAGGCCGCCGCCATGTGGGAGTGGTTCAAGACGGACCTGTGGCCCTATGTGCACCCGCAGTCCATCGCCTATGAGTTCATGCAAGAGCCGTTGCTGGCGGGCGAAGTGCTGGTCGCCTTCGATCACACCGCGCGCCTGATCAACGCCTTCAACGAGCGTCCGGAAGACTTCGTGGGCTTCCCTGCGCCGGCTGGCCCGGCGGGGCGTGGCTTCATGCCGGTCGTGGTGGGGCTGGGCATCCCCTTCACCGCCCCGAATCCGGACGGCGCAGAAGCGCTGCTGAAGTACATGCTCAGCCCGGAGACACAAGCGCGCGTGCTGAAGGACCTGGCCTTCTTCCCGGTGGTCGGTGGCGTGGACACCTCCGGACTGTCGGCGGGCGTGGCGATCGAGGCTGGCGCGGTGGCTGCGCAGGCCAACTCGCCCGATGCCCTGCCGGCGTTGCTGCCGGTGGGTCTGGGGGCACGCGGCGGTGAGATCAACGAGATTTACCGCAACGCCTTCAGCCGCATCGTCCTGAACGGCGAAGACATCCAGACTGTGCTCGACCAGGAAGGCGCGAACCTGCAAAAGCTGCTGGACGAAACCGGTGCACCGTGCTGGCCGCCGGATGCCCCCAGCGAAGGGGCCTGCCAGCTCAAATAGCTGGTCTGGGCACTGCCTGAAGATGATCTGAAGGAGCACGCGGGGGAAGCCGGGCGTCTGACCTGCTTCCCCCTTTTGGTCTGGCGACCGGGAAGGGGTAGCATCTCATGCAACGACTTCGTTTGGGCCTCGCGCCATACCTGTTGATCTTACCCTCGTTCATCTACCTGGCGGTGTTCTTCGCCTGGCCGATGGGGCGCTCGCTGCAACTGGCGTTCGTGCGCGATAGTCAGATTCTGCCGGTGCTCAGCGAGCCGCAGGAAGACGCCGATGTCGTCGGTCGCCTGCCCATGCAGATCGAAGTGGCGGTCGTGGATCGTCTCAAGACCGAGGAACTGTTGCCCAACGGGCGCACCCGCCCCGTCTACTGGTTCAAGGTGGTGGGCGAGGCCGAAAACGGCGACACGATCGAAGGCTGGGTGCACCAGAAGAACCTGTTCATCAAGTCGCGCACCGAGTCCGACACGGCGCGGGTAGTCAGCGGGGAAGGGGCCAAGGAGTGGACGCTGGACTACATCGAGCGCATGGTCAACGACTACCGCTTTCAGGAGGCCCTGAAAACAACCCTGCTGCTGATCGTGCTCATCCTGCCCATTCAATTCGTGCTGGCGATCACTATGGCGCTGGTGTTGCAATCGCGCCTGCGCGGCAACACTCTCTTCCTATACATCTACGCCATCCCGCTGGGCATCTCCGACTTGGCCGCGGGCCTGGTGTGGGTGACCATCTTCACACAGCGCGGCTACCTCAATACCTTCTTGCAGCAACTGGGCCTGATTGACCAGCCCTATATCTTTCTCTCCGCCGACCGGCAGCACTGGATGATCGTCGCCATCGTGCTGGCCGAGGTCTGGCGGGCGACCTCGATTGTGATGGTGATCGTCGTGTCGGGCCTGCAGGCCATCCCGCACGAATATCTGGAGGCGGGCGAACTGTTCGGGGCCAACCTGTGGCAACGCCTGCGCCATATCATCCTGCCGTTGCTCAAGCCCAGTTTGCAGGTGGCGCTGATCCTGCGCACCATCCTGGCCTTCCAGGTGTTCGCGGTGGTGGTGGCCATTACCGGCGGGCGCGTGCTCACCGTGCTGGCCTACGAGACTTACCGTTGGTACGACCCTGGCGATAGCGGGTTCAACAATCCCAACATGGCCGCTGCCTATGCGGGCTTCATCATGCTGATCTCGCTGGCCTTTGCCCTGGTCTACCTGCGCACCGTTCGCACTCAGGAGGAGGCAGCCAGAGAATGACCACCCGTGCTCTCGACCCAGTACAGCGCCGGGCGTTGCGTCAGCGTCAGCTCCGGCGGGCGGGCACCTACGCCCTGGCGACGCTCATTGCACTGTGGATTCTGTTGCCGATCTGGCTGATTGGGACGATGGCTTTCAGCACCAGCCGCGACATCTATGCTTTCCCCAAGCAGATCGCGCCCATTCCCTTCTCCACCGAGACGATGGAATTCTTCCTCAACCAGCAGGGCATCATGAGCGCCACGCGCAATAGCATCCTGGTTGCCTTGTTGACGCTGGTGCTCTCGACCCTGATCGCCACGCCTGCAGGCTATGCTATCTCGCGCTATTTCTTCATCGGGCGCGACGCCTTCCGGCTGAGCGTGTTGGCGGTGCGCGCTTTCCCCATCGTGATCCTGGCCGTGCCGCTGGCGGTGACCTTCATCGAGTGGGGCATGTACGACAGAGTCTACAGCGTGGCGCTGATGCACACGGCGCTCACCCTGCCCACGACCATCCTGGTGGTGTCGAGCGTCTTCACCAGCGTGCCGCGCGAGTTTGAGGAAGCGGCCAAAGTGTTTGGCTGCAATGCCTGGCAGGCGTTCATGCGCGTGGTGCTGCCGCTGGTGTTGCCGGGTATCGCTGCCTCGGCCATCTTCACCTTCGTCATGTCGTGGAACGAGGTGTTCGCAGCTACGCTGCTCACCATCCGCAACCGCACCCTGCCGGCGCTGATTCTCTACCAACTCAACAAATCGTCGTTGCAGTTCCAGTATGCCGGCGGCTTCTTCATGCTCGTGCCATCGCTGATCTTCATCTTCTTCATCCGGCGCTATCTGTTCAACATGTGGGGTCAGATCACCAAGTAGGGGAAGGGAACATGGCTGAAATTCGCGTTGAGAACGCTGTTAAGACCTTCGGCAAAGTGGTCGCTGTTGACCATGTGAACCTCACCGTGCACGATCAGGAATTCGTGGTGTTGCTGGGGCCGAGTGGCTGTGGCAAGACGACCCTGCTGCGCGCCATCGCGGGCCTGGGCCTGGTCGATTCCGGGCGGATCATGATTGGCGACCGCGACGTGACCTATCTGCCGCCCAAGGACCGCAATATCTCCATGGTGTTCCAGAGCTACGCGATCTTCCCCCATATGCGCGTCTTCGATAACATCGCCTTCGGGCTGAAGATGCGGCGTGTGCCCAAGGACGAAATCAAACGGCGCGTTCAGGCGGCGGCGGAACTGTTGCATATCGAGAATTTCCTGGATCGCTACCCGTCGCAGATGAGCGGCGGGCAACGTCAACGGGTGGCCGTGGCGCGCGCCATCGCCGTGCACGCGGAAGTACTGCTGATGGATGAGCCGCTCAGCAACCTGGATGCGCTGTTGCGCCTGGAGATGCGCGCCGAACTCAAGCGCCTGCTGGCCGAGATCAAGGCCACCACCATCTATGTGACGCACGATCAGATCGAAGCGCTGAGCATGGGCGACCGCATTGCCGTCATGCGCGATGGCAAGATTTTGCAATTCGACTCGCCCACCAAGGTCTACGACATGCCCGCCGACCGCTTTGTGGCCGGTTTCATCGGCACGCCGCCCATGAACTTTCTGGAAGGGCAGGTGCGCCGCCAGAATGGGGACGTGCACGTTTACATCGGCGACTACGCTCTCAAACCCATTCCGGAGATGGTCGAGACGCTGCGCCGCTACGACGGCCAACTGATCGTGGCGGGCATCCGCGCAGAAAACATGGAAGCGTTGAGCGAGCCAGCCGAGGATGCGCTCAAGGTGACGGTGCTGGTCGTCGAGCCGCTGGGGTCGCAAAACCTGCTGACCATCCGCATTGGGAGCGACATCATCAAGGTTGCCACCCATCCGGATTTCCGCGCCGCCCCCGATCAGCCGATCTGGATTCGCTTCCCCGCCGACAAGATTCGCTGGATCGATCGCGACAGCGGCAAGGCGTTGGTGCCCGATCTCGACAGGCTGGTCTCATGAGCACTGCGTTCCAGGGTCGGGCGCTCGATCCGGCGCGCCATAGCAAACCGCTCGACTTCGGGGAGGAGGGCGTCATCGGCAGTGTAGACCGCGCCGGACGCCTGATCGCGCTGAACACCTATCATCCGCGCTTCGGCTTCGTCACGCTGACCAGCGCCAACCCCTTCCCTGAAGATCAGCGCTACAACGCCGCCGCCGTGCGGCAATACCGGGCCGGACTGGCCACGCTGGACGGCTTCGGGCCGCAGTTGCCCCCGATCACTTCTGTGCGGGCCAGCCTGCTGGCCGATGCCATTCCACAGCTCGACCTGACTCTCTCCGACGGGGCACAGGCCCGCATGATCGCCTGGGCAGGGGGCGGCGGAGCGTTCCAGCGCTGGGAAATCCCCTTTGCCCACCGCTGGCGTGGACGGCTGTCGTTGCAGCGCTGTGCCTACACCCAACTGACCGAAGGCGGGCCGTTGCCCATGCCGCCCCTCCGGACGCACGCGCGCTTTGCCGACGGCGTGCTGACCGTCGAAAATCCGGCGCTGGGTTGGGCGGTGGCGCTGGCGGGCTTTGCGCCCGGCCCGTCGTGGGAGCGTCGCGCCGATGGCCCGCTGGAAATTGACCTGCCCGGCGCAGGGGGGACGTGCACCCTGGTCTACGCCTTCGGGCCGACGGCAGATGCGGCGCGCGCGGCGGCGCGGCGGCTGGCCTCTCATCCGACGGGCGACCTGACAGGGGCCATACAAAGCTGGCATGAACGCCTGGCGGAGACCCACGCTCATCTGGCCGTGCGGCGCGGCCTGGCCTATGGGCTGATGCTGGCGGTGCCGGTCGGTGAGACGCGCTGTATCCTCACCGATCATATGCTGCTGCCGCTGTCGTGGAATCGCGATGCCTACTACGTGGCGCGGGCGTTGCTGCGCTGGCGACCGGAGACAGCCGATATAGTGCGCCGTCACCTGCTGTGGATGTTCGAGGTCGCCGAGCGCCCCGTTGGAGCCTGGGGGCGCTGTTACCTGGCCAATGGGCAGATCAAGGATGCTGCCTTTCAGCTCGATCAGCAGCTTTTCCCGCTGCTGGAACTGAGCGACTACGTGCGCGAGACCGGCGACCGTGCGCTGCTGGAACGGCTGTGCCCGGCGGTCGCGGCGGTGCTGGAGATGCTCCTGACCCGCAAAGCGCCCGCTGCCTGGCTCTTTCCCACCGACGAGACGCCCGCCGATGACCCGCTGGCGCTGCCCTATCATTTTTCCAGCCATGTGTTGCTGTGGCACGCCCTGCGCGAGATCGCGGCTCTGAACGGCGATTCTCGCCTGGAGCAAATGGCCGAGGCTGTGCGTGAGGCGGCACGGACATACTTCCGCGCCGCGCACAACGGCCAGATGCTCTACGCTTACGCTACCGATGGCCGCGGACAGTACCATTTCTATCACGACGCCAACGACCTGCCGCTGGCCCTCGCTCCCCTGTGGGGATTCACCTCAGCCGATGATCCGGTCTGGCGGGCAACGGTGAACTTCGCCTTCTCGCCAGCCAACGAAGGCGGATACTATGCCGGGCGGCTGGGGTCGGTGCATACGCGCGCGCCCTGGCCGCTAGGGGATGTGCAGGAATTGCTGATCGCCCGTCTGCTGGGCGACGCCGCGCGCGAAAAGCAGACCTGGGCGCACCTGGAAGAGGCCATGCTATGGGATGGCGCGTTGCCCGAAGCCTGCGACGCAAATACCGGCGCGGTCGTCTCGCGGCACTGGTTCGCCTGGCCCAACGCAGCGCTGGCCTGCCTGGAACTGGGCGCGTTCGGCTAGGGCGTGTCGGGCGCATTTCGCCCTGCGCGGCAGGCGAAGGGGAGTGCCTGGGCGAGAGAAAGTAAATCCCCTCTCCCAACGCTGTGGGCGAGGGGATTTAGGGGTGAGGGAAGCTTGTGCGTAACGCCCGGTAAAACAACGTTTCTCAGATAACGTCTCACCGTTCGGCCCGCAGCGCCGACACATCCCACACGCGCACTATGCCGTCCAGCCCGCCGGTGACAATGCGTTCTCCGTCTGGCGACCAGCTCACCGCCCGTACATCGCCCCCGTGCGCCCCCAGGTCGGCCCAGGGCTTGCCATCTGCCGCGTGCCACAGGCGCACGCTGCCGTCGCGCCCGCCGGTCACCAGCGCCGCGCCATCGGGCGACCAGGCCAGCGCGGTGACGTATTGATCCAGGCCCTGGATGGTGACCACCGCCTTTGCCTTGTCCGGCCCGGCGCTGAGGTCCCACAGGCGCACCGTCTTATCCCAGCTTGCCGAAGCCAGGAATGGCCCATCCGGCGACCAGGCCAGCGCGGTGAGACTGTCTTCGTGATCGTCGAGCGCCGCCAGCAGGTCGCCGCTGGCGGCGTCCCACAGGCGGAGAGTCATATCGGCGCTGGCGCTGGCGATGATCGCCCCGTCCGGTGACCAGGCTACCGCCGTCACGCTGGCGGTGTGTCCGTTCGCTTCGCGCATTACCTGCGGCGCGAAGGGATCGCCGAAATTCCGCGCCATCAGCGCTTCATACTGGGCCGGCTCCAGTTCGGGGATCAGCAGATAGTGCCCCGCGGCGATCGCTTCTGCCAGCCCCGCTGCGCCGAGCGTTTTCAGTTCATCGAGGATAGCGGCGTCGGGCAGGGCGCTGAGGCGCTGCACGGTCGCATCGTCCCGAGGCACGATGAACAGGTAGAAGCCGTTGCGATCCAGCCGGTTGACCGGCACATATTCGCCTGCCTGCCGGGCGATCTGTTGCAGGCGCAGGGTGCGCACGGCCTGGAGCAAATCAGCATCGGGACGGGTCTCCATTTCGCGCACGGTCTCTTCGGCGCGGGCGCGTCCGTCCAACGCGGCCAGGAACGCACTGTTTTCAAGCAAGCCTGCCAGCCGCAGCGCCTGCGCCTCGTCCAGCGCGGCCAGTTCGGTAGCGAGCGCCTCGTCACCATCCACGCGGAAGCTGAGGCTGTGCGGCCAGTCGGCCAACGCCGTATCGAGATCGCGCACGCCCAGCCCCTCAACCGCCATCACGTCGAACTGATGCGCCCCAAGCTGACGCAGCGCGGGCATTACCCCCTCGTCGGTGAGTGTCAGCGCCAGGCGCAGGCGGGTTGGTTCATCCAGTTCGGCCAGGCGCGCGTCGAGGTCGGCGTCGCCGGTGGTAATGCTCAACATCACCTGGGCGTCGCGCAAACGCCCAACCAGACGCAGCACACCGGCGTCTTCGTGGGCGTTGAATGCGCCCAGGGTATCTACAGCGGCATCGTATTGCTGAAGCGCCGCCAGGAAGTCCGGGTCTTGCAGTCTGGCGGCGATCTGCTCGCCATTGGCCACACTCAGACTCACCGCATAGTCGCCTTCCAGGTTGGCCAGGGTGGCGATGAAGTCGTCGTTGACTGTGGCAGTCGTCGTCTCGCCGCTGGCCGTGGTGATCACGATCACCGGCTCGGCGTCCTGCAGGCTGCGCACGGTGCGAATCAAGTCGGCATCGTCGCGCGCTTCGGTGGCAGCGATGGTCGTCTCGGCTGCTTCTAACTCGTCGAGGACGGCGAGCACAGCCGGATCGTCGCGTAGCCTGAGCAGTTGCGCGATCTGCGCATTGGGCAGAGCGGCCAGGTCGGCATCGAGCGCGGGGTCGCCGGTGTGCAACGTCAGGCGATAGCCGTGTACGTCGGTCGCCAGCAACGTCTGTACCAGATCGGCTTCGGCAAACGACACCAACAGTTGATAGTCTGTCTGCCGCAGGCGGGCGGCCAGATCGGTCAGCGGCTCGGCGGCGAGATCGGCCAGCGTCTTCTCCGCGGCTTCCAGCGTGTTGATACTGCGGATCAGGGCGCGATCGCTCACCTGCAAGGTCACGGCCAGCACGCGCGTCGTGCCGAGCGCCGTCAGCGCCTGGCCGCTGGGGACATCCCACAGGCGTATGTTGTCGTCGGCTCCTCCGGACACAAGCTGTGTCCCGTCGGGCGACCAGGCGACGGCGAAGACCCAGTCGGTGTGTCCGGTGAGCACAGTCAGCGGCTGACGGCTGGCGACATCCCAGACGCGCACTGTATCATCCAGGCTCGCGCTCGCCAGACGATCTCCTTGCGGCGACCAGGCCAGCGCGCGCACCGCTTCTGTGTGCCCCTCCAGCGCTCCCACCGGGCGCAGATCGGCGTCGTAGAGCCAGATGCGCGCGCCATCGGCGATTGCCAACCGCGTCCCGTCGGGCGACCAGGCCACAGCCAGCGGCTCAGCGACCGCCAGGCGCACGGCCTCGTAAGAAGAACGTCCCTGGCCGGCGGGAGAATCCGGCGCGGGCGTGAAAGGTTGTGGCGGGCCGCCTGCGCGAGAACCGCCATCATCTCCGCACGCGGCCAGGATGAACATCCCCAGCACCAGCACGATCAGCCAGTATCCCCGACACCGGCTCCGACAGCGCAACGATCGGCTCATGGGTCTCACATCCTGTGTTACACTTGCCGTTGACACTCCGCCTATGATAGCACACCCTGGCATACGAGCGGGATACCATGAGCGAAGATGATGATTTCTGGGCCTATCTCGACCGGCTGGTTGCCGAAAGCCAGATCGTGATTGAACGGCAGCGCGGCGCGGCGCACCCCGACTATCCCGACATGATCTACCCCCTGCACTACGGCTACCTCACAGGTACAGCGGCAATGGATGGCGACGAAGTGGACGTGTGGGTCGGGTCGGGCGACGCGGCCCAGGTGAGCGCCGTGCTGGTGACGGTTGACCTGCTCAAGCGCGATACCGAGGTCAAGGTGATGCTGGGCTGTACACCTGCCGAACAGCAGCAGGCGCTGGCCTTTCTCAACAGCGGCGGCCTGCTACGGGCCTGGCTTGTCCCGCGCCCACCCGGCAAGGACTGAGCGCGCGCCCTTCCCCTTTGAGGACAGCTCGCTATAATGATGCGCGCTCTGCGGTGACTTTCACCTGTGCGGCTAAGAGGCGTGCTTGCCACGCGGCGTCCATGACTGTGAGGGGTGCTCATGAGCCTGTCCAGGCGATGGGGGCGTGCGCTGATCATCGGTCTTTTCTTCTTCCTGTTGGCGGGGATCGCCATGTCCCCCCTGACGGCGCACCTCAATTCGCGCGTGCCCGGCGCTCCGCCAGAGTCCGGGCGCGTGCTGGACTACTATCACTTCCACTGGAATTTGTGGTGGCTGCGCCATGCCCTGCTGACTGGCCAGAACCTCTGGTATACAGATATGGTGCTGGCCCCCTTCACGCACAACCTCACCTATCACTCGCTGACGGCTTCCATGTTGCCGTTCTACCTGGTGCTCGAACCGCTGCTGGGGCACCTGCGCGCAGCCAACGGGATCATCTGGATCAGCCTGGCGCTGACCGGTGCGCTGATGGCGGCTTTTTTGCGCTGGCGGGGCATTGGCTGGCCGGTGGCGCTGGCGGGCGGGATCGCGCTGGCCTTCTCGCCCTACATGCTCGATCACGCGGGGAGCGGTCATCTGAACCTGCTGACAGCCTGGTGGCTGCCCATCGTCCTGTTCGCCTGGGAGAAGACCGTCCGCACACACCGCCTCCGCTGGGCGATCCTCACCGGCCTGGTGCTGTGGGGCATGTGGTTCACCGACACGTTGATCGTCTTCTGGGGCGGGCTGCTGCTCGGCCCCTGGGCGATCTACGCCCTGCTGCGCGAACGGGACTGGCGAGGGCGCGCCCGTCTGGTGGGGTTGGGTGCGCTGGCGCTGGCGCTGACGGTGACGCTCTCGTGGTTTCTGGGGCCGCTCCAGCCAACGCTCGACTTCGATACCAGTCAGTTGCCGCCCGCAAGGCTGCTCACCTTGCGCTACTATTCGCTGGCCTTCGATTCGCTCTACCTGCCGCGCCTGGGCAGCGTTCAGAAGGTCGGCACAGAGCACGACGAAACGCTCGGCCTGACGGTGGTGGTGTTGAGCGTCGTCGGGTTGTTTGTGCGCACCCGCAACCGCAAGCGCTGGTTCTGGTTGCTGGCGGCGCTGCCCGCGCTGATCCTGACCCTGGGGCCGGATGTAGACGTGCTGGGCGTGCGCGTGCCGTTGCCCTTCCGCCTGATTCATGAGGCATTCGGCGGGCAGATGCGCACGCCGATTCGCTTTCTGCCGCCAGCGACCGCCGCGCTGGTGATCTATCTGGCGCACACCTGGGACGACTGGCTGCGCGAGCGCCCGCGCCTGCCGCGTCGGGTCATCGTCACCGGCGCGATAGCTTTTCTGCTCTTCGACTACGGCGTCTTCGCGCCTTTCCCTACGCTGCCCGCGCTCGAACCGTATCAGTTCCACTGGACGATGCGCCAGGAGCACTACCCGGACTACGATTACGTGGTGCTCGACGTGCCCTCAGGCCCATTCACCGGCTGGCGCGATGTGGGCAGTCACCCGGAGGCGATGGTCTACGGGATCACGCACGAGAAGCGCCAGGTGAGCGGTCTGCTCTCGCGCATCCCCATTGATCAGCACCTGTTCTACGAGCAAAACCCGTTGCTGGGCTGGCTGACCGGTTCGCGCCCACTCGATGCCAGCGCTGCCGCCAGCGACCTCAAGCGCTTCGTGCAGACCTGGCCCATCGGCTACATCGTGGTACACCTGGACTGGCTGGAACCGGCGCGGGCGCAGGAAGTGCTGGCCTTCTTCAACGCACAGGACAGCGTCTGTCCGGTGACGGTGGAACGCGACGCCGTGCTCTATCGTTCTATCAGCCATCCCAAAGGCTGCCCGCCGCGCACCCCTCCGCAGACCGCGCCCGGCCAATATACCCTCGCCCTGGGCGAGCCGACTTCCGCCGCGCTCATGCCGGATGCGCCCTTTGTCGGCTATGGCTGGTACCCGCCCGAAGATATCGGCGGCGAACGCGCCCGCTGGACAGGGGCTTCCTCCGAAACGCTGCTCTACGCCGACCTGCCGCCCGGCAGCGCCTATACCATCACGCTGCGCGCTGTGGCTTTTCATCAGCCGCGGACGGTGCGCGTGGTGGTGGGCAATGTGGCAGACAGGCAGCTCTACACCGAGCGCCCCGGATCGCTCACCATCGAGCCGGGCGCGTGGCACGAATACACCGTGACCGTCTCGGTGGAACTGGTCAACGCCGTGGAGGGACGGCTGGCGATCTCGCTGGCGGCGGACGGGACGCTCTCAGCGGCACAGGTCGGTCAGTCGGATGACGCCCGCCCCCTCGCCGTGGCCTACGACTGGGTGCGCTTCGAGGCGGTGCCGGGCGAGTGACCGCCGCTCACCCTTCAAACCATTTCTTAACCCACTTTGCAGAACCGGTCGGCTGGCGTATAGTGAGTAGACCGATGCACAGCGGTTTGAAAGGGGGAGACCGTGTCTGACAAACCAGCCAATGGCACCAAACGGCGTCCCTTCGGGGGACTGACTACCCTGCTGGCGTTGATCGCGGTGATCCTGGCCCTCTATGCGCTCTATGCGGCACACCGCGACGAGTCCGGGCAGGCTCCCGCGCTCGATCTCAGTGACGGCGTGACCGCCGCGGAAGCGGCGTTGATCCTGGAGCGAGCCAACGATGCCACCAACTTCAGCGGCAACCTGTTGAGTTTCCTGGAAGTCTCCATGGCGGCGATCAGCCTGGCGCTGGTCGTGGGCGCGTGGATGCTGCGCAGCATGATCCTGGATCAGGTCGAGGAGTCGCGCGCCCTCAGCGACCGCATCGAGGCAACGCTGGCCGCCTATGAGACGCGCTTTGCGGCGTTGCAGGCCACCGTTGAGCGCGAAGTGGCCGTGCTCTCGCTGCAACTGCTGGCCGAGCAGCAGGTACGGGCGCACAACAACGATACGGCCATTGCTACCCTGCAACGCGCGCTCGCCATTGACGAGACCGATCACGCCACCAACTACCTGCTCGGCTACCTCTACACTCAGCGCAAAGAGCTTGATCTGGCCATTGAGCACTTGCAGCGCGCCCTGGACAAAGAACCCGACTTCACGCCGGCCATCGCCGCGCTGGGGTTGGCTCTGCGCCGCAAGGGCGATGGCCTGACTGCGCCCGACCAGCAAGCCGAGCGTCGGCATTTGTGGGAACAGGCCGAGGCCCGTCTGAAGGAAGCGCTGGCCCGCGACCCGCGCCTGACCGACGCCGAAGGCGAATCGTACTACGGGACGTTGGGCGGGCTATATCGGCGGCAGGATCGCCTGTATGCTGCGCTCGACGCTTATGAGCGCGCGCATCAGGTCACGCCGCATTCGTCCTACCCGCTGATCAACCTGGCGTCGCTGCACAAGCGCCTGGGCAACGACGCCGAGGCCGAGCGCTACTTCCGCGAGGTGGTGCAGCGCGCCCTGTGGCAACTCGACGACGACCCGCGCGACAACTGGACGCGCTGCGACCTGGCTCAGGCGTATCTGGTGCTCGGTCAGCACGAGGCGGCCTTCCAGCATTTCGCGCGGGTGCTGGATCAGGGCGCTGAGCCGGGAATGCTGGAGACCGTGCGCAGCGGGCTGGCCTTCCTGCGCGAGTCGCCTACGCCCATCCCGTACCTGGACGACCTGATCGCCCGCATAGATGGGGCGCTCGCTCGCTGGTCGGGGGAACAGGCTCTGTGAGTGGTCTATCTCCTGATCCGACCCTGGCGCTGGTGCTGCGCCTGGCCTTCGGTCAACCCGTTCATGCCACGCCGGTGCCGGTCGCCGCGGGCGCGAGCGACACCGGGCAGGTCTTCGCCCTGCACGGTCTGCACACCCCTGCGCAGGTGATTCTGCGCCGCTATCTGCCGGGGCGTCAGGCGCAGGCGCTGCGCGCCTTCCACGTGATGCGCGCGTTGAGAGCGCTCCATTTCCCTGTGCCGCAAGTGTATTATCTGGGCTGGCACTGGCACGGCGACGATACCCTGTTGCTGGCCGAGTGGGTGCCAGGCAAACGGGTCGCCGGGCAGCCCTATGCCTTCTTTGCGCGAGTGGGCGAGGACTTCGCCCACACCCTGGCCCGTCTGCACGCCCTGCCCTGGGACGCGCTACAAGACCTGCCGATGACACCCCTGCGCTACGCCTTCGGCGAGCTATCTCGCCTGGTGCGCCGCCTGGAAACATGGGAATTGCAGGAGATTCTCGACTGGCTGGAGGGGCATCTCGACAGCATCGAGGAATTGCCGCGCGTCATCGTGCACGGCAGCTATTCGCTAGAATGCGTCGTCGCGCAGCCACCGCAGATCGTGGCCATCGAGGGGTGGGAGCACACCGTCATCGCCGACCCACGCTTCGACATAGGTTTTGCCAGCGCCATGCTCGGCGCGTATGGCGTGCCGCTGAGCGATCAGTTTCTGGAGGCCTATCAGGCAGCCGCCGGCCCGCTGCCCGATCTGCCTTTCTGGGAAGTTTTCAGCGCGCTGCGCCTGCTGGCGCGGGTAGCGCGCAGCCTGTCTACGCTGCGCGCCGAGCAGCGCGAGCGCTTCCTGGCGCAGGCATTCCCCTACTGGCAGGGCCTGCTGGCACTGGTCGAAGCCCGAACGGGGTTGCACCTGCTTTGGCCGCGTCAGCGCTGAGGGGGTAGAATCCCGCGCCATGACAGTGGCCCGACACGACTGGAATGACGATCGTCGTTGATACGAAAGGACTTTCCCGACACCCATGGATAACCGCATTCGCAAGATGGCTTACGTCTTGCTCCACTACTCGACAGCGACGCAGCCGGGCGAGCGCGTGCTGATCCGCAGCACCAGCCCCGCCGGTGAGCCGCTGTGCCAGGCACTCTATGAAGAAGCATTGCGCATGGGCGCGCGGCCCGTCGTCTACATACACATGAGCCAGGAGAACGCGCTGGCGCTGGAAACGACCGACGATCCGGCGCTGCTGGCCGATGTCAACCCCATGCTCAAGCTGATGTACGACGAAGCGCCGGTGATTATCCGCATCGAGGCGGAGGAGAACACTCGCGACCGCAATGCTTACCCGCTCGACAAGCAGAGCGCCCGCGCCAAAGCCCTGGCTGCCCTGATCAACGTTCAGATGCGGCGCGAGGCCGCTGGCGAGTTACGCCGCTGCACCACGCAGTTCCCCACCTTCGGCTATGCGCAGAACGCCGGTATGTCGCTGCGCCAGTACGAGGATTTCCTCTTCGGCGCGTGCAAGCTCAACCTGGATGATCCGGTCACGGCCTGGAAAGGATTCTACGAGGCGCAGGAACGGTTGGTCGCCTGGCTGAAGGGCAAGAAGCGTCTGCACGTGCGCGGCGACAATATTGACCTGCAGATGAGCATCGAGGGGCGGCTCTTCAAGAACGCGGGCGGTAAGGAGAACTTCCCCGACGGTGAAATTTTCACCGGCCCCGTCGAAGATAGCGTCAATGGCTGGGTGCGCTTCACCTATCCGGCCTACTATCGCGGCAACGAGGTCAAGGGCATCGAGCTGGAATTCCGCGATGGGCTGGTGGTGAAGGCGCGCGCAGAGTCCAACGAGGACTTCCTGCTCAGCGTGCTGGATAGTGACCCTGGCGCGCGTCGCCTGGGCGAGTTCGCTATCGGCACCAACTGGGATATTCAGCAGTTCACCGGCTCGATCCTCTTCGACGAGAAGATCGGCGGGACGGTGCACATGGCCGTCGGGCAGGGCTATGGCGAGACGGGCAGCGTCAACACGTCCGAAGTGCACTGGGACATGATCTGCGACATGCGCCAGGGCGGTGAGATCGTGGTAGACGGGACGCTGTTCTACAAAGATGGGCAGTTCCTGATCGGCTGAGCGGCAGGGCGCAGCGCATACAGAAAAACCCCGGTGCTTGGCCGGGGTTTTTTGCGTGCTCCTCAGGTAGGATTCGAACCTACAACCCTCCGGTTAACAGCCGGATGCTCTGCCGTTGAGCTACTGAGGAAGGCGATTGAAAGATTACCAGACTCGCGGGGGACTGTCAAGACAAAAATCGCCTGGCGCAAGGGTAATCGCATCAAAACCAGCCAGCAGAACCATGGGCAGAAGTAAGCTCAGAGAAGCGTCGTGTGATCTTCTGGTTGACCTCACCCCCGCTCGGCGCTGGCGAGCCGAGCGTAGCGAGGCTGGGGGTGAGGTAAAGCGGCAAGCGGTTTGATGCAATCCCCCATCGCCTGGCGCAAGGACGATCTGAACGGCGCACACAAGGCACTTTTTGCCTGTGCCAATCTGCGCAGTAAGATCGAGCGCCAGACCGACGGCGAACCCGTATAGAGGGGGGAGGGTATCATGGCCACAGCGTTGTCCGTGCGCCGGGTCGAGAACAAAGCCGACTTCCAGGCATTTCTCACGTTTCCGTGGATCGTCTATCGCGGCGATCCCTACTGGGTGCCGCCGCTGCTCTCCCTGCAGCGGCACAAGCTCGACAAAAGAAAAGGAGCCGCCTGGGAATACATGGAGGGCGACTATTTCGTCGCCTGGCGCGGGGATCAACCTGTCGGCACCATCGCCGCCTTTATCAATCACCGGCACAACGAATACTGGAACGAGAATATCGGCTTCTTCGGCATGTTCGAGGCTCTGGACGACGCCGAAGCGGTGCGCGCCCTGCTGGAGACGGCGGCGGACTATGTGGCAGGCAAGGGCGCGACGGCCCTGCGCGGCCCGGCCAGCTTCTCCACCAACGCTGAGTGCGGCGTGCTGATCGAAGGCTTCGACGACCCGCCGGTGCTGCTGTATCCCTACAACCCGCCGTACTATCAGCGCCTGATCGAAGCGACGCCCGGCTTCGCCAGGGTGATGGATCTGCTGGCCTATTACATCACCTTCGAGGCGGCCAGTCAGTCGCCCAAGCTGGAAAAGCTCTTCCGCATCACCGAGCAGAACAACGCCCGGCGCGGTATCACCGTGCGCCCCGTAGACCGGACGCGCCTTGCTGAAGAATTCGTGCTGCTCAAGGACATCTACAACCGCGCCTGGAGCCGCAACTGGGGCTTCGTGCCCTTCTCCGAGCGCGAACTGGACGAGATGGTGCACGACATCGGTCAGTTCTTCGATCCGCGTATGGGCTTCTTCGCCGAGGTAGACGGGCGACCGGTTGCCTTTCTGCTGGCCTTGCCGGACATGAATCAGGCGCTGCATCGTGCCTACCCGCGCCCCGGCAAGCCGGAATTCATCAGCCTGCTGCAATTGCTGTGGCATTGGAAGATTCGTTCCAAGATCACGCGCGTGCGCATCATGTTGATGGGCGTGGAAGAGGGCTACCGGGGCATCGGCGTCGAGGCGGCAATGTTCATGCGCGCCTATCAAACGGGCGCAGAACTGGGCATACACAACGCCGACGGCGGCTGGGTGCTGGAAACCAACACGCCCATGAGCCGCCTGGTAGAGTCCATGAACGGGCGCGCGTACAAACGCTGGCGGTGGTACGAGCGCGCGCTGACATCTGCACCAGAGGGAGAAACCCAGGCATGAGCCTTCCCGTCGAAGTACGCCCTGTGCGCAGCAAGTCCGAGCTGGAAACGCTGATTACTTTCCCCTGGACGCTCTACAAAGACGATCCCTGCTGGGTGCCGCCATTGCTTTCCATGCAGCGCCACAAATTCGACCGGCACAAGAATCCCACCTGGCAACACCTGGAAGGGGAATACTTCATTGCCTGGCGCGGCGCTCAGCCAGTGGGCACGGTGGCGGCGTTCATCAATCACCGGCACAACGAATTCCACGGGGAGAATCGCGGCTTCTTCGGAGCCTTCGAGGTCTACGATGATCAGGAAGTCGCCCAGGCGTTGCTGACAACTGCGGCGGAGTACGTGCGGGCGAAAGGAGCAACAGCCCTGCGCGGCCCCGCTACCTTTTCCACCAACGAGGAATGCGGCGTGCTGATCGAGGGTTTCGACGATCCGCCGCTGGTGCTCTATCCCTACAATCCGCCCTACTACGCCCGTCTGATCGAAGGGGCGGGCTTCGGCAAGGTGATGGACATCTCCAGCTACTATTTCACGCTGGAAGCGGCGCAGGTCTCCGAAAAGGTGCAGAAGATGCTGCGCGTGGTGCGTAAGAACAACGAACGGCGCGGCATCGTCGTTCGCCCGCCCGATCAGCGCCGCCTGAAGCAGGAATTTGCCATTCTCAAGGACATCTACAATCAAGCCTGGGAGAAGAACTGGGGCTTTGTGCCCTTCTCCGACGCCGAACTGGACGACCTGGTGGCCAACCTGGGCACATTCTACGATCAGCGCATTGCCGTCTTCGCCGAGGTCAAAGGGCAACCGGCAGGTTTTCTGCTGGGGTTGCCGGACATGAATCAGATATTGCGCATCGCCTGCCCGCGCCCCGGCAAGCCGGAACTGCTGACCAAGCTGCAAGTGCTGTGGCACTGGAAGCTCCGCCCCAAGATCAACCGCATTCGCATCCCCTTGATGGGCGTACGGGCCGAGTTCCGCGGGATCGGTGTGGAAGCAGCCATGTTCGCCGACCTGTACGAGCGGGCGCTGACCTTTGCGCCACAGGCCGGCTGGACAGCGGCAGACGGCGGCTGGGTGCTGGAGACCAACGAGCCAATGCATCGCCTGTGCGAGATGTTCAACGGCGTCATCTACAAACGCTTCCGTTTCTACGAGCAGGCGTTGGGGGAGCCGTGATCAGTGGCCAGGGCGGGCAAGCGCTGGAGGTTCTCGTTCTGTCGGCTGGCAGGGCGAGAGTGAAGGGGCCTGTCAACCGCTCTCTCGGCGAGGGTGCATGCAAAGGCTGTCAGCGACTTTGCCCCACCCGATGGCCCTCATCCCCCGGCCCATACAGCTGCGGGAGAAGGGGAGCGCTCGCGCGACAGACAGTCAGTCCCCTCGCCCCGCGACGCAGTCGCGAGGGCGAGGGGATGCAGGGGTGAGGGGCAGCAGACTGCTGCACATCGCTTGTCAGATTTTGCACGCACTCCTCAGCGAAGCTGCACCACTGTGATGGTGAACGCTCCACTGCTCCCTGTCCCGCCAGTCAGCGCGTTGAAGCGCAAGCGCCGGTAATCGCCGCGCAGATCGTAGACGGCGCTGTAAAGGTGATCATCGGCGTAGGCGGGCGGCTCGGCGCTCAGGTTCAGCGCTTCCAGAGCGGACACGCCGTCTATCGCCAGGGCCGGGGCCAGGGCGGGCACGCCCCTCCCCGTCTGATCGAAGCGGTAGAACGTGTCTATCCCCGCGCCGTCGGCCAGAGTTCCGCTCCCCTCGAAGACCAGCCGCACGCGCCCATAATAGCGATACTGCGTCTGCACCGGCTCGCTACTCTCCAGCGGCAGGCTGAGCGTCTCCACCAGCGGATCGCCGTAATCGGGGATGCGATCAAGCGGGTTGCCCCCCTCGTTGGTGGACGAGACCAGCACAATGGCGATCAGCACCGGCAGCGCCGAGCCGATGAGCAGGGCCAGGGTGCTGGCGGCGCGCTGCCAGGGATGTTGATTCTCTCCGTCGCTCCGACTCACGCTATGTTCCTTCGCGGTCAGGTTTTCGCAAGGCGACTATAGCATAGGCGCTCCCCCGCGACAAAGTCACGAGGGCGAGGAGAAGATACTTCACGAAAGTTCATGCCAATCGCTAGGGCCTGTCTTTGGGTTTGGTCTGCCCTGGAGGTTGGCCCTGGTTGCCTACGCCCGGATGTGTCCCGCCCTGCCCTGGCGGATTGTCGCCCAGGCCAGGGGTCGGCCCGTGCCCTGGCGGGGTGCGGGTAGGCGTGCCCGCCCCCGGACGCCCCTTGACCGGCGTGCCGGTGAGCGTGCCCGTCGGGGTGACCGTCGCGGTCGGCGTGACTGTCGCCGTTGCGGTAGGCGTGAGGGTCGCCGTCGGTGTTGGAGTCTCGGTGGGCGTGGGAGTAGGCGTCGGCGTGTCCGTCGGCGTGGGCGATGGGGTGGCCGTGAAGGTCGCCGTCGGTGTTGGAGTCTCGGTGGGGGTGGGAGTAGGCGTCGGCGTATAGTCCGGGCGGAAATCCGGCACGCTGCCCTCGGCGACCAGGCGTTCCTGCACGGTCAGGTTACGACGTTGCGCCGCGCCAAGCTGCTGGAAGGCGTCGAAGGGGGCCAGCGTTTCGGCGCGCGCGATGAGGGCGGTCTGCTGCTGCGTCAGCGTTGCGATGCGCCCGTCCAGGTGTGCGCGATCCCCGTATCCCCGCGCCAGCAGATCAAGCGTGCGTTCCAGATGGGCAGAGGCGTCGAACAGCACAGGGGGGTATACCCGCCGCTGCGCCAGCAGGCGCTCGAACTCGTCGAGCCGCCGTTCGGCGAAGCGCACACGCAGGGCCGGTTCGCTCTGCGCCGAGACCAACGCCAAACGGGCACCCTCAATGGCGCGTTTCACGGAGTAGAGGCGGTCGCCGGGCAGGCTATCGGCGGAAGCCTGGGCCACGCCGAACAGCCCTATCAACAACACCAGCGCCAGCACCGCCGCGACGCGCAGCGCGGGCAACAACCGCCGACGGAAGAGCGCGCCTTGGACGGGGCGGCCTGTCTGCGCGGCGACCTGTGCCCGCAGACGGGCCTCGATGCGCGCCTGCGCCTGCGGAGACAGGCGCACCAGCGGGGCCTGGGCCAGGCGTTGCGCAGCCTGCACCAATGGATCGTCAGCGGCGTCGCTGACCGCGCGCGTGCCCGGCGGAACGGCCCGATCGAGGCGTTCCAGCCATGTTTCCAGGTCGCGTTCTTCGTCGTGTCCCATCACGACCGCCCTCGCAGATGGTGGCGATCTTGCTTGTTGGTGCCCAGCAGCTCGGCCAGCTTCTTCAGCGCGCGATGCTGGGCGACGGCTACCGCCCGCTCACTCTTGCCCAGGATGTGGGCGACTTCCTCATGACTCTTGCGTTCCACAAAGCGCAGCAACAGGATAGTCTGTTGTTCGTCGTTGAGTTGTTGCAGGGCGGCGCGCAGGGTATCGAACTCTTCTTGCTGGGCCAGGTCGAATTCCAATGCCGACGCGACATCAGCGGCAGAGCCTTCGTCGAGCACGTCTGTGGCGGAGCGCGCCTGCTGGCGGAAGTAGTCGGCCACGCGGGCAGCGGCAATGCGGTAGAGCCAGGCTTCGAAGGGCGCGCCCGTATCGCGGTAGGTGGGCAATCCTTCCACCATGCGCAGGAAGACTTCCGCGGTCAGGTCTTCGACGGCAACATCGTCTGGCACGCGGTAGGCGATGTAGCGCGCGATCGCATCCACGTGGCGACGATAGAGAGCGGCCATGGCATCACCATCTCCGCGCTGAGCGCGCGCAATTAGCTGTTGCTCCGACGTACCAGTCATGCCAGGTCTGAGTGCTGTCTGCTAGAGAATGCCCGACCCTTACTATAACCCATGTGGTACGCCCGCAACACTGCCCTGTGGTACCTGTCTGCACGACCCATTCTGCGCTCACGAAAGCATCCCCTGGAGCAGGAAATAGGCGGGGGGCTGGAAACGCTGCATACGGATGGCCAGCCCCCCTGGCATTGAGTTGGTTATCCGCCCCCCGCCTGCCCACAACTACGGTTTGCCCTTGCCTTTGTCTTTGTCCTTGTCCTTGGTCTGACCGGGGGCCTGATCGCTCTTGCCCGGAGCGCCATCGCCCTTATCACGCGCGTCGCCGCTGTGCCCCGGAGCCAGGTCACTCTTGCCAGGGCCGGCGTCGGGCGCGGTGGCGGGTTCAACGGTATCGCCTGTGTGGGTTTCTTCGCGATGGCGCTCGTGGGCGCGCACCGAGATCGCCTGACCCGGCGCAAGGGCGCTGGGGTGCACGTCATACTGCTTCTTGATCTCGCCCCAGCCCAGGCCGCTGGCGAACAGGTCGAGCAGCTCCTGAGCCGTCACAGTGCCGTCATAGTCGGCCAGCAGCAGCGCGCGGGCGATCTCGCCGAAGCCATAGCCGTCGCAGTGCCAGCCCATGATCGTGTCGTAATCCACCTCGAAGGACGCGGCCAGCGCCTCGGCGACCGGATGGTTAGGCCGGTCGCAGACAGTGTCGTCCGGCTCCTCTTCGCGGTCGTCGGTGGGGTCGCAGGCGTCGCCGATCCCATCCTCATCGCTATCTTCCTGGTCGGGATTGGTGACCAGCGGGCAGTTGTCTTCGGCATCCGGCACGCCGTCTTCGTCGGTATCTTCGCCGAGATCGCAGGCATCGCCCACACCGTCTTCATCGGCATCAGCCTGATCGGGGTTGGCGATCAGCGGGCAGCTGTCCTCTGCGTCGAGCACGCCGTCCTGATCATCGTCACCATCGCAGACATCCCCCAGGCCGTCCGCGTCGGTATCGGTCTGCTCCGGATTGTAGAGCGCCGGGCAATTGTCCAGATCGTCCGCCACGCCGTCTTCGTCGCTGTCCGGCTCACAGGCGTCGCCTACACCGTCTCCATCGGCATCGGCCTGATCGGGGTTGGCAACCAGCGGGCAGTTGTCCTCTGTGTCGAGCACGCTGTCTTCGTCGTCGTCACCGTCGCAGGCGTCGCCGAAGCCGTCAAAGTCTGTGTCCACCTGATCGGGATTGTAGACAGCGGGGCAGTTGTCCAGTTCGTCGGGCACGCCGTCACTGTCGGAGTCCTCGCCGGTGACCACCGTCAGCGAGATGACCTGAATGGTGTCGCCATCAGGCAGCAACCAGCCGGTGACGATCACGTAGTCGCCCACCTTCAAGGTAGCCGGGCTGAATGCGCCAGCGGGCGCGATGGTGTAGCCGTCAATGATGATAGCTTCCGGCGTGATGCTTTCGACGAATCCTTCGATTTCGATAGGCACATCTAGGGTGTCTTCGCCGCCGTCCTGGGCCTGCGCGGGCAGGGGTGCTTCCACCAGCCCCGCCAGCGCCAGGATTAAGGCAATGGTGGCAATTCCAAGGCGCAAACACGCTTTCATGATCGAACTCCTTCTCAAGCCGTTGTGTGGACGAAAGTCTGGCCGGCCTTTCTATACGCTATACCGCTCCACATCCCACAACATCACCGTGCGGGGGAGCCAGGTAGTACAAAGGCGCTATTGGCGTGGCGAATACATTAAGATGTCGGACAGGAAAGAGAGCAGATGAGGGCGGACATCTGCCCGAAGGCGATCATGGGGCCGGAAGGGTATCCTGATTGGCCTGTACCGTGCGTACCAACCCTTCGATCAGCGCTTCTTTCTGCGCTGCCGACAGGCGCGCCCGCGGGTGCGCCAGCCGATAGGTGCCCGGCGGCATCGAGCCGTTGCGGATGACCGCCTCGATGCGCTCTGAGAGGGTCTTGGGAGGGAAGGAATCAGCGGGATCAATATACTCGTCATCGGTGTGACGATCCCACTCGGAGAAATTAAGCGCCTCGCGCCCTTCCGTCACGTCATACCAGATCACCCACGACGGCGGCGCGATGCGGGCATACCAGGGCCAGACCGTTTCGTTGCTGTGACAATCGAAGCAGGCGGCCTGCGCCAGCGCGCGCGTCTCCGGCGAATCCCAAACCGGCTCGCGACGGACAGGGGGATTTTCACGAGAGACCGGCACAAGCTGGATCGCGCCGAAGAAGATCAGCGCGATGAGGGCGTTGAGAGCCAGGGTGCGCGCCCACCAGCGGCGGGAACGCCCGAAGATAGTGTCGGATACTGATGGCGATCTCACCGCGACTCCTCAGGGAGCAACTGCACACGCTGCGTCAACCGTTCCAGCATAGATTATAGAGAAAAGACCGGTGCAACAGACAGCCGTTTTCGACGGGTGCATTTCAGTTGAGTTCACAAAAAGAGGTAAACTAGTCTGACCTTGACCTAGTTTCTCGGACACAAGAAATGTCGTAGAGTGAAGAGCACAGGAGGGAAGGATGGACAGGCGATATCGTACCTACACCCAAGAGTTCAAGCTGGAAGCGCTGGAGCTGCTGAAGAGCAGTGGCAAGAGTGCGGCGCAGTTGGAGCGCGAGTTGGGGATCACCAAGGGGCTGCTGCTGAAGTGGCGCGACCGGTATCACCACCTGCACCACACCGGGCCGCTCGAACGTGAGCGGCCCCTTACTTTAACGGCCTGAGCGACGGTCGCGAATGGCGCGGCCCGAGAGCGGCGCGCCCAGCAGTGGCCCGAACAGGCAGAAGTCGAACAGACCCGCCGCCAGCGGCACCAGCCCGACGACGGCGATCACGATGCCCGCTGTGTCCTTGACGGCGAGCAATCCCACTGCGATCAGGGCGATCCCTGCCACAATGCGCAACAGACGCCCCGCGGCGCTTGACATGAAACGTGCGAAAGCCATGTGCCCGGCTCCTTTCGTCCGAATACAGCTCAAGCGAACTATCTACCCTGATCTACGGGCGGAAAGGGGCGTTTGGATTGGCCCTGCGCGGGATCGGGATTGCCTTTCCCTCAGTGCAGAGCGCGTTCGTACCAGCGATAGTGCTTGTAATCCTCCCCACCATAGGCGCGCACGATACGATTCATCGGCTCGTTGGTCTCCAGCACCCACCCCGCGTCGGCGTACGTCCAGCCCGTCCGCGCGCTGAGGGCGGGAGCCTGTTCGAAGAAGTGTGCGAACATAGCCGCCTCCACGCCGATCCCCCGGAAATTCTCGCGCACACCCATCAGGGCGATGCGCACCCGCGTGATCTTGGAGCGAATCTTCCAGTGCCAGAAGACCTGCGCCAGCGTCAGCAGGGTGGGCTTGCCTGGGCGCGGATAGGCGGCACGTAGCGGCTGGTTGAGATCGGGGAAGGCGAGCAGAAAGGCCGCCGGTTCGCCGCGCACCTCGGCGAAGAAGGCCAGGCGCGGCTCCAGATATTGCCCCAGGTTGCGGACGAGCGCGTCGAGTTCTGCGTCGGAGAGCGGGACGAAGCCCCAGTTGTCGTCCCAGGCCTGGTTGTAAATCTCCTTGAACAGCGCCAAGTCGCGCCGCATATGGCGCGGGTCGAGCGTGCGCACCGTGATCCCGCGCCGCTCGTTGTTCTTGCGGGTGACGCGCAACGTCTGTTCCAGCTTGGGCGAAGCCGTCCAGTCTTTGAGGGTGACACGGAAGCTGTAGGTATCCATCACCTTGACGAAGCCGGGCGTATTTTCGATCAGGCGCTGCACGTAGGGATAGTTGTAGGGCATGAGGATCACCGGGGGATCGTCGAAGCCCTTGATCAGCAAGCCGCACTCGTCGTTGGTGGAAAAGCTGGCCGGGCCGCGCAGGGCATCGTACCCCCTGGCCGCCACATACTCCGCCGCCGTTTCCAGCAGGGCGGACGCCGCTTCTTGATCGTCGTAGACCTCGAAACAGCCGAAGAAGCCGATATGTTCGCGCTGGAATTCATTGTGCCGGTGGTTGATGATCGCCGCGATCGTGCCGACCGGCTCGTCGCCGCGCCAGGCGATGAAGTAATCGCCCTCCATGTGCTGCCACGATCGATTCTTGCGCCGGTCGAGCTTGTGACGCTGCATCCCCACCAGGGGCGGCACCCAATGGGGATCGCCTCGATACAGTCGCCAGGGGAAACGCAGAAACGTCTCACAGTCGGTCTTGCTCTCGACCTTGCGCACGGTCAATGGTGCAGACATGACATCCCCCTCAAGCAGATGAGCTGTGATCAGCGATCAGCTTTCAGTGACTCAGCAGTCAGCGACCAGTATAAACAGATCGGCCTTTTCGCTCCATCCGGTGCGTGTTGCGGGTGCATTTGCGTTTTGGGGCCATGTTTTTGAACCGCGGCGCGCCAACGCCAAATGAGGGTGAGATCAACCAGGGCCGGTCAACCCACCCTCGACCTGAGTTCGTTTCTATGACCTCTGTGCTCTTCGGAAAGCAGACGCTCAGCGCCTGTTTTTACCCTCGGCTGAGCAACAAGACGCTGGCTGGTTTGAAGCCGCCACACCGCGTTTCGCCGAGCGACGGTGCGTACCCGGAATGGGTGGCAGGGGGCAAAGCAACCGGTGGCACTACGACACCTCTTCGTCTGCGGTCGGCCTGCCCAGCAACCGCTTGAGCGCGCCCAGGGCAGTGAACCGACGCATATAGCTCAGGTTCTCCGGCGTGAAGGGGCGCGGTTCGATGCCGAAGACCTCGGTCAGGGCGTTGTGCTCGACCACGTTGTCCACTTTCAGCAAATCGAGCAGGCCCGTGCTCACCGGCGGGTTGGGCAGGGCCAGTTCCATCAGTTTGACCGCCGGACGCAACAGGGGCACAGGCACGTTGACCATCAGGCGGCGTGTCCCCAGCGCGGCCAGCACCCGCTCGACGATCTGCGCATAGGTCAGCACTTCTGGCCCGCCCAGCGCATATTCCTGACCGATGGTCTGCTCGTCGTCCAGGCAGCGCGCCGTCGCCTCGACCACATCGCCCACCCACACCGGCTGGAAGCGAGCTTTCCCATCACCGACAATGGGGAAGATCAACGGCGTCAGTTTGATCAGCCGGGCCTGCACATTGGCGAACTCATCCTGCGGCCCCCAGATCACCGAGGGGCGCAGGGCTGTCCAGTCCAGGCCAGAGGCGGCGACGTATTCCTGCGCCTTGCCCTTGCTGGCCAGGAAGCGATAGGGCAGACGGCTGTCGGCCCCGTTCTGACTCATGTTGATCAGGCGACGCACGCCCGCCGCTTTCGCTGCCTCTACCACGTTAACAGTGCCCTGCGTGTTGATGCGTTCGTAGTCGCCGGGGCGCTTTTCGATGGCCACCGCCACCAGATGCACGACCGCGCTGACCCCTTCCAGCGCAGGGCGCAGCGTTTCGGGCCGCGTGACATCGCCCTGGAAGATCTCGATTTGGTCGCGTATATCGGCCAGGCGCAGGGCAGCTTTGGCCGGACTGTGCACCAGGGCGCGCACTGCCTTACCCTGCGCGACCAGATAGCGAACCAGATTGTTACCCACGTAGCCGGATGCGCCAGTGATCAGTATCATTTTCACCTCTCCAGTGTCTGATTTAAAGTCTAGTGCATTCCACGACGGGCGGCGAATGAGAAGATGATAAGCACCCCCCAAAAGTTTGGGGGTGTTCATGCCTGTACAGACTCCCTGGCTTGTCCTACAATCTGCGCCGGTTGATAATGCAGACAAAAAACAGCCTCGCCAGCCTCCCGCCGGCGATGGCTGATAGGAGAAAGGACAGCGTTGCCCATGGCCACCAGAGAACAGGAAAAATGGTATACGTTGCCTGTGCCTGACACACTGGCGCGCCTGGAGACCAGCGCCGAGGCTGGCCTAAGCGCTTCCCAGGTCGCTGAGCGGCAGGCGCAGTTCGGCAAGAACGAATTGCCCACCGAGAGCCAGACTTCGCTGTGGAAACTGTTGCTCAGTCAGTTCACCGAAGTGATGGTGCTGGTGCTGATCGCGGCGGCCATTATCTCCGTGATCATTGGCGACACCAAGGACGCGGTGGTCATCCTGGCCATTGTGTTGCTGAACGCAACGCTTGGCTTTTTCCAGGAATACCAGGCCGAACAGGCCCTGGCCGCCCTGAGCAGGATGCAGACGCCCATCGTGCGCGTGCGGCGCGACGGCCATGTGCAGGAACTGAGCGCAACCGAGCTGGTGCCTGGCGACATCGTGCTGCTGGAAGCGGGCGATCGCGTGCCCGCCGATGGCCGCCTGGTCGAAGCGGTTAACCTGCAGGTGGACGAGGCGGCGCTCACCGGCGAGTCGCACCCCGCGCTCAAGTCGGTGGAGGCCCTGCCGGACAGCAACCCGCCGCCCTCGGCTGGCGACCGCAGTAATATGCTTTATATGGGCACTGCCGTCACCTATGGGCGCGCCCTGCTGGCCGTGACGGCGACCGGCTTCAAGACCGAACTGGGCACCATCGCGACGTTGTTGCAGCGCGTCGAGAAAGGGCGCACCCCCCTGCAGGAACGCCTGGAGCGCGTCGGCGTTGTCCTGGCTGGCGCGGCGCTGGCCGTCTGCGCCCTGGTCTTTGTGGCGGGGGTGTTGCGCGGCGAAGATGTCGAGGAAATGCTGCTGACGGCGATCAGTCTGGCCGTGGCCGCCATCCCCGAAGGGTTGCCCGCGGTGATCACCATCGCGCTGGCGCTGGGCGCGCGGCGTATGGTGCGCCGCCATGCCCTGATCCGCAAGCTGCCCGCTGTCGAAACGCTCGGCTCGGTGTCGGTGATCTGCACCGATAAGACCGGCACGCTCACACGCAACGAGATGACGGTGACGCTGATCGGCCTGCCAGGGCGCGACGACGTGACGGTGGAGGGCGTCGGCTATACGCCGGTTGGGACGTTCTACGAGGGCAAGCGGCCCATCAATGTGGTGAACGACACGGTGCTGGCCCGCCTGCTAAAAGCCGCTGCGCTGTGCACCGACGCTTTCCTGGAGCAGGTAGAAGGCAACGGGCGCTGGGAAGTAGTGGGCGACACCACCGAGGGCGCTTTGCTGGTCGCTGCCCGCAAGGCGGGCTGGAGCCGCTCGGTGCTGGAAGACGATCTGCCGCGCCGGGCCGAGATTCCCTTCTCGTCCGAGCGTAAGGCCATGACCACCATTCATCAGCCGCGCGGACGCTTTGTCTCCGAACTGTTTGAGCACGCCCCCTATGTGGCCTTCACCAAAGGCGCGCCGGATCAACTCGTTGCCTGGGCGGCCCAGGAAGTCATGCCCGACGGCCCGCGTCCGCTCACGCCCGAACGTCGTCAGGCCTGGAGCGCCAAGATCGAGAGTATGGCCAGCCAGGGATTGCGCGTGATCGGCATCGGCTACCGCCCGCTGCCAGAGATGCCCCAGGACTTGACGCCGGAGGTCGTCGAACGCGACCTGACCCTGCTAGGGCTGATCGGCATTGTGGACCCGCCCCGCCCGGAAGCCAAAGAGGCTGTGCGCGTCGCGGCGCAGGCGGGCATCCGCACGGTGATGATCACCGGCGATCATAAACTGACGGCGACAGCCATCGCCCGGCAGCTTGGTATCATGGGCGAGCACGACCGTGCCCTGACCGGTGTGGAACTCGATCGCATGAGCGACGACGACCTGCAGCGGGTGGCGCTGGAAACCTCGGTCTACGCCCGCGTGTCGCCCGAACACAAGTTGCGCGTGGTCAAGGCGTTGCAGTCGCACGGGCAGATCGTGGCCATGACCGGCGACGGCGTCAACGATGCGCCAGCGCTCAAACAGGCCAATATCGGCGTGGCGATGGGCATCACTGGCACTGATGTCAGCCAGAGTGCCGCCGATATGGTGCTCACCGATGACAACTTCGCCACCATCGTGGCCGCCATCGAAGAAGGGCGTACCATCTACGACAACATCCGCAAGTTCCTGCGCTATCTGCTGAGCACTAACGCCGGCGAGATCGTGGCTATGTTCGCAGCGCTGGTCATGGGGCTGCGCGTGCCGCTGCTGGCCATTCAGATTTTGTGGATCAACCTGGTGACCGATGGCCTGCCCGCCATCGCGTTGGGCTTCGAGCCGAGCGAGCCGGACGTGATGAAGCGCAAGCCGCGCCCGCCGCGCGAAAGTATCTTCGCCCGCGGCGTGGGCCTGCACATTATCTGGGTGGGGGTGTGGATCGGCGTGGTCACATTGATCGGGTTCATGTGGGCGCTCAACCGTCACGGCGGCGAACTGTTCGATCCCAGCGACGAAGCGCTGCACGTAGCGCGGACGGTAGCCTTCACCGTGCTGGCCCTGACGCAGGTATTCGAGGTGTCGGCCATTCACGGCGGCGAGGCGTCCTTCCTGCGCACACCGCTTCACCGCAACAAACTGCTATGGGCTGCGGTCACGCTGACCGCCGTGCTGCAGATGCTGGTGATCTACGTCCCCTTCCTGCAGACCATCTTCGACACCGTCTCGCTGGATGCCACCGAACTGATCGTGTCGTGGTTGCTGGCAGGGTCGCTGTTCCCGGCAGTAGAAGTCGAAAAGTACCTGCGGAGACGGCGCACGCGCCGCGCGGAGTTGTTGGCTGCTGCGCAGGCAACGTCGTGATGGGGGAATATTCCAGCAAACACTGCCGGAATTCGGGGTATCTCTCACCTTAACGGCGAGAGCCATCGCTGAGGCCTACAGAGCGCAGAGGGAAAGACCAGGCAAGGACTCTCTGCGCTCTTCTTTGCGTCCCCAGTGACCCCTGTGGTTCGGAGGTTTTCAAGGCTTCCCAGCTTTTGCCCTTGGCCGGGGTGCATGCAAAGGTTGATAGCGACCTTGCCCCGCCCGATGCCCCTCATCCCCCGGCCCCTTCTCCCGCGCTGCGGGAGAAGGGGAGCGCTCGCACGAAAGACAGTAAGTCCCCTCGCCCCGCGACTGCGTCGCGGGGGAGAGGGGATTGAGAGGTGAGGGGCAGCAGACTGCTGCAAATTGCCTGTCACATCTTGCACCCACCCCTTGACCCGCCCTTGACAACCGAAA